>NZ_JBLRMI010000002.1:0-607661 GCF_047921555.1 Proteus sp. LHD240705
ATAAGACGAGAAAGCCAACCCAATGGGTTGGCTTTTTTGCATTTGGGGTTTTTAAAAGATCAAAAATCAGTGAATTTTAAATATTATTCTAAATTCTGAATATAAAAATGCCCTAAATTAGGGCATTTTTTATGATCTTTTAACAAAAGTTATGACGAGAAAATGCAGCGAGTACTGTTCTTTCTGAAATTTCTAAATAGTCTTCCATTGCTGTTGCTGCTTCTTGTGCTTTTCCATCCATCAACAGCATTAAAATCTGTTCATTTTTTTCAATATAAGGTGCGTGTAGTAATTGAGGATCATTGAGTAAGCCAAATGCTAAACGTAATTCAGCTAGAATAAGTTGGTATTGTTTAAACAGTCTAGGGCTATCTGAAAGCTCAACAATCGCGGTATGAAAGTGCATATTGCAGGTTCCTACACCGTTCCAATCTTGTTGTTCTTGAAAAATTTTTGCTTGATTAACACTATCTTGCATTCTAACAATAGCGGGATGCATGGGATAAGAATGTCGTAGAGCATCACATTCAATTAATCGTCTTACACGATAAATATCCATGATACTTGCCATATCTGGTACAGAAACAAAAACACCACGATTAGGTTTATAAGTCAAAAGCCCTTCTTGGGTAAGAACGCGGAAAACCTCTCTTAAAGTATTACGCGATATTTCTAGCGTTTCACTTAATGCAGTTTCTGACAATCTTTCGCCAGGAGGTAATTCTCCAATAGTGATTTTTTGCCGAATAATATTTGCAACTTTTTGAGAAAGAATTTGTGGAGATGTTTTTTTCTGCATTATCTTCTGCTATTAGCTTAATAGAAGCGTCTATTCTATCAGTGTGTTTTGTAATATATAACCTCTATTATGCCACTCTGTCGTACTTCTCACTGTATCGAATATAACTTTCTATTTATTTCCATCAAAAAAAATTAATTTTTCCTTACGATATTTTAGTGATTAAACATATTTTTCCTTCTATATTAGCGCACTATTTTTGTGCATTTGATCTTTTTATGCCTCATTTAAGTGCATATTCATGACTAATTAACGAGTCATAATTGTCAATAAAATGTTAAAAATGCGATCTTGTTTGCACTTTTATCATCCCATATTTAAATCTATTTGCTTATTTATTCATCTATTATTATTAATTGTTCAACAATCTAATATCAGGTGATTAACAATTACGTATTCATGCTCAACAATGGCACGCTAATTGCCTTAGTAATAATAATTAAAATAATGATGATAAAGGGGGTAGCTCATGGCTACACAAGACACTGCAAATACAACATCAAATACGTTTATAAAAAATAGACGTTCTTCTCTGATAGCTGCCATTTTTTTAATGGCAACGTCAGCAATTGGGCCAGGTTTTATTACTCAAACTGCAACCTTTACTGCCACTATGGGAGCCGCATTTGCGTTTGGTATTTTGGCATCAATCATCATCGACTATGTTGTTCAGCAAAGTATCTGGCGAGTGATCACGGTTACCAACATGCGAGCTTCAGATATTGCTAACAAAGCAATACCTGGCAGTGGCTACTTACTTGCTGTATTAGTTATTTTTGGTGGCTTAGTATTTAACGTGGGTAACATTGCAGGTGCTGGCTTAGGGCTTAATGCAATGGTTGGTCTAGATCCTAAATGGGGCGGGATCTTAAGTGCTTTACTTGCGATCTATATTTTCTCATCACGCAAAGCCAGTAACTTTATTGATCGTATGATCATTGTTCTTGGTATCGTTATGATCCTACTGACGGTTTTTGTCATGATTGCGTCTAATCCTCCAGTAGGTGAAGCATTAAGACAAACTGTTTTACCTGATGCAATTAACTTCGCTACGATCACTACAATTGTTGGTGGGACCGTAGGCGGTTATATCTGTTATGCGGGGGCTCACCGTCTCCTTGATAAAGGAACAACGGGGATTGAGAACATTGATGCGGTATCAAGCGCTGCAACCAAGGGAATTTTAGTCGTTGGATTAATGCGCTATATCCTGTTCCTTTCCATTTTAGGTGTGGTTGCCAGTGGCGTAACATTAGATATTTCTAGCCATGCAGCAAATCCAGCTTCTCAAGCATTTCAACATGCAGCGGGTTTAACTGGATTACGCATCTTTGGTCTTATTTTATGGGCTGCTGCATTAACGAGTGTGATTGGTGCTGCTTATACCTCAATGTCATTTATTACTGTATTTAAAGAAGGTGTTACTGAGCGTCAACGTAATATCGCAACCATTATTTTCATCGCTATTTCACTCGCCATTTATATGGTAATGGGAACTGCACCGGCTGCATTATTAGTCTTTGCCGGTGGTTTTAATGGACTCATTTTACCTATTGGTATGACACTTTTCATTTTTGTTGCATGGCGCCGCCAAGATCTCATGAATGGTTATAAATATCCTGCATGGCTACTGTGGTCAGGTATTTTTGTCTGTGCGCTGACTTGGTATATGGGCATTATGTCCGTGGGTGCTATTTTCAACTACCTCAACATTGCTTAAGAGAATAATAACGATGATAAAAGCAGTCGATTTAAACAGTGATTTAGGTGAAAGCTTCGGTCAATGGACAATGGGCAATGATGATGCAGTGCTTGGAATTGTCAGTAGTGCAAATATTGCTTGTGGCTTTCATGCAGGTTCACCAGATGGAATTTTAAAAACATTAAAAGCAGCGAAACAACACAATGTCGCGATAGGGGCACACGTCGCTTATCCTGATTTAGTGGGTTTTGGTCGCCGTAATATGGATATCGCCAGTGATGAATTAACCGCAGATGTGATTTATCAAATAGGTGCATTACAAGGATTAGCTAAAGCGGTTGGAATGAGTGTGACTTATGTTAAGCCTCATGGCGCGCTTTATAACACTATTGCTCATGATAAACGTCAAGCACTTGCTGTTATTGATGCGATCCTCTCCATCGATCCACAACTTATATTAGTTGCTTTAGCCGGATCACCCCTTATTGAACTTGCAAAGGAAAAGGGGCTTCGAGTGATTGCTGAAGCCTTTGCAGATAGAGCTTATCATTCTGATGGCACATTAGTTTCTCGCAAAAAAGAGGGTGCCGTTTTACATGATCCCAAACTTGTTGCACAACGCATGTTACGCCTTGTGCAAGAAGGTGGAATTGAATCTATAGAAGGTATTTTTACCACGATACAGGCTGATTCTATTTGTGTTCATGGTGATAGCCCAGATGCTGTAGCTCTTGCCAAAAGTGTAAAAGAAATTTTAATTAATCATGGTGTTAGCATTAAGCCTTTTGCCCCTTCTTCACTGAACAATGAGGTGTAAAAATGACTTATTTAATGAAGGCAACACCTGAGGCAATCACAAAAGCACAAGAAGCTCGACTTGCCATTCGCAATGGTTTGGATATTCCAACAGCAGGTATGGCAAAAGGAATGACACAAGCTAATATGATTAGTTTGCCACGTGATTGGGCATTTGATTTTCTGCTTTATGCTCAACGTAATCCGAAAAGTTGCCCTATTTTAGATGTGTGTGAATCAGGAAGTTATCGCACTGTTTTAGCAAAAGACGCTGATCTACGCACTGATATTCCCCGTTACTGTGTTTGGGAAGATGGCAAATTAGTTGATGAAATTACGGATGCCACTGAGATTTGGGCACAGCATCCGGATCTAGTCACTTTCCTTATTGGCTGTAGTTTCACATTTGAAACGCCAATGTTAGAAGCGGGCATTGAAATCCGCCATATCACAGATAACAGCAATGTTCCGATGTATAAAACGAATCGCTTATGTCGCCCTGCTGGGCGATTAGAAGGCGAGTTAGTGGTTTCGATGCGTCCTATTCCTGCTGACCGAGTTGCTGATGCAGTAATGATCAGTGGTCGATTTCCTTCTGTACATGGTGCTCCGGTTCATATCGGTTCACCAGAAGCGCTGGGTATTAAAGATATTATGTCACCCGATTTTGGTTCTCCAGTAAGAATTGAACAAGGTGAAATTCCTGTATTTTGGGCTTGCGGTGTAACTCCACAAGCGGCAGTTATGCGTTCAGGTGTACCTTTCGCCTTAAGTCATTCTCCGGGACATATGTTTATTACGGATGTGCCTGATGCGGCTTATCACGTATAAAGGAGGAAGATACTTTGCGCTTTTTACCCGTTAATTTATCTCACTTATTAGTTGAGCTTTCTTCTTTGAAAGAGACGCTCGCATTGTATGAATCTGTCAAACAAGCGAATATTGCTGCTATTCAAGATATTGTACCCGCGGCAAAAACACTATTAATTCACTATACGCCGTGGCTAATCACGGCTGAAGAACTTGTGTGTCAGCTTCGACAATTAGAAGTCAAAGCGATATCAGCTCGTCAAACACAATCATTAACGATCCCTGTTCATTATCAAGGTGAAGATCTTAATGAGGTCGCTGAATTATTAGGGATCGCTACCAATGAGGTGATCCGCAGGCACACAGAACAAACCTATCAGGTTGCATTCACTGGTTTCGCCCCAGGTTTTGCTTATTTGATTGCCGATGAAACGCAGCTCTATGTGCCTCGCCGTAAAACACCTCGCACACGAATTCCTGCTGGATCTGTCGGATTAGCCGGTGAGTTTAGTGGTGTTTATCCACAACAAAGCCCAGGTGGTTGGCAATTAATTGGCACCACAGAAATAAAAATGTGGGATCTTTCTCGTGAACAACCTGCCTTTTTATTACCAGGTAATGAAGTGCATTTTGTTGATGCCCAAAAATCCCCAGTAACAGTTTCATTACCTGAGAAAAAATCAGCAGTAGCTTCCCAGCTCTCGTTAAATGATAAAGGGTTATATGTCATTTCAGCGGGGCTACAAACTTTATTTCAAGATGAAGGGCGTATTGGTGCGGCATCAATGGGCGTATCTGCTTCAGGTGCACTCGATAAGCCAGCCTTACATGCAGCTAATCGTCTAGTGGGTAATCCTATCTCATTTGTGGCGCTTGAAATAACGCAAGGTGGATTGACGCTTAAAGCACGACAAGACTGTGTGATTGCATTAACCGGTGCAGATTGTTCTATTTTATTAAAACATGAATCGGGTGAGGGCGAATATTTATCAGGTTATCAGCCTATAGATGTTCGTTGTGGCGATGAAATTATTTTAGGTATGCCAAAAGCGGGTGTACGTAGTTATCTAGCCGTTAGAGGTGGTTTTGAATTACCAGCGGTTTTAGGCAGCCATGCGTTTGATACTTTAGCGCAAATTGGTCCTAATGCTTTACAAGAAGGTGACGTGCTTCATCTTAATCACGAAAGTACGCTAAATGGGATTATTGCTGAGGAACAACCTACATCAACACTGCCAAAACAAGGCGATATCGTTACGCTGGATGTTGTTCTAGGCCCTCGTACAGACTGGTTTACAACGGATGCGATAAAGACGTTAACGTCTCAATTATGGCAAGTGACACCACAGTCTAATCGTATTGGGTTACGTCTGTTGGGCGAAATACCTCTGGCACGAGAGCAACAACAAGAGCTATCGAGCGAAGGCACTTGCATTGGTGCAATTCAAGTTCCGATTAATGGGCAACCTGTTTTGTTCCTTAACGATCACCCTTTAACAGGAGGATACCCTGTTATCGGCGCTGTTGCTGAATATCACTTACCACTCGCAGGGCAGATCCCTGTTAACGCTAAAATTCGTTTTAATCCAATTACCGAATTTCAAGAATATTGATAGGAGAATGCCACTCATGACAACAATTAACCAAAAACAACGAGTGAAGCATAGAGTACTGATTGCCAACAGAGGCGAAATCGCTGTTCGTATTATTCGAGCTTGTCAGGACTATGGCGCGACTTCCATCGCTATTTATGCCAATGATGATATTGATGCACTGCACGTTCGTCTTGCTGATGAAGCTTATGGGCTCAATGGTAATTTGCCGAAAGAGAGCTATCTAGATATTAATAAAATTATTGATATTGCCCATAAAGCCAATGCCACGATGATCCATCCCGGTTACGGTTTTCTTTCTGAACGAGCTGACTTTGCAAAAGCGGTACAAGACGCGGGATTTATTTGGATCGGCCCTAACCCAGAAACGATAGAAGTACTTGGCGACAAAGTGAAAGCTCGCAAAATTGCACAATCTGTTGGTGCTCCTCTTGTAAATGGTACGGCTGATCCTGTTAATGATGCCAAAGAGGTTCTAGATTTTGCTAAACAATATGGTCTACCCGTTGCCATTAAAGCTGCTTTTGGTGGTGGAGGTCGAGGTTTAAAAATCGCCCATAAAATGGAAGAGATTGAAGAGCTTTATCATTCAGCAGTACGAGAAGCTGTAACAGCTTTTGGACGTGGTGAATGTTATGTCGAACAATTCTTAGATAAACCTCGCCATATCGAAGCGCAAATTATTGCAGATAAACTGGGTAACGTTGTGGTTGTAGGAACGCGAGACTGTTCATTACAACGTCGTAATCAGAAGTTAATTGAAGAAGCACCAGCACCTTACTTAACAGATGAACAACGTGAACGTATTCACCAATCAGCTAAAGATATTTGCGCTAAAGCGGGCTATGTGGGCGCAGGTACAGTTGAATTTTTATTAAGTGCTAATGGGACTATCTCTTTTCTTGAAGTAAATACGCGTTTACAAGTTGAGCACCCAGTTACCGAAGAAACCGCAGGTATTGATTTAGTGATTGAGCAATTACGTATTGCGGAAGGTTTACCACTAAGTATTGATAAAACCCCCGTTCCACGCGGTCACTCTTTTGAATTTAGGATCAATGCAGAAGATCCAGCCAAAGGCTTTTTGCCAACACCGGGTTTAATTACGCATTTCTCTCAGCCTTCAGGTCCAGGTGTTCGTGTAGATAGTGGTGTTGCTGAAAATAATCAGGTTTCACGTCAATTTGATTCCATGATGGCGAAATTAATCGTCACTGGGGCAACGCGTGAACAAGCTATTTCTCGTGCTCGTCGAGCATTAGCTGAATTTAAAATTGAAGGCGTGGCAAGTGTATTGCCTTTCCATTGTGAAATGATGGGGCATACTGATTTTACTGAAAACTTTAAAGTGCATACCCGTTGGATTGAAACTGATTTTCAGGCAAAAAATACCCATTTCCCTCGTAGCACACAGGCAAAAAATGAAGAGCTAGTACGTACTTTTATTGAAATTGATGGTCGTCGTCACGAATTAGCTTTACCCGCTCAACTACTTTCTCTCTCTGCGGTAATACCGACAGCAATCGGTGCGAGCCATGAGAAAGAAGAGAATGAAAAAGCCGTCACTGCACCTATTTCTGGTGTATTACATAGCTGGGTTTTATCTGATGGCGACAAAGTCAAAGAAGGCGATGTCATTGCTATTATGGAAGCCATGAAAATGGAAGTTCAGGTTGTGGCTTCTCGTAATGGTGTGTTACTGCAAAAAGCGAAAACAGGTGATTATTTTTCAGCAGAAACCATTTTGGCTGAAATTAACTAACTGATTAATCAATAAAATATCTTTTTTCAAAGTGAGCTCTTTAATATGAATAAACCTCATATTAAGGAGCTTTTTTATAACAATGAAATTTATATTCCTATTTGTTATATCTAATTCCTTTTGGTTATAAGTTATTTTGCCTATAATCGAAGCTTGTGAAATTTTGAGCAAAAAGGAAATAAGATGTTGCTTGTAACACAACTGCTTATTGGCGCTACGATAGGGTTAGTTATTACAACAACGGGTGTTGGCGGTGGTGTTATTTTATTGCCAGTTCTTATTTATCTTTTTGGTATGAATGCACTAGCGGCAGTTGCGACAGCAAATTTACTTTCTATGCTAATGAAACTCTCATCTTCTTATATCCATTTTCGTTTAGGCAATATTCCATTAAAACCTGCACTATTGATTTTGGGGATCATGTTTCCTGCGACATTTTTAGCGAGTTATGGCGTGACATGGTTGGGATCACAACCTCAATATTATGCTCGTGTTGAATCTGCAATTAATATCTTAATGATTGTGGCTATTGTATTTTCGCTGATCTTATTTTTACAGCGAATGATAAGAAAATCATCACTTTCAGCTCCTTTGAGCCCTTTATCGGCACCTTCTTCTGTTACTTTTTCTTCCTTATTTGTGCCGGGAGTAAGTGCTGGGTTTGTACTTGGTGCAACTGGCGTAGGAGGGGGATTAGTGGTGTTGCCTGTGTTAATGCGTTTTGCACAAATGGGGATTAAAGAGGCAATCGGCACTTCTATTTTTATTACCACGATCCTTTCTGGTGGATCAGCTATCGCTTATAGTGCTGGTGGTTATACCGATGTTCACACGGCACTTATTCTTTGCTTAGGCTCATTACTCTCTATTCCATTAGCACGCTATTTACTTGTGTATTTATCAGAGCGTTTTTTCCAATATTTAACACTGTCTTTTATTCTGATCAGCATCATTATGATGAGTTGGAAATTAATAAATTAACTTAATGTAATATCGAGTGAGTCAATCTTTCTCTTATTACCTTTAGTTAGACTAAACTTATTCTATCATCATTAGATTAACTATTAAGAGTAAGTAAAAACGAGATGAACATTAAAACAGGTGATGAGTTTTTAGTTTATATGGCGCTGGGTGAAGAGAGTTATATGAAAGAGTATTACCGTGTGATTGAAATTGATCCTACGCTTTCCCAAGTGACAGGTAAATTACTAAGAAGAACGACAGCTGATGACAAAAATATTGGTTTAGGTCGTTGCGAGTTAGAGGGGGGTATTGAACAATTTGCGTTAGAAGATATCTATCCTGTTAAAGAGTGATCCGTTATTGGGATCACTCTCTTTACTTAATTTGTTGCTTAGGCAGCGGGCGCATTTTCAGGTAATGCAGATTTTGGTAAGCCAAACACTTTGTCAAATACCCAGTTATAAACGAAGGTATAACAAGGGATGATGATGATCAGTGCAAAGTCCATCACTAACGCTTGCCATAACGAAACATTAAGCCACCATGCTATTAACGGAATTAAATAGAGCACCAGTGTTAGCTGAAACCCAATCGCATGTACTAGGCGACGTCTAAATGTTCGAATTCTTGAAACCTGCCGACTCTCCCAAAATTCAAATAGACAGTTATAAATAAAATTCCAACTCACCGCGATTGTTGTGATCACAAGCGCTAATGGGCCAGTTACTGCTGTTGAGCTATCAGCCAAAAGTGCAAGCCCGACTGATGAAATAACCCAGCCAAAAATTTCATAAGCTGTCACGTAGACAATTTTTCGTTTGATACCTTGCATTGTGCTCTCTTTTTCTGTGGATCTGTGTCGTTAAGCATCGTAAGATAAATCAGTAAGAATGATAGAAAAAGTTAGCTAGTATCAATTTGACTGAAACATCAGGAGTGAACATGCAGTTCTCAAGTGAACATATTGCGATATTTTTAGCCGTGATGGATAAGGGATCTTTCTCTGCGGCTGCACGTTCATTAAAACGCGTTCCATCAGCAGTCAGTATGGCAATTGCGAATATGGAAGCTGAATTAGGTTATGCACTTTTTGAGCGTTCATCACGAGAGCCACAGCCCACAGAAAAAGCCAAAGCACTTGAACCCCATGCCCGAATGATTGCAGAGCAATTAAAATTATTACAAGTGCATGCACAAGAGCTTTCGATGGATCTCGAAAGTGTCTTAAATATTGGTGTTGCGGCTGATATTAATCCTGATTATTTATTACCTGCGTTATCTGAATTAACGCAACGTTATCCGTTACTTAATGTGAATGTGATAACAGCTGCACAAGATGACATAATTGAAATGCTACATGCGCGTAAAATACAGCTCTGCTTAGTTTATGGTGGAATGTATGTTAATGGTGATGAGCAATTTCAATATTTAGGTTCTGAATCACTTGTTGCAACAATATCAGCCAGCCATATAGCTCTTGCTCACCCCGCAGGTGTATTTATTGAAGATTTAGTGAATGTTCGCCAAATCATTATTGCTAGTCATACTCAGGAATTACGTGATGTACGCTCTTTAGTGGCAACGAATTATTGGCAAACTGATAGTTTTCAAATGGCATTAGGTATGGTTGAAGCGGGAATGGGCTGGGGTAATTTACCGTATTCACTGATTTATACCCAATTACAAAAAGGTAAGCTCAAGCAGCTTCAGTTTAAAAATACCAAAAATGAGTTGCGATTACCTATTCATGCTATGTGGCTAAAAGGGGAGTCGTTACAAAAAGGGGCAAAAGAGTTAGTTGAGCTGATGAATACTCACCAGCCCATCGTACCTAATTTTGATTAATCTACACGTTGTTGATGAACCCAAACGGCAACTTCAACACGAGATTTTAGCTTCATTTTTTTCAGTAGATGTTTGACGTGTACTTTGACCGTACTTTCAGTGATATCAAGCTTACGTGCGATCATTTTATTTGATAGCCCTTGCGCGATCAGCTTTAAAATATCGCGTTCACGCGGGGTGAGTTGTTCAATATCACGCTCACCTTCAGAACGATCTTCACGTAATGACTCGGCCAAAATAGGGGTTAACGTAGGGCTGACGACCATTTTCCCTGCGGCAGCTTGTTTAAGAGCCGCAAGTAATTCTTCCGGCTCCATATCTTTTAAAAGATAACCATCAGCACCACGTTTTAAGGCGGTGACTAAATCATCACTGTAGTTTGATACACTAAACACGACGATCCGACCTGATAACGACTTTAATCGCAGTTGATCAAGTGTTTCAAAACCATTCATTCCTGGCATATTCAGATCGAGTAAGATTAAGTCAGGATCTAACTCTTCAGCTAGTTTCACACCTTGAATACCATCTCCCGCTTCCCCAACGACAGTTAGTGTTGTATCAAGACTTAAAAGTTGTTTTACACCATTGCGTAGCATCGGGTGATCATCAATGAGTAAAATTGTCGCTTTTTCTGTGGAGGATCCCATATTATTCATTACGACTTGCTCCAATTTAGACAGGGTCTTTATGAGTAGTTATTAATGGAAATTTAACAAACACTTGAGTACCGCCCTGTTCGCGTACTTTTATAGTATAAGAACCATTTAGGCTATTTGCGCGTTCACGCATAATAATAAGACCATAATGATTTAATTTTTCAGGGTTAGGGCTAATTCCTTCACCATTATCATTAATTTTTAGCTCAACCATGCCATTATCAAGAGATAAAGAGACTTCCGCCCAGTTGGCATTGGCATGTTGTAAAATATTATTTAACGCTTCACGCACAATTTGAACCACATGAATGCCTTGATGTGAATTTACGCATTTTGCAGGTAATTGATAGTCAAAATTAATAGCAAAACCAAGGCGTTGATTAAATTCAGTTAATGTACTTTCTAACGCAGCAAGTAATCCTGGTTCAGTCAGTTTTAAGCGAAACGTGGTTAACAGTTCTCTTAATTGGCGATAAGCCACATTAAGCTCTTCACGCATCTCTTTGAGTAGTTTTTGGCAATTATCGGGTAAGGTTTCTGACTGCATCTGCAAATAGCTGACTTGCATTTTTAAACAGGAAAGTGATTGGGCAATAGAGTCATGTAATTCGCGAGCAATTGCCGAACGCTCATCCATTAATAGAAGCTGTTGCTGTTGCTCGTTTTGTTGTTCCATTGCCAGCATGGCTGAAATTTGTTTTGTCAGTAATAGCATTAAATTATTTTGTTCATCCGTTAAAACCGTATTTTCAGGTAACTGCATAACAAACAAGCCATAACGATGGATTTGATCGGCTAATTCCCAATGTAATAACTCACTATTTAGCAAAGTTGCTATTGGCGTATTATCTTCACAACGTTCACATTGCTGATCAGGGCAATGATGCGGGCGTGATTGAGGCGCTAAACTAATTTCATTAAACAGTGTGTGATGATTATCTTCATATAAGCGTATCTGCAAATACGCATTAGGAATAATTTGTTGAAGCTCAAATAATATCTGTCTTAATCGAGCACACAGCGGTGCGGGGGAGTGTAACTGCTGGCTTGAATGATAGAGGTAAGAGAGCACTTTATTTTTCTGTTGTAAGTCGTGCGTTTTTTCGACCACTCTTTTTTCTAATTCACTATACAGCGTAGAAAGCTCTTCTGACATGGTATTGAGTGCGATACCCAAAGTGGCAATTTCATCATGGTGTGCGCGCTGATGAAAACGTGCTGAAAAATCACCATGACCAATCGAATTTGCCATCGCCATTAATTGTTGCCAAGGATGTAATAAACGACGGCGAAAATGCCAAACAGAGCCAAACAGTAATAACAGAGTGAGCGCAGTAAAAATAAGCTGGGTATAAGCCACCATCCTTATTTTTTGCTCTGTTAGCTGGTCTATACTTAATACTAACTTATCGAGTTGAGAAACAAAAAAGACAACTTCTTCTTTTGCATCATCACGTTGTTTTGCATAGAGCAATGTTGGTTTTAAGGTATCTTTCCAGTAAGTATTTAATTGAGCATATTGTGATTGTAGCGATTCATTGCTTAAGACTTGAAGTAATTCACTACTGTCTAAGTCGGTTTCTAATTCGTGAAGATAATAACGATGTTGTTCATCTAGGGGTAAAGCAGATAACAAGCGATAGCTCTGCATACGCAAAGAGCCTGATTTATTAATCGCATGGGCATTACCTTGCACACTTAAAATAATGTGGTTAGAAACCGCCATACCCACAACACCCAATAGGGTGAAAAGTAACATTAATATTGCGATTTGATTAATAATTGAAAAACGGTAATGCCATTGGATTTTATGAGTACTCATCGCTATTTTTCCAAATTTATTCAGGCACTATCTTGCCTTAAAAAGGCATCAAATGTCATATACTACTAAAGTATTACCCCTAAATATCTTATGGAGGTAATTTCACTTGTAAATTATAGCGGTTTTAATTTAACTTATTAATTTAAAATGAAAAATAAAGGATAACCCTATTAATACTTAGGTGTAAAGAACGATTTTAGCTTAAAAATCAAACAAATCTTTGCTTGATGCAGATCATGACTAATTAACAATTCTAATCGTAAAAAGGTGCCAATCTAACCGTTAATCGAGGTTGTTATGGCACTCACTCAACACCCAGAAAAAATGAGAAAAGGGGTGATCGAAGATTGGCATCCTGAAGATAAAGCTTTTTGGGAAAAAACTGGTCAAAAGATCGCTTCACGCAATTTATGGATTTCTGTTCCTTGTTTACTCTTATCATTCTGCGTATGGATGCTTTTTAGTGCAGTTGCAGTAAATTTGAACAAAGTCGGTTTTAACTTTACCACAGATCAGCTATTTATGCTGACGGCACTACCTTCTGTTTCTGGCGCTATTTTACGCGTTCCTTATTCATTTGTTATTCCTATCTTTGGTGGCCGTCGTTGGACTGCGATCAGTACCGTATTTCTGATCATTCCTTGTATTTGGCTTGGTTTTGCAGTGCAAGACACCACAACGTCTTACTCAACCTTTATTGTGATTTCACTATTATGTGGTTTCGCAGGTGCAAACTTTGCATCAAGTATGGCAAACATCAGCTTTTTCTTCCCTAAAGCACGTCAAGGTGGTGCATTAGGATTAAATGGTGGATTAGGTAATCTTGGCGTAAGCGTTATGCAATTAATTGCCCCATTAGTGATTGGTGTGGGTGTTTTTGCAATGTTTAGTGGCCCCGGTGTTGTTCAACCTGATGGTTCGCACTTATGGCTAGAAAATGCGGCGTGGGTTTGGGTGCCTTTCTTATTGTTTTTTACCTTTGCTGCTTGGTTTGGTATGAATGATCTTGCCGCTAATAAAGCCTCTTTAAGTCAGCAATTACCTGTTTTAAAACGGGGTCATCTCTGGTTATTAAGTATTTTATACCTGTGCTCTTTTGGTTCATTTATTGGTTTCTCTGCGGGTTTTGCCATGTTATCAAAAACCCAATTCCCAGATATTGTCATTCTGCATTATGCCTTCTTTGGACCTTTATTAGGGGCTTTAGCACGTCCTGTCGGTGGTGCGCTTTCTGATAAATTTGGTGGTATTAGAGTTACGCTGATTAACTTTATCATCATGGCAATATTCTCTGCATTACTCTTTTTAACGTTACCTGAAAACGGTGCTGGTGGTTCGTTTATCGCGTTCTACGGTGTCTTTATGGTGCTGTTTTTAACCGCCGGTTTAGGCAGTGGTTCTACATTCCAAATGATTGCAGTGGTGTTTAGAAAAATCACTGTTGATCGCATGAAAGCCCAAGGTGCCACAGATGAAGCAGCTCAAAAAGAAGCGGTAACAGAAAGTGCCGCAGCGCTTGGTTTTATCTCTGCCATTGGTGCAATTGGTGGATTCTTTATTCCTAAAGCCTTTGGTACATCATTGGCTATGACTGGCTCTCCTGCCGGTGCCATGAAAATCTTTGTTCTATTTTATATCGCCTGCGTCTTGATCACTTGGTTGGTCTATGGACGTAAACACAATAAACAATAATGACGAATTATACGCAATGTGAGAGCGCTCGCGCGCATTGGGAGAGTATCTGATGAGTAAGTTTCTCGATAGATTCCGCTATTTCAAACAACTTGGCGATACCTTTTCAAAGGATCATGGCCAAGAGCTAAATGTTAATCGTGACTGGGAAGATGGTTATCGCAGTCGTTGGCAACATGACAAAATTGTACGTTCTACTCATGGGGTAAACTGTACAGGTTCATGTAGTTGGAAAATCTACGTCAAAAATGGGTTAGTCACATGGGAAACCCAACAAACTGACTATCCGCGTACACGTCCTGATTTGCCTGATCATGAGCCTCGTGGCTGTCCTCGTGGTGCAAGCTATTCATGGTATTTATATAGCGCGAACCGCGTTAAATACCCAATGGTACGTAAACGCCTCGTTAAATTATGGCGTGAAGCAAAAGCACAACATAGCGATCCCGTTGATGCATGGGCTTCTATTGTTAACTCGCCAGAAAAAACCAAAAGCTATAAGCAAGCGCGTGGTCGTGGTGGTTTTGTTCGCTCTTCATGGTCAGAAGTGAATGAAATCATTGCAGCTTCTAACGTGTTTACAGCAAAAGAGTTTGGTCCTGATCGTATTATCGGTTTCTCGCCAATTCCTGCTATGTCGATGGTGTCATATGCGGCGGGTGCGCGTTATTTATCGCTTATTGGTGGCGCGTGCTTAAGTTTCTATGATTGGTATTGTGACTTACCACCTGCTTCGCCAATGACTTGGGGTGAGCAAACAGACGTACCAGAATCAGCCGACTGGTATAACTCTTCTTATCTGATTGCGTGGGGTTCTAACGTACCTCAAACCCGTACTCCTGATGCGCACTTCTTTACCGAAGTTCGTTATAAAGGCACTAAAACAGTTGCCGTAACGCCTGATTATGCTGAAATCGCTAAACTGTGTGACCAATGGTTAAACCCAAAACAAGGTACAGACAGCGCAATGGCAATGGCGATGGGACACGTTATTCTTAGCGAATTCCACGTTAAACGCCAAACAGAATATTTCCGCAACTATGTGCGCACTTACACTGATATGCCAATGTTGGTGATGTTAGATAAACACGACTCAGGCAAATTAGTTGCAGGTCGAATGTTACGTGCCTCTGATTTAGTGAACAATCTAGATCAGGAGAAAAACCCAGAATGGAAAACTGTTGCCATTGATGAGCAAACCCAACAATTGGTTGCTCCTCAAGGTTCTATGGGCTTTCGTTGGGAAGGAGCGGCTAAATGGAATCTTGAGCCTAAAGACGGTAAAAGTGGTGAAGATGTCACTTTACAATTAGGCCTTTTAGATAACCATGATGATATTGTTGATGTGGCATTCCCTTATTTTGGTGGCATTAAAAGCGAATATTTTGAAGGTGTTGCGCTTGATGATGTGCTTGTTCACAAGCTACCTGCTAAACGCATTACACTTGCGAATGGTGAAGAGAAATACATCACAACAGTCTATGACTTATTATTAGCCAACTACGGTGTTGATCGCGGTTTAAATGATGAAAACTGTGCGTCAAACTACGATGAAATCAAAGCATATTCACCCGCATGGGCTGAAAAAGTCACAGGTGTAAGCCGCCAAGATATCACCCGTATAGCGCGTGAATTTGCGGATAACGCAGAAAAAACACATGGTCGTTCAATGGTGATTGTCGGTGCAGGTATTAACCACTGGTATCACATGGATATGACTTATCGTGGCATTATCAATATGCTGATTTTCTGTGGTTGTGTCGGTCAAAGTGGTGGTGGTTGGGCACACTATGTTGGACAAGAAAAACTGCGTCCGCAAACTGGTTGGTTGCCATTAGCCTTTGGTCTTGACTGGCAGCGTCCGCCTCGTCATATGAACAGCACCTCGTTTTTCTATAACCACTCAAGTCAGTGGCGTTATGAAACCGTATCGCCAACAGAGTTATTATCGCCATTAGCGGATAAATCTCGCTTTAGCGGTAGTTTGGTGGATATGAACGTGCGTTCAGAACGTATGGGCTGGTTACCTTCCGCACCTCAATTAAACTTAAACCCATTGTCTATTGCGAAAAAAGCACAAGAAGCGGGTGTGAGTGCGGCTGACTATACCGTTAATGCATTGAAGTCAGGTGAGATTCGTTTTGCATCAGAACAGCCTGATAACCCACAAAATTTCCCACGTAATTTATTTATCTGGCGCTCTAACTTGTTAGGTTCGGCGGGTAAAGGGCATGAATATTTACTGAAATACTTGCTGGGTACTGAAAACGGCCTGCAAGGTAAAGATTTAGGCGAACAAGGTCAAGTCAAACCACAAGAAGTGGAGTGGCAAGATAAAGGCGGTGAAGGTAAAGTTGATTTAGTGGTGACGTTAGACTTCCGTATGTCGAGCACCTGCCTATTCTCAGATATCGTTTTACCAACCGCAACGTGGTATGAAAAAGATGATATGAATACGTCGGATATGCATCCGTTTATTCATCCATTAACAGCCGCGGTTGATCCTGCTTGGGAATCTAAAACAGACTGGGAAATCTATAAAGGCATCGCTAAAACCTTCTCTAAATTATGTGTGGGTCATTTAGGGGTTGAAACTGATTTAGTGACATTACCTATTCAGCATGACTCAGCCGCTGAAATGGCACAGCCTTTCGATGTGAAAGATTGGAAAAAAGGCGAATGTGACCTTATTCCGGGTAAAACCGCACCACATCTTATTCCTGTAGAGCGTGATTATCCTAATACCTATGCTCGCTTTACGTCATTAGGCCCTCTAATGGATAAATTGGGTAATGGCGGTAAAGGGATCAGTTGGAATACACAAACAGAAGTCGATTTCCTGAAAAAACTGAACCGTGTTCGTCATGAAGGTGCTGCAAAAGGGCGTCCAGCGATTGAAACAGCAATTGATGCAGCTGAAGTTATCCTCTCTTTAGCCCCTGAAACTAATGGCCAAGTAGCGGTAAAAGCGTGGGATGCACTGAGTAAAGTGACAGGACGCGATCACACTCATTTAGCTAAAGTAAAAGAAGACGAAAAAATTCGTTTCCGCGATATCGTTGCTCAACCTCGTAAGATTATTTCAAGCCCGACATGGTCTGGTCTTGAAGATGAGCACGTCTCTTATAACGCCTGTTATACCAACGTTCACGAGATGATCCCTTGGCGTACGTTAAGTGGTCGTCAGCAATTGTATCAAGATCATGAGTGGATGCGTGCTTATGGTGAAAGTTTAGTGGTTTATCGTCCACCAATTGATACCAAAGCCATTGATGCAGTTAAAGGCAAAAAACCAAATGGTTTCCCTGAAAAAGCGCTGAACTTC
Organism: Proteus sp. LHD240705; assembly: GCF_047921555.1. NCBI lineage: Bacteria > Pseudomonadati > Pseudomonadota > Gammaproteobacteria > Enterobacterales > Morganellaceae > Proteus > Proteus sp. LHD240705. The sequence continues at coordinate 17,788 of NZ_JBLRMI010000002.1, forward strand.
CTGACGCCTCACCAGAAATGGGGTATTCACTCAACATATAGCGATAACTTACTGATGTTAACGCTTGGTCGTGGTGGCCCTGTGGTTTGGCTGAGTGAAGATGATGCTAAAGAGATGGGAATTAGTGATAACGATTGGGTTGAAGCATACAACAGTAATGGTGCGCTAACGGCGAGAGCGATTGTCAGCCAACGTATTCCTGATGGCATGATTTATATGTATCACGCACAAGAACGTCAAATAAATCTGCCAGGATCTGAAATAACAGGAATGCGTGGTGGTATTCACAACTCTGTGACGCGTGTTTGCCCTAAACCAACCCATATGATTGGTGGATATGCTCAGTTGGCTTATAGCTTTAACTATTACGGCACTGTGGGCTCTAACCGTGATGAGTTTGTTGTGGTGCGTAAAATGAAACAGATTGATTGGCTTGATGGTGAAGGTGATGCTTATCAACAGACCCTGAATGGACAGGAGAAGGCATAATGAAAATTCGTTCACAAGTCGGTATGGTACTGAACCTCGACAAATGTATCGGTTGCCATACCTGTTCAGTAACCTGTAAAAATGTTTGGACGAGCCGTGAAGGTGTTGAATACGCATGGTTCAATAACGTTGAAACAAAACCAGGTACAGGGTATCCACAAAATTGGGAAGACCAAGAGAAATGGAAAGGCGGTTGGATCAAAAATATCAAAGGTAAATTGGTACCAAGAATGGGCAACCGTGTTGGTCTATTATCGAAAATTTTTGCCAACCCAGATGTCCCAGCATTGGATGATTACTATGAGCCATTTGATTATGACTATGAGCATTTAAAAAATGCACCAGAAGGCTCTTTACCGACAGCACGACCTCGTTCGCTGATCACCGGTCAGCGCATGACCAAAATCGAAAAAGGCCCAAACTGGGAAGACGATTTAGGTGGCGAATTTAGCAAACGTGCTGCGGATAAAAACTTCGCCAATATGCAAAAAGAGATGTATGGGCAGTTTGAAAATACATTCATGATGTATTTACCACGTTTATGTGAACACTGCTTAAATCCTGCTTGTGTTGCAACATGTCCAAGTGGTGCGATTTATAAACGTGCTGAAGATGGCATTGTGCTTATCGACCAAGATAAATGCCGTGGATGGCGCATGTGTTTAACCGGATGCCCATACAAAAAAATCTACTTCAACTGGAAAAGTGGTAAGTCAGAAAAATGTATTTTCTGTTATCCACGTATTGAAGCTGGTCAGCCAACACTGTGCTCAGAAACTTGTGTAGGACGTATTCGTTATCTGGGTGTGATGCTGTATGACGCAGATAAAATTTCACAAGCCGCCAGTGCGGATAATGAAAAAGATTTATACCAAAGCCAATTAGATATCTTCTTGGATCCATTTGATCCTGAAGTGATCAAAGCCGCTGAAGAGCAAGGTATTCCATTAAGTGTGATTGATGCAGCGCAGCGTTCACCTGTTTACAAAATGGCGGTGGATTGGAAGCTGGCATTACCACTGCACCCTGAATATCGCACCTTACCAATGGTTTGGTATGTACCACCTTTGTCACCTATTCAGTCTGCTGCTGATGCGGGCGTGCTACCACATACAGGCGTTCTGCCTGATGTAGAAAGCTTACGTATTCCAGTTCAGTATTTAGCAAACTTACTGACAGCTGGGGATACTGCACCTGTGTTATTAGCATTAAAACGCATGTTAGCGATGCGTCATTATAAACGTGCTGAAACCGTAGAAGGCAAAACAGACTTAAGTGCATTAGAGCAAGTAGGTTTGACTGAAGCGCAAGCACAAGAGATGTATCGTTATCTAGCTATTGCAAATTATGAAGATCGCTTTGTTATTCCATCAAGCCATCGTGAACTTGCAAGAGAAGCTTTCCCAGAACGTAATGGTTGTGGTTTTAGCTTTGGTGATGGTTGTCATGGCAGTGATAGCAAATTTAATTTGTTTAATAGCCATCGTATTGACGCGATTGATATCACATCAAGAACACCTCAAGACGAACGCCGATCAGAGGAGAAAATATAATGATCTCTCTGAAAGTCATTTCACATCTCTTAGATTATCCCACACAAGAATTGTGGGATAACCGAGGCGAACTTATCGATGCATTACAGGAAGCTGATGAGCTTCCTGTGACTCAAGTTGCGAAATTAATGGCATTTATTCATACCTTAACGCAACAAGAGTTGTTAGATGCGCAAGCCAATTACAGCGAGCTTTTTGATAGAGGGCGGGCGCGATCACTACTGTTATTTGAACACGTTCATGGTGAGTCTCGTGATCGTGGTCAAGCAATGGTTGATCTGCTCAATCAATATCAACAAGCAGGGATCACATTAAGTAGTCGTGAACTTCCTGACTATTTGCCTACTTATCTTGAGTATTTAACGCTCCTGCCAACGACAGACTGTATTGAAGGGCTAAATAACATTGCGCCTATTTTGGCGCTGTTAGGTGAGCGTTTGAAACAACGAGGCAGTGATTATCACGCGCTCTTTGATGTGTTGCTTTGCCTCTCACAAAGTGGATTGGAAGCATCACAACTGACTGCTCAAGTAGAAAAAGAGCCTTTAGATGATACACCTGCTGCATTAGATGCTGTGTGGGAAGAAGAGCAAGTAACGTTTCTTGGCGAAGGTACGCAATGTGGCAGTGGCAAAATCAGCCAACATCAGCGCCGTTTTGCACAGGAGACGACAGTTCAATATCTCAACGTGGGGAATTCGTTGGATACGGGAGCACAAAAATGAATTACATCAATATGTTATTTTTTGATATCTATCCCTATATTGCTGGTGCCGTTTTTATTATCGGTAGCTGGTTACGTTACGACTATGGTCAATATACATGGCGAGCCGGCTCTAGCCAGATGTTAGACAAGAAAAATATGCGATTGGCTTCTAACTTGTTCCATATCGGGATCATCGGTATTTTTGCTGGTCATTTTCTGGGAATGCTAACACCTCACTGGATGTATGAATCTTTCCTGCCTATTGAATACAAACAAATTATGGCAATGGTTGGTGGCGGTACTTGTGGTGTATTAATGCTGGTGGGGGGCGTGATGTTATTAAAACGCCGTTTAACCAATCCACGGGTTAGAGCTACATCTTCATTTGGTGACATCATGATCTTAACGCTTTTGGTTATTCAAGTAGCGCTAGGTTTACTGACTATTCCATTCTCAGCACAACATATGGATGGTAGCGAAATGATGAAGCTGGTGGCTTGGGCACAATCCATAGTGACTTTCCACGGCGGTGCTTCGGCTCATCTTGAAGGTGTCGCGTTCGTGTTTAAATTGCACATTTTCTTAGGTATGACGATTTTCTTATTGTTCCCATTCTGTCGATTAGTTCATATTTGGAGCGTGCCAGTTGAGTACTTAACTCGTCGCTATCAAATTGTGCGTAATCGTCATTAATGAATACCCATCTCCTGATAGTAAATTAGAGACCTTTTAATTGCGCTTATCTCACCCCCGCCCGCGGGGGTTTTTTTTATTTTTTTTCTCCCTTAAAACTTGAACAAAAAATTTGAATGGTTAAAGCAATAATCTTTAGATTCATTTAAGAATAGTTGCACTTATAATTCTTTTTAACGAAATGAATTTATATAAGGCAATAAATAGTTAATTAAATATCGTGATATTTAATTAAATTTAAATATTTATAATTGGTTGTTTATTATAAATAAACTCAAATTTAAATTAATCTGAATATTGTCATGTAAATTTGGTGCTATGATTTAATTGAGTCTTACCTCTATTATGCTATCGGAGATTATTATGAGCTTTAAATATCATCGTATTGATAAAAATAATGCCGCTGTTCTGTTGGTAGACCATCAAGCTGGATTACTCTCTTTAGTCAGAGATATCGAGCCTGATAAATTCAATAATAATGTACTAGCATTAGCCAATGCTGCTAAATACTTTAATTTACCTACCATTTTAACGACTTCTTTTGAAGATGGTCCTAATGGTCCTCTAATGCCTCAGCTCGTTGAAATGTTCCCAGATGCTCCTTATATCGCTCGCCCAGGTCAAATCAATGCATGGGATAATGAAGACTTCGTCAAAGCAGTTAAAGCAACGGGTAAAAAACAACTGATTATTGCGGGCGTTGTGACTGAAGTTTGTGTTGCATTCCCTGCATTATCAGCACTTGAAGAAGGTTTTGAAGTCTTTGTTGTCACTGATGCTTCAGGTACTTTCAATGCCATTTCTCGCGACTCTGCATGGGATAGAATGTCAAAAGCAGGGGCTCAATTAATTAACTGGTTTGGTTTAGCTTGTGAGTTACACCGTGATTGGCGTAATGATGTCGAAGGATTAGGTACACTGTTTGCTAACCATATTCCAGATTATCGTAATCTGATGACAAGCTATAATACTTTAACAAAAAAGTAAGCGGTTAATTTAAGTTTTACCTAAAAATAGGGCTTATATTATTTTTTGAAAAATATAATTTAATTGAATTTTAATTTTATTAAATTATAGATGTAAGCCCTTAATTAAAAATGGAATAGAAATGAAAAGTCAAATATTAAAAGCTACCGCTGTTGCTATGGCATTAAGTGTAGGTGTTGCACAGGCCGCTGAATATAAAGCAAGTACTGCTGAAGGTCCAATAAAAATAGTAAACCTAAAAGCAATGGAAGCTCAAGTTCAAGCAAATATGGAAAAAGGCGCCTTCGGTTATATTCGCGGTGGTGCTGAAGATGAAAATAACTTACGCTCTAATACAAGTGCATTTGATAAAAAATATATTATGCCTCGTTCATTACAAGGCATCGAATTTTCTGACTTAGATTTAAAAACAGAATTTTTGGGTATTAAATTAGATACGCCTATTATTCAGGCACCGATGGCAGCTCAAGGGCTTGCACATCAACAAGGCGAAGTTGCCACAGCAAAAGGTATGGCGAAAGCCGGCTCTATTTTTTCATTAAGCACTTATGGTAATAAAACCATTAAAGAAGTGGCGGACGCCCAACCCGGTTACCCATTTTTCTTTCAGTTGTACATGAGTAAAAATGATGCCTTTAATGAGTATATTTTATCTCAAGCAAAACAGTATGGCGCTAAAGGTATCATTATGACTATCGACTCTTCAGTGGGTGGTTATCGTGAAGATGATGTGAAAAATAACTTCCAATTCCCATTAGGTTTTGCCAACTTAGAAGCGTTTGCAAAAATCAGTGATGATAAATCTAAAACAGGTAAAGGTGCGGGTATTAGCGAAATTTATGCTCAAGCTAAACAAGCATTTACACCCGCAGATATTCAGTATGTGAAAAAAATGTCTGGTTTACCTGTGATTGTAAAAGGTATCGAATCACCTGAAGATGCAGATACTGCAATTAAAGCCGGCGCAGATGCAATTTGGGTTTCTAATCACGGTGGTCGTCAATTAGATAGCGCACCAGCAACAATTGATGTCTTACCTGCGATTGCCAAAGTGGTGAATAAACGTGTACCTATCGTGTTTGACAGTGGTGTGCGTCGTGGTTCACATGTCTTTAAAGCATTAGCAAGTGGTGCAGATGTTGTTGCCGTCGGTCGCCCAATTCTTTATGGATTAAATTTAGGGGGTGCTGAAGGTGTTAATTCAGTTATCCAACATTTAAATAAAGAATTAAAAATTAATATGATGTTAGGTGGCGCAAAAACAGTAAAAGATATTCAAGCCACTCCACTTTATACCGACGCAAGTTTTAATCAATAATTAGTTTATAAAGTTAAAAGTAATAAAACCCACGCTCAATATTGAACGTGGGTTTTTTCTATTAACTTATTTTTTCTATCAACTTAAAAGAATATTGTTAGTTTAAAAAATTATTCTTGGGTTGATGGTGTATCACTAAAACAGAGGTTATTTTGATTATTAATACCACCATCTGACGATGAATAACCTAGACAACCTAACATTGAATCAAAAATATTGTGATGATAGAACGTGCGTTCTGCATCTTGATTGCGCTTTAAGTTATCAAATAGCTGTTTATTTTCAGGCTCTGCTAAATAGCTATCTGACATCCAAACTAAGAATGGTACTTTAAATTGTTCTGGTGGGGCAATTTCTTTTGGTGTGCCATGTAAGCCACCTTTTTCTGAAATAGATTCACCGTGATCGGAGGTATAAAACACAATGGCTTTTTTATCGCGCAATGTGTCGAGTATGCCATCAATAAAATAGTCGGTATAAAGAATAGAGTTATCATAAGCATTCACTAACTGCTCTTTAGTACACTCATCATCCACATTTAAACATTCAGGTTGGTATTTTTTGAATGATTCAGGGTAACGCTGTGAATACATAAAGTGAGAGCCTTTAGTGTGTAAAATTACTAAATGATTTCCCTTTGGATGTTGGGCAACCGTATTTGCCGTTTCAGTAATTAATAAGGTGTCATCAAGTTCTTTACCAAAATTGCTATTTTTTGCAGTCATCATCTCTTTCATTGCGTAGTTATTTAAATCAAGTTTATTGTAAAACCATAATTCACTTTGCATGGAGAACAACTCTGATGACATACCTAATTGGCTTAATACTGAAAAAATATTGTTCTCTTTTGATGTCCGCTGATCGTTACTTTCTGTCCCGTTTTCTCGTACAAACATACATTTTAAAGAGAGCTTGGTTGCGGTATCACAAGAAATACCTTTAAAGGCAACAAGATTTTTCTCTTGGCTTAATAGAGGATTTGTTTGACGTTCATATCCTAACAATCCCATATGATCCCATCTTGCTGTTTCACCAATAATAAAAACAACATACACATCTTCATTTGCCTTTGAAGGCTCATAAGTGAAGTGATCGGCAGGATTAAAAATATTTTGGTTATTAAACGTATCGTCATACTGCGTTATTGCATATTGAAATAATGGGATAATCCAATTTGTAGGTAAATACGCATAACTTAAGCCACCACTATAGCTTGGCAGATCCAAGTTATTTTTTATTTCATAGGCTTTTTGTTTTGAATCAAGTGTTTTCAAATAGGCAAAAACAGCCAGTGCAATCACAAGCATTTTGACGGTATTTTTTATCCAGATTTTTTTCTTTTGTTGTGTAGTTAGATTTTTCTCTGGTTTTTTACCTAGCCAAATAAGAGCTAATGGCAAAATAGATAAGCCAATAATCCAAATAATCACATTTGGGCTAACCAGCTCTTTAGATAAATCCGTATCCGTGGTTAGTGTTGAAATAATAATGCCGTATCCAATGACGACATCATAAAAAGAAATATAGTAACTCGCACAAACACTCACGACGAGAATAAAAGAGGCGACGATTTTAAAGAATAGAGAGCCGAAAAAAGAGAGTAGCCGTAATAGAAAGAAGGTAAAGGCAATGTTAACAGCAATTTCACCTAGAATATATAATGCATCAATGAGGGGGTTGTTTGTATTTTGTGTGCCGTATCGGCCAATGTAAACGGAAAGATTAAGAAAGAAACCAAGGTAGACAGCTAAAAAAAGGGCAATGTTCTCTTTAGAAAAACGTAAAAACTTTAATTTTTGCATGTTCAGTTATTATCAATTTATATGGTGTAGAGGTCTTTAAGACCGCGAGGTTGTTTTCAGGTTCAGTATTATGTTCTTTTTTTTATTGAAGTTTAAAAATTTTTTATTTGATTTACATAAATATCAAAATTATTAATTTTAAATAGTTTTAGTAGATAGGAATATTGATAGAGATATTAGAAGGTTGTCATCATTATATACGGCAAGATCCCGATAAAGGCAGATAAGAAAGCGTATTTATTATTTTGATTTCGCAGATGAAATAAATAAGTATTATTACGTTATAAATATTAATGTATAACGAATTTTGATAGAAATACAAATCGACATAAATATCGTCATTAGTGTCGAGCACTTCCTACTACTTTAGCTGTCATTGTTTTCTTGCTCATTCAACGGATTTTATTTCTCTTTATTTTTCATTGTGTTGTGGAAAAGTGAAAAAGCGTGCTTATTTGGCACACTCTCTGCATAGATAGAGGAGAAGATCAGGTAATAACCTGAAAGTTGATGAACACAGGAGCAATGTTGATGAAAAAAGTCATCACGGTCTGTCCGTATTGCGCCTCAGGATGCAAAATCTACCTGAAGGTGGAAAACGGTAAAATTATTGGCGCTGAAGGAGCCAATGGTTTAACAAACCAAGGTGAGCTGTGTCTGAAAGGGTATTATGGATGGGATTTTATCCATGATACTAAGATACTGACTCCACGTCTTAAAACACCAATGATCCGTCGTGAAAGAGGCGGAAAATTAGAATCGGTTTCTTGGGATGAAGCGATTGAGTTTGCAAGTAGCAAGCTTCTTGCTATCAAAGAGAAATACGGTGCTAAATCTATTATGACAACCGGCTCTTCACGAGGCCCGGGTAACGAAGCTAACTTCGTTATGCAGAAATTCGCTCGTGCGGTTATCGGAAATAATAATATAGACTGCTGTGCTCGTGTCTGACACGGCCCTTCGGTTGCAGGTCTGCAGCGTTCGGTCGGTAATGGTGCTATGAGCAACTCAATCGTTGAGATTGAGGATACCAAATGTCTATTTGTCTTCGGCTATAACGCCGCAGACTCGCATCCTATTGTTGCTCGCCGTATTGTTAAGGCGAAAGAAAAGGGTGCCAAAATTATTGTATGTGACCCTCGTTACATCGAAACAGCACGTTTAGCCGATTTACACTTAGGCTTAAAAAATGGCTCTAACATTGCGCTATTAAATGCGATTGCGCATGTGATTATTGAAGAAGGATTGCATGATAAATCCTTTATCGAAAATCACACCGAGCAATTTGACGAGTATTGTAAATTAGTTGAAAGCTATACACCTGAATCTGTTGAAGAAATAACAGGTTTAAGTGCTCAAATTATTCGTGAAGCTGCACGTATGTACGCGAAAGCAGAAACAGCGACAATTCTTTGGGGTATGGGTGTAACTCAATTCTACCAAGGTGTTGAAACGGTACGTTCACTGACTAGTTTAGCTTTATTAACGGGTAATTTAGGTAAAAAATATGTCGGGGTTGGCCCAGTTCGTGGTCAAAATAACGTACAAGGTGCGTGTGATATGGGAGCATTGCCTAACACACTACCAGGTTATCAATACGTTACTGACGAAAAAGCGCGTGAGAAATTTGCTAAATTCTGGGGCATTGAGTCAATGCCTGAAGAAGTGGGCTATGCGTTAAGTGAAGTTCCTCATAATATCGATCACGGCTTATTAAAAGCTCACTATGTAATGGGTGAAGATCCACTGCAAACTGAGCCTGATTTAGCAACAATCCGTAGAACGTTTGAAAAACTGGATCTACTGATAGTGCAAGATATCTTTATGACCAAAACGGCGTCTATTGCTGATGTTATTTTCCCTGCAACATCATGGGGTGAGCATGAAGGTGTTTATACTGCGGCAGACCGTGGTTTCCAACGCTTCTATAAAGCTGTTGAACCTGTTGGTGATGTGAAAACAGACTGGCAAATTATCAGTCTGATGGCAACAGCAATGGGTTATCCAATGCATTACAACAATACCAAAGAAATTTGGGATGAGTTGCGTGAGTTATGCCCAATTTATTATGGTGCGACTTACGAAAAAATGGCGGACTTGGCTTATATCCAATGGCCTTGCCCAACAGAAGATAGCCCAGGTACACAATATCTGTACGATGGTGGTAAATTCGATACTCCTAACGGTAAAGGTCAATTCTTTACTTGTGAGTGGGCTCCACCAATTGACAAACTCTCTGATGAGTTTCCAATGGTATTGGCAACCGTCCGTGAAGTTGGACACTACTCTTGCCGTTCAATGACAGGTAACTGTAAAGCATTGGCGGCGTTGGCTGATGAACCGGGTTATGTTCAATTAAACACAGAAGATGCCAAACAGTTGGGTATCAAAGATCAAGAGTTAGTTTGGATACGCTCTCGTCAAGGTAAAGTCATTACGCGTGCTGCGGTCAGTGATAGACCGAATAAAGGTGCTGTATATATGACTTATCAATGGTGGATTGGTGCTTGTAACGAACTGGTTGCAGAGAATTTAAGCCCAATTACCAAAACACCTGAGTATAAATATTGTGCAGTATGTGTTGAGCCAATCAAGGAACAGGCTCAGGCAGAACACTATGTGAAAACGGAATATAGCAATATTAAACGTCGTTTAAGAGAAGCCGCCGAGGGTTGATCTTCGTCTGATTAATATTGTCTTTCTGCCTTAGAACCGAGTTTATTGACCTTAGCGTCAGTAAGCTCGGTTTTTTATTAGATTATTATTTTGTGCACAACTAAGCGACGGACTGATTTAAATAAAGTGTTAAAGGTAAGTCAGGATGCGGATCCATCGAATCAAATTTATGTGATGGATGAGAATCAACCGTTGGATAGCGAGATAGTAAAACAATAAAATCTTGGTAAGCCTGCTTTTTATTATCATGCGTAAAAATAGGTGTACCACTATGATTTAATTCATTATCTGCAATGAGTAAAATATCAAGATATTGCGCATTATTGTGTTCATAAAGTACATTTTTAGGATCAATTTTTTGCCAAGCTGTTCCTATCGCCTCTTTTGGTGAATGAACACGTAAAGCGCCAGTATTATCCTTAACGTTATTCTTATTCATCATCACAATCATGGTGTGATCAACGCCATCTTTATGAACCCCTTCAATTGAAAGTTCACTTAAAGAATCTGGTTGGGCAATTAATCTTAAATGAAAAACAGTTGATATTGATTTAGGCGAATTTTGATCGGTTAAGTGACGAGATGTAAATTTATTACCTTGAATTAATAGCATTTTTAATTTTAATAACGCTTGATAAGCCGTATTGCTCTGCCAGCGATCATCAAGTGCTCTAAAATGCCTTTGTGTGCCACTGTCTTCACGAATAAATCCATCTTCTTCAGTGAGAACAAAAGGTTGATATTCTAGTCTGGAGATCGTTTCTATATCATTATCAAAAAGGTAGCGTCCTGTTCGAGAATGACGAAATGAAAGAGTCGGATCTTGTGCTAAATAGTCACCATATTCCATGAGTGCATTAATATCTTTTTCTTCAGCACCTAATTGTTTTATTAAATCAATGACAATACTTTGGGGAATAAAGACATATTTATTATTCTTGTATTCTTTTTTTATTTCACTAATTCTATTTATAAGCAGGCTATTCATATATAATATGCTCCATTGATGGTTTATATTATTAATAGTTAATAAAGTGAGTAATTAATAAAATATAATCATTTAGATTATAGATAGAGATTAATAAGTTTCAAATGTACAAAAAAAGAGTGTAATAAAATAATTACACTCTTTTAGATAAGTAAGAAACTATTTTAGGGTTAAAGTATTTCTGGAATTGAAATACCGAGACGTTGCATCCGCGATAATAACGTTGTTCTTTTTAATCCTAGTTTTAAAGCAGCGCCTCTAGCGCCAGCAACTACACCATTGGTTTCTCTTAATGCTTGAATTATCCTTTCTCGCTCTTCATCATCGCTTTCTGGCGCATTCGTCTGCATGCGCTTTTCAATGGATGAAGGTTGCGTCAGTACCTGCTTTAAACGAGAGGGCTTGTTAATATGAAGCTCTTTTAACTGAAGGTTTAATGTTGATCCTCGCGTTAAAATAACGGCACGCTCAATAATATTTTCAAGTTCACGAACATTACCCGGCCATGGATAAAGTGTTAACTGCTCCAATGCGTTGGCAGGTATACAATCTATTTTTCTATCCATTCTACGCGCAATTTTTTGCGTAAAATGTTTAGCTAAAAGCGGAATATCTTCAGGTCGCTCTCTTAGTGGTGGAATAATAATAGGAAAAACATTAAGACGATAATAAAGATCTTCTCGAAATTCACCTTCATCTGTTAATTCATGCAGATCTTTATTGGTCGCTGCAATTAGCCTAACATCAACTGGGATCACTTTATTACCACCCAACCTTTCTATTTCTCGCTCTTGAAGAACGCGAAGTAATTTGGGTTGTAAGTCAATTGGCATATCACCAATTTCATCAAGAAATAGCGTGCTTTTATCTGCCATCTCAAATCGGCCAATATGTGTATTGGTTGCGCCTGTAAATGCGCCTTTATCATGGCCAAAGAGATCACTTTCTAAAAGGCCAGAAGGTACTGCGGCACAGTTCATTTTTATCATCGACTTATTTTTTCGCAGACTTAGACGATGAATAGCGCGCGCAATTAATTCTTTACCCGTACCTGTTTCACCTAATATAAGTACAGTACTATCACTTTGTGCCACTAATTCAATTTGTTCTAGCACATTATGCATAGCGTCACTTTGATAAATAATCTCACTGAAGCATGCATTGTTATCTATTTGCTCATTAAGCCAAATATTCTCATTCTTTAAACTGTCTTTTAAATGTGTTATTTCTTCATAAGCCGCTGCATTTTCAATGGCGATACCAATACGAGCTGCAATTTGTTGTAGCAATTGGCAAGTATCGTTAGTAAAAACGCTTCCTACTTCGTGTGCTAAAATTAATAAGCCTAGCGGTTTATGATTAAAAGCCAGTGGCAATAACAAAGCCGTCTGCATATTTTGCTTAACTAGACGCTTAATCAAAACATCTTCTTGATTTTCTTTATTAATATCAATTAAGACAGGTTTATTCTGATTAATAATTTCTTCTGCTTTGTTATTCGCGCTACTAAACTTACGTTGTTGGCGAATGACTGATTTCCCAGTCTGATAACGACTAGAGTAAAGAATACCTTCACCACTATTTTGTGATGAGGTACGGCATAACATAAGACTAATATGGTTCAATCCAAAAAAACGATGTATTTCTTTAGAGACTTCAGAAATAAGACCATCCATGTCTAGATGAGCTAATACAGAATTTGTGATATCAACCAATATTCGATATTGGTTGCGCTCATTACGAAGGCTCTCCATAGTTTCAGCATTGTTACTGCTTAATTTCATGACACCACCGATTGCCCTAAAAAATTAGCTATATTGTAGTAGGTTTATAATAAATTTATATCAATGACTGAATCATTTTTGATCCAACCCGCTATTTTTGTATACGTCGTGAAACTTAAGAATATAAATGTATCAAATCACTATATAATCAAATATATATCGATTTATTTTATCGTCAAAATTGTCGAATAATTTGACGAAGTAACTTATTTATTAATTAATAATCATTTTTATTTGAAAATTATTTAATTGAAAAATAAGGAATAGTTATATCAAAAATATATTGGCATGAACCGTGCTAGATTCATTCTATTGATACTCTAATTATTACTCTTAATTAGAATAACTCGTTGCATTTATCGCCATATATAACGGCTATATATAACAAAGATCAGGAGAATATGATGAACCGTTTCATCATTGCAGACCCTAAAAAATGTATTGGTTGCCATACTTGTGAAGTGGCTTGTGTCGTGTCACATCAGCAAGTAGACCAAGATAATTTAGCCATTGAGCAAATTAGTGAGCAGAATTTCCAACCCCGAATTCATGTGGTCAAAGGATTTTCAATCAGTACGGCAGTTGTTTGTCATCAATGTGAAGATGCCCCTTGTGCTAATGTGTGTCCGAATGGCGCTATCATTCATAACAAAGATTATTACTATGTTGATCAGGAAAAATGTATAGGTTGTAAAACCTGTGTACTGGCTTGCCCTTATGGCACGATGGAAGTGGTTTCTCGTCCAGTTATGCGCACATCAACCGCGCTCAATGCGATTGAGGCATTTAAAGCGGAAGCCAACAAATGCGACTTATGCCACCATCGTGAATCGGGTCCCGCATGTATTGAAGTCTGCCCAACTCATGCTTTAGTGTGTATTGATAGAGATGCACTTGAAGAGATGGTTAAAGAGCGTCGTCGCAGAGCAGCTTTTGAAACCGGTGCTGAATTGTTGTTCTAAGATCAATAATAAAGCAACTATGTACTGGTACTATAGTTGCTATTATTTATCCTGCTTCAATAAGGTATCGACATGCATGAAATTACGCTTTGCCAGAGCGCATTTGAGATAATAGATTCTCAAGCTAAATTAAATAATGCAAAAAAAGTAAAAAGTGTATGGATGGAATTGGGCGCATTATCTTGTGTTGAAGTCAGTGCACTTGAATTTTGCTTTGATATTGTTTGCAGAGACACCCTTGCCCAAGGTTGTGAATTACATATTGAGGTTATCCCCGCGAAAGCATGGTGTTGGGATTGTCATCAAGTTGTCACTGTTTCAACCTTTAATGCAGGTTGTCCGTCTTGTGGTAGCCAAAATTTGCGCGTTGAAAATGATGATGCAATGCGAATAAAGCAAATAGAGATCGAATAGGGGTTGTTATGTGTCTTGGTATTCCAGGTCAGGTTGTTGAAGTCGGAAAAACAATCACTGAAAATGCAATGGTCGATGTTTGTGGCGTTAAACGAGAAGTGAATATTGCGTTAGTCTGCGAGGGTGAGCCTCATACGATGATCGGTAAGTGGGTGTTAGTGCATGTTGGTTTCGCCATGAGTATTGTCAATGAAGAAGAAGCAAAAGAGACGCTGGATGCTCTGATGGCAATGGGAGAAGTTGAAGATGATGTCTCTGCTTTTCTTTATGGCGAAGAGGGCGCACCTAAGCAAGTTTGAATAAATTTCAAGCTATTGCATGCTTTATTACTTTTTCTTATAATTCAATCTCATTTCTCTGAAGCTGGGACGACCCAGCTTTCTGTTGTTCATTCAGGGGACGACCCCAAATATGTTTTATATAATAAAAGGGGTAATTTATGTCCTGGGCAATTCTATTTGTTGCTGGTTTACTTGAGATAGTTTGGGCTGTTGGCTTGAAATACACTCATGGATTTACGCGACTAACACCAAGCATTATTACGATAACGGCCATGATTGTGAGCATGGGCATGTTATCTTATGCCATGAAAGGCTTACCAGCAGGCACCGCTTATGCGATTTGGACAGGTATTGGTGCTGTCGGTACTGCAATTTTTGGTATTTTAGTTTTTGGTGAGTCTGCCAATATTTATCGTTTATTGAGTTTAGCGATGATAATTTTTGGCATTATCGGGCTGAAATTGGCGAGTTAATTGTGATAGGTTTGATTTATTAAAAAATTTTCTAATAAGATTAGCGTAATTAAAATCTTTTTACTTATGTTATTGTTCTAATGAAAATCATCAAAAATCAATTAGATAATGATAATTAAAAGATCTGCGTTAAAATTTTGATAGTCAATAAGCGGTAACATTTAACCATAGACCCCCCCAAAATAAGTGTCCTATTTTGGGGAGAATTTAGAGACTTTGATTTTGCTCTAATCAATTGGGTACGATATTTTCTAGCTTCTCCCATATCCTTTTTGCAGAATAAAAAATGCAATCACCTAACTTTTTTTGTTTCTTGGTTTTTAATCTAAGTGGTTAAAGAAACATTGATTGAAAAAGTGGTACTGGTTACTATAGTACTCATTACTGCAGAGGGAGTGGCATGGGAATATATAAAATATCTTCTTTTAAGAGAAGTGTGAAGAAAACACCCATAACGGATAAGCAGTTATCTGTAGCTGCAAAAGAAGTTCAGCAAGGAAAATATGAAGCTGACTTGGGTGGTGGAGTAATAAAAAAACGTCTAGCAATACAAGGACAAGGTAAAAGCGGAAGTGTTAGAGTCATCATATTTTTTAAGATCAACAATCATCTTTTTTTCGCTGATGGCTGGACGAAAAATGCCGTTAATGCAAAGGGAAAAAAAGAAATAGAAGATGACGAATTGCAGGCCTATAAACATTTAGCAAATGAGTTTTTAAATTATGATGAAAGTACTATTAATCATTTAATTTCTTGCAGAATTTTAGAGGAAATAACTGATGAGTAACAAGCTAAATAACATGCTTGAATTGGCTAAAGAGCTAAATGCCGCAGGTACATCACCCGATAGCTTGGTTCAAGAAATTGAAAGTATTGTTCACACTCGTGAAATTAATGACAAAATACAATGCGTATCGGCGATGAGTGGTGCAGAGATTAAAACTTTGCGCACTAAATTTGGAATGTCACAGGCTGTTCTTGCCCGAGCTTTAGGTATGTCAAAAGAGAGCGTATCTAAATGGGAAAGAGGTGAAAAGAAGCCAAGTGGACCAGCGCTAAGAATGTTACGTATTTTAGAACGTCAGGGACCTGAAGTCCTAATAATTTAAGTGAGAGACGATAAGCCGTTAAGTGCTTTTTGTTTACTGTGGAGATATAGTTCAAATATAAAAAAGTTAATTATAGAAAATTTTTTTCATAAAAAAAGCCACTCAATGAGTGGCTTTTAATTTTTACGTATTAATCAATTACAGTGTAAATACACCAATGATAGCGATAACGCTGATAATTGCTGCACCACCATAAAATACCCATTTGCTTGCAGGTACATGCACTTTAAAATCGTGCAGAGTATGGTGAATACGGTGTAATGCACACCAAACTGGCAGAATAATCATTAGCAGTAAGAACAGACGGCCAATGATGCTTTGGCTAAATGCCATAATACGTTCATAAGTAAATGCTTCTGGCGCAATACCCATAGGGATTAGGATACCGAGCAGGATGATGATTGCTGGAGAAACAATCGCACTCCACATACCACCTGCACCAAATAATCCCCAGAAAATAGGTTCATCAGAGCGCTTAGGAAGTTGATTCTGATTCATTATTTCCTCCTGGGTTAAATTAACGCCACTGCCAGAATAGCGGCAGTAACAACGATAGTGACACCCCAGAAACCACGAACGATGGGTTCTTGTGGCATTTTTTCATCTTTAACAACGATAACCACTGCTTTTGGTGCAAGTTTGAACCAAGTTGCAGAGTGGAATACCGTCGCAATTAGGGTCACAATGTTAATTAGCATTACAATTGGGTTGCTCAGGAATCCAACGAAACCTGCCCAACTTTCTGGTCCATTTTTCAGTGCGAATACACCAAACAGTACAACCAGACTGAACCAAAGTTGTGGAAGACAAGTCCCTTCACGGGTGATATAGAAACGATAGAATCCAAGTTTCGTCCACCAGTTTGGTTGCATGCCACGAACATAAGGCTTACGTTTTGTTGTCATGTCTTGTTTCCTCCTTAACGTGGTTTCAGCATCGCAATGACAAAGTCTTGCGCACTGGCTGCTTTACCTTGCTGAATAGCGGCAGCAGGATCCACATGTTTTGGACAGACTTCAGAACAGTAGCCAACAAAGGTACAAGACCAGACACCGTTCTCACCATTTAACTGAGGCATACGCTCTTTTGCCCCATGGTCGCGACTATCTGTGTTGTAACGTTGAGCTAATGTAATCGCTGCTGGGCCAATAAACTCTGGGTTTAGACCAAACTGCGGGCATGCTGCATAGCAAAGACCGCAGTTGATACAACCAGAGAATTGGTGGTATTTTGCCATTTGAGCAGGAGTCTGTTTATTCGTCCCTTCTGAAGGCTTACGATCATTACCGATGATATAAGGTTTAATCGCTTCTAAGCTTTCAATAAAGTGAGTCATATCGACAACAAGGTCACGCTCAACTGGGAAGTTACCTAACGCTTCAACTCTTATACCGTCTGGATATTCACGAATAAACGTTTTACAAGCCAATTTAGGCACTTTGTTGACCATCATGCCGCAAGAGCCACAAATCGCCATACGGCAAGACCAACGATAAGAAAGATCAGGCGCTAAATTGTCTTTAATATAACCCAATGCGTCCAGTAATGAGGTTTGCTCATCATAAGGAACATCATAAGTGACGAAATGAGGCGCTTCGTCTGTTTCTGGGTTATAGCGCATGACTTCCATTTTAATGTGCTTCATGTCATCAGCCATTCGCTTTCTCCTTATTCTGCTTGTCTTGTGCAGTCGCTTCACCACCATAGACACGTTTAGCAGGAGCAGATTTCGTGATCTTCACATCGCTATATTCTAAACGAGGGGCACCTTCTGGGTTATAGAACGCCAGAGTATGTTTCAGGAAGTTCACGTCATCACGCTCAGTACAACCTTCGTCAAGACGTTGGTGTGCACCACGAGACTCTTTACGATTGATTGCGGAATGAGCCATACATTCAGCGACATCTAAACCAAAGCCAAGCTCAATTTTGTACAGTAAATCTGTATTAAAGACGCTGCTCGTGTCTTTAATTTCAACGCGTTTGAAACGTTCTTTTAATTCAGCCAGTTTATCAATGGTTTTTTGCATTAATTCAGGTGTACGATAGATACCGCAACCTTCTTCCATTGATTCACCCATTTCGTCTCGAATTTGTGACCAGCTTTCAGAACCTTTTTGGTTCATCAGATTTTTCAGGCCATCTTCGATATCACGAGTACGAGCATCTAATGCTGATGCGTTAGCTGGTGCTGCTTCTTGTGCACAACGAACCGCTTCTTCACCAGCAAGACGACCGAATACAACCAGCTCTGCCAGTGAGTTAGAACCTAAACGGTTAGCGCCGTGTAAGCCAACAGATGAACATTCACCCACCGCAAACAGACCTTTAATACGAGTCTCAGTTTGTTGGTTAGTTTCGATACCACCCATAGTGTAGTGAGCAGTAGGACGAACAGGGATTGGTTCATTAACTGGGTCAACACCCACATACGCTTTTGCCAGTTCACAAATAAATGGCAGACGTTCATGAAGTTTTTTCGCACCCAGATGACGTAAGTCAAGATAAACAACGTCACCACGGTGAGTTTTGATGGTACGGCCTGCGCGCCACTCATGCCAGAAAGCTTGAGAAACTTTATCGCGAGGACCTAATTCCATGTATTTATTTTCTGGTTTACCTAATGGTGTTTCTGGTCCTAGGCCGTAATCTTGCAGATAACGATAGCCATCTTTATTGACCAGAATACCACCTTCACCACGACAACCTTCGGTCATCAGAATACCTGAACCTGGTAGGCCAGTTGGGTGATATTGAACAAATTCCATATCACGCAGTGGAACGCCATGACGTAAAGCGATACCCATACCATCACCAGTAACAATACCGCCATTGGTATTGAAACGATAAACACGTCCCGCACCACCGGTTGCCATAATGACTGCGTTAGCACGAATTTGAACTTTCGTACCTTCCATCATATTAATAGCAACAAGACCACGAGCGTGACCTTCATCAACAAGAATATCGAGAACAAAGTGTTCGTCGAAACGTTGAATTTGTGGGTATTTTAAGGATGTTTGGAACAGGGTATGTAGCATATGGAAGCCGGTTTTATCGGCTGCGAACCAGGTCCGTTCGATCTTCATCCCACCAAAACGTCGGACGTTGACTGACCCGTCTTCTTTCCGGCTCCAAGGACAGCCCCAGAGTTCTAGTTGAGTCATCTCTGTTGGACAATGCTCAACGAAGTAATCGACGACATCCTGTTCACACAACCAGTCACCGCCTGAAACGGTATCATTGAAGTGGAAATCATAGGAGTCGTGAGCCTGAGTCACTGCTGCTGATCCGCCTTCTGCTGCCACGGTGTGGCTACGCATTGGGTAAACTTTTGAGATCAGAGCAATTTTCAGTTGAGGATTAGCTTCCGCTGCAGCTATTGCTGCTCGTAAGCCTGCGCCCCCGGCTCCGATTATCGCTATATCGGCATTAAAGGTTTGCACTGCGCTTCTCCATTGTTCAAGTGAAAATTGGAATAATTGTCTAGAATTCAATTCACTGACATTATTAATTTGTAATGCTATTTTTTTACGCTATCCGTAACGAAATTGTTTCACTACCTTGTGACTGCGCTTGATAACATCTTTATTATCATTGACTGTAATTTTAGTATAACGAAATGTAGGGCACCGAAATTTGATATGAATGATGGTTTTCCCGTATTTCGCAAAAAAAGTGTGATCTATGCCAAGAATTCTGGGTTTAACTAATAAGCCACCAGAGAAACTTGAAGATTAAATAGAATATATTTTTCTAAATTGAAAATTTATAAATAGTAATGAATAACCTATTTTGAAAGTATAGATAACTTTAATTGGAAATGACAATGATTTTTTATTAAATGTTGATTTTAAAGGGTAAATGCTTTTATCTTTCTTAAGTCTAATTTTAATTAATAAAATTCCATTTTAAAAACTAAAATAAATTTTTTACTATTTATCTAAAACAAATCGGTTTGTCTTGTTAATTGTTAATAAAATATTAATAATATTTCTAAAGGTTTTTAATACTCATCAAAATACGTAGATTTAAATAGAAAGTTAACTTTGAAGTTTAGATGAGTTTGGCTATTTAAATATAAGCATAGTGTTAGTTTATTGTTATTTGTAATTGAGAAAAAGAATTATTCTAATTAACTCTTTTTATAAAAATAGCGAAAAAGCACTGAGTTTCTTACTTTAAATTGGTGTTTATTTAAACGATAAAAAGTGCCCAAAAGTAGATGTTTTGTAGAATTATATTTATTTATCTTATGTGTTTTTACTTAATAAAAGAAAAGATCAGTGAAAAAATATAAAATGAAACCTCTCTTTATTAGGAGAAATTTGTCTGTTGAAGAGGATGCGAGTAAACTGCACGCTTTGTTTTCTGTTGGAGTTTTTCGTTCATGAGTGAAATCGCGGATTGGCAGCCAAGCGCCTCAATCGCCAACTTATTAAAAAAGGCGAAAATAGTCAGTAATATTAGGCGTTTTTTCACTGATCGTGGTGTGTTAGAAGTTGAAACACCGATGATGAGTCAGGCTACCGTTACCGATGTTCATCTTTACCCATTTGAAACCCAATTTGTGGGGCCTGGTGCTTCTCAAGGGCTAAAACTTTATTTGATGACAAGCCCTGAATACCACATGAAGCGTTTATTGGCTGCAAACAGTGGGCCGATTTATCAAATGGGGCGTTGCTTCCGTAATGAGGAAGCCGGTAGATATCATAATCCGGAATTTACGATGCTTGAGTGGTATCGCCCTTGTTTTGATATGTACCGGTTGATGAATGAAGTCGATGATCTACTGCAAGAAGTGTTAGATTGTGAAGCATCAGAGTCACTCTCTTATCAGCAAGCATTCTTGCGTTATCTCGATATTGACCCTTTATCTGTTGATAAAGAAAAATTGCGTGAAGTGGCGGCAAAACTGGATTTATCAAATATTGCAGATACTGAAGAAGATAAAGATACGCTACTTCAGTTGCTATTTGTTTCTGGAGTTGAACCTCATATCGGTTTAGAAAAGCCAACCTTTATCTATCATTTCCCTGCGTCACAAGCGTCATTGGCTGAAATCAGCTCTGAAGATCATCGTGTAGCAGAGCGTTTTGAAGTCTATTTTAAAGGTGTTGAGTTAGCGAACGGATTCCGTGAGCTGACGGATGCACAAGAGCAACGTCATCGCTTTGAACGTGATAATCGTCAGCGAGTGGCAATGGGATTACCAGAGCAACCTATTGATGAGCGCTTTTTAGCTGCTCTTGAAGCGGGACTACCTGAGTGTTCGGGTGTAGCTTTAGGCGTTGATCGCCTTATTATGCTAGCACTGGGTGTTGAACGCCTTAGTGATGTTATTGCATTCCCTGTTTACAGGGCATAAGTGCGATATCAATAGTGCTAAAAAAGAGAGCCGAGGCTCTCTTTTTTATTTTTTGGATTTTCGGCTTTGTCTTCGTTTTTCTTCTGCTTCAAGGGCTTTTTCTTGAAACTTCGCAAACTTATTCCCTGTTACGTCTTTCATATAGCGATAATTAATAAACCAAAACGTAATACATGAAAATAAAATAACCCACCAAATTAACAGTAGCTTTAATGCAGAATTAACACCCAGCATTAAATTAAAGCTAATTAAGACCATTAAGCTGACAAATATCGAGCTAAATAATCCTCCTGCAATTTGCGACATATATTTTTTTAAAGGTGTGATACTGATTAATGGCAAGATAATTGCCATAGAGAACAGTACGCCAAATGTGGCAAACATAATAATCGAGATAGGTTCATCAAAGCTTAGAAACCAATCCGTTATACCAAAAAAAGAAAAGGGAATTTCTATCATGATATTGCCTCCCTACTAGGGTAAAAAAGAGGGATATCTTTAAATTTAAAAATAAACATAAACACTATATTAGGAAAAATACGTATTTCAGTATTATAGAGAGTCACAGATTGATTGAAGAATTCTCGCCTGTCAGCTATGCATTCTTCTAATTCTTTCGCTTGTATTTGTAATAGGTGCAAATTTTTCCCGCTGATAAGTTCAGGATATTTTTCAGCAATAATGAGTGATTTTTTTATTTGTGGTAATAACTGATTAGCTAAATTAACTTTTTCATCTAATACATCTGCATGTAAATAGTGACCTCTATTTTCAGCCAATTTTTCAAATAAGGCTTTCTCATGATCCATTGCTTTTTGTGTAATCACTATCAGCATGGGGATCAAGTCAGCTTGTTTTTTTAATAAAACATCAATGTTGGCAAAGGCTTTATAGCAATTATTTTTTAGCATCACCATGTTGTTATAAATCATCACTAATTGGCGTATTAAAAAATACACTAAGGTGAGAATAAAAATAATGAAAATAAGCCATTCCATAATAATTAATTACCAAGGTGAAGAGGTGTTATTAAAATAAAGCGTTAAGATGCCGTCTTGATATTCCATCGGTATTACTAAAATGGAAAAGATAACAAAAAGAGCAAGGATAACGATGATAGTCGCGTTACGACGTAAAGGACGCGCTTTGTTCCAACTAACAATATAATCTTGTGGCGATAAACCCAGTAGGTAATGAGGCGCTTTACGTGTGATAACCACTTCGCCATTGACGGACTCTGCATCACCAATTAATAAATATGTTGTATTTTTGTCTAAAATGTACTCTTTAAAACGTTTACTGTTGGATTCAAAATCTTGATGAGGTTTGATACCAAAGTGTATAAAAGGAGTATCAGCCGCAAGAACTTGAATTGATCCTGTATCATCTGTCATCGTGAAATTATTGATTTCTTTTTCGCAAAGCGTTTGCTGATAGCTTTTTTTACCTTCTTTGTCTGTGGATATGTCGTATTCATAATAGAAATAGCCATAACACTCTTTTTTACCTAATCGACTATTTAAGATTTTCCCCGCAGTTATCTTGCCTTCAATTTCAACAAGTCCAATGGCTAAAGAGCGAATTTTAGATGTCGCTAGAATTTTTTGAAAACGTAAAAAACGTTTTTCAGGTGTTCTTCTGACGATTTGGTAAACGAACATTAAAACGAAACTTAAAAAGAACAATCTTTGGTCGATAAACAAGCTGAAGCTTAAACTCAGCAATAAAAGGCTAACAAATACAGTGTTGATAAGTGCTGAAAATTTAGAGGTTCCTTCATTTTGTAATTGATGGTAATTCTTTATCGCTTTCTCTCCAATATTCGCAATATGGGTTGAAATACCATATGCAAATAGCAAAATAACAGTGAATGCAATTCCGGAGATAAGATTAACAACAGAGTCTTCACCACTAGGATAAACGTCCGTTTCTCTCGAAAAAAACAGATAATTTCCAGCAGCAAAAGCGATCCCTAAAAAGGGAACAATACTCAAGCTGTTCTTCTTTTTTTGAGGACGTTTGCTGCGTAAAAAATAGATTAATGCACCCACAGCACAGCCGATAAAAAAATAAATTAACACTGCAATTTATCCTTAATGCGGTTATTTAAAGTGAATTCCTTCAAATTTCATTTCTTCTTTTGGTATTTCAAGTAATTGCATACGTTCAAAGCGAAAAAGGCCAGCAATTAAGCTATCAGGAAACATCTCTATTGCAGTGTTGTAGTTAGTTGTTGCATCATTAAAGCCTTCACGACGTTGAGCAATTTTATTTTCTACATCACTAACACCTGTTTGAAGTAGTGCTAATTGCTCACCTGAAATTAACGTCGGATAATTTTCAGCAAGGGCAATCATGCCTCGCAGTGCTGTATTCATCTCATTTGTTGCGCTAATTTTTTCATTAATATTTTGTGCTTTAAAATAGCGTTGTCTTGCGTCACTTAATGCAATAAATACACCTTTTTCGTGCTCCATGGCTTTTTCAGCTATAGCCATTAATTGAGGAATTTGGTCAGCTCTTTGTTTTAAAATAACGTCAATATTCGCAAACTGATTACTTACTTGATTGCGTGTTGCAATAAGACGGTTGTAAATGGAAATTCCCCAACCAATAAAAAGAACGATAAGAACAAGTAAAATAATCGCCATTATTGTCATCGTGATCCCTTCCTCTAAATATTTAATAAATAATGATAGCTAAATTAAAAAGTGATTATGATTTTTAATTAAATTATTAGAATAAGTTAGAGAAAGATTAAGGAATATACAATCAGAAAGGGCGCAAATATCTAGGATACTCGTCATACTTCAAGTTGCAGCGTTGTTGACTATATTCATTCGTACTAGTCACATACTTATATACTCGTCATACTTCAAGTTGCAGCGTTGTTGACTACATTCATTCGTACTAGTCACATACTTATGTATGCTCCTAGCATCTCATTCATTTGTCGCCTAGCTGCACCTTGAATTATTTAGAGTATCGACTTGTTATACTTCAAGTTGCACCTTGAGTTATTTAAGGTGCAACTAAAATGTGATAAGTTATTTAGCTTGTTTTTGTAAGAATTTAACTCCTAAATCAGGGAAGTCTGTAAAGACACCCTCAGCACCTGCTTGGTTATAAATGATGTCGTAAAGCTGATCACCATCTTTTGCGTATTTAGGCAGTTTATCAATACGAACAGTAAACGGATGAATGGTTAGTTTATTAGCATGCGCATCAGCAGCCATTCCCGTTAAGGTGATTTTTTCTGGTGTTGAATTTTCTTCGACTAACATATGGTAGTCAGGGCCAATACCATCGGCATAAGTGGCAATTTCTTTCATTGCACCTGGCTTAAACATCCACTCATAGCTGTAGTTTGTCCATGTTCCATCAGGTTGTTTTTCATAAGTCTCATTCCAGTCTGTATAGGCAATTAACTGAACGAGTTTTAAATCCATACCCATTTTAGGCATTAATTCTGTTTTGATGCGTTTTAGGTCGTTAGCATCGAAAGATTGCAGATAAACATTGTCGGTTTTTTTCGTGTAACCATACTGTTTAAGTACTTCGAGCACTTTAGAGGTAATGTCTTTGCCTTCTTGTTCATGGAACCAAGGCGCTTTAATTTCAGGGTAAATACCAATATCTTGCCCTGTTGATTTGTTTAAACCTTGAACAAATTCAATCTCTTCTTGGAATGTGTGTACACGGAAATCGGATTTGCCCATAGGGAAACGGTTTGGATAACTTTGGACTTTTTTACCGTCAACAATGTCAAAACCTTCGGTAAATTTTAGCCCTTTGATCTCTTCAAGCGTAAAGTCGATAGCGTAATAACGACCATCTTTTCTTGCTCTATTTGGATAACGTTCAGCCACATCTGTTACACGATCAAGATAGTGATCATGTAAGACAACCAGTTCGTTATCTTTTGTCATCACTAAGTCTTGTTCTAGATAATCTGCGCCTTGAGCATAAGCTAATGCTTTGGCAGGAAGCGTATGTTCAGGCAAATAACCACTTGCACCTCGGTGAGCGATAACGACCTTATCACTTGCCGCTTGTGCGATTGCACTTAAAGATAGAGTTAAAAGAACGCCTGCAACTAACGGTTTTATTCTAAAAGATGTACTCATAAAGCTGCTCCATTTTAATTCTATGTACAACAAAGTTATGTACAGTTGGCAATAAAAAAGCCACATCAAAACAGTTGATGTGGCTTGGTTTTTAGAGATGAGATTTAACTAATTTCATAAATAATCAGTTAGCGATTATTCGTACTTCTGAAGCATTTCACGTTTGTGTTTGGTTTCAGTAACCATCACGATAAGTAATAACACAACAGATAGCGCACTACCGCCGATCATGACCATAAAGCCGCCATCCCAGCCGAAGTAGTCAACGGTGTAACCTACGATAGCACTTGCTGCAACAGAACCACCTAAGTAACCGAATAGGCCAGTAAAACCTGCTGCTGTACCTGCTGCTTTTTTCGGTGCAAGCTCTAGCGCATGCAGACCAATCAACATAACAGGACCGTAGATTAAGAAACCGATGATTAACATACACGCCATATCAACATTCGGGTTACCCGCTGGGTTCATCCAGAATACGATAGTTGCGATAGTTACCAAGGTCATGAAGAACACGCCTGTTGCACCACGGTTACCTCTGAATACTTTATCTGACATCCAACCACACAGCAGTGTGCCTGGGATACCAGCGTATTCATATAAGAAGTAAGCCCATGATGATTTATCCATTGCGAAGTCTTTTACTTCACGCAGATAAGTCGGTGACCAGTCCAGTACGCCATAACGCAGTAAGTAAACAAACACGTTAGCAATCGCAATCATCCACAGAAGTTTGTTAGGGAACACATACTTCATAAAGATTTCTTTTGCAGTCAGCTCTTGTTCGTCAGTTTCTTTATAATCAGGTGGATAGTCGTTTTTGTATTCTTCAATTGGTGGAAGACCACAAGATTGTGGTGTATCACGCATTAATGCGAATGCAATCATAGCAACTAAGATTGCTGCAAATGCTGGCATATATAACGCTGCTTTCCAGTCGTTAAACCATGCCATACCTAATAAGAACAGTAATGGAGGTAAGCCACCACCAACGTTATGCGCACAGTTCCAGATAGAAACGATACCGCCACGTTCTTTTTGTGACCACCAGTGCACCATTGTACGTCCACAAGGAGGCCAGCCCATACCTTGGAACCAACCACAAAGGAACAACAGAACGAACATTACCATAATGCTCGAAGTTGCCCATGGTACAAAGCCCATAAATAGCATCACTGCGGATGCTAAAATAAGACCTGCTGGTAAGAAATAACGAGGGTTAGCACGGTCAGAGAATGAGCCCATGATAAACTTAGAGAAACCGTAAGCAATCGAGATCCCTGATAAAGCAAAACCTAGGTCACCTTTAGAAAACCCTTCTTCTACAAGATAAGGCATTGCTAACGCAAAGTTTTTTCTTACTAAATAATAAGCAGCATAACCGAAGAAAATCCCCATAAAGATCTGCCAACGCAGACGACGATAGACAGGATCTATCTGCTCTTTTGGCAAACGCGCTTTATGTGGCGCAGGTCTAAACAGACTTAACATATTAGCCTCCGATGGCTTTTATTTTAATATGTTGATATTAAATAATGACAAAACGAACAGTGAAGTTATCAAAAAATTTTCTTTAACGAACTTAATAGTAAACTTATACAATCAAATTTACTGTGAGGTATTACTCAGTTGTCGAATAATTTTTCAAGATGTGCAATTTTGAGTGATATGTTAACTTTATCAAATACTTTTTGTTAAATAATTTGTGATTAGTATCACACTTGTGGTTTTAATTTTTCACTCGTGAGCGTTTCTCTTTCGTTTTTGCTCATTATCAAACATTAACCACATTTTTTGTGTATCTTATACACTATAATTAACGCTAAAGAATAATTAAGCGTTTGCTGAATGTAATGTGAGAGGGCATCTCTATGATGAGCGGTTCACCAGTGACAGAAACTGATGTCATTATTATTGGCGGGGGAGCAACCGGTGCAGGCATGGCAAGAGACTGTGCACGCCGTGGATTACGTTGTGTCCTGCTAGAAAGACATGATATTGCAACCGGTGCGACCGGTCGAAATCATGGATTGTTACACAGTGGTGCGCGTTATGCAGTAACAGACCCTGAGTCAGCGCGTGAGTGTATTGAAGAAAACATGATTTTAAAACGGGTCGCTCGTCATTGTGTTGAAAAAACGGATGGCCTTTTTATTACCCTTCCTGAAGATTCTTTAGAGTTTCAACAGACCTTTATTCAATCTTGCCAAGCAGCAGGTATTGATGCTCAAGCGATTTCACCCGAAGAAGCTATTCGCTTAGAGCCATCTGTTAACCCAAATTTAATCGGCGCGGTTAAAGTGCCAGATGGTACTGTCGATCCTTTCCGTTTAACTGCCGCAAATATGTTAGATGCCCGCGAACATGGCGCCCAAGTACTGACTTATCATGAAGTTGTTGGACTTATTCGTGAAGGCGACCGTGTTAAAGGTGTGAAAGTTTACGATCATCAAGCGAAAAAACTGTATGAAATTCGCGCGCAAATAGTGGCAAATGCAGGGGGAATTTGGGGGCAAAAAATCGCTGAATATGGCGAGTTAAAAGTTCGTATGTTCCCAGCCAAAGGTGCGTTGTTGATTTTGGGTCATCGTATTAACAATATGGTGATCAACCGCTGTCGTAAACCTGCGGATGCCGATATTTTAGTGCCTGGCGATACCATTTCATTAATTGGTACAACATCAACACGAGTACCTTACGATGAAATCGACAATATGTATGTCACCCCTGAAGAAGTCGATATTCTTATTCGTGAAGGTTCAATGTTAGCGCCAAAACTGGCTCAAACTCGAATTTTACGTGCTTATGCAGGTGTGCGTCCTTTAGTTGCAAGTGATGATGATCCATCTGGTCGTAATGTTAGCCGTGGTATTGTTTTACTCGATCATGCGCAACGTGATGGATTAGAAGGATTTATTACTATTACTGGCGGTAAATTAATGACTTACCGTTTAATGGCTGAATGGGCAACAGATAAAATCTGCGAAAAATTAAATGTCTCTGCTAAATGTACAACCGCAGAAGAAGCCTTACCGGGCTCTCGCCAATCAGCAGAGCAAGCATTACGTAGCGTTGTTTCATTACCTGCGCCAATTCGTGGTTCTGCGGTTTATCGCCACGGTGATTTAGCTAATAAATTATTGAGTAATGAACGTAGCGATAAGAGCTTAGTCTGTGAATGTGAAGCCGTTACGGCAGGGGAAGTTCGCTATGCGGTTAACTCTTTAACTGTCAATAACTTACTTGATTTACGCCGCCGTACTCGCGTGGGTATGGGAACATGCCAAGGTGAACTTTGTGCTTGTCGTGCAGCGGGTTTATTAAACCGTTTACAAGTCACTACTCCTCACGAATCAGAACAGCAACTTGCCCATTTCTTAAATGAGCGTTGGAAAGGTATTCGACCAATTGCTTGGGGTAATGCGTTACGTGAGAGTGAATTCACCAGTTGGGTTTACCAAGGTTTATGTGGTTTAGATGCTGATATGATTGAAAAAACAGCTTCAGCGGAGGCAGATAATGAAATTTGACGTCATCATTATAGGTAGCGGGCTTGCAGGATTAACCGCAGGTATTCGTCTTGCTGAAGCCGGTAAGTCTTGTGCAATCATCAGTAATGGTCAAAGTGCGCTACACTTTTCATCAGGTTCATTGGATTTATTAACCCATCTTCCTGATGGTTCAGTCGTGACTCAACCTAAAAAAGCATTGGCAATATTAGCTGAATTAGCCCCTAAGCATCCTTATAGCCGTATTGGTGAAATTCAGGTTTCAACTTTCATTGAACAGGCTCAAGCACTATTAGCAAATACGAGTGGTCTTGAATATCAAGGTAATGGTGATGAAAACCATTATCGTATTACACCCGTTGGGCGTTCACGTATGAGTTGGATGAGCCCAAAACGTGTGCCAACGCATGGTGTTGATCAAGCGTTGCCATGGAAAAAGCTGGCTGTTGTTGGAATCGAAGGCTTCTTAGATTTTCAGCCACAATTTGCAAGCAATACGCTTAATGAGCAAGGTGTTGAGTCTATTCCTTATCATATTCACTTACCGCTATTAGACAGATTACGTGATAATCCAAGTGAATTTAGAGCAGTCAATATTGCGCGCTATTTAGATAAACCTGAAAACACTAAAGCGTTAGCGGAAGAGCTGAAAAAGCATATCGATGATAGTGTTGAAGCAATTATTTTACCTGCATGTATTGGACTGGATGCTGAAGAGCCAGTGATGCTACTTCAACAACTTGTCGGTAAACCTATCTGTTTATTACCGACATTGCCACCATCACTATTAGGTATTCGTTTACATCAAGCATTAAAACTGCGTTTCCAAAAAGCTGGCGGTTTAATAATGCCGGGCGATCGTGCAGAACAAGTTGATTTAGTGGGGAATAAAGTTACAGGTATTCATACTCGAAACCATACTGACATTCCGATTCGCAGTGAGCATGTTGTATTGGCAACGGGCAGCTTCTTCAATAATGGATTAATTGCAGAGTTTGATCGTGTCTATGAACCTTTGATGGAACTTGATTTGCTAGAAACATTACCTCGCAATGAGTGGACAAAAGAGAATGTCTTTGCGAAACAGCCTTATATGCGATTTGGTGTTGATACAGATAGTCAATTAAGACCGATGAAATATGGCGAAGTCTTAGAGAATGTTTACGCCGTAGGTGCTGTATTAGGTGGGTTTGACCCACTTAATGAAGGTTGTGGCGCAGGTGTTTCAATGATCAGCGCACTTTATGCAGCGCAGCAAATTTTACAGCACAATAAATCAAAACAAACCACATCTGCGGTTGTGGAGGCAGCACAATGAGTTTACATGATAACAGTTTTGAAGCGTGCATTAAGTGTACTGTTTGTACGACTTACTGCCCTGTTGCAAAAGTGAATCCACTTTATCCGGGCCCTAAACAAGCGGGTCCTGATGGTGAGCGTTTACGCTTAAAAGATCCGATGCTTTATGATGAAGCATTGAAATATTGCACCAATTGTAAGCGTTGTGAAGTTGCTTGTCCGTCAGATGTGAAGATTGGTGACATCATTTCGCGTGCGAAACTGAACTACAATACAAAAACACCAAAACTTCGTGATGCTATTTTAAGTCATACGGATCTAATGGGTACATTATCAACGCCAATGGCGCCGATAGTAAATACCATTACAGGATTAAAACCTGTACGCAAGATCTTGGATAAAGCACTTAAAATCGACCATCGTCGCGAATTACCAAAATACTCTTTTGGTACATTTAGAACATGGATGAAAAAACAAGTTGAAGAGCAGGCGCGTTTTAAAGATCAAGTTGCCTTCTTTCATGGTTGTTATGCTAACTATAACCACCCACAATTAGGGAAAGATTTAGTTAAAGTATTCAACAAAATGGAGATTGGTGTTCAGTTATTAAAACGTGAAAAATGCTGTGGTGTTGCATTAATTGCGAATGGCTTTGTTAAACAAGCTAAAAAACAAGCCGCGGTAAACCTTGAATCTCTGACAGAAAAAATTGTTGAAAACAATATTCCTGTTGTTGCAACATCATCAACCTGTACTTTCACTATTCGTGATGAGTATGAACATATCCTTGATGTTGATACATCAAAAGTACGTGAAAACATTGAATTAGCGACACGTTATATTTATCGCTTATTAGAAGAAGGTCGTGAATTACCACTGAAGCACACTCCGTTAAAAGTGGCGTATCACACACCTTGTCATATGGAAAAAATGGGATGGACAGCGTATTCCATTGATTTAATTAAGCGTATCCCTGGTGTTGAAGTCATTGTTTTAGATTCTCAATGCTGTGGTATTGCTGGAACTTACGGTTTTAAATCTGAAAACTATGATGTTGCTCAAGGCATTGGTGCGGGCTTATTCCGCCAGATTGAAGAGAGTGGCTGTGATTTGGTAATTACAGACTGTGAAACCTGTAAATGGCAAATTGAGATGTCAACGACGAAAAAATGTGAACACCCTATTAGTTTATTAGCAAGAGCATTATAAGTACTACCTATTCGATAATAAAAAGTAATTGATTACTAAGATAACAAGCAGCTAGGGAATAAAAGAGGATCTTTTATTCCCTTTTTTTATTTTTAGTAAAAACAGTTGTGAAATATAAAAGAATAAGAAAATGAAATAACCTGATACGGTGGAACTCAGGTTATTTAAATACTCTTATTTTTAATGTGAGATATAGGTATTTTGATAAAGCCAAATATTTTGGACTTTTTTGAGCGTTATATTTTGCCCGTCGGTCAGCGAGAGCGCTTGTTTTCCGGCTTCATTAATAATTGGAATATCTAGTGCATTAGCCAATACGGTTGTATTAGACAGAGGATTGCCGTGGCTTAATAAAATTCCTTTAATCTTATTGGTATCAAGAGCCATTAATGTGGAGGGATGAAGCTGTTTTGTCACCAGAATTGCGTTTGTATAAGGAGGATGCGTGATTGGCGGAGGTGCTGAAGTTAAATAGCGTAGTAATCGAGATAAAATATCATCTAAATCACTTTCACGAGCACGCATATTATCATCATCCATTTGCGCATAAGTATCTATTAAATCAATGAATGTCTGCTGTAAGGCAAATTCAGCATTACAGTGATGTTTGCTTATCATGCTACATACAGTCAGTTGTAATTCGGTATTTTCTAATAAGAAGCGGTGACTAGAAAAAATATGGGCATATTGTTCTCCAATCGTGCGGTACGCTTCTTCTGTTAACCAGTCTATATCTTTTTTGGATCGCTCAATGGCTTTTACGAGACGTTTTTGCTCTTCAAGTAATAAGTGAGAGGATATTTTTTTACGAGGGATCACAAAACGATGATAAGGGTATAACCAAACAGGTGCGGTGATAATTCTGACAGGTTCGTAATTTGTGTTTTTAGGGTGAATATTAAAATTAGGCAGATTTTCACCTAATTGCAGTTTTTTAATTGTAATGGTTTTATGCGCCGCTTTTTCTGCTTCTTCAAGCGAAGCGCCTAACGCAATACTATTGGCGGCAGCCAAGGTGCCTTCAACAATTGGTGCTGAACTTAACGCGACGTTAGTGGCTACGTTATGCTCCAGATTAGCGATAGCGAGTGCTGCATTTTGTGCTGAATGATAAGTATCGAGTAAAACGAGTACACCTTGTTTGCTATAACACTTTTTAATTGCTGTGAGTATCGTTTCTGGTGACACTTCATTAGCAAGATCAGAGGGTGTTTGGTAGTTGGTCGCAATGGCAATTTTTACTTGGCGATCTACAGTCTGATTAACGAGCTCTTTAATACCATTGGCGAGCGTAAGGCTCTTTGAAACTAATACGATACTGACCATAAATCACCCTTTTTTGTAAATGCAAACAGGGAGATAAACACTCCCTGTTTACTCAGGCTTTAATAAAGCCATTCCCGTCCTAATTGGTCGGCAGTTAAAATAGCGGCATAAACCTTATCGGAATCGATATCAAATGGCATGTTGTAAATTGTCTCACCTTCAGCACAACTTAACTCAGCAACCGCCATGATTTTTTCATTTAATTCATCGCCTGTTGCATTGATACCCAACTCTTCTAAAGTGACCGGTAGCCCGACTAAAATACAGAAATCGAGGAACTCTTCTAACTCTTCTAATGGACTGTTTTCTAACACTAATTGGACTAATGTACCAAAGGCGACTTTTTCACCATGGTACATATTGTGACACTCTTCTAATGCCGTAAACCCATTATGAATAGCATGGGCAGCTGCAAGACCCGCACTTTCAAAACCGATACCACTTAAGAAGGTATTAGCTTCGATAATATTTTCTACTGCAGTTGTACAAACACCTCGGCTGACTGCGAGTTTTGCTTTATAACCATCTTCTAAAAGAGTGTTATAGCAAAGTTCAGCCAGAGCTAGAGCTGCTAGTGTTGATTTGCCTCCTGCCATAGTCTGTTTTTGGGCATGACTACAGGCTCTTGCTTCGAAGTAGGTTGCTAAAGCATCTCCCATTCCAGACACTAATAAACGAGCTGGTGCAGAAGCGATGATATTGGTGTCCATCACGACAACATCAGGATTTGTTGGGTAGAAAAGGTAACTATCAAACGCGCCTAATTCTGTATAAATGACAGAAAGTGCGCTTGTTGGTGCATCAGTGGAAGCAATGGTTGGAGAGATGACGACAGGAAGCTGACATTTATAAGCAACAGCTTTGGCAGTATCAAGTGTTTTACCTCCACCAACGCCGATGATCACAAGAGAGGCTTGTGCTTTTGCGAGTTCAGATAACCGATTGATTTCCTTGTGTGTGCATTCACCATTAAACAGTTCAAAGTGCCCATTCACTTCATATTGAGACATGCTGTCTTTGACGGTACTTCCGACGAGATCCATAACAAATTTATCAGCAATAATCAGTGCTCTATCGCCAAAAGGTTTTGCGTATTTACCAATATGGTATAGCGCATCTGGTCCTTGAATATATTTAGCGGGGGATTGAATAACTTTTAACATAATAGACTCCTACTATTCGCAAAAGAGAGTAAAAAATCCTTATGGTGGGGCTTGTCATCCCAATTGACACAGAATTCTATGGAGATGAACTTAAATACATTAACAGTTTAATAGACGAATAAAATATTTCATTGTAAATAATTAATCATTTTTATATTAGCATGCAAAAAACATCATAATAATGATATTTAAGTAATATTCTGTACGTTGTTTGACTAATCATGCTAATTAATTACTATAAGAAATATTTACGTAAAATAATAAATTATTTCAGGCAGAATAAAGCTTCATAAAATTGACTTATGAAGCTTTATTATTTGAATTATGACATTTATGTCATTATTTTTTTGCGAGGTGAGACAGATTATGAGCGAATTTCAGCATAATCTTGTTTTTGATTTTCTTGTGCGAAAAAGTGACGCAAAATAAAATTCAACAAAACACCATATGCAGGCAAGAAAAACAGCATACAGATGGTCAATTTAAACACGTAGTCAACCAATGCAATTTCAACCCAATTCTCCGCCATAAATGCGTCAGTACTACGATAAAATGCAATAAAGAAGAAGGCGAGTGTGTCGAGTAAATTACCAAAGAACATCGCTGCACTTGGTGCTACCCACCATTTTTGTTGTTGTCTTAAACGATTAAAGACAGACACATCCATGATTTGACCTAACACATAAGCCATAAAGCTTGCTGTCGCAATTCTTGCCACCATGATATTAAAATCAGTTAATGAGGCAAAACCTTGCCAACTTCCTTGGAAAAAGAGCGTTGAGATCAGGTAAGAAATCGCTAATGCAGGGATCATGACGGCAGTAATAATGCGTCGAGCCAAAGGCGCACCATAAATACGAACCGTTAAATCTGTCGCCAGAAAAATAAACGGAAAAGTAAAGGCACCCCAAGTGGTATGGAAACCAAAAATGGAGATAGGCAATTGCACAAGATAGTTACTAGATGTAATTATCAGAATGTGGAACAAAGAAAGCCATAACAGCGCCACCGCTTTTTGGCGGGGAGTAAACGTATACATAAATTGTACCTTTTTAGTGATTGGGGTGAGGGAACCCAATAAAACAGTGATTTCTCTCTTAAATGAGAGGATGCGCATAATACGCCTGTTGCGCAACAAAAGCAAAGGTTAGCGGGAATACCTTTGTGCTTAATGTGCCGTGATGTGAACACGAAAGCGAGATATAATGACACAATCTGTCAGTGTAAGAAGAATGGTTAATAGAATGAATGCTCAATTTGATGATGCAACTAAGACATTAGATACGCTAGGCCTACGTTGC
Organism: Proteus sp. LHD240705; assembly: GCF_047921555.1. Taxonomy (NCBI): domain Bacteria; kingdom Pseudomonadati; phylum Pseudomonadota; class Gammaproteobacteria; order Enterobacterales; family Morganellaceae; genus Proteus; species Proteus sp. LHD240705. Next base: position 53,322 of record NZ_JBLRMI010000002.1, read on the forward strand.
CCTGAGCCTGTGATGTTAGTGCGTAAAACCATAAGAAATATGGCATTAGGTGATACGCTTTTAGTCATTGCGGATGATCCTGCCACAGTGCGTGATATTCCCGGCTTTTGCCGTTTTATGGAACATGATTTATTAAATCAAGAGACTGAATCTGCACCTTATCGTTATCTTATCCGTAAAAAAGAGAGCAATCTGTAATTTATCATCGCGCTAAAAAAATAACCCAAACCTCAATTATTGAAGTTTGGGTTTTTTAGTTTATTCTTTGCTAGATGATTTAAGTTTTACTCTTAACAATCTTACGGCATTGGCGGTGACAAGGGCTGTTGCACCAGAGTCAGCCAATACTGCAACCCAAAGCCCTGTTATTCCTAATAAGCTGGTCACTAAGAACACGGCTTTTAAGCCTAGCGCGATAGTGATGTTTTCACGAATGATTTTGCGTGTTGCACGAGATAACTGAATAATTTCAGGTAAACCTGTTAAACGGTTATGTGTTAATGCTGCATCTGCGGTTTCCAGTGCGACATCAGTTCCGCTTCCCATTGCAACACCAATAGTCGCTGCTTTCATTGCTGGCGCATCGTTAATACCATCACCGACCATCATGGTGTTATGCGTTTTACTGATTTCCATCACTGAAGTCACTTTATCTTCAGGGAGTAATCCTGCACGGAAATCCATGCCAAGTTTTTTCGCAATCGCCGCTGCGGCTCTTGGGTTATCGCCCGTTAGCATTACGGCATTAATGTTCATCTCTTTCAATAATTTCATTGATTCAATGGCATCACTGCGTAAGGTATCTTGCATAGCAATAACACCGATTAGCTGACTCTCTTTTAATACAACAACAACGGTTTTACCTTCATCTTCAAGGCGTGCAACCTCTTGTTGCCATTGAGGCGATAATGTTGTTGTTTCTGATAATTGAGACGGCGCACTCACTAGAATGTGTTGGCTATTTAAATAACCTTCAATACCTTTACCCGCTAAGGCTTTACGATCTTCCGCTTCAACAACAAGCACGCCTTGTTCTTGTGCTTTATTGATAATGGCTTTTGCTAATGGGTGATGTGATCCGACTTCTACGGATGAAGCAAAAGTCAGGACTTCTTTTTCATTAAACCCCGTTTCAGCAACAACATCCGTAACTTGAGGTTTCCCTTCAGTCAATGTACCTGTTTTATCAAGTGCGATGGTATTAACGGTGCCTAATTGCTCTAACGCTGCACCTCCTTTAATTAACGCACCACGTTTTGTAGCAGCAGCTAATGCTGAGGTAATTGCTGCTGGTGTTGAGATAACCAACGCACAAGGACAACCAATCAATAACAGCGTTAAGCCGCGATAGAACCATGTTTCCCAAGGCTGAGCAAAGAACAGTGGTGGCACAATAATCACTAATGCAGAGAACAGCATAATAGCAGGGGTATAGTAGCGGCTAAAGCGGTCCACAAAACGCTCAATCGGCGCTCTACGCTCTTCAGCTTCTTCAATCAATTGCAAAATACGGTCGATAGCATTTTGTCCTTGTTCAGATACCACTTTCATCTGTACAGATCTATCCACAGATAAACAACCTGCTGCTACTTTTTCGCCTTGTAGACGCTCTACTGGTACGGATTCACCCGTTAATGCACTTTCATCAAAGCTTGCAAATGCACTGACTAATTCCGCATCTGTGGGTAAGCGTGAACCTGGTGCAATTTCGATGATGTCGCCTGGACGTAATTGCGCAACAGGCACAGTTTGTTTTTTACCATCTTTGATTAATGTCGCTTCTTCTGGCACTAATGCCATTAATGCACTGACACCACGACGAGCGCGTCCTGCGGCATAAGACTCCAGCATTTCACCAATCATAAACAGCAAAATAACCATTGCTGCTTCTTCGGTAGCATTAATAAAGAGCGCACCAATTGCGGCAACACTCATCAACGTTTCTATGGCGAAAGGTGTACCACTGCGAATAAGTTGCAAAGACTTTTTCACAATGGGGAATAGGCCAATTAAGGTTGTTGCAAGAAAAGCGGCACGTCCTGCTTGAGGATCAATAAACTCAGCACCCCAGCTAATCGCCATTAAAATCGCAAGTACAATGACAAACGAGCTCTCTTTTAATAGGCTTTGCTTAGCCACTTTTTTAGATTGAGGAGATGAAAGATCAAAAAGCTCAAATCCTGCACTGTTAATTGCGGCAATGACATCTGCGCGTAGATCGCTATCCGCATCAACGACCAATTTTTCGGTGGCAAAAAGGACTTTTGCTTGTTTTACACCAGCCACTTTAAGTGCTGCGGTTTCAATTTTTTGTGCACAACTTGGGCAGTCCATACCTTGCACTTTCCAGCTAAAGCGTTGTTGTGCAATCTTTTCTGGCTCAATGTTAGAAACAGGGGCGTTGATATCACAGCTTCCATGAGCATGACTATGCCCATCATGGCTATGATCGTGACCATCATGATCATGGTGATGCTCATCCTCGGATTCAGGATCACTTTTATCTATCTTGGTATGAGAATGTTCGCTTTCAGTATGTGAGTGCGTACTATTCTCTGAGTGACCTGAACAGCATTGAGAGCTTGAGCAGCAAGCATCGGTATGTTTATGATTATCGTGTTGATGAGCATGTTTAGTCATAACTGGCTCTCCTTGTTCAACAAAGTAAAGTTTAAATTCATTTATCTGATAAGTACTTTACAGCTTGGAGTAGAGTCCAGAGTCAAGATATCGAAGGCATATTCATTGGCAAAAAGTGCGAATTAGGTCAAAAAATTAACCCCTCATTCTATTTTGTAAAAACAAGGGGTTAATGGATGCTAAATGAATAAGGCTCTGACGATAAAGAAATGCCCAATAAAATAACAGGCGCTGACAAGCCCTTTAGAAGCCGAGAATGAGAAGCGGAAGCGGTTGATAAGCCATATGGAGTAAGCAATTACTAACAACAATGAGCCAATCATAATAGATAGGTTGTAATCGTTACTTAAGTAGAAGAATTTTTCTCCAGCAATCCAAAACATAGCAAATGCAGCTAATAAAGTAAGAGATGCTGGGATAGCTAATTTATCGAGCTTGCTCCAAACAATCACTAAAATGATAATGAAAGCAAGAATGGCGAATCCAAGTAAAGGAAGATAGAAAGAGAGTTGCAGTGGTAATAAAAAGCTGACCATATAAAGAATGTAGCTTAAGAAAACCAAAGCAAAGGAGGGTAGTAAATACTTACTATCAAACATTCTTAATATGTCAGAAAGCAAAGTAGCTAATAATGCACCTACAATAAGGTAGCTATTGATACTGTGTTCAGGAACTTGCCATGCCCAAAGTAATAAAAGAAGTAGCGTGATAGGACGGAATAACCATCGTTGCCAATTAGGGCCTCGATATGCTGCATCGATATAAAGCCACCCAGAGAATAATACGGCGAGAAAAGGCCAACTCATAATATCTTCCTTATATTTAGAACTGTTTTATTATTGATAACAGAAAGTTTAATTTAAGAATAGCGGTTAATGACGAAACTGACGGACTTATTAAAATAATATAAAGCACCTTACTTTTTAATCCATATAACGATAGGAATTAATGTAATGAATAAAGCGGCTATTTTAGGAATTGCGGTACTGATCGTTATTATAGCGTCAGCAACTTATCGTTTTTTTGAACAAAGAAAGCAGCGAATAAGTGATGATAATTCACCTGTTACACTCTATATGGTCGAAGTGATTGATAAAAAAGAAGTTGCTGCAAATGAACGGCGCTCAAGAGAAAATGATGTGAATGGCCCTGAAACAACACATTATTATCAAGTGACTTTTCGTTTAACCACTGACTCGCGTAAAGATTTAGTGTTAAAGATTGATAAATCGTCTTATCAAGACATCGAGCCTAAAATGAAAGGGCGTTTATTTATGCAAGGCAGTCGTTTTGTGAAATTTGAAACTGATATGCCAAATGATGAATCAAACAAGAAATAAGAGAATTTGTTGATAAGGTTGGCAACCTCTGGGGTTGGTTGGCCACCCCAGATAATTGCGAGGATATAACGATATTACGGTTATTGTTTCGTTTTATTCTTTTGTTTTTCTTCGTATTCTTTTCGTAGTTCTTTTTGTATTTTTAATAGCTCAAAAATACCAAAAAAGAAAATACGAAATTGTAATGCCGTTGACGGTTTTTGATCTTTAGGCTGTCCTGCTTTATACATGACAATTTGTAAACCATGCATAATCACCATAAAAATCATGGCGATATCCATAAAATATTTTAAAGGCTTAGGAAACGGGGAAATAATATTTAAAAATAGAAAGCCCCAAACACCGACCATTAAAAATCGGCCAAAAAAGATTAACATAGCAGCTCCATAAAAAATTAAGCAGATAGATTGCGAATATAAAGACGATACGCAACTTGCCCTGCGATCTTCTCTCTATGCAATGTCCAAGTGGTAGGAAGCGTATAAGTCTGTGCTTTAATTTCTTCCTCGATATAAATATAGCAATCTTGCGCTAACCAGCCGTTATTTTCTAATAATTGGATAGTGTCTGACAACATGCCTTTATGAAAAGGAGGATCTAAAAAAACGATATTATAAGGTGAACCTTGTTTAGCGAGATATGACAATGCACTGTCTTGAATGACATGCCCATTTTCTGCATTTAGTAAGGTTAAGTTTGCGGTAATTTGTTGGGCAACGGCACGTTCATATTCGATAAACGTGGTTTCACGAGCATAGCGAGAAAGAGCTTCAATTCCTAAACCACCGCTTCCTGCAAAACAGTCGAGGCAACGGGCATCTTGGATAACAGGCATTAGCCAATTAAAGAGCGTTTCTTTCACTCTATCCGTTGTTGGTCGTAATCCTTGGCTATCGAGAACAGGAAGTTTACGACCACGCCATTTTCCCCCAATTATTCTGATTTGTCCCATTGGGGCTTTTTGTGGTTTTTTGGCCATATTATTTTGATTTATATCGTTTAAACGTGAGTTTTGGAGTGTCTTTGGGAATAAGGAATTCGTGTCTGTTGTTATCTCGATGACTTCCCTTGATTTAATCCGCAATAATTTACCATAAAATTCGTATAAAAGATGCGTTTATCTATGATCAAATGATAGACTTCATTATTATTTTCAATATCGTCAATGTAATCGCGCCATGATTTAGTGCGAGGAGTTTAGTAGCTAATGGCAAAAGAAAAAAAAGGTTTTTTCTCGTGGCTCGGTTTTGGGCGTAACAAAGAAGAAAATATTGAGCAAGAGAAAGAACAGCAACGCTTAGAAGAAGAGCGTTTAGAACAAGAACGTTTGGCAAAAGAGGCGCAAGAAGAAGCGGCTCGTCAAGCGCAATTAGAAGCGGAACAAGAACGTTTAGAAGTAGAGCGCCAAGAAGCGCAACGTGTTGTGCAAGATAGATTGGCACAAGAAGCTGAAAAACAACGTTTAGAACAAGAGAAAGCCCAGCGCCAAGCAGAAATAGATGCAGAGCAAGCGCGTTTAGAGGCCGAGCATGCAGAACAAGCCCGTCTGGCTCAAGAAGCACAAGCTCAACGTTTAGCGCAAGAGGAAGCGCAACGTCAAGCTGAACTAAAAGCGGAACAAGAACGTTTAGAAGCACAGCGTCAAGAAGCGGCGCGTTTAGAGCAAGAGCGTTTGGCTCAAGAAGCTGAAACTCAACGTTTAGCGCAAGAGGAAGCGCAGCGCCAAGCTGAACTAAAAGCGGAACAAGAACGTTTAGAAGCACAGCGTCAAGAAGCGGCGCGTTTAGAGCAAGAGCGTCTGGCTCAAGAAGCTGAAGCTCAACGTTTAGCGCAAGAAGAAGCGCAACGCCAAGCTGAACTAAAAGCGGAACAAGAACGTCAAGAAGCGGCGCGTTTAGAGCAAGAGCGTCTGGCTCAAGAAGCTGAAGCCCAACGTTTAGCGCAAGAGGAAGCGCAACGCCAAGCTGAACTAAAAGCGGAACAAGAACGTTTAGAAGCACAGCGTCAAGAAGCGGCGCGTTTAGAGCAAGAGCGTTTGGCTCAAGAAGCTGAAGCTCAACGTTTAGCGCAAGAAGAAAACGAACGTCTTGCTATTGCGCAAGCGGAAGCTGAAGATATTGAATCTTTACGCGAAGAAGTACTAGCAGATAAAGTTGTTGAACAAGAGAAACCTAAGAAAGAAGGCTTTTTTAGCCGACTGAAAAAAGGTTTACTGAAAACTCGCCAGAACTTAGGTTCAGGGTTCCTTAGCCTATTTCGTGGTAAGAAAATTGATGATGAGCTTTTTGAAGAGTTAGAAGAGCAACTCTTAATTGCTGATGTGGGTATGGAAACCACCACTAAAATCATCACTAGCCTGACCAAACACGCCACTCATAAAGATCTTAAAGATGCTGAAGCCCTTTACGGAAAATTACGTGAAGAGATGGGCGATATTTTAAGTAAGGTTGATAAACCATTAAATATTGAAGGTAAAAAACCTTTTGTTATTTTAATGGTTGGCGTTAATGGTGTTGGTAAAACAACCACAATCGGAAAATTAGCGCGACAATACCAAGCTGAAGGTAAATCTGTCATGTTAGCTGCCGGTGATACATTCCGAGCTGCGGCTGTTGAACAGTTACAAGTTTGGGGCGAGCGTAATAATATCCCTGTTGTGGCACAACATACTGGCGCTGATCCTGCATCTGTTATTTTTGATGCAATTCAATCAGCCCAAGCAAAAGGTGTCGATGTTCTTATTGCTGATACCGCAGGACGATTGCAGAATAAATCCCATTTAATGGAAGAGCTGAAAAAAATCGTTCGTGTTATGAAGAAATTAGACGAAGAAGCACCACACGAAGTGATGCTGACGTTAGATGCAAGTACTGGACAAAATGCAGTTAGTCAGGCAAAACTCTTTAATGAAACAGTTGGGCTAACTGGATTAACATTGACTAAACTCGATGGTACAGCAAAAGGGGGCGTTATCTTCTCCATAGCTGATCAGTTTAGTATTCCTATCCGTTATATCGGGGTAGGTGAAGGTATTGAAGATCTACGTCCGTTTAAGGCCGACGATTTTATTGAGGCTCTGTTTGCCCGCGAGGAGTAGTTTTAATGATCCGCTTCGAACACGTCAGCAAGGCTTATTTAGGTGGAAGACAAGCATTACAGGGAGTTGATTTTCATCTTCGCCCTGGTGAAATGGCTTTTTTAACGGGTCACTCTGGCGCCGGTAAAAGTACATTGCTTAAGTTAATTTGTGGAATAGAACGACCAAGTGATGGTGCTATTTGGTTTGCTGGTCATGATATCAGTAGACTAAAAAATAGTGAGATCCCTTTTCTGCGTCGTCAAATTGGGATGATCTTCCAAGATCACCACTTATTGATGGATCGAACGGTTTATGACAACGTATCTCTTCCCCTGATTATTGCTGGCGCGAGTGAAGAGGATATTCGGCGAAGAGTTTCAGCCGCTTTAGATAAAGTAGGACTATTGGATAAAGCCAAAAATTATCCTATTCAACTCTCTGGTGGTGAACAACAGCGTGTCGGTATTGCGCGCGCTGTTGTGAATAAACCGACAGTTTTACTCGCAGATGAACCAACAGGTAATCTTGATGGTGAGCTTTCAGAAGGTATCATGCGCCTTTTTGAAGAGTTCAACCGTGTTGGTGTAACGGTGTTAATGGCGACGCACGATATGTCTCTGATAGAGCGTAGAAATTATCGTATTCTTACATTAGGGCAAGGCAGAATGGTGGGAGGACAAAATGGCTAAAGCAAAAAGTTCCCGTAAATCAATGCCAACGCCAGGTGCAAAAACCAAGGCGCTAAAAGGGGGAAGACGAGAACAATGGCGTTACGCATGGCGTAATACTATGGCTGATTTTTTACGCCAGCCGCTCTCCTCTTTTTTAACGGTAATGGTTGTCGCTATATCACTCACCTTACCTAGCATCTTCTATATTGTCTGGAAGAATGTCTCAACTGCGTCAGAACAATGGTATCCAACACCACAATTAACTGTTTATCTTGATAAATCTCTTGATGATTCATTAGCTGAAGCCACGATCAAAAAAATAGAAGCCTTAGAAAAAGTCGAAGATGTTAACTATCTTTCACGACAAGATTCGCTAGTAGAATTTCGTTCTTGGGCTGGCTTTAGCAGTGCGTTAGATATGTTAGAAGAGAATCCATTACCTGCGGTTGCGATTGTGACACCTGTTATGGAGCCTAGCGATCAACAATTAATGACGAATTTGCGTGATACAGTAGCGAAAATACCCGGTGTTGACGAAGTAAGAATGGATGATAGTTGGTTTACTCGGCTTTCAACGTTAACTTCATTAGTCGGGCAAATTGCTTTGGTGATTGGCACATTGATGGTTGTTGCCCTGTTATTGGTAATTGGTAACAGTGTGCGCCTCAATATTTTCAGTCGCCGTGACACCATTAATGTGATGAAGCTAATTGGTGCAACTGATGGCTTTATTATGCGTCCTTTCCTTAATTGGGGATTGATCCTCGGCTTTATTGGTGCCGTATTTGCCCTGATCTTTTCAGCTTTACTGGTGTGGAAACTCTCTGATGTAGTGACTCAAGCTGCGATCGTGTTTGGGACTTCATTTTCCATTTCAGGACTAGGTTTTGATGAATCTATCATTCTTATTCTAGTTGCTATGACAATTGGTTGGCTTGCTGCATGGTTGACAACAATGCAACATTTGCGTCAATTCACACCAGAATAATGAATTAGAGCATTTTTATACTTATCCTCATAAATAATGAGAAGATATTTTTTTATCAGGCTGGGTTACGTTAATATCGTCACCCAGCCATTTTATCGACGCCCCGTCTCTGGCATAATAATGCACGCACTCTTTTCTACGATAAGGCAACAGTCATATTTGCTTCTGTGATAGAAAAGTACAAAGATATGTAAACATAGATGCGAGATGAACCTTTAGTCTTTATGCTGGTCAAATAGTCGTTATGATAAAAACACATCGTAAAAAACCTTAACAGACTTCCTATTTAAGCTATATTTATAAGGCTCATCTATTTTCCCTTACAGCGATAATTTTAATTATTTATTTGATTTTCATGAGGATTTGAATGACAAAAGAAATGCAATCCTTAGCATTGGTTCCGCAAGGCAGCATCGAAGCGTATATACGTGCAGCCAATTCCTATCCGATGTTAACCGCAGAGGAAGAAAAGGAACTCGCTGAACGGCTGCATTACGATGGTGACTTGGATGCAGCAAGAACGCTTATCCTTTCACATCTACGCTTCGTTATTCATGTTGCTCGTAGCTATTCAGGTTACGGCTTACCACAAGCTGATCTTATCCAAGAAGGTAATATTGGTTTGATGAAAGCGGTTCGTCGTTTTAACCCAGAAGTGGGTGTTCGACTAGTCTCTTTTGCTGTGCATTGGATCAAAGCTGAAATTCACGAATATGTGCTACGCAACTGGCGTATCGTGAAAGTCGCGACCACAAAATCACAACGTAAACTATTTTTTAATCTGCGAAAAAATAAAAAGCGTTTAGGTTGGTTTAATCAAGATGAAGTGGAGCTTGTTGCAAGAGAATTAGGTGTATCAGAAAGTGATGTCCGAGAAATGGAATCACGGATGTCAGCACAAGATATGGCATTTGATATGACCGCTGACGATAGTGATGACTCACATCCTATTGCTCCTGTACTCTTCCTAGAAGATAAGTCTTCTGACTTTGCCGACGGCATTGAAGAAGATAACTGGGATAATCATGCGACAGATAAACTGACGTCAGCAATTGAAACTCTTGATGAACGTAGCCAAGACATTATTCGTGCTCGTTGGTTAGATGATGATAACAAATCGACATTGCAAGACTTGGCGACAAAATACGGTGTTTCTGCCGAGCGTGTTCGTCAATTGGAAAAAAATGCGATGAAGAAATTGCGTTTAGCGATTGAAGATTAATCACATTTCAGACCAAGCACACGCTCCCATAAAGTAGAGTATGTTATAAAAGCGATATGAAAATATCGCTTTTTTATTGCTTGGAGAAAATAACGTGAAAATAGTTATCGCCCCTGATTCTTTTAAAGAAAGTTTAAGTGCGAAAGAAGTTGCAACAGCAATAAAACAGGGTTTTTCACGTTATTTACCCGATGCTCAGTATTGTTGTATTCCTATGGCGGATGGTGGTGAAGGCACGGTGACATCGCTGGTGGATGCAACGCAAGGCCGTTTTATCTCTACACAAGTGTGTTCGCCTTTAGGTAAACAAGTGACCGCAACGTGGGGACTTTTAGGTGATAACACCACCGCTGTGATTGAAATGGCACAAGCTTCTGGTCTTCATCTTATTCCTTCATCTCAACGTGATCCCAAATTAACGACCAGTTATGGTACGGGTGAATTAATTAATGCCGCACTTGAAATGGGCGTTAAAAAAATTATTTTAGGATTAGGTGGCAGTGCTACAAATGACGCTGGTGCAGGGATGATGCAAGCACTCGGTCTTGGTCTTAAAGATAAGTTTGGGGCATCTTTACCTTTTGGAGGGCTATCATTAGCCCAACTTCATTCTATTGATATCACCAAACTCAATCCCAAACTAAAACATATTGAAATTGAGATTGCTTGCGATGTCACTAATCCATTGTGTGGCGAAAAAGGAGCATCCGCTATTTTTGGTCCACAAAAAGGAGCAACCAAAGACGATATTGCGCAACTTGATAACGCATTACACCATTTTGGTACTTATCTTGAGAAAATGACGCAACGCACTCTTATCCATATAGCAGGAAGTGGTGCTGCGGGAGGATTGGCTCTGCCTTTGCTTGCATTTACGCAAGCAAGACTTTCGCAAGGTGTCGAATTGGTAGCTAAAGCTGTTGAATTAGAAAAATATTTTATTGATGCAGATTTGGTGATCACGGGCGAGGGGAGAATGGATAGCCAATCGGCGCAAGGTAAAACACCAACAGGCGTTGCTAAGTTGGCAAAAAAATACCACCTTCCTGTTATTGCGTTGGTCGGTGGTTATTTATCAGATTACGATGTAGTTCATCAGCAGGGTATTGATGCGGTTTTTTCTATTGTTCCTGGTGTTTCTACACTTTCTGATGCGTTAAGTAATGCGCAAAAAAATCTTAATGAGACGGCTTATAATGTGGCGAGGCTTTATTATTCGTCATATATCAAGTTGTAGAATTGTTTAGAGTAAGAATATTGTCAAATATTGAGAACATAGAGATCAGATTGTGGTGATGGATTAAATTGATGGTATGTTAAAAAAGCATGTGCAACATCATATCCATTTTCTTCGTTGGATAAGCTTATTGCTTGCCAATGGGGAATATCAGGATATGCAGATAAACATTGTGTCAGTAAATAATGCCCAACACCACGGCGACGTGTTACTTCTCTGACCATAAAATCGGTGATTATCGCTTTATTACCCGATAATTGAATACGGCAAGCCGCCAGTAATCGCTCATTAAAACGTGCCACAAAGAGAGTGTTATCTTCGGTAATTTCGGTTGTTAGTGCATGTTGATAACAAGGCTCTTGCCAAATTTTACCTAAATCGATACGGTCTTGTGTTGAAAGCTGTGTCAGTTTTTCAATGGTCAGTTTCATCAAATTTCCTGTTAGTTTGCAGTGTGCCTTTTTTCTTTTAATGATGACATTAATGTTTTGAATGTGAAACACAATGCCAAACTCGTGAAGATCACACAAGAATAAAAGACATACTCATAACTATTACCAGTGACAAAATAGGTCGCCACCATAGGACCCGCAGCCATTCCACAATAACGAATAAAGTTATAAATCCCCATTGCGGTTGCTCTCATTGTACTGAAATAACTCGCTAATAATGTGGTATGTGTTGGCATGGTTAATCCGAGAGAAAGCCCATATAACACAGTTAAACCCAACATCATAGGAAGTGATATTTGCCAAAAGAGTGCAAATAGCGTCAGCATAATCAGGTTAATACAGGAGGTTATAATTACACCAAATTCAATGCTAAATAAATGGCAAATCCTACGGTAAAGATAGCTACCTGAAATCAGTGCAATAGACATAGGGACATACAATCCACCGATTTTGGTACTGTTAAGCTGATAGAGATGAAAGGCTATTAAGGGTAAAAATACTAAGAGACAAAAATAGTTATAAAACACCATAAAACTGATGACAAATATAGATTTACCCGCAGGCGCCATAAGTACTTGTTGCATTGCAGACATGCTTTTAAAAGCTTCTTTCTGTTCTGGACGTGTTTCAGGTAAATAAAAGAGATGCGTAATAAGTAATATGACACCGACTATGGCCAAGAAAATAAAAATACCTTGATATTGATAATGTTGCGCTAAATACCCGCCTAATAAAGGACCACAAGCAGGAGCTAGTGCTAATAACATTTGATATGATCCCATTGCTTTAGCACGCTCGTTTCCTTGATAAAGATCCCCAAGAATAGTGGCTGCAACCACAGGAATAGCCGCGATACCGATGGCTTGGATCACCCGCCAAAAAATCAATACGCCAATAGAGTCAGACCAAACACAGCCCAAAGCTCCCACGATTGAAATGGCTAATCCGCCAAGCAAAATAGGTTTTCTTCCCCATTTATCAATCAATGAGCCGTAAAATAGTTGCATAACAGCCATAGAAAAAGTAAATGCAGATACCGTTAAATTAACCAATGATAACGTGGTATTAAATAGCTGTTGGATCAAGGGAAGTACAGGGGTATAGATATTTTGCGCCAAAGAGCCCAGCAGCGCGCTAAAGCAAATGAGATAAAATAGACTGCGGATTGATAGTTTCATAATATTGCCCTTTGTTATTTTGTTTCCACGGAAACAAAATAGATAATAGCGATATTTTGATTGTTGTAAATACTTTTGATACTATTTTTAATATTATTTTTTCCAAGGAAACAAAATGGTGAAAGAGAATATAACCACACAGGACTTACTAAAAGGGTTAAGTGATTTTTTGCATCTTAAAGATGAACAAGCCGATAGCAATCATAAAAAAGTATTAGAAGAGAATGGGTTAGATAATTACTCACTCACAGAACTGCATGTGATCCATTGTATTGGTGAAGAGAGTATGAGAAATCTCACAACTATCAGTGAATATATGGCAATGACACGAGGTGCTGTCTCAAAGATATGTAGTCGATTACAAAAGAAAGGCGCGATTGAAAAAATAAAATTAGCAGATAATCAGAAAGAAATATTTTTTATCTTAACAGAAGAAGGCGAGCGGCTTTTTCACGCGCATGAGGTGTTACATCAACAATCTCAAGCAAAATGGTCTGCGTTATTTGAACAATATAATCAGAGTGAAAAACAAGCGATCCAACGTTTTTTTACTGATGTGACAAACACTTTTCGCCATTCGTAAAAAGGGTAAACCTGAAAAGAAAACCCCCATATCATGGGATACAGGGGCAAGGTAATTATTTTTTATCTTCAGCAATGCGATTACGGATATTATCTGCACGCTCTTTTGATGGTGGGTGAGAATCAAACATACTTGAATCACCACCACCTAGTTTAGCTAATTTCTCAAAACCTGTGACTAAACCTGCGGTGCTTACCCCACGTTTTTTCAGCAGATCGTAAGAGAAATTATCTGCTTCTGACTCTTGGTGTTGAGAGAACTGAGCATTAACCAGTTTCTGTCCCATTTCAGCCAACTGAGAGCTACTTAATTGCGCTGCTACACCCCCTGCGGATGCTGCCGCAGTACGTGCTGCAACTGTTGCGTGTGCAACTTGAATTGCTTTACGAGTATGACCTAAAGCAACGTGACCCATTTCATGACCTAACACGCCTTCAACTTCGTTATCTGTCATCATGTCCATTAAACCGCTATAAACACGAACACAGCCATTCGCCATAGCCCACGCATTCACATCTTTGGTCATATAAACTTTGTAGTTTACTGGCGTGCCATTAACTTCATTACCTAACGCTTTAGCGATATTATTTAAACGTTTAGTGTAGGTGCTATTTGCAGGTGCAACTTTATTTTGAGCATCCATTTCTTTACAAGCATCATTCGTTAGCGCTTTGATATCGTTATCGCTTAATGTTGCAGCTTGGAATAGTTGAGTGCCTGATTTGGTCAACATATCAGTATTAAGATTTTGACAACCAGAGAGTAGTGCTGCTGATACCATCACTGTAGCAAGTAATTTGATTTTCATTTTGAATTAAGTCCTTTTCTGCTGCGCAGTTTTATATAATTGCGTATTAAATACGAGCGGAAGAATAACAGTGCTTATCTATCGGTGCAATATAAGCATTTTATGTAATAAATATTATCTCCATATATATTTCTATTTTTTCATCTAAAAAATATTATTTTTTATTCTTAAAATGATGATGGAAAAACATATTGGTTATTTTAACTTCTTTAAATTTAAGAAGATTAATATAGTGTCTAATAGGGAGAAGATAAATTTCTCTTAGTAATATCTATGTAGATCATTGATTATACTTACCCTGAGTGTATGTTATGCTGTTTTGAATTTGCTTGGAATAATATCAAAGGAACGTTGTATTTAGATGTGGGTTTTATTTGTTTAATTCTGACAAATTTTATATTTTTAATATTTATTGCTTAGTGATAAATAAATAACGATGCTTAAAGCATCGCTATTAAGATTAAACCGAAAATGAATAAATTGATATTGATGTATCAGGAAACCATTAATTCATTGATGAGCATAAAAGGGCGGTTAATACGTTTTCCTGTTTGCTCATTAAAGAAATGAAGGTTTTCAGGATGAATGGTTAGACCAATTTTATTACCAATATTCACACCATGATTGTTAGGTGCGCGAATAACAATAGACTGTTTTTGTTTATCGCAAGTTGTGGCATAAATTAAAACATCAGCGCCTAGTGCTTCAATAAATTCCACTTCAACATGAAAAAGGGGATGTTGATGGCTAATGATCAAATGTTCAGGGCGTAAACCTAATTTAATGGCTTGATAAGGAAGATGCTGAGATGAAACGGCAATATGCCCATCAGCGATTTCAATTACACCATGATTAATTGGGACATCTAAGATATTCATTGCGGGAGAGCCCATAAACGTTGCCACAAACACGGAAGCTGGACTTTCATAAATCTCTAAAGGCGTCCCCACTTGCTCTATATTTCCTTGATTTAAAACCACCAGCTTATCGGCTAATGTCATCGCTTCCACCTGATCGTGCGTCACATAAATCGAGGTTGTGGAGAGTTTTCGCTGTAATTTTTTGATCTCCAGACGCATCTGAACACGTAATTTTGCATCAAGGTTAGAGAGTGGTTCATCAAATAAAAACACTTTGGGTTTACGCACAATGGCTCTTCCCATTGCGACACGTTGACGTTGTCCACCGGAAAGCTCTTTGGGTTTTCTATCCAATAAATGACTGATTTCCAGCATGTTAGCCGCATTTGTGACAAGTTCTTCTATTTGGGCTTTGGGTGTTTTTCGATTACGTAAACCATATGCCATGTTGTTATAGACAGACATATGAGGATAAAGCGCATAGTTTTGAAATACCATTGCGATATCTCGCTCACTCGGTTCATGTTCATTAACACGTAAATTATCAATGAGTAAATCACCTTGTGTGATGGTTTCTAATCCTGCAATCATTCGCAGTAATGTTGATTTGCCACAACCACTTGGGCCAACTAACACCACCATTTCACCTTGCTCAATAGAAAGGTTCAATTTCGAAATAGCTTGGTGTCCATTAGGATAGCGTTTTTCTAAATCAGTGAGCGTTACGGTTGTCATATTATTTCTCCGTATCAATAAAGCCTTTTACAAAGGCTCTTTGCATCAGAATGACGATAAGGACTGGCGGCAACATGGCGATCAACGTGGTTGCCATAATTTTATTCCATTCAACGACACCATCAGAAACCGCAACCATCTGTTTAATTCCCATCACAATGGTGTAGTAGTGGGTATCAGTTGTGATAAGCATTGGCCAAAGATATTGATTCCACCCATAAATAAAGGTGATAACAAAAAGGGCAGCGATATTGGTGCGAGAAAGAGGAAGCAAGATAGTGAAAAAGAATTTAATCGGCCCAGCGCCATCAATTTTTGCGGCTTCAATTAATTCAGGGGTGATGGTCAGGAAAAATTGACGAAACAAAAAAGTAGCTGTGGCGCTAGCAATTAATGGAATAGTTAATCCAGCATAAGAGTTCAACATATTAAGATCAGTGACGACTTCAAATGTCGGCATAATGCGAACTTCAACGGGTAACATTAAGGTAAAAAAGATAGTCCAAAAGGCAAGCATCCGTCCCGGAAAGCGAAAGAAAACCACGGCATAGGCCGATAAAATCGATATAGCTAATTTCCCTATGGTGATCACTAACGCCATAACTAACGAATTCAATAACATGCTGTTAATTGAAATCGCACTATTTTGCGTTGTACCTGCCTGTGAAAATATCGTTTTAAAAATATTGAAGCCTTCAGTACCAAACCAAAGAGGAGAGCCTGTGGCAAACTCGGTGTTTTGATGGGTTGTTGCCACTAGTGCAATCCACACAGGGAATGCCACAGAAAGAATGCCGACAATAAGAATAAAGTGGCAGAAAGCATGAAATAAAGGTCTACGTTCAACCATCAGTAAGCCACCTTTTTCTCAACATAACGAAATTGAATAATGGTTAATATCGCGACAATAAACATCAAAATAACGGATTGTGCGGCGGAGGAGCCTAAATCTAATCCCACAAAACCATCGTTATAGACCTTATAAACCAGTGTTGAGGTGCTACTACCAGGGCCACCTTGCGTCATCGCGTGGATAATGGCGAAAGTATCAAAAAAGGCGTAAGCAAAATTAACCACAAGTAAGAAAAAGGTTGTGGGAGAAATTAAAGGAAAACTGATAGTAATAAAGCGTTTAATGGGACCACTACCATCAATAGCCGCAGCTTCTAAAAGAGATTTAGGTACAGATTGCAAGGCGGCGAGGAAAAACAGAAAGTTATAACTCACTTGTTTCCATGTCGCTGTTAAAATCACCATCCACATAGCGTGATGTGTATTAAGTACGGGATCCCAATTAATACCTATTTTCTTTAATTGTTGGCTTAATACACCAATTGTGGGATCAAGCATAAATAACCACAGAAAGCCTGCAATAACTGGCGCAATGGCATAGGGTGAAATTAAAATAGTGCGATAAAACAGTTTGCCACGTAAGACTTGCTCTGCAATACCCGCCAAAATAAGCGCTGACAGCATAGAGAGAAACACGACACTGATACTGAAAATTAATGTCGTGATTAAACTGTCAAAATAATAGCGATTACTAAAAAGTCGCTGAAAATTTTCAAAACCAACAAATTCTCGACTAAGTCCAAACGCATCTTCTAATTGAAATGATTGAAAGAAAGCTTGCCCCGCAGGCCAAATGAAAAAGATAAGCGTGATAGCTAATTGAGGAAAAATTAGCGCGAGAGGTAACCATTTTTGTTTAAAATAAATGGATTGAGAAGCCATACAATGTCCAGTAAATCGATAAAAACAGAAGGCGAGCGACTTTGCTCGCCTAATATAAGTGACTATTGTTGAGTTCGTTCAAAACGGCGTAACTGCTCATTCCCACGCGCAACCGCATTATCTAACGCAGCCTGAGCGGTCTGTTTTCCTGACCACACTTTTTCTAACTCTTCATCAACGATTTCTCGAGTTTGCAGGAAATTACCAAAACGTAATCCTTTGGAGTTGGCTGTTGGTTCAGAGGTTGTCATTTGTAATATTGCCGTATCTGCGCCCGGATTTTGCTGATAAAAGCCTTGCTGTTGTGTTAACGCATAAGCGGCTTTAGTCACCGGTAAATAACCTGTTGCTTGGTGCCAATCGGCTTGTACTTCAGGGCTTGAAAGATAGGTAAAGAATTTGGCAACACCGTTATATTCGGCATCTGGACGTCCCGACATCACCCATAAAGACGCTCCGCCAATAATGGTATTCGCAGGTTTTTGTACAAGAGAATCGTCATAAGGTAATTGGCTAACACCAATATCAATCCCTTTCATATTCTCTTTAATGCCTGCAAATCCTGCTGATGATTCCATCACCATGGCGCATTCTTGAGTATAAAACAGTGGCATTGCATCCGATTGACGTCCGCCATATTTGAAAATACCGGATTTCGACCAATCTGCCATTTGTTGAATATGATCCACGAAAGGTGCTTTATTAAAAAGGAAGGTAGTGTCAAAACCATCGAAACCGTTATTTTTTGTCGCAATAGGTAAATTATTACGCGCACCAAAATTTTCGATTTGTGTCCATGATTGCCATGTGGTGGTAAATCCACATTTCACTCCAGAATCGAGCAGTTTTTGAGAAACAGCTTCCATCTCTTTCCATGTCTTTGGTGGTTGCTCTATGCCTGCTTTTTTAAAGAGGGCTTTGTTGTAATAAAGTACAGGCGTAGAACTATTAAACGGCAGTGACATCATTTTTCCATCGCTGGTGGTGTAATAGCCCGTGACAGTTGATAAATAACTATTAGGATCAAAAGGCTCGTTAGTTTTTTCCATTAATTGATAAACAGGAAAAACGGCTTTTTTTGCCCCCATCATGCTCGCTGTGCCCACTTCAAAGACTTGCACAATAGCGGGTTGGTTTTTAGCACGAAATGAAGCCACTGCACTGGTCATCGTTTCAGCGTAAGTGCCTTTATAAACGGGTTTTATCTCATATTCAGATTGACTGGCGTTAAAATCAGAGGCGATTTGATTTACTTTTTGACCGAGCGCACCTCCCATTGCATGCCACCATTCAATTTGTGTTTTTGCGTGTGTAGGAGAAGTAAATAACGCCATTGCAACAGCAAGACCTGTTATTGATTTTATCGACATGCAGAATTTCCTTTTTAATCGAAAGTTAAAGGTGCAATCTAATCTGCGAATTACCCTAAATGTTGTTTATGACAAATGGGTGACAATTAAATGAAGATATATTGATGGTATGACTGTCAAATTGCTGTCATAAATGGTTGTCATGATGTCGGCACAAATGAAAAGGAGAGAGAAATGAAGATAGCTGCTCACCGAGGTTTTTCTGGAAAAGCGCCTGAAAATACATTGGCTGCGTTTAAAATGGCGATTGATTTCGGGTGCGAATGGATTGAAACGGATGTGCAATTAACCGCGGATCATGTTCCTGTGCTTATTCATGATAAAACAGTTAATCGTTGCACGAATGGGCAAGGTGCTGTGCGTTTTCATACCTTAGATGATTTACATCGCCTTGATGCGGGAAGTTGGTTTAGTTCACTCTATCAAGGTGAAAAAGTTCCTTCTTTAAGACAAGGATTGCAGCTTATTAAGCGTTCAGGAACAAAGCTCAATATTGAACTGAAAACATGGCCTGATGATGATGTTGAACGTTTATGTTTAGCGGTTTCTGACATGATAAAAAGTGCAGATATTCCGAATGAGCAAATTTTATTTTCTTCTTTTGATACGCATGCACTGATCGTTATGAAACGATACCTACCTTTTATTCGCAGAGGCCAATTGTGGGATGAAATTCCTGATAATGCGTTAGAAACACTAAAAGCGATCGATGGTTTTAGTGTGCATTGTAATTACAAATATCTCACACAAGAACAAGCTCAAATGTTGAAACAAGCGGGTTATGAAATTTATTGTTATACCCCGAATAATCCTGAAGAAGTGAAAGATTTTGAGCAATGGGGTGTTGATATGCTGATCACTGATATGCCTGATGTTTATCTACCCAATGTTGATCAAATAGCAAAGTGAAAAAGCACTAACAATCCTGCTTACTTGTATTGAATAAGGCGTTATTGATGTGTTTGATGACGCCTTTTATCCTTTTCTTTCCGTATTTTAATTACAGAAATTAAATAAGAGAAACGTTGAGTAATAGATGTTTTCTTTACATTCTCTGCTATTATCCTGCGCAATTAATGAATAGATATTATTCAACTTGGTAATATTTATCTCATTAAAAATAAAAATGGGGAAAATGGTTAGTGAATATGGCGACCTTATCAACCCAACCTCTAAGAGTAGAGGTGCGTTATTTCTACTTTAATTGCCAATAATATAATTGAGAGTGAAATATGAAAGAACTCGTTGTTGTTGCCATTGGAGGCAACAGTATTATTAAAGACAATGCTAGCCAGTCTATCGCTCATCAAGAACAAGCAGTACAAGAGGTTGCAGCCCATATTAGTGATATGGTGGCTGAAGGGTATAATATTGTTTTAACTCATGGTAATGGGCCACAAGTAGGGCTTGATTTACGTCGCGCTGAAGTGGCGCATGTGCAAGAAGGTTTACCGTTAACACCTTTAGCTAACTGTGTTGCAGATACACAAGGCGGTATTGGCTATTTAATACAACAAGCGTTAACGAATAAGCTTCGTGTTCAACAAAATAAACAAGCAATTACCCTTATCACACAAGTTGAAGTAGATAAAAACGATCCTAATTTTGTTTCTCCAACAAAACCTATTGGTGCATTTTTCTCTGAACAAGAGATGGTGCAATTAAAGCAAGAAAATCCTCAATGGCATTTTGTTGAAGACTCTGGTCGTGGTTATCGTCGTGTTGTTGCCTCCCCAATTCCACAACATGTTATTGAATCTAGTGCAATTAAGTCACTATCAGAATGCGGCTATGTTGTTATTGCTGTGGGTGGCGGTGGTATTCCTGTGATTAAAAATGAACAGGGAAATTACCAAAGTGTCGATGCCGTTATTGATAAAGACTTGTCATCAACATTGCTCGCAAAAGAATTACATGCAGATATTCTTATCATCACCACGGGTGTTGAAAAAGTCTGTATTCATTTTGGTCAGCCAGAACAAAAAGCATTGGGTGAAACATCGGTTGAGGAAATGACACAATATATGCATGAAGGGCATTTCCCTCAGGGCAGTATGCTTCCAAAAATCGAAGCCAGCCTCTCATTTTTAGCCGCGGGTGGAAAAAGAGTGATTATCACAACGCCAGAAAAACTAGCTTCTGCCTTAAAAGGTGAAACCGGAACGCATATTGTTGCTTAATTTTCGCAATCAAAAGTACTCCGTTATTTAATTGATAAACGCCTTATTTATAAAAGAATAAGGCGCTTATTTTATGCAGAGTTTCTTAATATATCGATGATTAAATAGTGTGATTAGCGGGATAGGCTTTCGCGTAATGGCGCGGATTTAATCGTGAAAATAATCCTATCGTGATAATCACTAAAACCGCATGAAATGCCCATGCATAAGTAAAGCTTCCGTCTGGCTGACGCAATATCACTGCCACTAACGGTCCAAAGGCAGCAATGATAAATCCTCCACCTTGCATTAATGCCGACAGCGCGCCCGCTTGTGCTGGATCAGGAATATGATCGAGCGCGACAATCATCATCATGGAAAAACACCCACCTAAGCCACAGCCTAAGAAAATACTCCACAGATAAGGCGCACTCATCGGAATAGTCATTATTGCAATAAAACCGATAAATTGACTTAGTAATGTCAGCATAAGCCAAAAACGTCGGTCGTGATTTTTAGCCGCTAAGAAAGGAATAATTAAAGCAGCAGAGGCTTGGAAAAGCGAAAGGATAGCGACAAGAGAGCCACTTTGTGCACTTGGCATTCCTAACGATTGGTAGAAAGGTGCCAACCATGTCACAACTGAAGCGTAACCTGCATTAACGCAACCAAAACCTAAAATAAGCAATCCTGTTCTGGGGCGCCAAATTAAGGTATTGAGTGATATTTTATTAGCAGATATGGCACTGTTTTTAATAGAAAAAAGAATAGCGACAAATGCCAATCCTGCTGGAAGTGCAAACCACGCTAAAGCATTTTGCCAATGACCATTAGATACCGTAATAATCGGGGATAATTGAGCACCTAATGCGCCTCCCCCCATTAGCATGGCGGAATACAGCCCCATCATAATAGGCGTTCGATGTCCAAACCATCCTTTAATAATGCCAGGAAATACCGCTTGAATATAAGCCACGCTCAAACCGCAAAAGAGGGCAGTCAGTAATAACTGATTACCATCAGAAACATAAGCTCGAGAAAATGAGCCTATAAGAAGCAACAACATTGCGACTAAAAGCCCTTTCCGAATTTGAATATAAGGCTGTAAGAAAGGAACGATTAGTGCGCCTATACCCATTAAAAACATGGGTAATAGCGTGAGTAATGAGACTTGGCTATAACTCATTCCTGTTGATGCAATAATATTATCAATAACAGGGCCGGGGCCAGTTAAGAAAGGGCGTAAATTTATCCCGACTAAAATAATCGTCAGGACAATCTGCCATGTTTTTTTTCTTGGTAAGGCAGTCATTATAATTCCCTGATAAACAATAAATATTGCCTGCTTTATGGACAGTGTTGATATAAACAGATGAGGGATTTTATATCAACATAAATATCATTAGGTATTTTAATTAATCATCACGCTATTTAAGCGATGTATTTTAATTTCCACTGTTTAATCTGACTATTGGGATTAATTAATACAAACTCATAATGTTCAAAATGAGAAAGTACCTTTTTAAATTCCAGTGCTGCTTTATCTAAAGCCCACGATTTAGGGAAATAAAAGCCATCAAAAGGGATGTTTTCAAGTTGTGCACTAAATTGATGAATAAATTCATCAAACCCAGCATAAAAGAGTGCGATTTTTCCAGACCAATTAATGTGGTAAGTATTATCTTGTTGGCGCTGGAAGTGAATTTGATGATTTTTACATGCATCATGACCTAATAAGTAAATACTGAAAGCAGGGACTTCTGCTCTTTCTTCATATTCATCTGTATTACTATCGATTTGAGGGGCAATATCAACATTAAATTGATGAGTAATAAAGTTATCAAAATCGAACGGCGTATTTCCTGTGCTGAGCAAAATACCTTGGTCGTCAGACCAATAAGTTGAGGAGAGTGTACAACAGTGATAATTATCCCAAACAATGGGAGCTTGCCAGTGAGCTAGGCTGGTATATTCTTCTTCGTCATTTGATTCATCTTCGTCGATATCATCCAGATAATCCTCCCCTTCACTTAAATAGTAATCGGCACTTCTAAGATGAAGATCAAACCAAAGTTGACCATGTTTATCTAATCGACCTGACCAGACAAATTCTGTAATTTTATGGGATTTCGGATAGGCACTATCAATAAAAGTAATGGTACGTACTGGTGTGGTCATGGTCTGTTTTCTTTTAAATATAGGTTTGTTTACTAGGGTAATAGAGTGATAACTATCAGCATGATTATGATAAAAGTGATGCTCACTCTAAAATATCATACATTACACGGTGTAATAGAACTCAAATAAGTGAGATAGTGATGTTAATGGCATTAAATCAGCAACTACCTATTCCTTCTGCAATACATGAAAATGGAAAAGAAGAGAGATGGCCATTAATTGATAACAAATATGCCTTTCCCAAAGATTATATTGCGTTTATCACCCAATATGGATCAAGTCAGGTAGCTGATTTTATAACGTTATTTAATCCCTTTAGCCAAAATGAGTACATTAATTTTTTCCAGCAAAAAGAGCAGATCCTTGAAGATTTCAGCTCATTAATCAATGATGATCCTAATTACTATCGTTTTGTTCTATATCCAAAATGTAATGGGCTTTTACCCATTGGTGTCACGGATAATGGAGATACGCTTTTTTGGGTTGTTTTATCAGAAAATAGTGAGCTTTGGACAATGGCAATTATTCCATCTAGAGGATCAGAGGTAGAATTTATTGCAGAGAGTCTGACAGGGTTTTTAGAGGGAGTTTTATCAAAACGAATACGTTGCCAATCATTCCCTGAGGGATTTCCATCAGAAAAAATGATATTTAGCCCAGAAGTTTGATGAGTTATTTTCCTATGGGGAGTTGAGTCACAAAATAGGAAGTAGCAAGTCCAATAAAGATAGAAATGCTAAAGCTAATCAGTGTACCTAACATAACATATTCTGTTAGCTTTTTATCTTGATCATTTTGTAATTCACCAAATCTAAATATTGATTTAGCTGCTAATAAAAAGCCAATTGCTGCAAATTGATTTAAAAGAATAAAAGTTAAGATTAGTGTTCTTTCTAAATAACCAATAGATTGACCCGCAGAAACGAGTGTTGAGCCTTCTACTGCAACAGGTGTCCATTTCTTTAGTAACATATAAATAAGGCTCGAAATAGGCTTTAAAATAATGATGTAGGCAAGAACAACAATAAGATATTTGTAGTTAATATTTTTAAAACTAAGATCATGGAATATTTGAGTATTTTGATCAACAAGCACTATCCATAAAAAGGTAATCACGAATAAATGAAGAACTTGATCAGTAATAAACCATCTTAAAGAGTTATCAGTATAAGATTTACCAAGATCAAAAAAATAATGTGTTATTAATATAATTACACTATAAATGAAAATAAAACTAAAACTTATCTCAGACATTAAAACTAGAATAATAAAGGTTATTCCAGCGTGCAGTAGTGAGTGTAAGTAAAGCTCTTTAGATTTGTAATGTAGAGCATTTCGCGCTTCTATCCATGCTTTAGGTTGTAAATAAAAATCAAAAGCAATATGACCAATATAGAGAGAAATAAGAAGCGTAAAATTATACATATCAATAAGCCTTATTAATTAAATAATTAAAGTATTGAATATATTCATCTATTAACTGGTAGTGGCTAGCGTTCAATAATCGAGTAATATTACTTCTCGATTTTTTTAATTCATTGGCAATAGCATAATGAGATTTATCTTCATTAACCATATATTTAAGTAAAACTTGCGCTTGTGCTCGAGTTATTTCTTTAAGTTGTATATCTAAGTATTTAGTCACTAAAGTAATATTTTTTTGAAATTCTTTATCTGATGTAGATATTGTTAATATTTCACTTTTCATCTTATCTAATCCTTCGCCCGATAAGATAAAGGCTTCCCCCATTGATGTTCTAATATCATTACGCAATGAATTAATTTGACCGATACCAATACTTTGACGAGCACTGATGTTTAATTCTGACGTTTTCAATGCTAATTGAATAACGATAGCAACTTTAATGGCATCACAAGCGTGCAAGCAAACAAGTTGGAAGGAGTCACCGCGATATCTGTCATATTTAAGTGGTAACTGTTCTGAGAGTAATTGAACCGTTTGCTCCAAGGTATAGAGCATAACATCATAGTTTTCAGGTGTGATGTTTCTAGAGTCTATGATATCACCTGTAACCACACTTACGATGTCTTTATTCATTAGCTTGCTCTTATTATTTTGTGAGAGAAATAGAATGAGTATAGTGATCTTTTACTCAGTTATTTAATTGAAATACAAAAGAGGATGTTACCATATTTGGTAACGTACTCAAATGTTACCATATTGGGTAACTTAATGATTTATGTTATAGAGCAAGCGTGAAAAATAGGCAACAAAAAAGCCTTTTCTGGAAAACCAGAAAAGGCTTTTTATAAAAATAGACCTAACTGACTAGGATCAGTTCATGCCGTATTTTATTCTTTTAGCTCTCATGCTATCTAGTGTTATTTTAATGTTCAATAAAATCAAATGGATAATAAAAATATATACTGTATATTGTTCCAGTGTTTATTGACGTTTTCGTATTTGTACATCACACTATGTATAAACATTTGTATAAACAATCTGGACTATCAATGGCAAATGAACTAAATAAATTGAGCGATAAAAAGGTTAAAGCCCTTTATGGTAAGCCTGTATCTAAAATTGAGTTCGTAGCTGATGGGGCAGGGCTTAGCGCTAAGGTATCTGTTGCTGGTGGTGTGAGTTGGGTTTTTACTTATAGACTAGATGGGAAAAAGTTAAATCGCCTAACACTAGGGCGATATCCTGATATGAGTTTAAAAGAAGCCAGAGAACTCCGTGATAAGTGTCGTAACTGGCTGGCATTAGGCAAAGATCCAAAGCTACAACTAAATATAGAGGTTCAATCGTCGTTAAAGCCTGTCACTGTGAGAGATGCTTTAGAGTATTGGGTTGAAAATTACGGGAAAGATAACCGAGTTAATATAGTTAGGCATGTGGCTCAATTAGAAAAGCATATTTACCCTTATATTGGTGAAATGGCTTTAAGCGATTGTGAAACTCGTTATTGGCTAAAATGTTTTGATCGAGCAAGAAAAGAATCACCTGTTGCGACTGGTTATGTATTTCAGATGTGTAAACAGGCATTAAAATTTTGCAGAGTTAGGCGATATGCTGTTAGTAGTGCTCTTGATGATTTAACTATTCCTGATGTTGGTAAGAAACAGAATAAAAGGGATCGGGTACTTACTGATAAAGAACTAGGGGAATTATGGCAATCACTCAATGGGAATAAACATATTCCTTATTATAAGCATTTAATTAAAATTCTTATTATTTTTGGGTGTCGTTCGCATGAAGCTAGATTATCAGAGTGGAAAGAATGGGACTTTGATAATTGGATTTGGACTGTACCGAAAGAGCATACAAAAACAAATGAGAAAATTATTCGTCCAATACCTATTTATATACGAGATTTTGTTAAAGAATTATATTCAGTAAATAAAAAGACAGGTTATTTATTGGGTGAATTAAAAAAATCTGAGGCAGTTTCTCAATACGGTCGTAATTTATGGGAAAGATTTAATCATTCCGAACCTTGGACATTACATGATTTAAGGCGGACATTTGCAACAAAGTTAAATGATATGGGAATTCTCCCTCATATTGTAGAGCAATTACTAGGTCATGCATTGCCAGGAGTAATGGCTATTTATAATCGTAGCCAATATTTACATGAAAAATTAGATACACTTAATAAATGGTGTGAGCGATTAGACTTATTGGCAGAGAATAATAAAAATGTAGTTACTTTAAATGTGAGGTTAAGATGAAAGAATATCCTGAATATGTAGATAATACCATAATTAAGTGGTATGAGTCTGATATAATATCAGATTTTAAAATGCCTATTCCTGATGAAAATAAAGATGATTTAGATAAAGCTGGTTGTTTTTTTGATTCGAATGTTTGGAATGAAACATTATCAGAAAAAGAAGTAGTACAGACTTTAATATTTAATGATGATATGCGTTTTATATGGTCTTCTTTATCAAAAAGAGCTAATGAATTTCGTATTCCATATATATTTTATTACATTTTGACTCATAAGATAATTGATGCTTATAGTGGCCCGAATGATTGGGAATTGTTAACACAAAAACAAAAAGAAGAAAAAATGGCAAAGATAAAAAAATTATCTTTTGAACTTTGTAAGGAAATCTCAAATACGCCATTAGATTTATCAGTAATGAGTTTTGCTAATTATAAATCATTCTTTGAAAGATTTAATATGATAGTAAAAAATGACATTCAAAAAAATTTAGAGTGTTTTTTAAATAGATATTGTGAAATTAAAAATTCACATTATATTCCCAAAAATGGAGATGATAGAGTAATAGGTGCCGCATGGGCAGGTGTAGGTGTAATGTCTCCATCAATTGGCTCTGTGCTCCAAACTTTAAGTGAAAAAGCAGATTCATTTAAATGTGAATCAATCTTAAAAAGAAAAAATCAAGTTAGAAGAGTATTCTTTATTAGAAAACTATCGATGTTTTTTACAGAGACGTTTGGAACGCCCCTTCATAATATAACAGCAACTATTAGTGGTGTTTTTTTAAAGGAAGATATTTCAATAGAAGAAGTAAGATCTGTAATACGCTAATATTTATTAGCTATTGGTGTAAAAAAATAAAATTAAAAGATTTTACGCCAATGGCATTAATTTTGATTGTATTTTAAATTAATACCAATGGTTTGATTCTAAAGAAATTTAGTTATTTTAGACCAATTTTTTTATTCTATTTTTTCCGTAAAAATACCCTCACGAAAACACAAATACAGTGAGGGTTATATGCAAAATCAATTTTCAACACCAACACCAGAATTGCGCCGTTCTATCCTTGCCGAGTATGGCGAACAGTATGATCGCCTCGTTCGCGAGAAAGAACGCCGACGCATCACATCAATTTCACGCACAACAGCTTACACACTCGAAAAAGAAGGGCGTTTCCCTACGCGTAAAGCATTAGGGCGTAATTCTTGCGCGTGGCTATTAAGTGATTTATTGCTATGGGTTCGTAACCCGCCCGCCGTGGAAAATATTAATAATCCATATAGCCGTAAAACCAATTAATTAAAACAAGGTAAATCATGAAATTAAAAAACATGGCTAATAGCCGTGGCGGGCTTCTCTACGCCAAAAATCAGGAATGGGTAAATAACCTATTGAAAATATTTCAGAGGACAAATCTGTTTAATTATTCAGCCAATATTAATGAGAAACCACAATGATCGACATTGCAAAATTTAACTCTGCCATTGGCTGGGTTAAGAACTATACAAAAATTTTTAGGGAGTACTTGGTCAAATTGCGAGTAACTAATCGTTACGCACAAAAGAAAAAAGACAGCGTGCAGGCTGTCTTAATTCAACCCAATAATATCGGGTTGGTTCAATATTTCCTATCCTCCATTGGTGGATGGGATTTGATGTGCGTACGTTTAACGTACGGAGTTCAGCCTTTTGGCTCAATGCCTTGTCGTAGTAATTCTTTACGTGCTAGATCTTTTAGCCAATTACCAAGACTCACATTATCTCGCTCTGCAGCAGCCTCTAGTTGCTCCTTAAATTCAGGGACAAGTCTGATATTAAACATTGGTGACTTTCCAGCACCTTTTGGACTTTTATCTCTTTTTATTATTGACATGTATAGACCCGTTGAAATAGTATTAATGATGTTAGGTCTATACACTAACATATTTAATATAGATAGAACAACGCCCCGAAGTGCTACCAACACTGCCGAGGCGTTTAACCACAATGTTAAACGGAGTAACACTATGGCTATGTATAAGTCTACCCAAACTCACCCTAAATTCCTATGGCGTTTTTTCTCATGCCAGCAATCTAAATATTTTTCTGTTGAAGCTACCAGTGAGCAAGAAGCCCGTTCTATGCTTCTAGATTCTCCTTGCCTATTCTCTGCTCGTATTCGTAAGGATGTGGCTCATGGATAAATCAATCGCGCTGTATAACGCAGAGTATAAGTCACAGCAAATTGGTACGTTATTTGAGGTGATTTTTGACTACGTTTGTAAACAGGAAGAAATAGATCACTATCTTTTAGAACTGATAAGCATCGTCTGCGATATGAATCAGCAGATTCATCAATATGCGGCTTCTGCTATGGGGGAAAATCATGCGTAACCCTCAACCTAATGAATTCTACACGCACAAAAACGGTGAGACAGTCAAAGTGCTGTCCATTCAGTTTAATCGTGTGATCTTTATCCGTGATGGATTTGATAGCCCAGTCATTATGGCTATTAACCAATTCACCAAAGAATATACCTACGCAGGGAGAGCTTAATCATGGCTGATATCTATGATTTTATTGTGCGGAGGGATTTTGATTCAATGAGTACAGACGAATTACGCCTCCTGAAAAGTGTGTCTTCTGATACTTATCACGGTCTACTATCTAGTTTAAAGGTAATGGGGGAGTGTGCATTCTGGGCATGTATCAACGAAGAATATTCTAATGAGCAGGCAAAGGACGATTTATTTCGTATTAGTGAGTCATTGATGTATTTACCGCGATTAATTGATGCCATGCGTTTTAATGAGCAAGAAGCGGAATTTAAAATTTATCAACGAGAGGGCTTTCCTTATACGGAGGTAGGCAATGACTAATATTGAGTTGATCCGTGAAGTAAAACGTAATGCGACCAATCATTGGGATAGTTTATTACCTCTGTGTGGGGTTGATGTGCCAGAACGAGGTAAACATGGCGCATGTCCTGTATGTGGGGGCACTGACCGTTTTCATTTTATTGATGATCACCATAACGGCAATTGGTTTTGTCGCCAATGTGATGAGCCTAATCACGGTGACGGATTAGATTTAATTGCCAAAGTAAAAGGCATCTCTATCTATGAGGCAGCTAAAGAAGTCTCACAAGCTTTGTCATTGCCTTTACCTGAACCTGCCAGAAAGGAGACTCCAAAATCAGAGTCTCAACCTATCGCAGAAAAGGTACAAAAGCTGGTGGCTCAAACTATAGTAGGCAAATCAGCGTACCTGACTCAAAAGGGGCACGATTGCCCCGTAAAAATACTCGCTGATGGTTCGATGTTGTTAATTATTCAGCGCGGTAATGAGGTCACAGGGGCACAGGTTATCAAGCCTAACGGTGAAAAGCGTCTGATATCAGGAACAAAGAAAAAGGGCAGTTTTATGCCCTTATCTGAATTACCAGAAACGACTGAGACAGTATTGATTGCCGAGGGGTACGCCACCGCCTTAACAGTGAGTCAACTACATAGTGGTTTGGTGTTGGCTGCGATTGATAAAGGTAATTTATTACCCGTCACTGAATGGGTTAGAAAGCATTATCCCAAGGCAAAGATAATTATAGCTGCGGATAATGATATTAAGATTGGTCAGCCAAATGTGGGTAAAATTTCAGCAGAAAAAGCCGCTAAAACGGTTAATGGTTGGGTAACTTTACCGCCGACAGAAGATAAAGCCGATTGGGATGATTACCGTCAGCAATTTGGGATTGAGAAAGCAAAACAGGCGTTTAATGAAGGAATGTACCAAATGGATAATTTAGCCACAGTAACAGTTATTCATGCGGATAAAAAAGGGGCGAATACCAATCTCTCACAAATGGCGGCCAGTCAACGAGGCGCATTACTCGCAGAACGTTACGGAAAACTCGCTATTATTCCTGATAGTGAAATGGTTTATCACTATGTTGATGGGGTGTGGAACAAAGTATCTGATAGTGATTTACAACGGGCAATGGTGGCGATTTTTGATGAATATGAAACACCTTATAGCCCAACGGGGGTTAAAAATGCGATTGGTGCGTTGAAATTACAAATTCCAGTTTTAGGTGAGCAAAAGCGAGAGTTAATTGGTTTTAGTAATGGCGTGTATGATTTATCGACTCAACAATTTAAGCCTCATGCACCCGAAAACTGGTTACTTAATCATAATGGGATCGTATTCACTGCGCCTGAATCTAATGAGAATTTAAAACAACATGCCCCTAGTTTTTATAAGTGGTTATCTCATTCGGCTGGCAACGATGAAGAAAAGATGAACCGTATTAATGCGGGCTTATTTATGATTTTTGCTAATCGGTATGATTGGCAATTATTTATCGAGGTGACGGGTGAGGGAGGGAGTGGTAAAAGTGTTTTTACCTCTATCGCGACTTTACTTGCAGGGGCACACAATACCGCCAGTGGTAATATGAAAGCCTTAGATGAGGCGAGAGGGCGTTATCAATTTGTGGGTAAAAGTCTCATTACCTTACCTGACCAAGTAAAATACGTTGGAGAGGGGGCAGGCATTAAAGCCATTACAGGCGGTGATTTAATCGAGGTTGATGGTAAGTATGAGAAACAATTCTCAACCATTATTAAAGCGGTTGTTTTGGCGACGAATAACGAACCAATGAGCTTTACTGAACGTAACGGAGGGATAGCGCGTAGACGGGTTATTTTCTCTTTTAATACCCCCGTTAAAGAGAATGATAAAGATCCATTATTACCTGAGAAGATAAGCAAAGAGTTACCCGTTATTATTCGTCATTTATTGAAATTATTTACCTGCCAAGATAAGGCTAAATTATTACTGCAAGAACAGAGAGATTCAGGCGAAGCTTTAGCCGTCAAAAGTAACTCAGATCCCTTGTATAGCTTTTGTGCTTATTTAGTTTCATTGGGCGAAGAGTTAGGGATGAAGATGGGGAATAAGAATATTTATCCTCGTGCGCCGAGGATCTATCTCTATCATGCTTATTTATCATTTATGGAAGCCTACGGGTTTGATAGACCGCTAACATTAACCAAGTTTGGGGATTCATTACCTAAGGTGATGCAAGAGTATAAAAAAGACTATCGAAAGTTTAAAACGAAACGGGGTTATTACTATAACGTTGATTTAACTGATGAAGCTAACGAGTGGCTTCCTGCAGTACCTGAATTAAGAAAAAGTTAGCCCCCTAGTTATAAAGTTTTATGTTCAACTGTGCACCCTGTTCACCAATCTTTATATTTAATTGATTTATAATATAAAAATAGGGTGCATAGTTATTTCTTAACTGTGCACCAACTGTTCACCCTATGCACCCTATTCATTTTTTAAATATTCTTTGAAAAAGGTATTTATGGCAGTTTGACTGAAATTCCAGAATTAGGACCAGGAGGAACACCTAATGCCGATTCAACACCAGAATTTGCTCTCAAGTCTTGTAAAATACTTTGGGCTAAAAAATGTCTACCAATTATAGCTTGAGATCCTGGTCTCGGATTTTGTGAGGAGCGAGCACGGTATGCTTCTAAATATTCAATACCAGAAGCCATAGCTCGCGCACTTAATCCGCGGACATAAAGGCGATTAAATTCTCCCTCTGCTAAAGTTTGCGCTGCTGTTACAGGTACTCTAGCTTGGGTTGTTCCACCACTAGGGGTGCGTCGAGTATGATATTGAGCAAGAAGCCCTCGTCGTATTATCTCACGTTCTAACCATGAATCATCATGTTGGATGGATTCTTCTAATAAAGTTGGCCATTGCTGTTTACCTTGTGGAGAAAGGTAATTGCTGAGATAAAAATTATTTTGCTCATTGTCAAAGTCTATTTCTTCGCGCATAAACTGCCTAGTAACATTATCTAGATTTAAATAATTTAAAGACATCCATTTTCTCCTGAATTTATTAAATAACAAATATAGTAATAACACATTTAATATTTTTATAAATGCTCAGAGTTCATACTTTTTAAAACACAAATATTTAGTTTTAATATTTAGATTTAATTATTGAAGCAATGAAATATTTGGTTTTTAAATTTGTTTTTATAGTTATTTGTTATTGATTATTTTGTTTTTGTGTAATAATGAAATGTTATTGATATCAGGGATGGGAATAGTAATTCATATAAGGGAAAATGTAGTTATTAGTAACTATTAATAGATAGATACTGATTTTAGCTATATATAATATACAGACTTGTCAGAAATATTTTGGTTAACATATTAATATAAAACGCTTATTAGAAATACATCGTCGTGTTAATAAAATCGGAGAGTGCTTAAACAACATGTATCCGAATTTTAAAATAGACACAGATATAAGTAAATTAGCCACCTAATTAAAAGAGTATGCTCAGGTAAGTCTTAAGGAATTTCAAAGGTAGTTATAGTTACAGTACGGGGAGTCGACGAATTTTGAATGGTATTTTATCGAACTTGCAATCCGTGATTCTTATATGACAGATATTAATAAAATAAGAAAAGGTATAGCTCCAAGCGAAAACTTAACAATCTTATCTGGGGAAACAGGCAGTACCATCAGCTATTGGATTGGTGTTATTGAAGAATTAAAAGTTTTGTAAATGTTTTGTTCTCATGTTTTTTCATGTTAAGCCCCTTAGTTGCAGGGGCTTTTTATTATATTTTTCAGATATATATTGATAAGTGGCACTCAGACGTGAGCCGCCACTTGACCGTTTAATCATTGCTCTTTCTGACAGGCATCTCCAGTTAAACGGTCTTTTTCTTTTTGTGTTGGTTTCACGTCTTAACATTTTATTGTTTACGGAAACCACTTCATGAAAAGACTTCTCGAATTGCGCCAACAAAAGGCAACCCTCACCGAGCAAATGCGCTCATTGCTCACTAAAGCAGAAACCGAAAAGCGTTCTCTCACTGACGATGAAGCCAAAAGTTTTGATGAGTTACGTCATCAGTCGGAATCCCTGAATATTGAAATAGCTCGTTATGAAGCGATAGCAGAGGAAGAACGCAGTCAGGCTGGTACCACCGTATCAGGTGATAACACAGTGAGTAATGATGAATTACGTCATTATGTCCTGACAGGCGAAACACGCGCGTTATCTACTGGGGTTCCGGCTGATGGTGGCTATACCGTTATTCCTGAACTAAATAAGCAGATTATGCAGCAATTAACCGATGATTCGGTGATGCGTAAAATCTGTACCATCAAAACCACGCACAGCAACGAATATAAACAATTGGTTTCTGTCGGTGGGGCAAAGGTCAATCACGGTGAAGAAGGTCACGCTCGTACTGAAACTGGCACACCAAAGTTAGAAGAAGTCAGTATCAAATTATTCCCTATCTACGCCTATCCCAAAACCACGCAAGAAATTATTGATTTTAGTGATGTGGATATTCTGAGCTGGTTAACCACTGAAATTGGCGACACGTTTGTTGATACCGAAGAAGCCGATCTTGTCACGGGAGATGGTTTGAAAAAAGCAAAAGGTTTTTTAGCTTATC
Source organism: Proteus sp. LHD240705 (assembly GCF_047921555.1). NCBI lineage: Bacteria > Pseudomonadati > Pseudomonadota > Gammaproteobacteria > Enterobacterales > Morganellaceae > Proteus > Proteus sp. LHD240705. Next base: position 87,735 of record NZ_JBLRMI010000002.1, read on the forward strand.
CTCGTGAAGCCAAAGATGACAAAACGCGCGCTTTTGGCAAATTAGAAAAACTGGAAGCAACGACACTGACAGCGGATAGCTTGATTGATTTGAAATTTAAGCTTAGAGCGAAATACCGCAAAAATGCCGTTTGGGTGATGAATTCCAATACTGCAGCTAAAGTGCAGAAGCTGAAAAATGGCAATGGGGATTATATCTGGCGTGATCGTTTACAGTCTGGCGATCCTGATACCTTATTAGGCTTACCCGTTCATTACCTCGAAAACATGCCTGATGATGTGATTGCATTAGGTGATTTTAAACGCGGTTACTTCATTGTGGATCATGAAACAGGGACACGTACTCGTCCTGACAATATTACAGAACCGGGCTTTATCAAAGTTCACACCGATAAATATTTAGGGGGTGGGCTGGTGGATTCTAACGCGATTAAAGTGTTGGAAGTGAAAGCTGCGGGTTAATAACTCTGGAAGCGTTCCTGTGATCTCAGGAGCGCTCTTTATTGTCAGGAATGTGTTATGAAAAATATTGAGTTAGAAATCCGTACCGCCACGCTGTCTGCCAGTGATAAAAAGCTGGTGGGTTATGTCATTAAATGGGGCTTACGTTCTCATGTGCTTTGGGATGAATTTGTCGAACAGTTTGCCCAAAATGCCTTTAGCAATAACCTAGCGAATGGTTGTGATGTTCTATGTTTATATGAACATGATTACACCAATTTATTAGGTCGCACGACTTCTGGCACATTACAACTCACCGAAGATGAAACAGGGTTACGTTTTGAACTCACTCCGCCTGATACGCAACTAGGGCGTGATGTTCTCACCTTGGTTGAACGAGGTGATATTGACGGTATGAGTTTTGGTTTCCGAGCGATTAAAGATCAGTGGGATATTGGTCAAGAGCCGTATATCAGAACCGTATTAGAAGCCGAACTCCATGAAATTACCATCACCAGTTTACCCGCTTACCCTGATAGTGGCGTAGAAATTGCCAAACGCTCCTTAACACTCAGTAAACCGCAAGCGGTAAAAGATTTTGACCGCTGGTTACAATTGGTTGAGGTGGAATAATGTGGCCATTCAAACGTAAAGCCTCCGAATCCCGCAGTCTAAGTATTGATGAGTTTCTTTCTCTGGCAGGGGTATCTAACACAAATTCAGGGGAACACGTTAGCTCATCAACAGCGGAGGGCTTACCTGCCGTGATGAATGCGGTGACGGTAATTAGTGAAGCTATTGCCTCCATGCCGTGTTTTTTGTATCGGGTACACAATGATAAAGGGCGAGAATCAAGAGAGTGGTTAAGTGATCATCCTGTTGATTATCTTCTCAATGAAAAGCCAAATGACTGTCAGACCGCTTTTCAATTTAAGCGTACGTTAATGCGTCATTGTTTGCTCAATGGTAACGCCTATGCGGTGATTGCATGGGGCAAAGATGGACAACCTAAATCAATACATCCTTATCCACCCAGTGCGGTAGTGATTAATCGACTTGGAGAGCATCGATACAGTTATACCGTGGCTGAACCGTATAGCGGTAAGGTGAAAACTTACCTACAAGAAGAAATTTTGCATTTACGTTATGCGACCGATGACGGTTTTTTAGGACGCTCACCCGTTACGATTTGCCGTGAAACATTGGGCTTAGGATTAGCTCAACAACGACACGGTGCGAGTATCATGAAAGACGGTATGATGGCATCTGGCATTATTAAATCGGGTGAATGGCTCGATAGCCTCAAAGGAACTAAGGCATTAGAAGCCCTAGAACGCTACAAAGGGGCACGTAATGCAGGGAAAACCCCCATTCTTGAGGGGGGCATGGAATATGAACAATTAGGCATGAGTAACCAAGATGCGGAATGGTTAGCCTCAAGGCGTTTTACCATTGAAGATATTGCCCGTATGTTCAACATTAGCCCTATCTTTTTACAAGAGTATTCCAACAGTACCTACAGTAACTTTAGTGAGGCAAGTCGCGCCTTACTGACTATCACTATGCGCCCGTGGTTAGCTAACTTTGAGCAACAAATTAAATCGGCGCTGTTACTCACGTCACCCACACCAAATATTCGTTATCAAGTGGAATTTGATACGGCAGATTTACTCCGCGCTAATCCTACCGAACGTTTCCGCAGTTATGAAACCGCGATTAAGTCAGGGGTTATGTGTCCGAATGAAGCCCGTGAGCGTGAGGGATTGCCACCTCGTGAAGGCGGTGATGAGTTCAGTCAGGCATGGAAACAAGAAATTCAAATTAAATCACCAGCCAGTAAGGAAGAAGCATGAAAGCAGGGCGCATGAATCAACGGGTGACTATTCAACGCTCAAAACTAAAACCAGATGCCCTCAGTGGTAATGAGGTGATGTGGTTTGATATTGCGACAGTCTGGGCAGAGGTAAAAGGCATTCGAGGGCGGGAATATTTCAGTAGTCAACAGACACAAAGTGAAACCACCGTGAGAGTTTGGTTGCGTTATTTTCCTGATGTGACTACCGCGGATCAGTTGATGTTTCACTACGCAGGTACGGACGGCAAGTATTGGGATATTAAAAGTATTGTGACCGATAAAGCCAAGGGCAGTATGGAAATGATTTGTGTGGGGGCAGAACGTGACGACAACTAAGCCAGAAATTGGTCTTGATGAAGTGAAGTTACATTGCCGTATTGATGGAAGTGATGAAGACAAACTGATTGAGTCTTATATCACGGCAGCATTAGAAGTCTGTCAACAACATATTGGCAAACGATTTGAAGAAGGACTGGACTTTACTCCCGCGATAAAGATTGGCTGTTTAATGTATATCTCATTGCTGTATGAGAACCGAGGTTTTATCAGTGAAGGTGAGATAAAAGAAATCCCGTTTACGATTAAATCATTGTGGTCAGTCTATCGCGATGTGGGAGTGTATTAGATGCCATGGCAACCACTAAAGCGTTGTAGCTATCCAAGCTGTAATAAGCGTGTGAAGTCTGGGCGATGTGATGAACATAAACGAGAGGCTAGACGACAACAGGACAGTCAGCGAGGAACACGAACCGAACGAGGTTATAGCAATCGATGGGGTCAGTATCGCTTGCAGTATCTCAAGTTAAATCCGTTATGCGTGCATTGCCTTAGGAAAGGGATATATACCCCTGCAACTATTGTTGACCACATTATCCCTATTAATGGTGATAGTGATGTGTTGTTTTGGGTGGATTTTAATCATCAAGCGTTATGCCACAGTTGCCATAATACTAAAACCTTTAAGCATGATCCTCTTACTAAACAAAAGCGTAAAAATGGGGAGTATCGAGAGTTAGAGGAAAAGGCGACACGACATAATGATTGGCGAGATGAGTATAACCGTAATGCGTGAAGATGAAGTAAATCAATTGGTTAAAGGGCTTCTTAAGCACAGTGAACCGTATCGACAACGACAACTAAAAACGCCTACAACGCACACAGCAAGGCGCACAACACAGCGCGATAGGGAGCTTATGGAATGTTTCCGAAATCGTTAGGGAAGCGCATAGAAGGAGTGGGGGCATCAAAAATGACAAACGCTCTCGTTTCAGGAACCGCGCGCCTCCTCGAATTTTTACGCACGGCAATTTTTTTGAAAATAATTTACTAGGAAATAGAAATAGTTATGGCAAGAGCACCTAAACCCCCTGTTTATCTTAATGAGATAGCGACGAAAGAGTGGAAAACAAAAGCCAAAATATTGGCAGAACGTGACGATCTGACGTTAGCCGATTGGAACAATTTAGAATTGTATTGCGTCAATTATGCGATGTACCGTAAAGCGGTTGAGGACTTAGATAATCGAGGGTTTAGCATTATCAATAGTCAAGGCAGTGAGAGCCGTAATCCCTCATTGAGTGCCAAGGCTGATGCTGAAAAAATCATGATTAAAATGTCTTCCTTACTGGGGTTCGATCCCGTTTCTCGTCGTAAAAATCCAATTGAAACCGAGGAAGAGGACGAATTAGATCGCCTATGAACGCATGGGAGCAGTACGCAAGCGACATCAAAACAGGCAAAATCCCCGCCTGTCAGCGGTTAAAGCAAGCCGTTGAACGTTACTATAATGACTTAAATAACCCGCTTTACACCTTTGATAATGAGGTCGTAGAGCGTTTTATCGGGTTCTCCCGCGTTTGCTCGCATGTTAAAGGGCACTTGCGAGGTAAGCCGATAGAGCTTGAGCCGTGGCAACAATTTGCCTTTGCTAATCTCCTTGGTTTCAAGGTGACCTCAACGGAGCGAAGAAAATACCGCAGTGCTTATATTCAGGTTCCCCGCAAAAATGCAAAATCCACCGTTGCGGCAATACTGGCTAATTGGTTCTTGGTGATGGAAAACGGGCAACAAGATATTTATACCGCCGCAGTGAGCCGAGATCAGGCGCGTATTGTCTTTGATGATGCCCGTCAAATGTGTGTGTTGTCTAAACCACTTAAAAAACGGGTGGTCATACAGCAACATAAAGTTATTAATCCGAAACGTAATAGCTTATTGAAACCTCTTGCCGCTAAAGCCGCGACTATTGAGGGAACCAATCCCAGTTTAGCGATTGTTGATGAATATCACTTACACCCTGATAATGCGGTTTATTCTGCCCTTGAATTAGGGATGGGGGCACGTCCTGAAGGGATTTTATTTGCGATCACAACGGCAGGCAGTAATGTCATTTCAGCCTGTAAACAACATTATGATTATTGTTGTCAAATCCTTGCAGGTGAAGAACAAAATGCATCGTTATTTGCTTTGATTTATGAACTCGATGACGAAAAAGAAATTGACGATGAACGTCTGTGGATAAAGGCGAATCCCAATCTTAATGTGTCAGTTGATGGTGATGCTTTATATGACACGATACAAAAGGCACGAGGCATTCCCTCTCAATGGACGGAAATGTTAACTAAACGCTTTAATATCTGGTGTCAGGGTGAGACTCCTTGGATGGGGGAAGGGGCATGGTTAGCGTGTAAAATGGACTATACCGAAACTGATCTACGAGGCTTGGAGTGTTATGCTGGGATGGATCTATCTTCTACGGGGGATATTACCAGTGTCTGCTATACCTTTCCTGTTGATAATGAATTGTTGTTATTAACTCGCCACTATATCCCCGAAGCGCAGTTACAGAACCCCGCCAATAAGAACAGGGCGATTTACCGTCAATGGGTTAAGTCAGGTTGGCTCCGAACCACACCAGGCGATTGTATTGATTATGATCGCATTCGTGATGATGTGCTTAGAGACAGCCAACAATTTAATATCAAATTGACAGGTTTTGATACATGGAACGCTACCCATTTAAGGACACAGCTACAAGGTGCGGGGTTAGATGTTGAGCCATTCCCTCAAACTTACATGAAGTTTAGCCCTGTGGCGAAATCAGCCGAGGTATTCGTTAATCGTAAAATCATTCGTCACAATGGCGATCCGGTGCTTGCGTGGGCGATGGCTAATGTCGTAATGGAAACGGACGCAAACGCCAATATTAAGCCCAATAAAAAGAAATCAGCCAACAAGATTGACCCTGCAATTGCTTTCCTTATGAGCTTTGGCACATGGCAGATTGAACATGAAGATTTTGCCTTCAACTTAACGGGTGAACAGAAAGCCCTTTTAGACTCTTTTAATGGGGTGTAACACATTGATTTTATTTCAATAAATAGACATGTTTCCCAATGGGTAAAAGTACAAAATTGAATCATCTAAAAGGCGTGGTGTAAATCACCATACCTTTGCAGTTATTGCGATATCACAACATCTTGATTTTGTTCCAGACGACAAAAAAGTCGTCTGAGTTATTGAGAAAAACATATTTGCGAAATTATCAATAGGTTAGAACGCTAAACGTACTTACCTCAATTAGGACGCCTTAATCTCAAGGAGACATGAAGTTATGAAATTGAAGGTCCCTCACTGACTGGCAATACCACAGTGCAAATACGCACTCTGAATAAATATCAATAAGTTATCTACGTTGAGAAATAAGATTACAACAAAGAGATACGGCAAGGTATTGGTAATCAGATTTCAGACGGTCAAATTGACCGTTAGCAATAAAAACAATGTGTTGTAACTTATCACCATTGGTCACTAAAACAATGACCAATGAGCGCTAATCTATTTTTATGACAGAATTAAGTGTTATCAAGCAGTTATAAACATAAACCCACTTTGTGTGGTAATTAATTATAATCAATTAGTTATCCTGATAGTTGAGATGTTGCGACGAATTTCTTCGGAACCTATTGTCTAAAGTGAGGACTTCGAAGTAAGCGATGCAATAAAAAGTGCATCGGTTGAAATGATTAATGGTTTAAAACCTACGTTGTATAAATCACCATTCAGATGATAAAGATGGGAAAAGGTGTAACGGAAATCATCACACCTTTAAAAACAGTCAAACTATAACCTGTATATCGACATACTTCTTAGTACTGTTACCCTTTCCGACTATGCCTATAATTACAAGCGTTAAAACTAGCCTCAATTTTGAGAAGACTGATTTTATTGATAAATATAGACTCAAAAATGAGCAGATTGATTTTATTGGTAAAATTAGACTGCAACCACATTTGAACTTTAATAGAAATCATTATGCTATAAAAAAGGTGCACAGTATGCACAGTTGGTGCACACCGTATTCACCCTCATTTATTGTTAAATATCAATTAATTAAGTTGATGGTGCATAGGGTGCACAGTTGAGGGCTTCAAAAAGATTTATAGGGGGGTAGTGAACAAATCGCAGGATAATAAAGTTTATTTGTACATAATTTAAACTACGAAAGTTTTGTAGTTTACCTATCTCTTTCTTTTCACATTAAGCAATCAGTCTGGCGAAACAGCTGCCACCATTTTGATCATACCTTTGGCATAACATAGTTAGAAAGCTAACAATCATCACGTTTGTATCTATCTTATCGGTTGTTTATACAATTGTTCAGGTATCCGTGTATAAATATATGTATAAACAATAACAAAAAAGCCCTTAACAAATAATGAAAAGGGCTTTTTGATTCAATGTGTTATACGACTTCTATTAATTCATGCCGTATTTTTTCAGTTTCTTACGCAGTGTGCCGCGGTTAATGCCCATCATTTGCGCTGCACGCGTTTGGTTGCCACGGGTGTACTGCATTACCATGTCCAACAATGGCTGTTCAACTTCCGCCAATACTAGCTCATATAAGTCATTAACATCTTGACCATTTAATTGAGCAAAATAGTTCTTCAGTGCTTGTTTAACTGAGTCACGTAAAGGTTTTTGGGTCACCTGATCTTGTGAATTTACGGTGGCAACTGTTAGTACGTCTGAATTTACGCGTTGTTCGAACATAGTTCTGTCAGCTCTTTTATTTATTTACGCAAAAAATTTTCGAAATATGCTTCCAACGCCTCCAGCTGTTCGCTGGCATCCTCTATGGCGTTGAAGGAGCGCCGAAACTGGTCATCAGGGGCATGTTCCTTGAGATACCAAGAGACATGCTTGCGTGCAATGCGAGTTCCTTTGCCTTGACCGTAAAAGTCGTGCAACTCACGCACATGCTTTTGCATTATTTGTTGTACCTCTGCAATCGGCAGAGGGGGCAACAGTTCACCTGTGTCCAGATAGTGCTGGATTTCCCGAAAGATCCAGGGTCTTCCCTGAGCAGCGCGACCGATCATCAAAGCATCGGCTCCAGTGTAGTCTAATACTGCTCTGGCTTTTAGCGGGTCTGTTATGTCTCCATTCGCAATAATGGGAATAGAAACACTCTGCTTAACTGTCCGAATACTGTCGTATTCGGCTTCCCCTTTGAACAAACACTCGCGTGTACGTCCATGAATAGTGAGAGCCTGAATACCACAACGTTCAGCCAATTTGGCAATCTCTACACAGTTACGTTCATCAGGTGACCAGCCAGTACGGATCTTGAGAGTAACAGGAACATCTACCGCGTTAACCACAGCAGAGAGGATCTCTGCGACAAGGTCGGGATGACGAAGTAGTGCTGAACCGGCTAGCTTTTTATTCACCTTTTTTGCAGGGCAACCCATGTTAATGTCGATAATTTGAGCGCCACTATCTGCGTTTATTTTCGCAGCTGCCGCCATATCAACGGGATCACTTCCTGCAATTTGTACGGAGCGGATCCCCAATTCATCACTATGTACCATTCGTAATCGAGACTTGTCTGTCTGCCAAACCTGAGGATTGGAAGAAAGCATTTCAGAAACTGTCATACCCGCACCCATATCATAGCAAAGTGACCGAAAAGGTCGGTCTGTAACGCCAGCCATGGGAGCCGCGATAAGGCAATTTTTTAACTGATACTGTCCGATTCGCATAGATGAAAAGAGGGCCAAACTGTGACTGCAAGGGCGCGTATATTACGCATTTTTTGCCAGATATGAAAGGACAAAGTTTAACCAAATTGCGAAAAAAAGTTACTTTTTTACACTTGATTTTTTATGAATTGATTATTTAATCAATAAAAACATAATGTTATCTGTTTTTAAAAAATTAAAAATTGATGATATAGAATTGATAAACAAGTGGAACTAAGTAGAGTTTATCAGGCAAAAATGTGATTAATGCCTGATAAACAATAATTAAGTGAAATTTTAACGTAATGAGATTATCTCATTTTGGTTGATATTTGTTCGATGTTATTTTTTCACACCGGTAATACGGCACCACTCTTCTTTTTCGGCAACAGGATCTAAGTTAAATAGTCCTTCATAGGCGGCTGCTACACCTTCTGCTTGTGTCGCTAACACACCAGAAAGGCCTAGGTGTCCACCTTGACGTGGCAGTGTACTGATAACAGGTGCAAGTTCACGCAATGGACCTGCTAAAATATTGGCGACGACAACATCGGCACTGAGGTTATCAGGCTGGTCTTTTGCAAGATACAGTGTGAGTGCGTCAGAAACGCCATTACGCTGTGCATTATCACGGCTTGCTTGGATGGCTTGAGGATCGATATCAATACCAATTGCTTTAGCTGCACCCAGCTTTAATGCCGCAATAGCTAAAATGCCAGAGCCACAACCGAAGTCGATAACGGTTTTACCCTCTAGATCTAATCCATCAAGCCACTGAAGGCATAATGAGGTAGTAGGGTGGGTACCTGTACCAAACGCAAGGCCAGGGTCTAGCATGACGTTTACGGCGTTAGGATCAGGTACTTCACGCCAGCTTGGGCAAATCCATAAACGCTCGCCAAAACGCATCGGGTGGAAGTTATCCATCCATTCACGTTCCCAATCTTTATCTTCGAGTTGTTCAACTTTGTGCAGGAAGCCTTTACCGAGTAGTGGCGTATTTTCTAACATCGCCACAACGATTTTCATGTCAGTTTCTGCATCATATAAACCGATAACGTCAGTATCACCCCAAAGGCGAGTTTCACCCGGTAACGGTTCAAAAATAGGGGTATCGTGACTATCTTGGAAAGTCACTGAAACGGCACCGCTTTCAACCAATTCATCACCAATAGCTTCTGCATTAGCGGCGGTTGCATTAAGTCTTAATTGTATCCAAGGCATAATTAGTCTCTTTAAAAACGAATTCACTGTAATGATGCTGATTGAGGCAGAGTATGCTCTCCAAATCGATTAGCCACAAGAAACGCGACTAAGCTCAATAACAGTGATGGAACAATGGGGTGAAATCCAGCGATCTGGATGTTAAATGTCGCAAGGGTGGCATAGAGTGTGGCACCTGTGATCATGCCCGCAATAGCACCATAACGGTTAGCTTTTTCCCAATAAAGCCCAAGAACTAAAGGCCATAAGAAAACAGCTTGTAGGCCACCAAAAGCAAGTAAGTTAAGCCAAATAATCATTGATGGTGGGTTCCATGCTGCAAATAGCAGTAACACACCTAAAATCAAGGTCGAAAGGCTCGATAAACGAGAGATGCGTTTCTCGTTAGTTATCGCATGCGGAGCGATATTGAGATAGAGATCTTTGACCAAAGTTGCTGACGATTGTAACAGTTGCGCATTTATCGTCGACATAATGGCGGCCATAGGCGCAGCAAGGAAAATACCGGCTGCAATAGGCGGCAATACTTCAACCATTAATGTTGGAATAACTTGATCAGGAACCGTGAGATCAGGAATGATCGCCCGACCTAATGCGCCAGCAAAGTGCATACCAAACATCAATAATGACATCACGATTGTGCCAATAATGATCCCTTTATGCATGGCTTTACTGTCTTTGTAAGAGATGCAACGTACCGCAGTATGTGGCAAGCCAATAACACCAAAACAGACAAGTACCCAGAATGATGCCATAAACGGGCCACTTAAAATCCCATCAGCCCCTTGAGGAGAGGTTAATGCAGGATCGATGGTATTGAGTTTTTGTATCGCAATATCTAATCCACCTGCTTTATAGATAATGGCAAACAGGAGAATAAATGTACCAAGTAGCATCACAAGGCCTTGTAAGGCATCGTTTAATACGCTGGCTCTAAATCCGCCAATCGCAGTATACAGCGCAATGGAGATCCCAAAGATCAGCAAGCCGAATTCATAAGGAATGCCTGCTGCAGTTTCTAATAAGCGTGCTCCACCAATAAATTGAACAGTCATCGCGCCGACAAAAGCGACTAACAGGCTTAAACTGGCAAACCAGACGAGGAAACGACTTTTGTAACGAGCATAAAGCATGTCATTTAAGGTAACAGCATTATAACGGCGCGCTAAAATGGCAAACTTTTTCCCTAAAACACCCAAAGAGAGCCAAATAGCGGGAAGTTGGATCATTGAAAGTAATACCCAACCAATACCGTATTTATAGGCAGCACCCGGCCCGCCAATAAAGGAGCTTGCACTGACATAAGTTGCAGTGATAGTCATGGCTAGCACGAAGCCACCCATTGAGCGGTTACCAAGAAAATATTCGTTAAGAAATTCGCCTTTTTCGCGCTTACGATAAGCATAAGCTGACAGCAGAAAAACTAACAGAAGGTAGCCAATCAGTGGCACTATGACCTCAGTTTGCATCGTCATGCTCATCTCCTAACGGCATATCTTTGAAAAAGTAGCGCACCATCAGATAGCACAACAGAAAAAACAAAACAGGTAGGAATAAGCATGAAAGCTCAAACCAAAGAGGTAAACCAGTAATGCCTAGTGTGTTATCAGGTAAATAGGCGGTAATTAACCAACCCAACAAATACATAAAAGTTAAAATTAGGGCCCAAAGGGCTTCTTTGTGGGCCTGAACAAAACGTTTGTCCATCTGTTCTCCCAATCTTAATAGGGTTAAAAATGAATGGGAGGATTGTACGGGAAAGTGAGTATTGATTCAGTGAAAATTAATCACAAAGTCATGAGGGAATATTAAAAATAGATTATCTTATTGTTTTTAAATATAAATATGAAAGAAAACAGTACAGGTTTTAATTAAGAAATGCGTTTAATTTGTCCTCTATGGATCTGTTTATGGCGGGTCATCAGCAATAAAAAAGGCATAGTAAATAAACTATGCCTTTTTTTGTTAAGCGAGAAAGATTATTTCTCAGCTAAACCTAAACGTTTTTCAAGGTAGTGAATGTTTGTACCACCTTTTTGGAAATTCTCATCATTCATAATGAACTGGTGCAGTTCAATATTGGTTTTAATACCATCAATGATAAGTTCCGCCAACGCATTTTTCATACGAGAGATCGCGATTTCGCGTGTTTCACCATAAGTGATCAATTTACCAATCATTGAATCATAGTGAGGTGGAACAGTATAACCTGCGTAAATATGCGATTCCCAACGCACACCAAATCCACCTGGTGAGTGGAAGCGAGTAATTGTACCCGGGCTTGGCATGAAGGTTTTTGGATCTTCTGCGTTGATACGACATTCAATTGCATGACCATGAACGTTAACTTGATCTTGCGTTACTGATAAAGGTAAGCCAGATGCAATGCGTAACTGTTCTTTGATTAAGTCGATGCCTGTGATCATTTCTGTTACTGGATGTTCAACCTGAATACGGGTGTTCATCTCAATAAAGTAGAATTCGCCATTTTCATACAGGAATTCGAATGTACCTGCACCACGATAGCCGATTTCAATACATGCGTTCGCACAGCGTTCGCCGATATTTTTACGGATTTCAGGGGTAATACCTGGTGCTGGAGCTTCTTCAACAACTTTTTGGTGACGACGTTGCATTGAGCAATCACGTTCAGCCAAATAGATTGCATTACCTTGACCATCAGCCATAACTTGAATTTCAACATGGCGTGGGTTTTCAAGGTATTTTTCCATGTATACCATGTCGTTGCTAAATGCCGCTTTTGCTTCTGCACGCGTCATTGTAATGGATTGTTCTAGATCTTTTTCAGCACGAACAACACGCATACCGCGTCCACCACCGCCACCAGAGGCTTTGATGATAACTGGGTAGCCAATACGTTTAGCAATTTCAATATTTTTCGCAGTGTCGTTACCCAAAGGACCGTCCGATCCTGGTACACAAGGAACACCCGCTTTTTTCATCGCTTCAATAGCAGAAACTTTATCACCCATTAGACGGATGGTTTCAGCTTTCGGGCCGATAAAAATAAAGCCAGAGCGTTCAACTTGCTCTGCGAAATCAGCATTTTCAGACAGGAAACCGTATCCTGGATGAATGGCTTGTGCGCCACTGATCTCAGCCGCTGCGATAATTGCAGGGATATTTAGGTAACTTTTTGCTGAAGCAGCGGGACCAATACAGATAGTCTCGTCTGCCAGCAGAACGTGTTTTAAATCACGGTCTGCCGTGGAGTGAACAGCAACTGCTTTGATCCCAAGCTCTTTACATGCTCTTAGGATACGCAGTGCAATCTCACCACGGTTGGCAATGAGGATTTTTTCTAGCATGGACCTGCCTCGTTATTCGATAACAAAGAGTGGAGCGTCAAACTCAACGTTGTCGCCATCTTGGCAAAGGATAGATTTAACAACACCCGCTTTGTCAGATTCAATCTGGTTCATCATTTTCATTGCTTCAACGATGCACAGAGTATCGCCTACATTGACTTGCTGACCGACTTCAACAAATTTCTTAGCTTCAGGGCTTGGTGAGCGGTAGAACGTTCCGACCATTGGTGAACGAACAACGTGACCGCTGATTTCTTGCGTTGGTGTAGCCGCTGGTGTTTCTGGCGCTACAGGCGCAACTGCATTTGCTAATGCAGGTTGAGGTGCCACTGGTGCCGCAAAATATTGCTGAGGAGCCATTTGACCCTGAAGACCAGAGTTACGACTAATACGTACTGACTCTTCACCTTCAGAGATTTCCAGTTCAGAAATGCCAGACTCTTCGACTAGCTCGATCAGTTTTTTAATTTTACGAATATCCATGAGTTGATTCCGTACTCTTTTTGATGTTTTTTATTAAGACAAGCGGCTGACCGCTGCCTGTAAAGCAAATCGATAACCTTCTGCACCTAATCCACAGATTACGCCTGTTGCGATATCAGAGAGATATGAATGGTGACGGAAAGGCTCCCGACTGTAGACATTGGACAGGTGAATTTCAATAAATGGAATATTCACCCCTAATAATGCATCACGCAGTGCAACACTGGTATGCGTGAAAGCTGCAGGATTGATTAATATATAATCGACATTACCCCGAGCTGCATGAATTTTATTTATCAGCTCAAATTCAGCGTTAGACTGAAAATGACTGAGTTTCACATTTAATGCCTGAGCATCTGCTGACAAACTTTGAACGATATCATCCAGAGTTAAGTGTCCGTAGGTTTCCGGCTCTCTTGTTCCAAGCAGGTTTAAATTCGGACCATTCAGGAGCAAAATATGAAAATTTTCCGACATTATGCTTCTATCTCCGTCAATTCGTCAACGAAATGACAAAATAACCTGTGCTTTTCGTTTTGTCATCTTTTATTGTATCCATTGCTACGATACATATCACAAAGTCCGACATTATAGACATTTCACAGAAGATAACAGCAAAATACTGGTCTAATCAGGGAATGAAGGGTTTATTTTGATGAAAAGTTAAAAGTTTTTACAAGATTGTAAACGCGAGAAAGCAAAATAAACAGGTGTCTAAAAAATAATCATAACACCACGTTATTTATTGATGTCACTGGAAATCTGAACTTCTTTGAGAACAATCATCAATATATATCATAAATGTGATCTGAATCACAATTTCATATTCGTTTCACACACAAAGAAGCTTATTCTGGCACTAAATAAGGTGAATTAATGCCAGAAATAAGCAGATAAAAACCGAGAATTAGCAAAAAAATGCCGTAAACCCTCGCCTAATGCGGGTGGGGAGCAGTTACAGTTTTACTAAGGTTCTACCTGTCACTTGATTATCCATAATCATCTGAGCATAACGAGGAACTTCATCAAGTGTAATTTCTGTCATCGCTTGCTGATAGAACGTTTCTGGTAGTAATTTTAATAAACGTTGCCAAACCTGAGCGCGTTTTTCTGCTGGGAAATAAACAGAATCGACGCCTTGTAAGCGAACATTACGTAAAATAAAAGGCATGACAGTTGTTGGTAAAGAGAAACCGCCAGCTAATCCACAAGCCGCTACTGTTCCGTTATAGTTTGTCTGTGACAGAATATTGGCAAGAATTTGCCCACCTACGGTATCAATTGCACCCGCCCAGCGTTGTTTATCTAAAGCTCTGCCCGCAGGCTCAAACTCTTCACGAGTGATAATATTTTTGGCGCCAAGTTTGCGTAAATAGTCATGGTTACTCGCTCTGCCACTTAATGCGGTAACTTGATAGCCTAATGCTGTTAGCAAACTAATAGCGGTACTTCCGACACCACCACTGGCTCCAGTGACTAAAATATCACCACTTTCAGGTGTAATGCCGCCTTGTTCTAATGCCATCACACAAAGCATGGCAGTAAAACCCGCAGTCCCAATTATCATGGCATTTTTTAAAGAGAGTCCTTCTGGCACAACGGTTAACCAATCACCTTTTACACCTGCTTTTTGTGCAAGGCCGCCCCAGTGATTTTCACCTACTCCCCAGCCGGTTAATAAGACATGTTGACCAATGTGGAAGCGAGGATCTTCGGTGTGATGAACAACACCCGAAAAATCGATACCCGGTACCATTGGAAATTGGCGCAGTATTTTTCCCTTGCCCGTGATAGCGAGCCCATCTTTATAGTTAAGCGTTGAGTAATGAATATCGACAATAACCTCATGAATAGGCAGTATTTTTTCATCAATGTTTTGTACGTTGGTACTGAGTTTGTTGTCATTTTGTTCTACTAATAATGCTTTCATCTTGACCCCTCATCGATTTCTATTTGTGTCATGATAGGTGATTTTTTAGATCTCGTCGTGATTGTGCACAATATCTATTGTAATAATGAGACAAATAATCCTTTTTTAGTGTATAAACGGGGGTTCTACGTTTATTGGTGCAGAGATTATTCTGAGTTTTATATCTTGGTAATTAGATAACACCGTTAATGGGTTACGATTGGATAAAAATTAGCATTTCTCTTTATGCTCGAAATAAAGATAATGTGTTGTCTTAGAAGTATTCGAGGTGGGTACTTTGGTTGTTATCTCAGTCAAATTTTGCCAGTGAAACACCATTTAATATCAATAGAATAATTGTGCTTATTCAAATGAATAAATTTTATTTGAACTTGCAATGAGACTTTTGAGTCACAGTGTGGCAACTAAGTAAGATTTTTCTTTATTGATGTGAACGTTGTTTGTATTGTTACATAAGTCAAATATAAACAGCGTAGGATCGAAATTATGCGTTAATCGTTCTAATTAGCCCATTTTTATGCAGTTTTTTTCTGCTCCAATTGGGAAAAGTAACGTAGAATATTGTGCCTTTATGATTATTTACGTGTCCACTTTAATCTAAGTAGTGAATCGCGCCTTGTCGCTGCTTATTGTGGTTGATAGAGTAGACGGATTTTTCCGTCCCGGCTTGCAGGATTATCCTTTCGTATGTTTAAAAAATTTCGTGGCATGTTTTCCAACGATTTGTCTATTGACTTGGGTACCGCCAATACCCTTATTTATGTCAAAGGACAGGGTATTGTTCTCGATGAACCCTCCGTTGTCGCTATTCGCCAAGATCGCGCTGGCACATCAAAAAGTGTTGCAGCTGTAGGGCATGAAGCCAAACAGATGTTAGGGCGTACACCTGGGAATATCGCTGCTATCCGTCCAATGAAAGACGGTGTGATTGCTGATTTTTATGTAACCGAAAAAATGCTTCAGCACTTCATAAAACAGGTTCATAACAATAGCTTTATGCGTCCAAGTCCTCGTGTATTAGTTTGTGTACCAGTAGGAGCCACTCAAGTAGAACGCAGAGCTATCCGTGAATCAGCATTAAGTGCGGGTGCTCGTGAAGTGTTCTTAATTGAAGAACCTATGTCTGCGGCAATCGGTGCAGGCTTACCTGTTTCTGAAGCAACAGGCTCAATGGTGGTCGATATTGGTGGTGGTACAACAGAAGTTGCCGTGATTTCATTAAACGGTGTCGTTTACTCTTCTTCTGTTCGTATCGGTGGTGACCGTTTTGATGAAGCTATCATTAACTATGTGCGTCGTAACTACGGCTCACTGATTGGTGAAGCAACCGCAGAACGTATCAAACACGATATCGGTTCAGCTTATCCTTCTGATGAAGTCAATGAGATTGAAGTTCGCGGTCGTAACCTTGCAGAAGGTGTACCTCGTAGCTTTACTTTAAACTCTAATGAAATTCTTGAAGCATTACAGGAACCATTAACGGGTATCGTTAGTGCAGTGATGGTTGCATTAGAACAATGTCCACCAGAATTGGCCTCTGATATTTCAGAGCGCGGCATGGTATTAACTGGTGGTGGTGCATTATTACGTAACCTAGACCGTTTATTAATGGAAGAGACAGGTATTCCTGTGATTGTTGCTGAAGATCCTCTGACTTGTGTCGCTCGTGGTGGTGGTAAAGCATTAGAAATGATCGATATGCACGGTGGCGATCTGTTTAGCGAAGATTGAGATTAATTCTAACAAGGGAGAATGGATTCCCCCTTGATGAGAATATTAACACCTGTTCTTTTACTTCTCCGTGTGAGTGATCTTAGAGTTTATGAAGCCAATTTTTAGTCGGGGTCCTTCCCTGCAACTAAGATTAATAATCGCCGTGGTTGTCGCTATCTCTTTATTGATTGCTGATAACCGTATTGGTGCATTTTCTAAAGTCCGCCAGTATCTTGATACTGCTGTTAGTCCCTTCTATTTTCTTGCAAATGGTCCACGCCGTTTCCTTGATCAAATTTCAGAAACATTTGCCACGCGTGAGCGTTTACAATTTGAGAATCAAGCGTTAAGAAAAGAGTTATTAGTCCGTAGCGGAGAAAGCCAATTACTGGAGCAATTTAAGCAAGAGAATGCCCGTTTACGAGAATTACTTGGTTCACCACTGCGCCAAAATGAACAAATGACAGTAACGCAAGTTTTGTCTGGGAATAGCACGCCTTATCGAGATCAAGTGGTTATTGATAAAGGAACCAACGATGGCGTCTATGAAGGACAACCTGTTATTAGTGATAAAGGCGTTGTGGGACAAGTTATTGCCGTAAGTGAGCTTACGAGTCGTGTACTATTAATATGCGACACTTCTCATGCATTACCTGTACAAGTTTTACGTAACGATATTCGTGTTATAGCTTCTGGTGCGGGCTGTGCCGATGATTTATTGTTAGAAGCATTACCTGCCAATATTGATATTCGTGTAGGCGATGTTTTAGTGACATCAGGATTGGGCGGCCGTTTCCCAGAAGGGTATCCTGTTGGTGTGGTATCTTCAGTTAAAGTGGATAATCAACGGGCTTATTCCGTGATTAATGTTCGACCTTCAGCAGAGCTACAACGTTTACGCTATTTGCTTTTATTATGGAATGCATCAGACAAAATGGGAGAGCCTCCTCTACCTTCAGAGGTTTATCACGCAGCTAATGAGCGTTTAATGCAACTGATGCCTCAAGTTTTACCTAATTATGAACAAGCAGGGCCACCGCTTCCTCGTTCTATGTCTCAAGAGCCGTTAGACAGTACGACAGAAGAAACTAACGGAACCACGACACCAGCAACAACGCCTGCTGCAACAAATACACCTACTAGTACAAATAGAAGTAGGTAGACACGATGAATCCATATCAAAGTCGTGGGCGTTGGGTTGTTTGGCTCTCTTTTCTTGTCGCATTAGTTTTACAAATTATGCCGTGGCCAGAACAGTTAGAAGTGTATCGACCTATTTGGCCGATGTTATTTCTTATTTATTGGATAACAGCAATACCTCATCGTGTTAGTGTCGGAACCGCATTTGTCTTAGGTATGATTATGGATCTAGTCCAAGGAACTACCCTAGGTGTCAATGCATTGGCCTATACTTTAGTGAGTTATGTCATCGCCTTTAAATATCAGCTTTTTTGTAATTTAGCGTTATGGCAACAAGCCTTAGTGGTAATGTTAAGTGTTGTCGTTGTTGATCTTGCTGTATTTTGGGCAGAATTTTTACTTTCACCTGTGACTTTTCACCCTCAAGTATTCTGGAATAGCCCAGTCAGTGGTATTCTTTGGCCATGGCTTTATTTTTTACTTCGCAAAATCCGTCACCAGTTTTTAGTTCACTAAGTTATTGGATCATGGCGGTCACTTTTGCGTTACCGTCATGAGGACATTATTTGTGACCACACTTTACCTTGCTTCCAGCTCACCAAGAAGACGTGAACTTCTCGCGTTATTAGATGTTGAATTTAGTATTATCACGCCAGCAATTGATGAAATTTGGCAACAAGGTGAAAAACCAGAAGAGTATGTTCTTCGTTTAGCAAAAGAAAAATCACAAGAAGGTGTAAGACAAGCACCTCAAGATTATCCCGTTTTGGGCTCTGATACTATTGTGGTTTATGATGGTCATATTCTTGAAAAACCTCGTGATAAAACCCATGCCGCGCAAATTCTACGTTCACTCTCAGGCGCAACACATCAAGTGATGACAGCAATTGCTATCTCTAATAGAACACACACATTGAGTCAATTAGTCGTCACACACGTCACTTTTAGAGTGATGACAGAGAGTGAGATTAGCGCGTATATTGAGTCAGGAGAGCCAATGGATAAAGCTGGCGCTTACGGTATTCAAGGAAAAGGAGGCCGTTTTGTTCAACGGATTGAGGGGAGTTATCATGCTGTTGTCGGATTGCCTCTTGTTGAAACCGAAGCATTGATAGCTCAATTTTCGTCTCTAGCTAATGAGAAGGAGATTTCATGACAGCAGAGTTATTAGTGAATGTGACGCCTTCTGAAACCCGTGTCGCCTATATTCGCGGAGGCATACTTCAAGAAATCCATGTTGAAAGAGAAGCTAAACGAGGTATCGTCGGAAACATCTACAAAGGTCGGGTAAGTCGCGTATTACCCGGGATGCAAGCTGCATTTATTGACATCGGGCTGGATAAAGCCGCTTTTCTACATGCTTCTGATATTATGCCTCACACGGAATGTATTGCTGGAGAAGAGCAGAAGAAATTTAATGTTCGTGATATCGCGCAACTGGTGCATCAAGGGCAAGATTTAATTGTACAAGTGGTTAAAGATCCTTTAGGAACAAAAGGCGCTCGCCTTACCACGGATATTACATTGCCTTCTCGCTATTTAGTGTTTATGCCTGGTGCGTCTCATGTAGGCGTTTCTCAGCGAATTGACAGTGAAGAAGAGCGCGAGCGCTTAAAACAATTGGTTGAAGAGTATTGCGATGAAAATGGCGGCTTTATTATTCGTACCGCTGCCGAAGGTGTTGGTGAACACGAAATTAAGCAAGATGCTGCCTTTCTTAAACGCCTATGGAATAAAATCATTGAGCGTAAGAAAAGAAATAAAACCCGTATTCAAATTTATGGCGAATTAGCGTTAGCCCAGCGTATTTTACGTGATTTTGCAGGCTCTGAATTAGATAGCATACGAGTTGATTCTAAATTGACCTACAATCAACTACAGGAATTTATTGGTGAATATATTCCTGAATTAACCGCTAAACTTGAATTACACCAAGGTAATCAGCCTATTTTTGATCTCTATGGTGTAGAAAGTGAAATTCAGCGGGCTTTAGAGCGCAAAGTTGAATTGAAATCAGGAGGTTACCTGATTATCGATCAAACTGAAGCAATGACCACTATTGATATCAATACAGGGGCATTTGTTGGTCATCGAAATTTAGAAGAAACTATTTTTAATACTAATATTGAAGCAAGCCAAGCCATTGCCCGTCAATTACGGTTACGTAATTTAGGCGGTATTATCATCATTGACTTTATTGATATGAATAATGATGAACATAAACGCAGAGTATTGGCATCACTTGAACAAGCGCTAAGTAAAGATAGAGTGAAAACAACGATTAATGGCTTCTCTCAACTTGGCTTAGTAGAAATGACACGTAAAAGAACGCGGGAAAGCCTTGAACATGTGCTTTGTGATGACTGCCCAACTTGCCAAGGGCGAGGTACGGTAAAATCAGTTGAAACAGTTTGTTATGAGATTTTACGTGAAATAGTGCGCGTGCATAAAACGATTGATGCAGATCGCTTCTTAGTTTACGCCTCCTCAGCAGTTGCAGAAGCATTAAAAGGCGATGAATCACATGCATTAGCAGAGGTTGAAATTTTTGTCGGTAAACAAGTGAAAGTGCAAACTGAGCTACTCTATAGTCAGGAGCAATTTGATGTGGTGATGATGTAATGGATTCGCCTTCCTAATGAATATGATGGCAGAAAGGAGACAAAAATGAAGCGGCTGCCTAAATACCTGTTAGTGATAACAGTTTTTTGCCTCATCGTTTTTGCCTTGGTATTAAGCGGATTTCGCTACTTTCTGCCACGCTTAGATAGTTATCGCCCTGAAATAGAAACGTATCTTACGAAGCAACTCAATAGCCCTGTCTCAATGACAAAGATCACGGGGGAGTGGCAAAATTTTGGTCCTGATATTCAAGTGGAAGGACTGAATATTACCAATAAAGATGTGAACGTTACGGCAGAAAAAGTCACTTTTTCTTTTGACGTGTGGCGTTCATTATTCGCTTTTCGTCTTCATTTTCGTGAACTGACCTTTGAACAGTTATATGTTAATTACCAACAGCCAATTTTTACGGGGCAAAGTGGTGATATTACCTTAACCGAACCTGATGATATTTCTTCACTTTTTCTCGAACAGTTTGATCGTTTTAAACTGATTGAAAGCCGTTTTATTTTTTTAACCCCTTCAGGAGATACCAGTACATTACATGTGCCTGAATTAATGTGGTTGAATCAGAAAAATCGTCACCGAGCTCAAGGTGAAGTCACTCTTGATACACCCATTAATCATTATGGGGGGTTAAAGGTACGCCTTGATCTCTATACCAAAGAGAACGGTTTGATCGATAACGGTAAAGTATTTCTTACCGCAGATGACATCGATATCTCACCTTGGCTTAGTCAGTGGGTAAAAAATAATAGTGGCGTAGGTGAAGCTAAAGCCAGTTTGTCTAACTGGATTGAAATTACTCAAGGGCGTATTACTGGAAGTCAGTTGCAAATTCATCAAGGTGAAATGGATTGGAGTAGTGATGGAACCTCGCACGTATTAAATGTTGAAGACTTAATTTTACGTATGAGAAGGCAAGAAAATGGCTGGCTTGCGGATGTTCCTTATACTCGAAAAATTACAATGGATGGTGAAGAGTGGCCTGACGGTTATTTAGCGGTGCTTTATCAACCAAAAGAAAAACAGCATGATGAAGCATGGCGCATTCGCGCCAAGAATATTGAGTTAGATAGGTTATATGCTGTATTGCCATTATTCTCTTTTTTAACACCTGATTTTGTTCGCCAGTGGCAGTATCGCCAATTTTCTGGTGTGGTTAATGACTTTGCATTAGATCTCACTCCAGAAAACTTCGAGCAAAGCGCTATTAATCTCTCTTGGGAAAATGTGAGTTGGAAGCGTTGGCAAGAGATCCCCTCAGTACAGCATTTCAGCGGGCAATTAAAAGGGAGTATGCAACGTGGTGAGCTTAACTTTGCCCTAGCAGATAGTGAAATAGACACGGGCGAATTATTTAAAGCACCGTTGAATATTGAAAAAGGGAAAGGAACGGTTTATTGGCAACATTCAGGGGATAACCTGTCTCTTTGGAGCCAAGGGCTCGATGTTAAAGCTACATCAGCATGGGTTGCGGGCGATTTTCGTTATGAGAAACAAGGTGAAGATCAGCGTCTTTCCATTTTATCAGGTGTTAGAGTTACAAATGCGGGTGATACATGGCGTTATTTGCCTGAGGAGTATGTCGGGAAGGCACTGACTCAATATCTCTCAGATGCGATTATTGCGGGTAATATCGATAATGGAACCTTTATTTTTGATGGCGATCCCGCTGATTTTCCTTTTGATAACCACAAAGGATGGTTCCAAGTTTATGCGCCCGTCAAACACGCGACCTTTAAATTTGATAGTGAATGGCCTGCGTTATTTGATCTCGATATTAATCTAGACTTTAAAAATGACGGCTTATGGATGTCTTCTGCACAAGCAAAAGTGGGTAAAGCGACAGCCACGAATTTAAGTGCAGTCATTGAAAGCTATCGACAAGAAAAAATCTTAATTAATGCGGATATTCAAGCCACAGGCGACGAGCTGAAAGAGTATTTCTTAGATTCTCAAATGGCGAGTATTGGTCATACACTTGAAGAGCTAAAAGTAGCGGGAAAAATTGACGGTACATTGAAACTTGATATCCCCTTTGGTGGTGATGAGGTTGTGGCTTCTGGTGAGGTTAATTTAAAAAATAATGATGTCACTTTGAACTTCATGGATACCACATTGAAAGGCGTGAGTGGGCAGTTTCGTTACCATAATGACAAACTTGAAAGTGATACATTAACGGCTAATTGGTTTGGGCAGCCGCTTGCTTTCTCATTTACAAGTCACAATGATACGGATAATTATCAGGTTGATGTCGGCTTAAAAGGCCAATGGGATATTCAAAAAATTCAAGGGTTACCTAGCGATATTCAACATAAGTTTAGTGGTGTATTTCCATGGCATGGCAACGTTAATGTTAAGATCCCCGAAAAAGGTGATGTTGATTATCAAGTCGATTTAACCGGAAATATCAATGCATTAAGCAGCAAGTTAACAGCGCCTGAAACACAGGATTTAAAAAATTCACCACCTATTGTGATTTCTGCCAAGGGTAACAGTGAAACCTTAACCGTGAATGCCAGTGCTGAGAAACAGTGGAAACTTAATAGCCAGTGGGCATTAGGAAAACAGCTACGTTTATTACAAGGCCATGTTGTTTCTTCTTCTATTAAATTACCTGAATTAAATTCACAACAACGCTTAACTATCGCTCTTAAAGGATTAGAGGGGGATAAATGGTTGCCGACATTAATGGCTTTTTCGTCTTTAACGCCGTCTGAAAATGAAGTCACTTTTCCTGATAATGTGCATATCAGTTTGCCTGATTTAAATTTTGCAGGGCAAAAATGGCGTAATCCTCAAACTGAGATTATGCGCGTTAGTGAAGGGGTAAAATTTGCCTTTTCAGGAAGTGAATTACGAGGCGATGTGTTTATTCCTGAAGCATCGACACCTTGGCAAGTGAATATTAATTATCTCTATTTTAATGGTGCAACCCTATCTCAAGAAGAAAAACCGTTAAAAATGGCAAACACTTCTGATGTGAATGCATTGAAGTTTTCAGTTAAAAACATTCCTTCTATTGATTTTGAGTGCCGAGAATGTTGGGTAAATGGCTTGCTTTTAGGGAAAATTGAAGGTTCGTTAAAACAAAATCAGGGTGCTTTATTTCTAACTGACGGTAAGTTGGAAAATAGCAGCGGTGAATTGTCTGTTAATGGTGTGTGGTCTGAAGATAATGCAGGTAATAATACGACGAAGTTAATAGGTAAATTAAAAGCGGAAGAAATTGATGAAATGGCCGCTTATTTCGGTTTTATTATTCCTATTATCCAGTCCCCACTTTCTGCTGATTTTTCATTACAATGGCGTGATACGCCGTGGAATTTTAATCTGGCGACCTTAAATGGTGATATTAAATCTGTCTTAGGGAAAGGGCGTATCGAAAAAGTGAATGTTGGACAAGCGGGTAAATTACTGCGCCTTGTGAGTTTTGATGCGCTTTTACGTAAATTACAGTTTGATTTTAGGGATACTTTCAGCGAGCATTTTGAGTATGACTCGATTAAGAGTGAAATTACGATCAATCAAGGTATTATGAATGCTGAGAGTGTCCGAGTTGATGGTGTTATTGCTGATATTGCGATAAGTGGGAAAGTTGATTTACTTGAACGTAAAATGGACCTACAAGTTGTGGTAACGCCAGAGATTTCAGCAACTGTCGGTGTTGCTACGGCTTTCGCGATAAACCCAATTGCAGGCGCCGCAGTGTTTGCGGCATCAAAGGTTCTGGGGCCACTTTGGAGTAAGATTTCAGTTATCCGTTATCATGTGACCGGAACTATGGAACAACCCAAAATTGACGAAGTACTGCGTCAGCTTAAGGAGAATCAGGCGTTATGAAAAAAGTTAATGTCGCACTTTTGCAACTTTGTAGCGGTAAAAACACAAAAAATAATCTGGCGCAAATTGAGCAACAGATTAAGCAATTACCCGATTCAGTGAAGCTTGTATTAACACCTGAAAATGCGTTACTTTTTTCGAACTCTAAAGATTATCATAAACATGCTGAAGTTCAGGGCGATGGGCCTTTACAAAATGCTATCGCTAAAATGGCTCAGCGCTATAAAGTGTGGATCTTAGTCGGTTCTATGCCATTGATTAGTCGAGACTCCCCAGACCAAATTACCAGCAGTAGTTTGGTGTTTGATGATGAAGGTGTTATTCGTGCTCGTTATGACAAAATCCATATGTTTGATGTCAGTATTGATGATGAGCAAGGCGAATATAACGAATCTTCTATTTATCAACGCGGTGAGCGCCTAACAGTCGTTGATACTCCGGTTGGGAAATTAGGTTTAACAATCTGTTATGACTTACGCTTTCCAGGTATTTTCCAAGCATTAAGAGAAAAAGGGGCAGAGATAATCTCTGTACCAGCGGCTTTTACCCGTTTAACAGGTAAAGCGCACTGGGAGCCTTTATTACGTGCTCGTGCCATTGAGAATCAGTGTATTATCTTAGCGCCAGCACAAGTGGGTACACATGATACGCGCCGGACTTGGGGTCATACGATGGCGATTGATGGTTGGGGTAAAGTCTTGAAAAAGAACCCTGATGCTGTTAGTGCGCTAACGCTGAATGTTGGTGTCGAAAGTCTACACGGTATGCGTGAACAGATACGGGTTGTAAAACATAACCGCTTTCGCCCGAAACTGACCCACTTAATCAAAAAAGTTAAGGATAAAGAAGAATTATGAGTTTAGCTGTTGTCAGCGAAAGTCTGTTGGAAGCAAACAAACTTAGTTTAGATGATTTAGCATCAACACTAGAGCAGCTTGCACAGCGTCAAATTGATTATGGTGATCTTTATTTTCAGTCAAGTTATCACGAGGCTTGGATCCTAGACGATCAGATTATTAAAGATGGCTCTTACAATATTGATCAAGGTGTTGGTGTTAGAGCAATTTACGGTGAAAAAACCGGTTTTGCTTATGCAGACCAACTAACGCTTAATGCACTTAACCAAAGTGCTCATGCTGCACGAAGTATTGTTCAGGCTAAAGGTAATGGTCGCATCCATACTTTAGGTGCTATTCAACATTCTCCGCTATACAGCTTAAACGATCCTCTGCAAAGCCTCTCTCGTGAAGAGAAAATTGCGCTATTGCATGAGGTAGATAAAGCGGCTCGCGCTGAAGATAAACGCGTTAAACAAGTTAATGCGTCATTAACAGGTGTTTATGAGCATGTGCTTGTTGCAGCAACCGATGGCACGTTAGCCGCCGATGTGCGTCCTTTAGTTCGTCTTTCAGTGAGTGTGCTGGTGGAAGAAGATGGCAAACGTGAGCGTGGCGCAAGTGGTGGCGGTGGTCGTTTTGGTTATGATTATTTCCTAACTAAAGTCGATGGTGAAAGCCACGCTATCACTTATGCGCGTGAAGCTGTGCGTATGGCATTAGTGAATTTATCTGCAATTGCGGCACCTGCGGGAACGATGCCTGTTGTATTGGGCGCAGGATGGCCAGGTGTGTTATTGCATGAAGCAGTCGGTCATGGATTAGAGGGGGATTTCAATCGCCGTGAAACCTCTGTATTTTCGGGACGCATTGGCGAGAGAGTAACTTCTGAGCTTTGTACTATTGTTGATGATGGCACAATTGAAGGTCGTCGTGGCTCTGTGGCTATTGATGATGAAGGTGTACCAGGTCAATACAATGTTTTAATCGAAAACGGCATCTTAAAAGGCTATATGCAAGATAAGATGAACGCGCGTTTAATGGGGGTTGCACCAACGGGAAATGGTCGTCGTGAATCTTACGCGCATCTTCCTATGCCTCGTATGACAAACACTTACATGTTAGCAGGTAAGTCTTCACCAGAAGAGATTATTGCCAGTGTTGATCGCGGTATTTACGCACCAAACTTTGGTGGCGGTCAGGTTGATATTACATCGGGCAAATTTGTTTTCTCAACCTCAGAGGCTTATTTAATCGAGAATGGAAAAATAACCAAACCAATTAAAGGAGCAACTCTAATTGGTTCAGGTATTGAAGCTATGCAACAAGTTTCTATGGTAGGTAATGATCTTGCTTTAGATAAAGGGGTTGGCGTTTGTGGTAAAGAAGGACAAAGTCTCCCTGTTGGTGTGGGTCAACCAACGTTGAAGCTTGATAAAATCACGGTTGGCGGTACAGCTTAATTATCGCTATCGTTATTTGTCAGTATCTATTGAACTCCATCTTTTGATGGAGTTTTTTATCCTAGCAACAGTAAGGGGGTTAACTTATGGGTAAACGTTTATTACCAGTTATTATTGTTATTGCGGTTTTATTTGGTGTTCTTTATAAAGGTTTATTGTCTGAAACCAAAGCGCCAATGCCTTCATCCTCAGCTCCTATTCCGACATCATCAAGCAATAACACCAATAAACCAGCACAAATCCCACTATCTATTGATGAGAAAACACAAGCCAATGTGGTAGCTAACTATTTGCAACGTCATCAACAATTGCCAGATTTTTATCTCACTAAAAAAGAGGCGAGAGAAAAAGGCTGGAATGCGAAAGCGGGCAATTTATGTGAAGTCTTACCGGGAAGAGCAATCGGAGGCGATCGCTTTATGAACCGTGAAAAACAGTTGCCAGAAGAAGCTGGACGCCAGTGGTATGAAGCGGATGTAAATTATCAGTGTGGTCATCGTGGCAGTGACAGATTGCTCTATTCGAATGATGGGCTGATTTATGTTACCACTGATCATTATCGTACAATGACAAAGGTCGCACCTTAATGAAACAGGTTATCTTCAATTTTAAGACACTGGCAGATAGAGAAGCCTTTTATCACGATTTTGCACTGCAATTTCAGTTAGATGATAAATTTGGCGATAACCTAGATGCACTATGGGATGCGTTAGTGGGTGGAATAGAATTGCCAGTCAGTATTGTTTTCAGGCATTTGCCTCATCATTCCTGTGATTTTCAACCTTTGGTGGAATTGATGCAAGAAGCACAAAATGAGCTTGGTAAAGACGTTTTAAGCTTTCATTGTGAGCATAAAACACAAAAGTAATTCAGAATAGAAAATACGCCCTGAAAATCGCAGTGAGGCTGAATTTACACTGCGTTTTCAGGATGATCAGGTTTTATGCTGATTCTGATAAATCTTTTAGATATTGAAATAGTAAGCGGAATGATTTTGGCGGTTTATTCGCTTCTTTTTCTTTTTTCGCATTACGGATAAGTGTGCGTAATTGTTGGCGATCAGCCATTGGATAAAGCGCAACGACTTCTTCAATCACTTCATTGCCACCTTCAACAAGGCGAATTCGCAGATCTTCAAGTTTATGTAACACTAAGATCTGTTGATTGTGGCGGTTTTTGAGTTTATCAAGCGCTTGACGGATCGGATCTTCGTCTACATTGCGCAGTAGTTTTCCAATATATTGAATTTGGCGGCGGCGTGCTTCACGCTGTACTTTTTGTGCTAATTGAATAGAGGCTAATAATTTCTCATCTAATGGCACACGTTCTAATTCTTGTGCACTTAATTCAACTAATTCAGTACCCAGTTTTTTGAGTGCTTCAGCATCACGTTTAATTTCGCTTTTGCTGACCCAGATGATTTCGTCCTCTTCTTCCTCTTCTGACGAGGTATCGTCAAATTCAGGATTGAGGTAATGCCACTCTTCAGGCTGCTTTGCCATAATAAAAATTCCTGTTGCAGAGTAAGCCGGGAGTGTGATTTGGTGAATGACCAAAAGCCCGACGGGTGATAACATTCATATATCTTCTATTGTAACTGGGAAAATCGCTTGTTGACCACCTGTCAATTGATTTACTTTGCTAAAAATAAGTAAAAAGTGGTGTTCTCCTTAGGAAAAATGGTTCTCAATGAATAATTCAGATCAGGTAAAACAGCTTGAAGACGCCGTCTCTCTCGCATTAGAGCTGGCTGCAAAACAGTGTGATGGTGCTGAAGTCGCTATTAATAAATCGACGGGTATTAGTGTAAGTACGCGTTATGGTGAAGTTGAAAATGTTGAATTTAACAGTGATGGCGCTTTAGGCATCACTGTTTATCAACAACAACGCAAAGGTAGTGCATCTTCAACAGATTTAAGTCCTGATGCGATTAAGCGAGCTGTACAAGCTGCTGTGGATATTGCACGCTACACTTCAGTTGACCCATATGCAGGGCCTGCTGATCAAGAGCTATTAGCGTTTGATGCACCTTTCCTTGATCTTTACCATCCTACCGAAGTCACAGCAGATAAAGCGATTGAATTAGCATCGAGAGCAGAAAAAGCCGCTTTAGATAGCGATAGCCGTATTATCAACACCGAGGGTGGCAGTTTTAATAGTCACAGTGGAACCCGTGTATTTGGTAATAGCCTTGGCTTATTAAAAAGCTATTCATCTTCACGCTATTCGATGTCGAGTTGTGTTATTGCTCGTGATGGTGAAGATATGGAGCGCGACTATGCTTACACTATTAGTCGTCGCTTTGATGATCTAGAATCACCTGAATGGGTTGGTCAAGAGTGCGCTCGCCGTACTTTATCTCGCCTTGCACCTCGTAAACTACCAACCATGAAAGCCCCCGTTATTTTTGCGGCAGATGTGGCGACAGGTATTTTTGGTCATTTGGTTGCAGCAATCAGTGGTAGCATGATTTATCGTGAATCATCTTGTTTACTCGATAGCTTAGGTAAGCAAATTTTCCCTCAGTGGTTAAATATTCAAGAGCGTCCTCACTTAATGAGAGGTTTGGCATCAACACCGTTTGATAGTGAAGGTGTGCGTACCACAGATGCTGAAATTATCAAAGATGGCGTATTACAAGAGTGGTTGTTAACCACATATTCAGCAAGAAAGCTGGGCTTAAAGAGTAATGGTCACGCTGGTGGTATTCATAACTGGTATATCCCTGGGCAAGGTTTATCGTTTGATGCACTGTTAAAAGAGATGGGAACAGGTCTTGTTGTTACGGAATTGATGGGACAAGGTGTCAGTACAGTAACAGGTGATTACTCTCGTGGTGCGAGCGGTTTTTGGGTTGAGAATGGTGAAATTCAATATCCTGTAAGCGAAGTGACTATTGCAGGTAACTTAAAAGATATGTGGGCAAATATTGCCACGATGGGTGATGATATTGAGACGCGCAGTAATGTTCAGTGTGGATCGTTGTTGTTACCAGAAATGAGCATTGCAGGTGAGTAAATTTTAGATACTCATCACAACCTTTAATCTCAGCCCGCAATGGGCTGAGATATCGCGTTTATCAGTGTGCTTTTCAAACGATAAGATAAAAATAAGACGCGAACCTTCAGCTCTGCTTAACGGTGTAATTCACCCGCAGCTTCCGGTTGGTATAGAATTTCTAATACTTTAACCTTGGTTTCAAGGCCATTTGGCAACTTCCAACTGATCTCATCATCAATCGCTAAACCCAGTAGCGCAGCACCCATTGGTGCCATAACGGAAAGTTCAGTGGCGCTGTCTTTTAATGAAGCGGGATACACTAAAGTACGAGTACGCTCTTCATTGTTTTTTAAGTCCATAAAACGGACTTTGCTGTTCATTGTGACAATATTAGCAGGGATATCAGCTGGTGTAACAATGTCAGCACGATCTAATTCTTCATTCAATGCTTCAGCAATCGGGCTATCTGCAAATGCCGGTTGTTCAAGTAATGAATCTAAACGTTCTGCATCAAGTTCGTTGATGATAATTGTTGGCTTTGTCATACCACACTCCAATTTATTCCAATGCAAAACAACACCCCCACGGATGAGGTGGGGGTGTTGTTAAACTCATATAAGAGATAATAGGCGGTTCTGTATAAAAAAGAAAGAGACAGTGATCACAGTCTCTTTCGGGTTATTTAGTTAAGAAATGCTAATCTATTGTTTTCTATTACGATTATTCTTCATCAAACCCAGATTCAAATAATGCGATAATAGCATCAATAGCTTCATTTTCATCACTACCAGTGACTTCTATATCAATTTGACTGCCTTGCTCTGAATCTAACATCAGCATAGCAATCACACTATCCGCTTGTGCTTCAACCCCTTCGTTGTTGCGTAAAATGACAGTTGATTGAAATGTTTTTACTAAATCAAACAGCTTCATTGCAGGTCTTGCATGCATACCGAGTCGATTTTTAATCGCAACTTGTCGATATTGGGTCATTTGCGTTTTTCTAGTGTTCTGTGGCGTGATTGTACGTTTTTCCCTCTAGAGCGGAAATAATCTGCGAGTTGCTCAGCAACATAAACAGAGCGGTGTTTCCCCCCCGTACAACCAATTGCAACCGTTAAATAACTACGGTTATTGGTTTCTAACATCGGCAACCAAAGTTCGAGATAGCTTCTAGTTTGATAAATAAAGTTATGAACTTCGGTGTGTCTATCTAAAAATGCCGCGACAGGGCGATCAAGACCTGTCATTGGACGCAGTTTAGGATCCCAATGTGGATTCGGTAAGAAGCGCACATCAAAAACATAATCCGCATCAATAGGAATACCATGCTTAAAGCCAAAAGATTCAAAGACCATGGTCAGTTCACGTTCACGCTTACCTAATAAGCGAGTGCGTAACATTTCTGCGAGTTCATGGACTGACATCTCAGAGGTATCAATAATGAGGTCAGCCCGTGATCGCAATGGCTCAAGCAGATCACTTTCGGTATCAATGGCCACTTCTAACGAAAGATTCTTGGTCGAAAGAGGGTGAAGACGTCGAGTATCACTATAACGACGAATTAAGGTATTTCTATCTGCGTCTAAAAATAAGAGTTGTGGAGAATATTCAGCGGGTAAACTTTCCAGCGCTTTTTCGAAGATCTCCGGCGACTCTGGCATATTTCGGACATCAATACTGACTGCGGCAGCAGAAGCATCACGTTCAGCCAGTGTTTTTGCTAGCTCAGGTAAAAGATCAACAGGTAAATTATCAACACAATAAAATCCCATGTCTTCAAGCGCACGCAAAGCGACTGACTTACCTGAACCAGAGCGTCCGCTGACTATCATCAGCACCATGAGGTAGCTCCCCTATAATTTCCCAGTGATGAATATCATTCCACTGTATGCTATTCGCGTCCTACTAAACCCGTAGGGGTTATTCTGTGATAATCTGATAAAGCTCTTCATCACTTTGTGCGGAGCGTAGTCGGCGACATAAATTTTTGTCTGCCAACTGTTTTGCAATCAAAGACAGTGTGTGTAAATGTTCCTTACATTGTGTCGCAGGAACGAGTAATGCGAACAACAAATCGACAGGTTGATTATCAATAGCGTCGAAGGCAATAGGTTCGCTTAGGTGAAGAAACACACCAACTACTTTTTCTGTTTCATCACTTTCAATACGTCCATGAGGGATAGCTAAACCACCCCCAATCCCTGTTGTACCGACTTTTTCACGCGTCAATAAAGCTTCAAATATCAGTGTTTCGGGTAAATTAAGTGCTTTTGCTGCATTTTCACTGATAATTTCTAACGCGCGCTTTTTACTCGTGCAATGTACATCATTATGCGTACATGCCAGAGAAAGTACGTCGCTAATATTCATCTTTGTATCGTTGTTCATTGTCTTATTCACTTAGACCAGCAAACCAGATGCCACAAAGTGACATCTGGTTTTTTGTTACTGATATTGATTAGGCGTTGGCTTAAACCGAGTCATAAACAACGCAGTAACTTCGCCGATTGTATCCCCATTTCACAATGGGAAATGAATTAATGTTGTCTCAGTTTATCTTTGTGTTTGGTTAATTGACGAGCCAGTTTATCCATTAATCCATCAATTGCTGCGTACATATCTTCTGCTTCTGCAGAGGCATGCAATTCACCGCCATTAACTTGAATGGTCGCTTCCGCGATTTTATTAACTTTCTCGACTTTCAGGATAACCTGAACGTTATTAATTTTGTCAAAGAACTGAGGTAATTTCGCGCTTTTTGCTTTGACGGTATCACGCAGAGCATCGGTTAATTCAATATTATGACCAGTGATTTGAAGTTCCATAGTGTCTTCCTTCTCAATTATGCTCAAACCAACTCTTTGCGTTGATTTGAAGGCGGGATGGATAATGACTCTCTATACTTCGCAACAGTGCGTCGAGCAACTTGTATTCCAAGTTCTGCGAGCATATCAGCCAGTTTACTATCACTAAGTGGTTTCGCTGGGTTTTCTGCTGCGATTAGTTTCTTCACTAAAGCCCTGATTGCTGTTGAAGAGGCTTCGCCCCCGCTATCAGTATTCACATGGCTAGAGAAAAAATACTTCAATTCGAAAATTCCTCTCGGGCAATGCAAAAATTTTTGCGTTGTCACTCGAGAAATGGTGGATTCGTGCATTTCAACCTGTTCAGCAATATCTGCTAACACTAAGGGTTTCATGTGCTCTTCACCTAATTCGAAAAATGCCTGCTGTGTATCAACAATGCAATGAGCGACTTTTAATAATGTCTCATTACGGCTTTCTAAACTTTTTATCAGCCATTTGGCTTCTTGTAAATTGTCACGAATAAATTTTCCATCACTTTCATTTTGAGTCGATTGACCCAATGCTGCATAAGTCTCATTTATTCGTAGGCGAGGAATGCTATCTGTATTTAACTCAACTTGCCAGCGTTCACCTGATTTTTTTACCAGTATATCTGGAATAACATACTCTGACTCGCCTGTATCAATACTTAATCCGGGCTTAGGATCAAGAGACTGGATCATCTCAATAACAGATTTTAGTGTCTCTTCTCGTAATTTCGTTTGACGCATCAATTGACGAAAATCACGGTTACCTAGCAACTCTAAATATTGGCTAATGACTAACTGCGTTTCTTTAAGATAGGGTGTTTCTGTTGAAAAAGCGGATAGCTGAATCAAAAGACACTCTTTTAAATCACGAGCAGCAACACCAATAGGATCAAAGCGTTGAATACGTTTTAATACGGCTTCGACTTCATCAAGCTCTAATTCATCATCGCCCATTCCAGCAAGGATGTCATCTGTTGTGACAGTTAAATAGCCTGTTTCATCAATAGCATCGATAATACTTATCGCAATTGCTCTGTCTGTTTCTGAAAATGGGGTGAGATCAGCCTGCCATGTGAGGTAATCTTGCAATGAGGCAGTTGTTTCACCTTGATACAGTGGAAGCTCATCATCAGTATAGTCATTACTGGTGCCAGAAGGAGTGCCAGCGGTGTAGATCTCTTCCCATTGAGTATCTAAAGGAAGATCATCAGGCATCTCTTTTTGTTCTAAAGCATCCAGCGTGTCAAACTCTTCAACTTCGTTTTCAGTTGTTGTTTCTGTTGTAGAGGTTGGCTGATCTTCTGTATGAGACGCATCATCTGAAACGGGATCTTGTGGATCGTCGTCTTGTTCTAGAAGTGGATTAGACTCAAGTGCTTGCTGAATTTCCTGTTGTAATTCAAGCGTCGAAAGTTGCAACAAACGAATAGCCTGTTGTAGCTGTGGCGTCATTGCCAGTTGCTGACTAAGACGAAGTTGCAGACTTTGTTTCATAATAATGCGATGAGTCCTTTGCTATTGTCATCCTTGACAGAGTAAAAGTGAATCAAAGATTACAGGCGGAAGCCTTCACCTAAGTAAACACGTTTAACTTGCTCATTTTCAAGAATTTCTTCTGGTGAACCATGAGCGATAAGGTGACCTTGGCTGACGATATAAGCACGTTCACACACATCTAATGTTTCACGCACGTTATGGTCAGTAATCAGTACACCTAATCCATAATCACGTAGATGCTGGATAATTTTTTTAATATCTAATACCGAAATAGGGTCAACACCTGCAAAAGGTTCATCTAATAAAATGAATTTAGGGTTGGCTGCCAATGCCCGCGCGATTTCAACACGGCGACGTTCACCCCCTGATAATGATTGCCCTAAGCTGTTACGTAAGTGGCTGACATTAAACTCTTCTAGCAGTTCTTCTGCTCGATCTTTTCGTTCTTCAGGCGTTAAATCATGGCGGATTTCTAAGATCCCCATAATGTTGTCATAAACGCTTAAGCGTCTAAAAATAGACGCCTCTTGAGGAAGATAGCCAATGCCTTTACGCGCTCGTTCATGTAACGGTAACAGCGTAATGTCTTCATCATCAATTGTAATACTACCTGCATCACGAGCGACAATGCCAACAACCATATAGAATGTGGTTGTTTTACCTGCACCATTTGGCCCAAGTAAGCCGACAATCTCACCGGAGTTAACGTTCAGGCTGACATCACCGACAACGGTGCGCCCTTTGTATGCTTTCGCTAAATTTTCAGCTTTTAACAGCGCCATAAAGTGTTACTTACCTTTGTTGTTAACACCAGGACCTTTCTCTTGCAACTGGGAAGGCAGTAAAACAGTAGTCACTTGTTTACCTTTACCGCTAAAAGCTTCCATTTGCTGAGTTGGGACGAGATAAGTGATCTTATCACCGGTGATATTACTGTCTAATTGTTCAAGATAGGCTTTACCCGTTAAGGTCATTAACTCTTTATCCATTTCATAGGTCATTTTTTCACCACGACCTTTGATAGGTTTACCATCATCTTGTAGCTGATAAAAAGTTACTGGATTACCAAATGCTTCTATTACGATCTTTTTGGAGTCACCGCCTGGACGTGTGACAACAACTTTATCAGCACGAATATCGATAGATCCTTGTTTGATCACAACATTTTGTGTGAAGGTTGTGACGTTTTTTTCTAGATCAAGCGATTGTTTCTCTGAGTTCACAACAATAGGTTGTTGTGTGTCATCTTTAAGCGCCATCGCAGGTACACTTATCGCTAAAAGTGTACCGATAATCAGTGTATTACGGATTTTTTGATTCATTAGGGATCTCATAATAGGTGTTTACCTTTTCAATCAGCTCTGCACGTTTTTCACGCAGATTGCCTCGCATTTTTAAGCCGACTGATTTCAGTCCGACGCCGATAATAGTCACTTCATCATCAGAGGAAACATCCTGTGTATCTAAATTTGCGATAGCGTTGTCTGTGCTTATTCTCTGTAGTTGAGAATCATCGGTTAAGCTATCAATTTGAACATCGCCATAAAGATAGAGCATTTTACTGTTTGTCAGCTTGGCTTTATTCGCGCGTACTGTCCATGTTGCATCCCCTGTCGGTGAATAGGTAGTTAAGACAGGGTTAGTAAACCATGTAAACTTCTGTTGAGCATAATTTTTGACATCATCAGCAACAAGTTTATATCCGAGTATACCCGTTGGCTCGTAAACAAAAGATATCGATGATTTGGATTGATAAGTTGGCTGACCATCATCAACAATCTCACCATCACCGAATTCAGTGTTATTAGTGTAGTTCCAGCCAATCAGCGCAAGGGCGATAATGGCAAGAATTAAGGTAAACCAGGATTTTAATTTATTCATTCTGTATCGTTATACGTTAAATCGAAAGACCTTTAGCTTCTTCAAGCCGACCTTGCGCTAAAAGGATTAAATCACACAACTCTCGTACTGCACCACGCCCTCCCGCAATGCGGGTTACATAATTAGCATGAGGTGTAAGTAATGGATGAGCATCAGCCACGGCAACGGAAAGTCCTACTTTTTCCATTACAGGTAAATCAATCAGGTCGTCACCAATATAGGCTGTTTGTTCAGGTTTAAGGTTTAGTGTATCTAACAGTTGTTGATACGCCAAAAGCTTATTATGCTGACCTTGGTAAAGATATGTAATGCCAAGGGTCTTAGCACGACCTTCTAACAGTTTAGACTGACGACCTGTAATGATAGCAACCTCAATGCCGGATGTAAGCAAACAACGGATGCCATACCCATCACGGACATTAAAAGCTTTTAATTCTTCGCCATTATTGCCCATGTAAATGAGTCCGTCTGACATCACACCATCAACATCACAAATCAGCAATTGGATTTTTTCTGCTTTTTTGATGATTTGTTCGCTTACTGCACCATAACAAGTTTCTATCATTGTATTCATTTTTATCCTTCGAACGTTATGACTATCTTATACAACACCAGCCTGTAATAAATCATGCATATGCAAAACACCTAACAGGATATCACTATCTTGTTCCGTCACTAATAGCGAGGTGATATGTTTTGCTTGCATTAAATTCAGTGCTTCAACCGCTAAACAATCTGGGCGAATACGAATACCGCCTCTTGTCATCACATCTGAGATTTTGGCATTATTTAGATCTATCCCTAAATCAAATATTCTTCGTAAGTCACCGTCAGTAAATATACCGTTGATCAGCATACTATCATCGCAAATGACGGTCATTCCTAATTTTTTACGGGTTATCTCGACAAGAGCTTCACGTAAAGTGGCATCTTTGGTGACGCGCGGAATATCTGCCTCTTTATTCATTAAATCACTGACATGAAGGAGTAATTTACGACCTAGTGCACCACCAGGATGAGAAAGCGCAAAATCTTCAGCGGTAAAACCACGGGCACGTAAAAGTGCGATCGCTAGCGCATCCCCCATGACTAAGGTTGCCGTTGTACTGGTTGTTGGGGCAAGCCCTAAAGGACAGGCTTCTTTAGGTACTTTGATACAAAGATGAATATCAGACGCTTTCCCCATTGTACTTTGAGGAGTGCGTGTCATACAAATCAGTGTTATCTGTTTACGTTTCAGTACTGGAATAAGCGCAAGGATCTCGCTGGCTTCCCCTGAGTTTGAAATCGCTAGAACGATATCTTTTTCTGTCACCATTCCTAAGTCACCGTGGCTGGCTTCACCAGGATGAACAAAGAAAGAAGGTGTTCCTGTACTGGCGAATGTTGCAGCAATTTTATGCCCAATATGGCCAGATTTACCCATACCCATCACAATCACTCGACCTTGGCAGTGAAAAATTTTTTCACAGGCAAGCGTAAAATCATCGTTGATATATTGTTCTAGTTCAGCTAACCCATCACGCTCAATATGAAGGACTTTTTTACCCGCTTGCTGAAAATCAAACTCGGTCATTTTTTTGTACCATTTATTTTAGGTTAAGAGAGAATGTGCGACGCACAACACCGTAATATAAACAATAAAGCAAACTAACAAGAATATCCCTTTTCCTCGATTAAGACGCTGTTTGCGCCCTAATGAAAAGAGAGAAAACAGTAAACTGGCGACACCAAGTACAGCAAAACTAAAATAAAATGTATTGATATTAAATGTGCTTGGTGAGAGTAATGCTGGCATGCCCAAGACAAAAGTTAGATTGAAAATATTAGCACCTATAATATTCCCTAATGCTAACTCATTCTCGCGTCTTAGTGCTGCCACAATGGTTGTTGCTAACTCAGGTAGGCTTGTTCCAATAGATAGCAAGGTTAAACCAACAAAAAATCCACTAAGATGATACTGTTGCATTAAAATAAAGACATTATCTAATATCATTTGGGTCGCAACTGGAATAATCAGTAAAGCAATAACGACCCAAAAAAGTGCAACAGAATTACGGGGATTTGTCTGTAATTCAAAACGGGTTAAGGTTTCTAAAGGTAATACGTGGCGCTCTTGTGTTAGTGTTTTATGCATTGTTTTTATCATTAGAAAAATGGATGCAAAACCAATAAAAAAGAGCAGTGAGCCTTCTCTAAGCCCTAAGTTTCCGCTAGAAACAATAATGCCAACGAGCATGATGACTATAATCATTAAGGGAAGCTCTTTTTTTAGCACTGCGGACTGAATGTTCATGGGGTAAATCATCGCGCCAATACCTGCGATGAGGAGAAGGTTGGTGAGTGTCGAGCCAATGGCTGTCCCGATAGCGATATCAGGCAAATTATGAACTGCGGCATCAGTTGAAACAAAAAGCTCAGGCAGTGAAGTACCAGTACCTACAATTAAGATACCGATAACGGCTGGCGGAATTTTTAACGATTGCGCAAAAACGCTCGCACCATAAACTAATCGGTCTGATGCATAAACAAGTAACATCAACCCAAAAATTAAAAGAGACAAAGTAATCAACATGCCATCAGTTTTCCAACAATGAGCGAATAAAGAAAAAACCAATAAGACAGGGCTGATAAAAAAACATATTGTCAAAAGGTTTTGCTAATTAACCATATTTTGACTAGCCAAGCACGAAAAGTAAAATTAACCGTGCAATAAATTGCTAAATAGTGGTGATTTCTTTGTAACATGGCGAATGACCTGCCAAAATAGCGTAAAAATTCGTTTATGCAGACAGGCTTGAGGATG
Source organism: Proteus sp. LHD240705 (assembly GCF_047921555.1). Classification (NCBI taxonomy): domain Bacteria; kingdom Pseudomonadati; phylum Pseudomonadota; class Gammaproteobacteria; order Enterobacterales; family Morganellaceae; genus Proteus; species Proteus sp. LHD240705. The sequence continues at coordinate 126,665 of NZ_JBLRMI010000002.1, forward strand.
TTTTATTCATGAACGCACAATCTGACAATCTAATTGAAGTGCGCAATATGAACTTCACTCGCGGTAGCAGAAAGATCTTCTCTGAGATCAATCTTGTTGTACCGAGAGGGAAAGTGACTGCGATTATGGGCCCTTCAGGGATTGGTAAAACAACCTTGTTACGTCTAATGGGAGGACAAATCCTTCCAGATAGTGGTGAAATTTGGTTTGATGGCGACAATATTCCTGCGCTATCACGTTCTGCGTTGTATCAGGCAAGAAAAAAAATGAGTATGCTTTTTCAATCAGGCGCACTGTTCACTGACATGAATGTGTTTGAAAATGTGGCGTTTCCACTAAGAGAGCATACAAATTTACCTGAAGCATTGATCCGTACAACGGTGATGATGAAACTTGAAGCCGTGGGATTACGTGGTGCGGCAAGTTTAATGCCTTCTGAATTATCAGGAGGAATGGCGAGAAGGGCGGCATTAGCAAGAGCTATCGCGCTTGATCCTGAACTGATTATGTTTGATGAGCCTTTTGTTGGGCAAGATCCTATCACAATGGGTGTGCTGGTTAAGCTAATTGATGAGTTAAATCATGCGCTTGGTGTGACTTGTGTTGTGGTTTCCCATGATGTACCCGAAGTGTTGAGTATCGCAGATTACGCCTATATTGTTGCGGAGCAGAAAGTGATTGCTCAAGGCAGTGCACAAGAATTACAGGATAATCCAGATAGGCAAGTAAGGCAGTTTTTAGATGGTATTGCTGATGGCCCTGTGCCTTTCCGTTTTCCTGCGGGAGATTATCAGGACGACCTATTAGGACGAGGAAATTAGTACGTGGTAAATTTATTATCTCGCATTGGCACTAGAGCATTAGCGATTTTTGCAACCTTCGGGAGAGCTGGCATTATGCTCTTTCGAGCATTAGTCGGTAAGCCGGAATTTCGTAAACAGTGGCCTCTGTTAATGAAGCAACTGTATAACGTTGGTGTTCAATCCTTATTAATTATCATGGTGTCTGGGCTGTTTATTGGCATGGTGTTGGGATTACAAGGCTATCTTGTTTTAACCACTTTTAGTGCTGAAGCTAGTCTTGGCATGATGGTCGCACTCTCATTGTTAAGAGAATTAGGTCCTGTGGTGACTGCATTATTATTTGCAGGTCGAGCAGGTTCAGCCTTAACCGCTGAAATCGGCTTAATGAAAGCCACAGAACAAATTTCTAGTTTAGAAATGATGGCAGTCGATCCTTTAAGACGTGTCGTTGCTCCTCGCTTTTGGGCGGGGCTTATTAGTATGCCATTACTTTCACTTATTTTTGTTGCCATCGGTATTTGGGGCGGTGCAATTGTGGGTGTGGATTGGAAAGGGATCGATGAAGGCTTTTTCTGGGCATCTATGCAGGGTGCCGTTGAATGGCGACTCGATTTAGTGAACTGCTTTATTAAAAGTGTCGTTTTTGCCATTACCGTCACTTGGATAGCGCTCTTTAACGGGTATGACGCAATCCCAACATCAGAAGGGATTAGCAGAGCAACAACACGTACTGTTGTTCATTCATCGTTAGCCGTATTGGGTTTAGATTTTGTGCTAACAGCACTGATGTTTGGGAACTAAGTCATGCAAAGTAAAAAAATTGAAGTTTGGGTTGGTCTATTTGTTCTGATTGCGTTAGCTGCTGTGATTTTCTTATGTCTTAAAGTCGCTGATATTAAAGAAATGGGTAACCAACCGACTTATCGCGTTTATGCCAGCTTCGGTAATATTGGTGGGTTAAAAGAGCGCTCTCCAGTTAAGATTGGTGGTGTGGTGATTGGTCGTGTTTCTTCTATCACCTTAAAAGAAGAAGATGAAGGAAACTATCGCCCTGAAGTCGCGCTCGATATTCTGAGCATTTATGACCACATTCCAGAAAGTAGCTCACTGTCTATTCGTACATCTGGTTTATTAGGTGAGCAGTTCCTTGCATTGAATTTAGGTTTTTATGATGAAGCGTTAGATTCTACTCTGTTAAAAGACGGGGGACGGATCACAAACACTAATTCAGCAATGGTGCTAGAAGATCTTATTGGTCAATTCCTTTATAAAACGGGTGATGGTGATGATTCAGCTAAATCTGAATCTAAACCAACAGAAGAACACTCTGCATTACCTTAATCATGAATTCCTATACGATGCACTTATACATTTAGCTAGATTTAGCGTAATAAATGCATCGTATTATTGAAACCCTATTTGAGGAGAAGCGAACGTATGTTTAAACGCTTATTGATGGTCGCACTATTAGTGATAACGCCTTTTGCTATGGCGGTAGATAAAACCAATCCTTACGCATTGATGGAAGATGCGGCACAAAAGACCTTTAGTAAATTAAAAAATGAACAGCCTGAAATTCGTAAAAATCCTGAACTTTTACGTCAAATTGTTCAGCAAGAATTACTGCCTTATGTACATATTAAATATGCAGGTGCATTAGTGTTAGGCCCTCATTATCGTAATGCAACACCAGCGCAACGTGATGCTTATTTCACTGCATTTGAAGCGTATCTTGCTCAAGTCTATGGTCAAGCATTAGCCATGTATGAAGGTCAAGAATACCGTATTGAGCCAGCAAAACCTTTCGCAGATAAATCAACGCTAACTATTCGCGTCACCATTATCGATACAAATGGCCGCCCACCTGTTCGCCTTGATTTCCAATGGCGTAAAAACAGTAAAACAGGTGAATGGCAAGCTTATGATATGATTGCTGAAGGTGTAAGCATGATCACAACAAAACAGAATGAGTGGTCAGATATTTTAAATTCTAAAGGTGTTGATGGTTTAACAAAACAGTTAGAAATCAGTGCTAAAACACCAATCACACTGGATGAGAAAAAATAACATGTCAGCTTCGTTAAATTGGGAAAAAAAGGAGGGTGTCCTCTATTTCCAAGGAACGCTAGATCGTGAAACGTTATTGCCTGCTTGGCAGCAGCGTAAAGCATTATTAGCTGATATTAATATCATTGATATTTCTGCCTTAGGACATATTGATTCAACAGGGTTGGCACTTTTTGTTCACTTAAAAGCAGAAATGGAAGAGCAAAATCGTCAATTTATTATTCAAGGTGTAAGTGAGCGTTTTCAAACATTAATTACACTCTATGATCTTGATGAAATTATGAATATTGCCTAATACAGATTTTTGAGTAAAGGTATTAAAAAGCCCCCTTCGTGATACTTTTATCATTAAGGGGGTTTTTGATGGTTTAAGAGTAGAGCGGATTCCATTAGGATAGACGACTGATTATTATTTTAACGTTGAGATTGAGCAATTATGGATACAAATGAAATCAAACAAGTATTAATGGACAGCCTGTCGTTAGATGAAGTCATCGTCAATGGTGATGGTAGTCATTTTCAAGTTGTCGTTGTTGGCGCAATGTTTGAGGGAATGAGCAGAGTAAAACAACAACAAACCATTTATGCCCCTTTGATGGAATATATCGCAGATAACCGTATTCACGCTTTGTCTATTAAAGCCTACACACCTGAAGAGTGGAAGAGAGATCGTAAACTTAACGGGCTTTAATCCAGTAGGTATACAGCGTACAGCAAAATAAAAAGAGAGTTCTACAGATGGATAAATTTAGAGTACAAGGACCAACCTGTTTATCAGGTGAGGTCACTATTTCAGGCGCAAAAAATGCCGCACTACCAATCCTGTTCGCTGCGATCCTTGCCGAAGAGCCAGTAGAATTAACCAATGTCCCTAAATTAAAAGATATCGATACAACGATTAAGTTACTTAATCGCTTGGGAACTAATGTTGAACGTAATGGCTCTGTTTTTGTTGATGCTCGTAACATTAATGAATTTTGCGCTCCTTACGAGTTAGTAAAAACCATGCGTGCTTCTATTTGGGCTTTAGGTCCGCTGGTGGCTCGTTTTGGTCAAGGTCAGGTTTCTTTACCGGGTGGCTGTGCCATTGGTGCTCGTCCTGTTGATCTTCATATCACAGGTTTAGAGCAATTAGGCGCTGAAATTACACTGGATGAAGGTTATGTGAAAGCACGCGTTGATGGGCGTTTAAAAGGCGCACATATTGTCATGGATAAAGTGAGCGTGGGCGCCACTATCACTATTATGACGGCTGCGGTATTAGCTGAAGGCAAAACCATCATTGAGAATGCGGCAAGAGAGCCTGAAATTGAAGATACCGCAAACTTCCTCAATACATTAGGTGCCAAAATTAGTGGTGCAGGTACAGACAGCATTACTATTGAAGGTGTAGAACGCCTTGGTGGCGGTACTTATCAAATTCTACCTGATCGTATTGAAACAGGGACTTTCTTAGTTGCTGCTGCTATTTCGCGTGGTCGCGTTGTTTGTCGTAATGCAAAACCTGATACGTTAGATGCTGTGTTAGCAAAATTACGTGAAGCTGGTGCAGATATTGAAGTGGGTGAAGATTGGATAAGCCTTGATATGCATGGTAAACGCCCTAAAGCGGTAACATTGCGTACTGCGCCACATCCGGGTTTTCCAACCGATATGCAAGCACAATTTAGCCTTTTAAATTTAGTTGCTGAAGGCGCGGGCATGATCACTGAAACTATTTTTGAAAATCGTTTTATGCACATTCCTGAGCTTATCCGTATGGGCGCTCACGCTGAAATTGAAAGCAATACTGTGTTATGCCACGGTGTTGAAAAACTGTCAGGCGCACAAGTGATGGCAACCGATTTACGTGCTTCTGCAAGTCTAGTACTTGCAGGCTGTATTGCTGAAGGCACAACCATTGTTGATCGTATTTATCATATCGACCGTGGTTATGAAAATATTGAAGCCAAATTACAAGGATTAGGGGCAAAAATAGAACGTTTGCGCTCTAATGACTAATTTATTTTAGTTATCCTTTTTTAGCGATTTAAAACCATAGTGCATTGTTGTGCTATGGTTTTTTTTGCGCATTATTTCAATAGGGCTCTCAATAGAATAGGATAATTCATAAGGCATTTCTTGCGTGACAAGGTACAGTAAGAAAATAGTCCTGTTTTAGAGAAATCTCTATGAGCTAAAAGGAAGGGACATATATGCAGGTAACAAGGAAACAAGAGCGCCTAGTTCGCCAAGCACTGGATGAATGGCAACAATCTGGTGCAATCTCGACACAAGAATATCAACAATTAGGAAGTACGTTGCATCGTATTCCTTTTGATTGGAAAAGATTAAGTCGCTACGCATTTTGGATAGCAATGGTCTGTTTGATTATTGCCGCTGGGAGTATCTTTAGCGATAGCGCATTAGTCTATTATTTAATTGAGATTTTTAGTGTTTCTGAAATTATGCGAGTTATCTCTCCTGCACTTATTGCTTCTGCGCTCTATTTATGGGGATTTAAACGTCAGCGAAAAGAGACACAGTGGCATTACAGTACTGAGTTTATTCTCTTTTTAGGTGTGATGTTTACGGCTATTTTCCTTTGGCAACTGGGAGAATTACTGGATACAGGAAGTGGTCATATTGCTCCTCTCTTTCTAATCGGTTGTGTTATTTATGGTGCAATTGGATTTATCAGTCGTTCCTCGTTGGTGTGGTTATTCTTCTTATTGATGTTAGGAAATTGGTTTGGTGCTGAAACTGGCTATATGTCAGGATGGGGCGCTTATTGGTTAGGGATGAACTATCCTATCCGCTTTGTCTTCTTTGGCGCAGTATTATTAGCAGGCTGTTATTTCCTACAAAATATATTGATACACCGTCGTTTATTTACCATGACAAAAATAATGGGGCTGACTTATCTGTTTATTGCACTATGGATAATGTCTATTTTCGGTAATTACGATCCAGATACGTGGTATCGCACTTCAAGTGTGAATTTATTGCCTTGGGCGCTATTATTTGGTGTTGTCGCCGTTATCTGTATTTATATAAGCCTTAAAACAGATGACGGTATGTTAAGAGGATTTGGCCTAACATTCCTTGGTATCAACCTTTATACCCGATTCTTTGAATATTTCTGGGATAGTTTACACAGTGCGATTTTTTTCTTTATTTTGGCTGTTTCACTGATTTTAATTGGACGAAAAGCCGAAAAAATTTGGCATGCTGTTGAAAATAACTCAATTGCTAATAAAGAGAGTAAGAGCGAATAGTATAATTAACGATATGATAGGAGAGCTAATCCTATGGAAAAGCGAAGTTGTCATCTTCCTTTAGAAGTGAGCTGTGTTGCATGCCATTATTTTGTTTTCAAAGATAAAGATGAGGCATTTTTTGAGATCTGCCCCGTATGTGGCTGGCAAAATGATGGTACTAAAGAAGGACAATATAGCGGTTGTAATCACAGCACATTAGAGGACTATCGTAATACCCAAAGCTTTAAAGAAAGTTGCTTACAAAGTGCAACGTTCTATATGAAATCTCCCTACTAGCCAAAAATAGGGAGATTTTTTTGTTAGTTATGATTCTGGTTGGTATTCCGAAATGGTGACATCGACATTAATTTCATTGCCATCACGCAATAATGTTACAGGTAATACCGTACCGGGGCGCGTCTCAGCAATATAATCCATCATTTCCATCGCAGAAGTTGCTGGTGCATGATTAATGCTAAGAATGATATCGCCAGTTTTTATTCCTGCTTTATCTGCTGGGCTATTTGGTGTGATACGGAAAATGCGCAACCCTTGAATTTGTTTGATGTCGGTATTTGATGAACGAATTTTAGGTAATTCTTTTGCTGTGATACCAATAAAACCACGAATAACACGACCATCACGAATAAGCTTATTCATAATTTTTACAGCAAGTTCAGTCGGAATAGCGAAGCCTAATCCTTCTGCACTAGGGCGATATCCATTATAAGTACCTGAATCAAACGTCATGGTATTAATACCCACAAGTTCGCCTTCAGTATTAATTAATGCGCCACCCGAGTTGCCTTCATTAATTGAGGCATCTGTTTGTAGAAAGTTTTGGTAGCGTGTTGGACTTAACCCAACTCGACCCGTAGCACTGATGATCCCTTGAGTAATAGTTTGTCCAATATTAAAGGGATTACCAATAGCCAGTACAACATCACCAACATGAGAAATTCGTTTACTATTAATGGGGATCGTCGGGAGTTTATCTGCATCAATCTTTAACACAGCAAGATCAGTTAATGGATCAGAGCCAACGAGTAAACCTTCATAGAGATCACCATTTTGTAACGCAACAATAATTTGATCAGCATTATTAATAACATGTTGATTTGTCAGAATATAACCACGACCATCCATAATGACGCCAGCGCCTAAAGATGTCAGCTCACGACCTTCTTGAGAAAAGCTTCCCATCGTACTGCTATAAACATTAACAACCGCAGGGGCGGCTCGTCGTACTGCTGTGTTATAGCTAAAAGGCGCATTGAGAAAATCGCCATTAAGTAGGCGTTCAATAAAAATAGGGCGAATTGAAGGAACTGCAATCAAAAGAATTGCTGCTGTGAGAAGACCAATTAGAGTTGATCGCAGTAATTTAGTTAACATAAAAATCCTGTATTTATGTCTGACTGTGAAATTATTCGCGTAGAAGGGGTGAGAATAGCATAGTTTAACTTATGAAAGCATCGCTCAACGCATAAAATCCCCTTTTAAGCCAATGACGCTCATCAAAAATAGATATAAAAAAAGCCCTATAATAGATATTACAGGGCTAAGGAAATCAATAAATTAGATAGGTGAAAGCTTACTTCTTAGCGCGGTGTATTACGTAACAGCAGATAAATTTGTTCATTGCCACGTTGAATATTCAATGCAAGAACAGGCGGTTTAGCATCAATTGCTTTGCGTAAATCGCCTAGTGATGTAATTGGCGTATTATTGATACCAATAATAAGGTCGCCTTTTTGTAAACCAGATGCAGCAGCGGCTGAATCTTTTTCGACAGAATCGACTGCAACAGCTTTCACTTGTTTATTCACATAGTTACTTAATGTTGCACCTTGTAGTGCAGGAGAGAAGTTATCTGCGCGTGTTGCATCTGCCGATTGTTTCTCTAATGTCACTTTCACATCCATTGGTTTACCTTGACGGATTAAACCAATTAGGATCTCTTTACCTGGCGGTGTTGTACCCACTTTAGCTCTTAATTCAGCAAAGCTATTGATACGTTTACCATCAACTGAAATTAAAACGTCACCCGGTTTAATGCCTGCTTTTGCAGCAGATGAATCTGGCATTACTTCGCTAACAAAAGCACCGCGTTGTGCATCAATATTAAAGGATTTCGCCAGATCAGAATTCATTTCTGTACCGCGAATACCTAATATGCCACGTTTAACTTCACCATGAGAAATCAGTTGTTGGCTAAGGTCACGCGCCATATTACTTGGGATGGCGAAGCCAATACCGATGTTGCCACCACCTGGTGCTAAAATAGCAGTGTTAATTCCGATTAACTCACCATTCAAGTTAACAAGCGCGCCACCAGAGTTACCACGGTTGATTGAAGCATCGGTCTGGATAAAGTTCTCTAAACCTTCAAGATTTAAACCGCTACGACCTAGTGCGGAAATAATACCGGATGTTGCTGTTTGGCCTAAACCAAATGGGTTACCGACTGCAACCGCAAAGTCACCAACACGTAGTTGGTCAGAATCCGCCATTTTAATTGCGGTTAAGTTGGTTGGTTTTTCAATTTGCAGTAATGCGATATCGGTTTGTGGATCGCTACCAATTAATTTTGCACTAAATTCACGGCCATCATTAATTTGCAGTTGAATTTTATCTGCACCATCAACAACGTGGTTATTTGTTAATACATAGCCTTTTTGTGCATCAATAATGACGCCAGAGCCTAAGCCTTCAAAAGGGCGTACACTTTGTTGTTGTGATGGGAAATTGGGGCCAAAGAAGAATTTGAACTCTTCGGGCACTTGCTGGTTTTGTACTCGCGTTCCTGAAACGTGCACACTGACAACCGCAGGTAACACTTTTTCTAACATCGGTGCAAGGCTTGGCAGTTGTTCGCCTGATGGCATCACAGCAGGTAGTGCAGCCATACTGGTTGCTGGAATAGTAGAGAGTGAAAGTCCGACACTCATTGCTAATGCACTAAGTAATAATTTTCTTTTTTTAGTCAACATGAATTAGAGTCTCTTGATACAGTTATCAAAATAAAAGTTTTTGCTCAAAATGAGCGCGATGTCACTAAGACCTGTACTGACAAAGGAAAGTTCATTAAGACATGATGTGCTTTGCTTCCTTTTACACGGATTTACAAGACAAAAGCTATCTTTAAAACCATAGCAAATAATTGTCATTTTATGACGTTTGTTAGAAAGAAAAACGCCACAAAAAATGTGGCGTTTTTAATATTAACTGTCTTTTTTATCTGTGGGTCTGAACAATCCAGATGCTCCTTCGGAGTAATCACGAGGTGGCATTTTTATTGGAGATTGGTCATTCGCTGCTTCTGATTCGCTTAAACGGTAATTAAATGGATTTTCTTGAGCAGGCATATCAGGCATGAGCTCATTAGAGCTTTTTGCCATATGTTGATAAAGCTGACGGTAATCTCTCGCCATGTTATCTAATAGTTCAGCACTTCTAGCAAAGTGGCTGACAAGCTCATTGCGATAAGTATCAAGTTCTTCTTTTTTTGTGTCTAACTCTGCTTTGATAGCATCTTGTTGACGAAGGGTGCTGTTACCGTAACGCATTGCAAGTGCGCCGATAATAAGACCGACAACTAATCCAATCAGTGCATAAACCCAAACCATGGCAACTCCTTTTCATCTAATAGTGAGGACGATGGATTCTTATAACATCATAACCGCTAAAAGGCATGGGTGGAATAATATCCTTAAGCTTAATATAAAATTCGTGTGTTACGTTGATGTTAAAACAATTCTTAATGCTTATAATAGAGCCATTCGACAGACACAAATCAGTATGTCAGAAAATTAAGGATAAGAGGGCATTCATGACTGTTAGTACGCCGTTATCACTTTATGAAGCCGCATTGAAGCAAGGTGATTATCAACCTGATGATGTTCAGAGAAAAACGGTTCTCCATCTTCAACAGATATACCATGCATTATTAAAAGAGACTCCACCAGAAAAAAATTCGCTAACCCAACGATTATTCGGGCGAATTCGCACAAAAAAACAGATTGTTACACCAGAACGTGGTCTATATATGTGGGGCGGTGTTGGACGAGGTAAAACATGGCTCATGGATATGTTTTATCTAAGCTTGCCGACAGAACGAAAGCTTCGCTTACATTTCCATCGCTTTATGTTACGTGTTCAAGAAGAACTAAAAAACTTACAAGGCCATGAAAATCCGCTAGAAATTATTGCTGATGGATTTAAAACGCAAACTGATGTGCTCTGTTTTGATGAGTTTTTCGTTTCTGATATTACTGATGCGATGATTTTAGGTACCTTGCTTGAGGCGTTATTTGCTAGAGGTATCACATTGGTGGCGACATCAAATATTCCACCTGATGAGCTTTATCGTAACGGATTACAGCGTTCTCGTTTTTTACCTGCAATAGAGCAAATCAAACAACACTGCGATATTTTAAATGTGGATGCAGGGATTGATTATCGACTAAGAACATTAACGCAAGCGCATCTTTTTTTATCTCCACTTAATGATAAAAATCGTCAGGAGATGGATAGAATTTTCATGCACTTGGCAACCAGCGAACCGCAAGTTGATTGTACCTTAACCATTAACCATCGCCCCATGAAAGTAAGAAAAGCATCTAATGGGGTACTCGCTATTAATTTTTCAACCTTGTGTATGGAACCACGTAGTCAGCTTGATTACATTGAGCTTTCTAAGCATTACCACTCTGTTTTGTTATATGACATGGAGCAAATGGGGACATTAAATGAAGACGCTGCGCGTCGGTTTCTAGCGCTTGTTGATGAGTTTTATGAGCGTAAGGTGAAACTTATTATTAATGCAAATGTAGAAATGAACGAGATTTACCAAGGTGATTTTTTACGTTTTGAATATCAACGTTGCTTATCTCGTTTACAAGAGATGCAAAGTGAAGAATATTTAGTACAACCCCATCTCGCTTAATTTTTAATTCTTGAAGAAAGTCATCTTTCATTATGGTAGGATGACGCAGGTTAAGTTGCTTGATGTTTTTTTCTATGAAAATAGAGTGCATTAGGCAGCTTACAAGCGCTCTGGAAAGGAACAATTCTTCTCTTCAGGTAGCAAGAATTTATCAGTCAAATCAGAAAAAAGTGCCAGATTCGTTTTTTTCGCTGAAATATTGAAAAAGAATTCAATTGTTTTTCAATTATGACTCGATTTTTTTTTCTGACTTCTCTATAATCTTGCGACCCCACGTTGCAGCAAGTTTTTTATTTCCCAAAAAACTCGCATTTTAGAGTCAGCAGTGCTACTCGAAGGGGTAGGTTTGCTGGACACAAGAGTCGTGTGAACCTCAATAGTATTTGAACCGAGCGTTCACCAACGTGTAACTAAACATTGGGTAATTTTCAATAATGAAAACTTTTACAGCTAAACCAGAAACCGTAAAACGCGACTGGTACGTTGTTGATGCAGACGGCAAAACTTTAGGCCGTTTAGCAACTGAAATTGCTAGCCGTTTACGCGGTAAGCACAAAGCGGAATACACTCCGCACGTTGATACTGGTGATTACATCATCGTTTTAAACGCTGAGAAAGTAGCGGTAACTGGTCATAAACGTACTGACAAAGTTTACTACCGTCATACTGGTCACGTAGGTGGTATCAAACAAGCGACTTTCGAAGAGATGATCGCCCGTAGTCCTGAGCGTGTAATCGAAATCGCGGTAAAAGGCATGCTGCCAAAAGGGCCTCTGGGTCGTGCGATGTATCGTAAACTGAAAGTTTACGCAGGATCTGAGCACAACCACGCGGCACAACAACCGCAAGTTCTGGACATTTAATCGGGATAATAGGCAATGGCTGATAATCAATACTACGGCACAGGTCGCCGCAAAAGTTCTTCCGCACGTGTCTTCATTAAGCCAGGTAGCGGTAATATCGTAATCAACAAACGTAGCCTAGAAGTTTACTTCGGCCGCGAAACAGCACGTATGGTTGTTCGTCAACCGCTGGAATTAGTTGATATGCTGGGTAAATTAGATTTATACATCACTGTTAAAGGTGGTGGTATTTCTGGTCAAGCTGGCGCGATCCGTCACGGTATCACTCGTGCACTGATGGAATATGATGAGACTCTACGTTCTGATCTGCGTAAAGCTGGTTTCGTAACCCGTGATGCGCGTTCTGTTGAACGTAAGAAAGTGGGTCTGCGTAAAGCACGTCGTCGTCCACAGTTCTCTAAACGTTAATTTGTTATCTTTTAGATATCAATTTGATGTTGAAAACCCGTCTTCACAGGCGGGTTTTTTATTTTTAACTTATTTGTGCTTATTAATAATAAAAACATAATGTTGCTAATACATGAGGCTGTTACTCATAAAACAGGCTATATGTAAGATAACGATAGTATTAAAAAGTCTATTTTTCAGATGTTATCTCTAAATAATTTCATTTTTTGATATTATAATCTTACTTTTAAGGTAGTGTGGCATATTGTGTTGAATTATTTGCATTAGCCCCCCTAAGTAACATGAATTCTGGTAGAATAGCGAGCTTTGATGTCTTTCTTTCTATGACATCATCATGTTGCCAATGGGTATATTGATCGTAATACCAGTGATGAGTTTGAAAGTCATACCAAAATTATTATGACAATATGATTGTTGAATGATTATTTTGGTATTACTTGATAATGATATGTGCCGCAAAGACAGGTGAGTTTTTAACCCTGTAAAATATGATTATCCCACGATAACACTGTTATACAGGTAGTTACCCAATGCAGTTAATAGCTTAAATGTTTATTTAGGTCTACTGCGTTTGTGTGCTTGTCTTTTAGGAATGGGGAAATGGAAAAGGCATTGTGCTAATTCATTTCTTTAATTGATTAACTTGGAGGTTTTCATGGCTGTCGCTGCCAACAAACGTTCGGTAATGACTTTGTTTTCCGGTCCGACTGATATTTTCAGCCATCAGGTCAGAATTGTCCTAGCGGAGAAAGGTGTCAGTGTTGAAATTGAACAGGTTGAAGCTGGTAATCTTCCACAGGATCTTATCGATCTAAACCCTTACCAAAGTGTACCGACTTTGGTTGATCGTGAGCTGACTCTGTATGATTCACGCATCATCATGGAATACCTTGATGAACGCTTCCCTCATCCTCCTTTAATGCCAGTTTATCCTGTTGCTCGTGGTAGCAGCCGTTTAATGATGCATCGCATCGAGCATGATTGGTATTCTTTAATGAACACCATCGAAAAAGGAACTGAACAGCAGGCAAATGCTGCTCGTAAACAGTTAGCAGAAGAGCTACTGGCTGTATCTCCTGTGTTTAAAGAATATCCTTACTTTATGAGTGAAGAGTTCAGCTTAGTAGATTGCTACCTTGCTCCTCTGTTATGGCGTTTACCAGTGCTCGGTGTAGATTTAAGTGGTGCTGGCGCTAAAGATGTACAAATTTATATGCAGCGTGTTTTTGAGCGTGATTCTTTCCTCGCGTCATTAACCGAAGCAGAGCGTGAGATGCGCTTACCTTCAAGAGGGTAATTAAGTATGGAGATTATGGATATGTCTCCGCGTCGTCCGCATTTATTACGTGCGCATTATGACTGGATCATCGAAAACGATTTAACACCACATTTAGTTGTTGATGTGAATGTTGTCGGTGTTCAAGTCCCAATGGAATATGCGCATGATGGTCAAATTGTACTAAATATTTCATCTCGTGCTGTAGATGAATTAGAGTTAACACCGTATCAGGTTTTATTTAGTGCAAGCTTTGGTGGCATACCTCGTAAAGTGCGAGTGCCTATGGCTGCTGTTATGGCTATTTATGCGAGAGAAAACGGTGCGGGAATGATGTTTGAGCCAGAGCCTGCTTATGAATCTGGCGCATCATTACAGTTTGCTGAAGATGAGCATCAAGAAACACCAGATGCTCCTGTTGGCGAAGTCTTATCATTAGTAACGGATAAACCTGTTTCTGATGATGTAACGCCACCAGATGATGATCCAGAGCCACCTCGTCCTACAGGTCGTCCATCATTGCGTGTAGTGAAATAAGAGATTATCTTATTTGTATTAATGAAAAACCCAGTTCATTTGAACTGGGTTTTTTTGTACATAAAAAAACGCCCTATATTTCTATAGGGCGTTTAAATTAATGATTGGGCTGAAATTATTTCAGCAGTTCTTCTAAACAACCAGTGTAAAGATTAACTGCAGTCATTAATTGTTTTTCGTCGAAGTCAAAGCCTGCTTGGTGGTGACCCGCTGTTCTATCGGCACCAACAACGAAGTACAGTGATTTACCACCACAACGTTGTACACGTTTTGCTAATACTGTTGCATCTTCACTACCACCGAATGGGCGAGTTGCAACCGCAGTTAGCTCAGAATGTTTACCCACAACTTTGGTCATAACATCAATCAGTTCTTGGTCATTCGTCAAGTCAACGGCTTCACCCATGATTTCGCTTTCCATTTCTAACTGGAAGCTATGTGCTGCGCCTTCAGCCATACGTACTGCATTTGCAGCCATAAAGCTGTTGATCTCTTCATTTTCACCACGAACTTCAATTTGCATTTCTGCGTTAGCTGGGGTGACGTTACGGCCTTCACCGGCTTTTAATACACCGATGTTGATACGTGACATTCCTTTACCATGGCGAGAAATGCCCAGCATTTGTGTTGCCGCGTGGCAAGCACCCGCTAAAGCATTACGACCAAGTTCTGGCTCTGCGCCTGCGTGAGATGGTGCGCCTTTAAAGCGGAAGTCATATTTAGTGGTACATAAGAAATGTGTTGGGTTAATAACAATTTCACCACTGTTGGCGATAAAGCCTAAGTGAGCACCTAAGAAGTAATCAGCATCATCTGCGATACCACTTTCTGCCATTGCACGAGCACCACGAACACCTTCTTCTGCTGGTTGGAATAGAATTTTAACTTTACCAACCACTTTATCTTTATTCTCAACTAACCAGTGAGCAACACCTAAACCGATAGAGATGTGTCCATCGTGACCACAAGCATGCATTTCGCCTGCGTGACAAGAAGCAAAGTTCTCTGCATGAGGACGGTGTTTTGCTTCTGTTGCTTCGTTAACACCAACACAGTCGATATCAAAACGCAGTGCTACTGTTGGGCCTGCTTTACCACTGTCAAAGATAGCCACACAGCCAGTTAGCTCTTTCATTTCATCAAGTAGAGCTTCATCAACTTTATGCTCTCTTGCAACAGCTAGACCTTTTTCAACGACTTGACGGCGGCGACCAAAAGCAAACTCTTGATTGATAACGTCTGGGCCAACTTTAACTTCTAAACCTAAACTACGTAGTTCTTTGACGATTTTTGCTGTGGTTAAAAATTCTGACCAACCAATTTCTGGATATTGGTGAAACTCACGACGCCATTTAATTAATTTTTCTAGTGTAATTGCTGACATATTCATTTCTCCACTTATAACATGAATAACGCAACAGCGATGACGCCGATAATCATACCCGGTGCAGTACGTTTTGCGATTTCCATAGGGTTTACGTTTGCAAG
The DNA here is from genome assembly GCF_047921555.1 of Proteus sp. LHD240705. Taxonomy (NCBI): domain Bacteria; kingdom Pseudomonadati; phylum Pseudomonadota; class Gammaproteobacteria; order Enterobacterales; family Morganellaceae; genus Proteus; species Proteus sp. LHD240705. The sequence continues at coordinate 142,294 of NZ_JBLRMI010000002.1, forward strand.
ACCAGCACAAACAATTGCTGCACCTGCCAGTGGTGACATAGTACGACCTAACGCGCCAGATAATGCCGCTGCCATACCCATGTCTGGGATTTCATAACCGAATTGTGCAGCATGAGGTGTTACTGTTTCGTTGAATGCGAATGCTGCTGCGTCACCAGAACCTGTGATAATACCCATTAAGAATGGCCCTAAAGTACCACCCCAGCGAGCGAATTCAGGAGAATGAGTTAAGAAGTTGATGAACGCGTCGATTAAACCAGATGCTTTCAGACCTGCTGCGAATACTGCTGCTGCAATGATGATACCTAATACATCACCATAAGCATTACCCATACCTTTAAAGAACTCCTTCGTAATTTGAGCTGGGTTAGTTAATGTGATGAACAGAGCATAGATAGAACCGATTAACATTGCCGCTGGTACAGACAGTTTAAATGTACTGAAAGTCTCGAAGAATGGCAGAATTAACAGGATTAATGGAATGAAAGGTGCTGTTGCATATAAGTAGTTAGGGCGAATAGCTTCTGGCGTTGCTTGTGCTGATGAAGATGATGCATCACCCGCAACAGAAGCCATTTTGAACTCTTTTTTCACTAAAGCGACAACCGCCAGTGAAACTGCTGCGATACCACCAGCCATTAAGCTATATGGGCTATGGCGAGCGATTAAATCAACCACTTCCATATTCGCCATGTTAGCAACGAAGGCGTTATGCGACATACCTGGGCTTAGCATTGAGCCGATAGTACCACATAACACTGCACCACCAGCAATAGCTGGGTGAATACGTGCTGCGATTAATAATGGAATGAGTGTCGCACCTACCGCTGCCGCACAACCTGCTGCTGATGGGATTGCGATATTAATAAAATACGTTACGACAACCGTAGCTGGAATAAGGAAGAAGCCCAGACGAGTCATTACTTTTGATAAAACATGAACCAGATGCATATCGCATTTGGTATATTTCATAACATAAGCAAAACCCATACTCGAACAGATTGCTTGAATTAATGATGAAGATACCATGCGCTCACTAAATGCGGCAAACGCATCTAATGGGCTTAGGCTCAAAATACAAAGCAATAAACCCGCACCGATAAGTACCATTCGGGTTTCATATTTTTTTATTAGCAAATAGACAGTTACGATAATAACGGCTACGGCTATAAGTTGCATCACCATGGTGATCCCCTAGTTAATTATGACAATACTATTAATTATGAAAGCGAACCTAACATCAATAAATTATATTTTTCTGTAAAGTTATTAGGTGACTCCATTATGAAGTTGGTAGGTTGACAATATTTGATTGTTATCAAATTTAATAGCCGAAATAAAATCTATTTTTTTAGACTGTGATGTTATTAACAAATGCTGTAAAACAATGATCATTAAAAGATGACAAAAAGGTTAAATAAAAAGAGATAAAGTAAAAAATACGAAAATAAATTATATTTACTATAGATAAGGAGTGTTATTTTGATACAAAAAAGAATATCGCTTTTTATCAAAATATTATTCTATAAATTATATTAAATGGTAATGAGAATGATTATTTGGTCTGATATCTTGATGATCCTTAAATACTATTTATTAATTTCACCGATAATATTGCAAAATTATCCCACTTAAATTAAATGGGATAATAAACAAGAGAAATTGTTATTTAAAATAACGGAAATAAAAAATATTTAACATGATAAATATTGCAATATTCCTTCGGCAGCTTCTCTTCCTTCTGCTATTGCTGTTACCACAAGATCAGAGCCTCGTACAATATCGCCTCCAGCAAACACTTTAGGATTTGTTGTTTGATTTGGTATTTCTTGATTATCTGAAATAATAATTCTGCCTGAAGATGCATATTCAATATTATTTTCATCTAACCATGGATAATGTGCAGGTTTAAAGCCAAATGCCAGAATAACCGCATCAGTAGATAACAAATGCTCACTTCCTTCAATCGGCGTTAATGTTTTATCACTTTGAGTTTTAATAACGCGAATACCAACCACTTTATTTTGATTATCAACTTCAATATCTATAGGTTGAAGATTAAATAAAAATTCGCCGCCTTCTTCTTTGGCGTTTTTTACTTCACGTTTTGAACCTGGCATATTGCTTTCATCACGACGATAAACACAAGTGACTTTATTTGCACCTTGTCGAATTGCAGTACGCACACAGTCCATTGCGGTATCGCCACCGCCTAATATCACTACATTTTTATCTTTAAGGTCGATATAAGGTGTTTGAGGATCTTCACCATAACCCATTAAATAACGTGTATTACCAATTAAATAAGGTAGGGCGCTATAAACACCATCAGCATTTTCATTAGGAAAATGACCGCTTAAACTGTGATAAGTGCCCAATCCTAGAAAAACCGCGTCATATTGTGTTATTAGGGTATTTAGGGCGATATCCTTGCCTATTTCCGTATTAAGGCAAAACTCGATACCCATTTCACTAAATAATTCGCGGCGTCGGATCATCAGTGATTTTTCGAGTTTAAAAGAGGGTATCCCAAACGTAAGTAATCCCCCAATTTCTGGATGTTTATCATAAACAACGGGTTTCACACCTTGACGAATAAGAACATCTGCACAGGCAAGACCCGCAGGGCCTGCGCCGATAATCGCAACTTTTTTATCAGTCATTGTGACGTGAGAAAGATCGGGGCGCCATCCTTGTGCTAAGGCGGTGTCATTGATGTAACGTTCAATATTGCCAATTGTGACTGCACCAAAATCATCATTAAGCGTACAGGCACCTTCACAAAGCCTATCTTGAGGGCAAACGCGACCACAAATTTCAGGCAAACTGTTTGTTTGATGAGAAAGCTCGGCCGCTTCAATAATACGTCCTTCGTTTGCCAGCTTTAACCAATTAGGAATGTAATTATGAACAGGGCATTTCCATTCACAATAAGGATTCCCGCAACCTAAACAGCGATCAGCTTGTGCGGAGGCTTGCTGTGGTGAAAAGGCCTCATAGATTTCAACAAACTCAATTTTGCGAATTGCTAACGGTTTTTTAGTCGGCTCAACACGATTTAAGTCGATAAACTGATACACATTCTGACTCATAATATTCTCCTATTGTGCCTGAACGCGTAATTCAGCAGATGAACGACGAGGATGACCAAGCAACGCATTGACATCACTGGACTTTGGCTTAACCAACTTGAAGTGTTGTGACCAATATTCCCACTGTGAAAGTAATCTTTCTCCTTGCTGTGAGCCTGTTAGTCTGACATGTTCTGCAATCATGCCACGTAGATGTTCAGCGAGAATGGCAAAGGATGCAACAGGAAGCAACTCAATCGACGAAGTGTTGATCCGTTGCGATAATGTGAGGTCTTCATCTAATAGATAGGCAAATCCCCCCGTCATTCCTGCACCAAAGTTAATCCCTGTTTTACCGAGAACGCAGACAATACCGCCCGTCATATATTCACAGCCGTTATCACCAACGCCTTCAACAACAGCAATCGCGCCGGAGTTTCTGACGGCGAAACGTTCACTTGCCAAGCCTGAAGCATACAGTTTCCCGCCTGTTGCGCCATAAAGGCACGTATTACCCATAATGGTTGCATGATGATTTTTAAAAGCAGAACCAACTGGAGGCGAAATTACAATACGACCGCCCGCCATACCTTTGCCAACATAATCATTTGCATCACCGATTAAGGTTAATTCAACGCCTTGTGCATTCCAGACACCAAAGCTTTGACCTGCGGTGCCCGTAAAATTGAGTTTTATAGGTGTTGCAGATAACCCATTCTCGCCATATTTCTTAGCAATAATGCCAGATAACGTTGCACCCACAGAGCGGTCTGTATTACGAATATCAAAATAGTGTGTTTGGCTTTTTTGCTGTTCAACGGCTTCAATCGTTTGAGTAACAATACGCTGGTTTAATTCACCTTTATCATAAGTTTCATTATTTTCCTGACAATAAAGGGATTTACCTATGGGGGATATCACTGTTTCTAGTAATCCGCCTAATGAGAGTTTTTGTTGTTTGCTTGTCACACCTTCTAAACAAGAAAGCAGATCAGTACGACCGATTAAGTCGGTAATTTTTCGTACTCCGAGCAATGCCATTAACTCACGGGTTTCTTGTGCAATAAAGCGGAAGTAGTTAATAACACGTTCAGGTAATCCATGATAATGGTTACGACGTAGCGTTTCATCTTGAGTTGCAACACCCATTGCGCAATTATTTAAATGACAAATACGCAAGTATTTACAGCCTAACGCGACCATAGGGCCTGTACCAAAACCAAAACTCTCTGCGCCTAAAATCGCCGCTTTAATAATATCGAGTCCTGTTTTTAATCCGCCATCGACTTGTAAACGAATTTTATGACGAAGATTGTTTGCCACTAGCGCTTGTTGGGTTTCCACTAAACCTAATTCCCACGGACTACCTGCATATTTTACAGAAGTTAAAGGACTTGCACCTGTACCTCCGTCATAACCTGCAATGGTTATCAAATCCGCATAGGCTTTGGCAACACCCGTAGCAATGGTGCCCACACCAGGCTCTGATACGAGTTTTACAGAAATCAGTGCAGTAGGATTGATCTGTTTTAAGTCGAAAATAAGCTGTGCTAAATCTTCAATAGAATAGATATCGTGATGAGGTGGTGGTGATATTAAAGTAACACCAGGAACAGCGTAGCGTAATTGCGCAATATAAGGGGTGACTTTATCGCCGGGAAGTTGTCCTCCTTCACCGGGTTTTGCTCCTTGTGCGACTTTGATTTGCAAAACATCTGCACTCATTAGATAAGAAGGCGTCACGCCAAAACGACCCGAGGCAATTTGTTTAATGCGTGAGACTTTATTAGTACCGTAACGAGCCGGATCTTCACCGCCTTCGCCTGAATTTGAAAAGCCGCCCAATGTATTCATCGCTTGCGCAAGGGCCTCATGAGCTTCTTTGCTTAGTGCCCCAATTGACATTGCGGCGGTATCAAAGCGTTTAAATAATTCTGTTTCAGGTTCGACTTCTTCAATCGAGATAGGCGTTGCCTTGTTATTGAGGACTAGCATATCGCGCAATGTGGTTATTGGGCGTTGTTGTACCAGACTAGCATAATGCTGATAGTCGGCATATTCCCCGCTATTTACCGCTTGTTGCAGTGCTTGAACGACATCAGGATTGTAGGCGTGATATTCCCCTTTATGTGCATATTTCAATAATCCCCCCGCATCTAAAGGGTAACGGGTTAACCAAGCTCGTTTAGATAGATTAAATAAGTCGTGTTCAAAATCACTAAAGTCAGCGCCATTAATCCGATTATCAACGCCCGCAAAGCAGAGTTCGACAACGCTATCATTTAATCCCACCGCTTCAAAAAGTTGAGAGCAACGGTAGGAAGCTACGGTTGAAATGCCCATTTTGGACATGATCTTATACAATCCTTTATTTATGCCGTTGCGGTAATTAAGCATTACTTGGGCATAGCTTGCTTGCAGGATTTTTTTATCAACACGTTGGGCTAAAGATTCATAAGCAAGGTAAGGGTAAATAGCGGTAGCACCAAATCCGAGTAATACGGCGAAATGGTGAGGATCACGGGCACTAGCGGTTTCGACAATAATATTGGCATCACAGCGTAAGTTATTATCTACCAATGCTTTTTGTACCGAGCCAACTGCCATAGGAGCAGGAATAGGCAATCGCTCTTTAGTGATATTTCTATCTGTTAAAACCAATAATACCGCACCACGGTGAACTTCCTGTTGTGCTTTTGCGCATAATTGGCGTAACGCTGTTTCTAAGTTGCATTCTGTTGGTTGATATGTGATATCAAGATGAACAGATTGGTAATAAGGACTTTCTTGATTAATAAGCTGTTGGAAATCGCTATAAAGCAAAATAGGCGATTTAAAACTCAGTCGATGAGCTTGACCTTCCGCTTCGCAAAACACATTCATCTCGCGCCCAATGCAGGTCGCTAAAGACATAACATGTGCTTCTCTTAATGAATCTATGGGAGGATTTGTTACTTGCGCAAATTTTTGTCTGAAATAGTCATAAATAAGCCGAGGGCGTTGAGAAAGTACAGCAAATGGCGTGTCATCGCCCATTGATCCTGTGGCTTCTTGCCCGTTTTCTGCAAGCACATGCAAAATGCTTTCAAGTTCTTCTTGGCTATATGCAAATTGTTTTTGATAAGTGGCTAATAAAGTGTCATCAAAGGCACGTTGTCCTGTAGCTTGTTGTTCTGGTAACTCTTCAAAGGGCGTTAAACGTTTGACATTGCGCTCTAACCACAGTTTATAAGGATGGCGTCTTTTTAAATCTTCATCGGTTTCGGCAGAGTGCAAAATACGCCCCTGATGAGTATCAATGACCATCAGCTCGCCAGGACCTACACGTCCTTTTTCTCGCACTTCATCAGGCTGATAATCCCAAATACCAATTTCAGAAGCACAAGTGATGATGTTATCTGTGGTAATAACGTAACGAGCAGGGCGCAAACCGTTTCTATCTAGCGTACACGCAGCGTAACGACCATCTGATAATACAATACCTGCGGGGCCATCCCAAGGCTCCATATGCATTGAGTTAAAATCAAAAAAGGCACGAAGATCTTCATCCATTTGTGGATTGTTTTGCCATGCAGGCGGCACTAACAATCGCATTGCACGAACAATATCCATACCGCCATTGAGAAAAAGTTCTAGCATATTGTCGAGTGAACTTGAATCTGAGCCACTCTCATTGACAAAAGGCGCTGCACTTTGTAGATCAGGAATAAGTGGCGTATGGAATTTATAGGCACGCGCTCTTGCCCATTGGCGATTGCCTGTAATGGTATTTATTTCACCATTATGAGCAAGATAGCGAAAAGGTTGCGCAAGAGGCCATCTTGGTGTGGTGTTAGTTGAAAAACGCTGGTGGAATAAACAAATTGAAGATTCCATGCGTAGATCGGCAAGATCGGTAAAAAAGCGCGGTAAATCAATGGCCATGCAGAGACCTTTATAGATGGTCACTAAATTAGAAAGACTACAAATATAAAAATCATTGTCAGTAATGCGCTTTTCAATACGTCTGCGGGCAACAAAGAGTCGTCTCTCAATATCACTTATCCGCCATCCTGCGGGGGCATTAACAAAAACTTGTTCGATTAAAGGAAGAGAAGAAAGGGCAATACTCCCTAAAATATCAGTGTTAATAGGCACTTCACGCCAGCCGACAATAGAAAGTGTTTCACGTTGTAGCTCTTCTTCAACGATGAGACGGCATTGTTTGGCAATATTGGGATCTTGGCTTAAAAATAGCATCCCTACGGCGTAATTTTTTGCTAAATGCCAGCCTTTTTCTTGTGCAACTAATTGGAAGAAACGCTCTGGTTTTTGTAAGAGTAATCCGCATCCATCGCCGGTTTTACCATCAGAAAGAATAGCACCACGATGTTGCATTCTGGCAAGACCATGTATGGCATTTCTGACAATCTTATGGCTGGCTTGCCCTTCAATATGCGCGATCAACCCAAACCCACAATTGTCTTTTTCCTGTGTCTTTTGATAGAGCATTTTTTTGCTTCCTACTTAGTTTACTGAGCACCTCAAAACAGAGCGCAAAAGGAACGTTTTGGCTCAAAGTATGTAGGTAAATTTATGGGTGCTCAGTCGGGTGATGTTGTGTTTGCCTAGCTTGGAGTGTTTTTTATATTGCTATGCAATGCCTTTTCAACTTATCGATAAATAAAAATCAGGTCAATGTGTAGGGATATTTGACTGAGATAAAATAGATAAGGATATTTTTATTTTAATGCATTGATTAATAACTAAATTATTCTATTTTAAAATAGTATGAGAGCGATTTTTTAATGTGAGCTATATCACTTTATTTGAGCGGTTTAGCTTTATCTCATCCTTTAATGATAAAAACGGGTAGTGAGTTATTCTACTGAATATATTGATTTTGGAGTTTTATTGTTTTTATACATTTTGTATAAAAAAAGACAAATTGAATTTTTTCTAATAAGGTCTATTTATCGTTGATATTGCTATCGTCTATGTTGCTTAGTTTTTGTATTATTTTTATGAATACATATGTCTGAATAGATTCGTTGAGAGAAAATAGAGGGTTAAATCAAACAAAGTAATGAGAAATAACCACTCTTAGCAAGATTTCTGAATGTTCGCCACTGCGCCAATTCATTTTTGGGTTATCATTCCATAGATTCAATATATTGGAGTTTTCAATGAAATTGCTCAAAGGGCTTGCCCAATACTACGTTGACTTAATGATGAGGCTGGGGCTAATTCGCTTCTCATTGTTGTTAGCTTCTGCATTAGTTGTTTTAGCGATGGTTGTTCAAATGGCGGTGACATTCTTGCTTGCAGGTGATGTTACCAGTATTGACCTTGTTCGCTCTATTTTCTTTGGGCTGATTATTACGCCTTGGGCTGTCTATTTTCTCTCTGTTGTGGTTGAACAACTTGAAGAATCACGACGCCGTTTATCTCGTATGGTGGATAAACTAGGTGTAATGCGCCAGCGCGACTTAGAGCTTAACTCTCAATTGAAAGAGAATATTGAGCAATTAAACTTGGAAATTCAAGAGCGTGAAAAAGTTGAAAAAGCACACCTTGAACTACTAGAAAAACTAAAAAGTGAAATGAAGCGTCGTGAATTGACGCAAATCGAGCTTGAACAGCAATCCTCACTTTTACGCTCATTCTTAGATGCCTCTCCTGACTTAGTTTATTACCGCAATGAAGATAATGAATTTTCAGGATGTAACCGTGCGACGGAATTACTGACAGGCAAAAGTGAAAAGCAACTTATCGGTTTAACACCACTTGATGTGTATGACGAAGATATTGCGATAAAAGTGATGGAAACGGATGAAAAAGTCTTCCGTCATAATGTGTCGCTCACTTATGAGCAGTGGTTAGTTTATCCTGATGGCCGCAAGGCTTGTTTTGAACTGCGCAAAGTGCCGTTTTATGATCGTATTGGTAAACGTCATGGCTTAATGGGCTTTGGACGTGACATTACAGAGCGTAAGCGCTATCAAGACGCATTAGAGAACGCGAGCCGTGATAAAACCACCTTTATCTCAACAATCAGCCATGAATTGCGTACACCGCTAAATGGTATTGTTGGATTAAGCCGTATCTTATTGGATACCGAGCTTTCACCAGAACAACTCAATTACTTAAAAACGATCCATGTGAGTGCGATTACGTTAGGGAATATTTTTAATGACGTGATTGAGATGGACAAAATTGAGCGTAGAAAAATTCAGTTAGATAACCAGCCAATTGACTTTACTGAATTTATTTCTGATTTAGAAAACCTGTCTGGATTGTTAGTACAGCCAAAAGGATTGAAATTCACACTCGAAGCTGAAGAAACGCTACCGCATAAGATAACCTCTGATGGGACTCGATTACGTCAGATCTTATGGAATCTCATTGGTAATGCTGTGAAGTTTACTCAAGAAGGTGAAATCAAAGTGCGTATTTGGCAAGAAGCGCCAGATAAGTTGTTATTTGAAGTGAAGGATAGCGGAATTGGTATTCCAAAAAGTGAGCTTGAGAAGATCTTTGCTATGTACTATCAAGTCAATGATAGTCAAGGTGGTCGTTCTGCAACGGGAACGGGTATCGGACTTGCTGTCTCAAAACGCCTAGCACAGCATATGGGCGGCGATATTCGTGTTGAGAGTGAGTTAGGTGAGGGTTCTACCTTTACCCTCTCTATCGTCGCTCCTGCGATTGAAGAGCACCACGATATCGAAAGTGATGATGAACTCTTATTACCTGCTTTAAATATTCTGCTTGTTGAAGATATAGAACTTAACGTGATTGTTGCCTGCTCTGTTTTAGAAAAATTGGGTAATACCGTTGATGTGGCAATGACAGGACAAGAAGCGTTATCGATGTTTAAGCCTGATGAATATGACTTAGTGCTACTAGACATTCAATTACCTGATATGACTGGCTTCGATATTTCAAGAAAATTACGTCAAGAATTCGACAGTAATGAACTTCCTCCTCTTATCGCTTTAACAGCAAATGTTTTGAAAGACAAAAAAGAGTATTTGGATGCGGGAATGAATGATGTGCTAAGTAAACCACTTTCTGTGGATGCACTTACCGCGATTATCAACAAATTCTGGGGTGATGGTGCGGTTTCTGTGCCATGTAATGAGTCATCGGAATTGTTGAATAAAAATGAAGAATTATTAGATATAGACATGCTGAATCAATACATCGAACTTGTCGGACCTCAATTAATCACTGATGGTTTAGATGTTTTTGAAAAGATGATGCCAAGTTATATGTCAGTTCTTGAATCTAACCTAACAGCGCGTGATCAGAAGGGCATCACTGAGGAAGGACATAAAATCAAAGGTGCAGCAGGTTCTATTGGTTTAAAACATTTACAGCAACTCGCTAAACAGATCCAATCACCGGAATTACCTGCTTGGTGGGACAATGTACAAGAGTGGGTCGATGAGCTAGGGAAGGATTGGAGAAAGGATGTAGAAAGTTTAAGAAACTGGTTGGCAGACGCTAGAAAAAAATAACCCCAACCGAAGTTGGGGTGCGCGAATACTGCGCCAACACCAGGGAAACTTTTCTATCCGCTTTTTTTGATTCTCATTACATAGGCGAATAGGATGAAACTATTCCATACATCATACAAGCAACAAAATAGCAAAGATAAGTTTTTTTGTTACAAGAAACATTTAAATATGTGATGCCGATTGGTGTTTACACCTATAAATGGGTAACTAGTAATCTACTACAAACGGAGAAAGATATGAAATCAATTGCGGTAATTTTAAGTGGCTGTGGTGTATTCGATGGGAGTGAAATCCATGAATCAGTGCTCACAATGCTTGCTTTAAGCCAAAATAATGCTGAAGTTCATTATTTTTCACCTAATGATTTGCAACCAACTGTAATTAATCATATTACAGGTGAGGAAAAATCAGAAAAAAGGAATATGATGGAAGAATCTTCTCGTATTTCTCGTGGAAAAATCTCCCCTTTATCAGAGGCAAAGGCTGAAAACTTTGATGCTGTCATTATTCCTGGTGGCTTTGGTGCGGCGAAGAATTTATGCAATTTCGCAACAAAAGGGAGTGACTGTGAAATTAACAAAGATCTCTTAAGATTTGTACAAGCGATGCATCAGCAAAATAAGCCATTAGGGTTAATATGTATTGCGCCTGTAATGTTACCAAAAATGTTAAATTCTCCAGTAAAATTAACAATTGGAAATGACGCAGAAACAGCTCGTGCAATTGAAAAGATGGGTGGCATCCATATAGATTGCCCGGTTGATGATATTGTTGTTGATGAAAAATATCGTGTTGTCACAACTCCTGCGTATATGCTTGCACAATCTATTGCACAAGCACAGGTAGGTATTGAGAAACTAGTTAAGAAAGTCCTTGAGATGGCATAAATAGTAGGTAAAAACAGCAGATGGTACTGGTGAGAAAGTTAAAGAAACTATTAATTATTTTAATTGCTTTATGGCTGTTAACAGTTGTGCTGTTTTCTTTTTTACCTGTGCCTTTTTCTGCTGTTATGGTTCAAAGACAAATTTCTGCTTGGAGTGAGTTTGATTTCTCTTATGTATCACATTCCACTTGGGTAAGTGAAAAAGAGATAGCTTCTGTAATGTATTTAGCTGTTATTGCTTCTGAAGATCAAAATTTTCCCAAACATTGGGGCTTCGATTTTGATGCTATTGAGAAAGTTTTCAAAAAAAATCATAACAACGGGAAAACATTACGTGGTGCATCGACTATTTCTCAGCAAACGGTCAAAAATCTCTTTTTATGGGATGGTCGTAGTTGGATAAGAAAAGGGCTTGAGACGGGAATGACGCCAGTTGTCGAGCTTATTTGGTCAAAAAAACGTATTTTAACGGTGTATCTGAATATTGTTGAATTTGGTGATGGGATCTTCGGTGTAGAGCAGGCTTCTCAACACTATTTTAGAAAGCCAGCGAAACAACTTACAAGCCATGAAGCTGCATTATTGGCTGCGGTATTGCCTAACCCGCATATTTATCACGTAAATAAACCTTCTGCTTATACCTTAAAACGGCAACAGTGGATCTTAAATCAGATGCGACTAATGGGTGGAATAGCCTTTTTAAAGAAAAATAATTTGTAACACCTTTATAAGGTCGGAAACACTTTACTTTCTGGCTCTGCAATTTTTTCTGACATTTTGTTTATCGTCGATGGATCATTAGCTTGACGAGATTGAATGCGAAACTGTGACGGTGTCATGCCATATTTACGTTTAAAGGCATCACAAAAATAAGCATTACTTCCAAATCCACAACGATGGCTGATTTGAAATACCGAGTAATTAGAGAATGTGAGGTAGTTTAAAGCGATCCCCATTCTGACATCTAATAGCAATTGGCAGAATGAAACCCCTTCTTTATTTAAATGCCGACGTAATGTCGATGGCGTCGTAAACAATGTTTTTGCGACATCTTCTAAATGCCATTTTCGCTGTGGATCTTGTGTTATCAGGTGTGTAATGGCCTGATTTTTCGGCTCATCATAGTTAAAACGAAAGATATTTAGAATATCCACACCTGCCTGATGTACCGCCATTAAAATAAAGAATAAGCACTGCTGCATAAACATGGTTTCTTGTGATGGAGAGCCATGTGGTAGCGGTAAACACTGTTTTAAAATTCCAAAATTACTTTTTATCACTTCAGGAGTTGATAAATGGTAAGACGGAAGGTGGCTTGTGAGTGGCGAGCTAGATTTAATTAAAGGTTTTAGTAAAGAGAAAACCGATTGAAGCTCTGTTTCACATAACACCAGAGTGTGTAGTTCAATAGATTTATGCGTAAATTGGCTGACAATATCGCAAGAAATTTGACTATATTTCGGAATAATAAGCGTTAAATGGCTTGATACATCAATAGTTTGCCCATTGATGCAAATTGTACCTTTTGCGCCACTAACCATCGCTATCATCGGGTTTTCGATGTAAAACGTTTTTAAAGACATTTGGTTAGAGGACAGGATGTGTTTGTATTCCATGATCTCCGATATACCGTAGGCAAGTTAAGCATTAATCTTGCTTAAATGAACAATACTCAAAATTAGCTCATTTGCTGTATAAACTGATAAGCCACGTCTAGAATAATAAATAGAGAGATTATTCTAGTTTAAATTAGTGTTGTCATGCAAAGCTGAATGAGAGCAAAACAGAATATAATCTTGCTGATAAAACATGACAATATAGATATTTGCTCATTTTTTACATTTATTTTAAACAGTGTCATTTTTTCTAAATAAATTGTTATTTATTCAAAACGCATTTTTCGTAATAAGGTGTAGAATCGCGCGTCAAAGACGAAGGAGATTATCCTGTTCTTAGGATATCACTGTTTGTCTTTTATCCACACCCTATCCAACATTCATTAGCTTATTTTCTATTTGATTTTGAATGACTCAATCTTATGGATAGCGCTGTATGTATTCACGTATTTTCCTGATTTATTGATAATTTTGCCGAGTTGGCAGGAGTGAGTATGTCTGACTTTTCAGGGAAGGGTTGGCTTGCTGAAATCGTTTTACGTTATGAAGTAAAACGTGAAATAACACGTCTTACAGAAAAGCGCCATATCGGCCCATTAATGGTTCAGCGTCCTTTTTATCCTGAGCAAGGTATTGCACACACTTATTTGCTTCATCCCCCAGGCGGTGTGGTTGGTGGCGATAACCTATTGATCAATATTGATGTGCAGCCTCAAGCGCACGCGTTGCTTACAACACCTGGAGCCACTAAGTTTTACCGTAGTGCAGGCGGTGTTGCTCGGCAAGTTCAAACCTTAAAAGTGGCAGCTAATGGTTTTTTAGAGTGGTTACCTCAAGAAAATATCTTTTTTCCTGAAGCTCAAGTTTGCCTAGAAACGCATATTCATATTGCATCTACAGCCAGATTTATTGGCTGGGAAATCCAATGTTTTGGTCGCCCTGTTTTAAATGAATGGTTTGAAAATGGCAATGTAAAAGGGCGTTTAAATTTCTATATTGATGAAAAGTTGACATTAACTGAGTCGCTTTTTGTCGATGGTTTACAAAAAAGATCGGCTGCCATGCGTGAATTTCCTATGTTGGGGTCACTTTATATTTATCCCGCAACAGACGAATTAAAAAACCTTATTCAACAGAGCGTTGAGATTTCTTCAGCCACTTACGATCCTGTTATCGAATATGGTTTAACGGATGTAGACGGTATTTTAGTTTTACGGTTATTAGGCTCGCAAACAGAGCCGATGATGGCGTGTTTTGCTCAAGTTTGGCAAACCGTCAGACAACACTGGTTAGGGTATTGCCCTGAGCCGCCTCGTATATGGGCGACATAATCGTTAATTTTAGGAGCAGAAATGGAATTAACACCAAGAGAAAAAGATAAATTACTGCTTTTTACAGCGGGTCTTGTTGCTGAAAGACGTTTAGCGAAAGGGCTCAAGCTTAATTATCCTGAAGCGGTTGCACTTATCAGTTGCGCCATTATGGAAGGCGCGCGCGAAGGTAAAACTGTTGCCCAATTGATGAGTGATGGACGTACTGTTTTGACGGCAGAACAAGTCATGGAAGGGGTGCCAGAAATGATCAAAGACATTCAAGTAGAATGCACATTCCCTGATGGCACAAAGCTTGTTTCTATTCACGATCCTATTGTGTAGGTAACAACATGATACCCGGTGAAATTAGAGTTAATCAGGCATTAGGGGATATCGAGCTTAATGCCGGTCGAGAGACAAAAACAATACAGGTTGCCAATCATGGTGATAGACCCGTGCAAGTTGGTTCTCATTATCATTTTTATGAAGTGAATGACGCACTGAAATTTGAACGAGAAGGCACTTTGGGTTTTCGTTTAAATATTCCAGCGGGCATGGCGGTTCGTTTTGAACCCGGTCAAAGCCGCACAGTCGAATTGGTGGCTTTTGCAGGAAAACGTGAAATTTACGGTTTTCATGGCAAAGTGATGGGTAAATTGGAGAGTGAGAAAAAATGAAAACTATCTCACGTCAAGCTTATGCAGATATGTTTGGCCCAACAACTGGCGACCGTCTGCGATTAGCCGATACTGAGCTTTTTCTTGAAATTGAAAAAGACTTCACCACTTATGGCGAAGAAGTCAAGTTTGGTGGTGGTAAAGTTATTCGTGATGGTATGGGGCAGAGCCAAGTCATCAATGCTGAATGTGTCGATGTACTTATTACAAACGCCATTATTTTAGATCATTGGGGTATCGTAAAAGCGGATATCGGTATTAAAGATGGTCGCATTGTGGGTATCGGTAAAGCTGGTAATCCTGATGTACAGCCTAATGTGGATATTGTTGTAGGGCCTGCTACTGAAGTGGTTGCTGGTGAAGGTAAAATTGTTACCGCAGGTGGCGTTGATACGCATATTCACTTTATCTGCCCTCAACAAGCACAAGAAGGTTTGGTGTCTGGTGTCACCACGTTTATTGGTGGTGGTACAGGACCAGTAGCTGGAACAAATGCAACCACAGTCACTCCGGGTATTTGGAACATGCACCGCATGTTAGAGGCTGTTGATGAACTCCCGATTAATGTTGGTTTATTTGGTAAAGGCTGTGTGAGTCAACCTGAAGCCGTTCGTGAGCAAATTGAAGCGGGTGCTATTGGTTTAAAAATTCATGAAGATTGGGGCGCAACACCAATGGCAATTCATAACTGCCTTAATGTTGCCGATGAAATGGATGTGCAAGTTGCTATTCACTCTGACACCTTAAATGAAGGCGGTTTCTATGAAGAAACTGTGAAAGCAATTGCTGGTCGTGTGATCCACGTTTTCCACACCGAAGGCGCGGGTGGGGGGCACGCCCCCGATGTAATTAAATCAGTCGGAGAGCCGAATATTCTCCCCGCTTCAACCAATCCTACAATGCCTTATACCATTAACACGGTAGATGAGCATCTTGATATGTTGATGGTTTGCCATCACCTTGATCCTTCTATTCCTGAAGATGTGGCTTTTGCTGAATCTCGTATTCGCCGTGAAACTATCGCAGCAGAAGATATTTTGCATGATATGGGCGCTATTTCTGTTATGTCGTCGGACTCGCAGGCAATGGGGCGCGTAGGTGAAGTGATCCTTCGTACTTGGCAATGTGCACACAAAATGAAATTACAACGTGGCATATTAGAAGGTGACACACCTGAAAGTGATAACCATCGTATTAAACGCTATGTGGCGAAATACACTATTAATCCTGCTTTAGCGCATGGTATTGCACATGAAGTTGGTTCTATTGAAAAAGGAAAATTGGCTGATCTGGTTTTATGGGATCCGGCTTTCTTTGGTGTGAAACCCGCATTGATCATGAAAGGTGGCATGGTGGCTTATGCGCCAATGGGTGATATTAACGCGGCTATTCCAACGCCTCAGCCTGTGCATTATCGTCCAATGTATGCGTGTTTAGGTAAAGCGAAATATCAAACGTCGATGATCTTTATGTCGAAAGCGGGGATCGACGCAGGTGTACCTGAAAAGCTGGGCTTAAAGAGCTTAATTGGTCGTGTTAAAGGTTGTCGTAATGTGACTAAAGCTTCGATGATCCACAATAGTTATGTGCCTCATATCGAGCTTGATCCTCAAACCTATATTGTGAAAGCGGATGGTGTGCCATTAGTGTGCGAACCTGCAACGCAATTACCTATGGCACAACGCTATTTCCTCTTTTGATCCGCGTTTTACCGAGAATGTAGAGAATGAAAAGATTTACTCAACTTATTGATAAACAAAAAGCGCTTGAAATAGCAACTTCAGAAAAACAGGCTCTTACTTTGTGCTTAACGATGGATGAAAGAACCAAAAGTCGTTTAAAAGTGACCTTAAGTGATGGGCAAGAAGCTGGGCTATTTTTGCCCCGTGGTACGGTGCTAAAAGAGGGCGATATCTTACTGTCAGAAGATAATACGCTGGTAACGATTGAAGCAGCTAAAGAGCAAGTTTCAACCGTGTATAGTGACGATCCGCTGTTATTGGCTCGTGTTTGTTACCACTTAGGTAATCGTCATGTTCCATTACAAATCGAAGCGGGTTGGTGTCGCTATTTTCATGATCATGTTTTAGATGATATGGCGAGAGGTTTAGGCGCCAATGTAGTGGTGGGTTTAGAGAAATACCAACCTGAGCCAGGCGCTTATGGTGGATCGTCAGGTGGTCATCATCACCATCACTCTCATGACGATCACCATCATCATCACTAATTATTTGAATAAGGGAGCCTATTGATGCTTGCAGATCTGCGCTTATATCAATTAGTCAGTCCTTCTTTACCTGTGGGATCGTTTACTTATTCCCAAGGATTAGAGTGGGCGATTGAAAAGGGTTGGGTTTGTTGTCCGCAAACATTATCGGATTGGTTAAGTACCCAAATGACCAGCACTATAGCAACGTTAGAGCTCCCTATCTTACGGCGATTACAAGAAAATTTGGCACAAGCCAAAATGAGTGAAGTGAAATATTGGTGTGATTTTATTGTCGCAAGTCGTGAAACTAAAGAGCTAAGACAAGAAGAGCGCCAACGAGGTATCGCTTTTGCTCGTTTACTTCCTCAATTAGATATTGAGTTAGATGAAACTTTACAAGCATGTGTAAAACAGACACAACTCATGGCGTTTGCGTTAGCTGCTGTGAAATGGAATATCTCCTCTGAAAAGTTATGTTGTGCTTACGCTTGGGGTTGGCTTGAAAATACAGTGATGTCAGGCGTAAAACTGATCCCATTAGGGCAAAGTGCGGGGCAGAAAATATTGTTTACATTAGCAGAGCAGATCCCTGCAATTGTTGAGCAATCCGCACATTGGGCAACGGAAGATATTGGGAGTTTTACACCCGCACAAATTATTGCCAGTAGTCGCCATGAAACACAATACACTCGACTTTTTCGTTCATGAGAAATCTATATGCAAGAATATAATCAACCACTACGTATTGGTGTGGGTGGCCCTGTTGGATCAGGAAAAACCGCACTGTTAGAAGTTCTTTGTAAAGCAATGCGCGACACTTATGAAATCGCGGTTGTGACTAACGATATTTATACTCAAGAAGATGCCAAGATCTTAACACGTGCTGAAGCATTAGATGCGGATCGTATTATTGGTGTCGAAACGGGCGGTTGCCCTCATACTGCTATTCGTGAAGACGCATCAATGAACCTTGCGGCGGTTGAAGAATTAGCTATGCGCCACAAAAATCTTGATATCGTTTTTGTGGAAAGCGGTGGTGATAACTTAAGTGCGACATTTAGCCCTGAGCTTGCTGATTTAACTATTTACGTAATTGATGTTGCCGAAGGTGAAAAGATCCCTCGTAAAGGTGGCCCTGGTATTACTCATTCCGATCTACTCGTGATCAACAAGATCGATCTAGCACCTTATGTTGGAGCATCATTAGAAGTGATGGAAGCAGACACAGCAAGAATGCGTCCTGTGAAGCCTTATGTTTTCACAAATCTAAAAGAAAAAGTGGGCTTGGAAACGATTATCGATTTTATCATTGATAAAGGGATGTTAAGACGCTAACTGCTTGTTGAGTAAAGGCGAGTTTTAGTCGAGAAAGAAACTGATAGTATCGGTCATTTTATTATAAAGACCGATACTGTCAGGATAATCTAAAAACGATATTAGCAATGGGATCAGTTAAGGTAAGTAAATGCGGTAGTGACTTTTACTACCCCTTTGGTTTCACTGGCAATTTTTGCAACAGCAGCCCCTTCTTGGCGGGTTAAAATACCAAACAAGAACACTTCACCATTTTCAGTGATCACTTTTACAGAAGAGGATTTTACTGAATCACTGCCTAAAATTTGAGAGCGAACTTTGGTTGTTAACCATGTATCTGAAGATGCAGTGCCTAATGTCACAGGCTCACCTTGGCGCACTTCGTTGTAGACGTTATTCACCCCTTCAACCTGACTTGCGACTTGTTTTGCCGTATTCGCAACAGACATATCAGGGCTTTGACCTGTTAACAGAATATTGCCTTGGTAAGCAGTCGCCACAATACGTGAATTACTTTTCTTGATCTGTTCGTTTTTGTTTAGAGCACCAGAAACACGAGCTTCCAAGGTACCATCGTCAACTTGTTGCCCTAATGAGCGAGGATCGGTTGCAGTTTTACCCGCAACTGCGGCTGTGCCGACAACAGCTGCGCCGATACAACCTTGCAGTAAAAGCGCAGAACACAGCACTGCAGTGATAGGAAGCAATTTCATAGTAACTCCTTAGTCATCCTGATGTGGGAATAATGTATTATCAATCAAATCACAGAGACAATTGACTGTTAGCATCTGAACTTCCTGTATTCTGACGGTGCGTTGAGATGGAATACGAATTTCAACGTCTTGAGGGCCTAATAACCCAGCAAGCTCTCCGCCATCATAACCTGTTAATGCAACAATGGTCATATCTCGTGTAACAGCGGCTTCAACGGCTTTAATAATACTTCTGCTGTTACCGTGCGTTGAGATAGCAAGTAGCACATCTCCAGCTTGTCCTAATGCACGCACTTGTTTTGCATAGATTTCATCGTGCTGCTGATTCCCCATAATTGCAGTCATCACAACGCTATCTGTGTTTAACGATAATGCAGGCAAGCTTGGGCGCTCAGTTTCAAAACGATGGATCATGCTTGCGGCAAATCGCTGTGCTGTTGCTGCTGAGCTACCGTTTCCACAGCTTAATATTTTATGGCCGTTTAACAAAGATTGAACCATCATCATGGCGGCTCTGGAAATGGCATCTGGTAATGCTTCTGCTGCTGCAATTTGAGTTTGAATACTCTCTGTAAAGCAGACTTTGATTCTATCAAGCACGTTAAGACCTATATAATCTAATTTAACGAATAAATTCCGTATAATCGAGAATGTTTTTTAACCATATTAGCTGGCGTTGATTAAATGCACAAATATCAAAGCGACAGTCTGATGTCTCGATACTTTCTTGGCGTTGTGCTAACCAACACTGTGCTGTACGCCACAAGCGACGTCGTTTTGAGGCAGTAATAGAGCTTATTGCATCACCAAATAAGATGTTACGTCTAAAACGAACCTCAACAAATACCCATGTCCTCTTTTCCTGCATAATAAGATCAATTTCTCCGCAGGGATATCGGACATTACGCTCAATCAATATTAATCCTTGTTGGCGTAAATATTTTAGCGCTTTTTGCTCATAATACAGCCCTAAAAAATAAGGGTTTTTAGAAAAAATCATCCATGATTTCCTTCTTTATCTCACTCATAAAATAAACCGCCTTTATGGCGGTTTATTTTAATGATAACTAAATATGTGTATTACTGTACCACAGGTTCAATTTTACCTTGTTTAAACTGCATCCAAGGAAGTTCTCTATAAACAGTACAGTTGTTTTCAACACGTAATGAACCTGAAATACCATTAAAACGTAATGTGCCTTTTGTCAGATCATTGTAATTGTTTGCTAATGACCATGCATCAATTCCCATGGCATAAAGACGCATTAATGAGTAATCGTTCGCAAACTTGCTGGATGCTTTTTGCATTAACGGCAAATTAGCGCCAGCTATCAATGGAATATCACTAAATTGAATACCATCCATCTCCATACGGAAATCAGGGCCTGTTCCACCTTGGTTACTCCGCGAACTAACAT
Organism: Proteus sp. LHD240705; assembly: GCF_047921555.1. Lineage (NCBI taxonomy): Bacteria > Pseudomonadati > Pseudomonadota > Gammaproteobacteria > Enterobacterales > Morganellaceae > Proteus > Proteus sp. LHD240705. The sequence goes on from NZ_JBLRMI010000002.1 coordinate 163,013, forward strand.
AAATTGGTGGACGTTTTTGGGTGCTGATCGCCATATCAATCATTGGCTTAATTAAGGTTAATTCATCGCTGGTGGCAATGATGTAAACCGAATCAATGGCACCACCCGCAGATGGAATAGATTGTGTCTCTAATGGTAAAGGTGCATTAGCTGTTGGTAGAACAGGCGTACCTGTCATACGAATACCCACACCACGGTTAATAGAGGCTTTTAAGCTATCAACAGAACTAAAAGTTTGTTGTAAAACGGTGCCACCACCTGTGCGTTGCCACTCATCAGCAAATGTTTGAGCCATTCTTTGACCAAATTTATTATCAGGAACAATAATTAATGGGTTTGATTTTTGTTGCTGACGTAAATGTTGTGCCGCATTACGTGTTTCATCTTCTGGCGAAAGCGAGAAGAAGCAAACCGTGGTTGCAGAAGGCACATTATCTAACTCATTGAGTGCTAATACAGGTAAACCACTTTGAAGCTCTATCGTCTTCATGACTTCAGGTTTTAGCAGCGGGCCGACAATTAAGTTAGCGCCGTCTTGCTGCACTTTTTTCATTAAAACATCAATAGGCTGGCTATTGGTATCATAAACAATCACTTGGCGTGAGTTTTGTGCAATAGGATCTAAGCGTAATGTTGTATCACCAGAAAATGTTGAGCTCTCTTTTCCTTGATCTTGAGTCGCTTGCGTATTTTCGGTTGTTTCTTTTGCCGTATCTGTTGCTGGTGTCTCTGTATTATTGATGCCCAACTCTTCTAAAATTGATGCAAGGCTGTCATCTTTTTTAGGCTCTTGCGGTGCTGTTGGCATAGCTTGAGGTTGCGGTAAACCACTTTGTGCATCAAGGAAACCTTGGCGAATAGCTTCACCAAAGACTTTCGCTTGCCCTGTTAAAGGTAATAATAATGCGATTTGGCTACTCGTACTCACAGAGGGTTGTGAAAGACGTAATAATGCTGCTGGAAGGGTTAATGCCGCTGGATTACGAGGATAGCGAGTCTGCCATTCTCTGACTGCCGCTGATAGCTTATCAGCATCATCTTTGTTGTATTCATAGGTATTCAGTAAATCTAACCAACCTTGCAGTGTATTTTCATCTGCTTTGATAACAACGCCACGGCGTTGCTCTGGTGTGAGTTTGGTTAGCGTGAGCCATGTATCATCAATATTTTTCTGATGCAGTTGAGGATCAGTAATTAATGTTTCTAACCCAATATAGGCTCTAATAACATCTAAAGATGCTAGCCCTTGAGCGTCATCAATCACTTTTTGAAATTGTTTCATCTCCATTTCTGCTTTTGCAGCTGGAGTGAGAGGTTGTTCTTGTTGCCCCGTCAGGGTACAACCTGACATAATCAACGCAGAGAGTATCGCAGTATAGGATAAACCTGTTTTAAAACGCACAAAAATTGAGGAAAGCATACTGTACCCAGTGATGTTTTATAATTATGCTCAATTTTAAATCGGTCATTCGGAATAAACAATGAATCAACCTAATCGAGCAGCGGTAACGACATCCACACTGTACATAGTACCCACACCTATTGGTAATCTGGGCGATATCACCCAGCGGGCACTTGATGTGCTGTCTCATGTCGATTTAATTGCTGCAGAAGATACCCGTCATACAGGGCTTCTATTACAGCACTTTGCCATTAACGCACGTTTGTATGCGTTACATGATCATAATGAACAGCAAAAAGCGGATCAATTAATTAGCAAATTACAACAGGGGCTAAGTATCGCATTAGTCTCTGATGCAGGTACACCATTAATTAACGATCCTGGCTATCATTTAGTCAATCAATGTCGTAAGAATGGCATCAATGTCGTGCCATTACCCGGCGCTTGTGCTGCTATTACGGCACTTTCTGCGGCAGGGCTTCCTTCTGATCGTTTTTGTTATGAAGGATTTTTGCCAGCAAAAACAAAAAGTCGTCAAGATTGTTTACGCGCATTATCAGAAGAGCCTCGTACATTGATTTTTTATGAATCAACACATCGACTGTTAGATAGTTTAGCTGATATGGTGACAGTTTGGGGTGAAGATCGCTACGTAGTATTAGCGAGAGAGCTCACAAAAACGTGGGAAACTATTCAAGGCATGCCTGTTGGTGAATTACTTAAGTGGGTACTTGAAGATGAAAACCGTCGTAAAGGTGAAATGGTATTAATTGTTGAAGGTTATGAAAAACCCGTTGATGACGATTTTTCCCCAGAAGTATTACGGACACTTGCGATTTTACAAAAAGAGTTACCACTGAAAAAAGCGGCAGCAGTCACTGCTGAGATTTATGGCGTGAAGAAAAATGCACTCTATAAACATGTCATTGAGCAAAATGGTGAAGCTCAAGACGAGTAAAGTGATTTTTTAGCTTCTTTTGCTATACATTTTCTACCAAAATCCCTATAATCCGCACCCTGAGTTGACTAGACAACCGCTGCTTTATCGTTGTCCCTTCGGGGGAGACGGATAGAGGGGAGGAAAGTCCGGGCTCCACAGGGCAGGGTGCCAGATAACGTCTGGGAGGCGCGAGCCTACGACAAGTGCAGCAGAGAGTAAACCGCCGATGGCCTGTTTACAGGATCAGGTAAGGGTGAAAGGGTGCGGTAAGAGCGCACCGCGCAACTGGTAACAGTTTGTGGCATGGTAAACTCCACCCGGAGCAAGACCAAATAGGGGTTCTTATGGTGCGGCCCGCATTGAACCCGGGTAGGTTGCTGGAGCCAGCGCGCAAGTTCTGGCCTAGATGAATGGTTGTCCACGACAGAACCCGGCTTAACGGTCAACTCACCTCATAAAAAACCCTCGATTCACATTGTGTTTCGAGGGTTTTCTGTTTTTAAGCCAATCTAAATCAACTATCACGAAATAATATCAATAAATAAGCCACGAAACTCAGCCGAGCTTTTTAACGTGATACTGTGGCTCTCTTGGATAAAAGCTCCATCACCACACTGAATTTGCCCATTTTCTTGTGTTGATGTTTGCAAATAGGTGCCACCTTTTATGGATTGTAAAAAGCCTTTCTGTCCTTTTATTGGTAGCGTAATTTCATCGCCTGCTTGCAAATGAATATAATAAAGCCAAATTGTTTGCCTTAATATTAATGAGCCATCATCACCGGTAGGTGAAGCTAACAATTGATATTTTAAGTTTTCATCTAAAGCCAATTTTTGTGAAGCTAAACTTTCTTGTTGTGGGCACGCATTTAACCACAACTGAATACGGGTTAACGGTGTATCAGGGCTACTGTTTTTCTCTATATACGTATCAGTATTATGCGGTGAAATAAGTAAGCACTCATTTTCTTTTGCCGTCACTGTACGTCCCATATTATCAAGGTATGTCGCTTCTCCTTGAAGGATCAAGTTAACCACATCAACATGAGGATAAGTCTTTGCTTTAAATTCAGAATTTGGGGCAAGCACTTCTTGGTTGAGAACTCTTAGCGTGCCATAGTCTAAAAAATGAGGGTCAAAGTAGTGGCCAAAGGAAAATGTGTAGCGAGCTTGTAGCCAACCATAATCCGCTTTACCACATTGTTGTGCTGTTCTGTATTTTATCATAGCGGTATTTTTCGAGTAGATTATCAATATATTTATCATAGAGGTATGGACTGTCTATTGTTAGCAAGTTAATCTGGTGCCAATAATCAAATTATTTGATAGAGATAAGTATAATGAGTAAAGACAAAGCAATTACGTTGGAATCTTTACGAGTGATGGATGCCATTGATCGTAGAGGGAGTTTTGCAGCAGCAGCTGATGAACTAAATCGAGTTCCATCGGCACTCAGTTATACCATGCAAAAATTAGAAGAAGATTTAGACGTTGTCCTTTTTGACCGTTCTGGCCATAGAACTAAATTTACTAATGTTGGCAGAATGCTGCTTGATAGAGGACGCATATTACTTGAGGCTGCTGACAAATTAACGTCAGACGCAGAAGCCTTAGCAAGAGGTTGGGAGCCTCATATCACTATCGTTTGTGAAGCACTTACTCCTGCATCTCGACTCTTTCCTTTGGTTGATAAATTAGCTGAAAAATCCAATACCCAACTCTCTTTAGTGACAGAAGTCTTAGCAGGTGCTTGGGAAAGCTTAGAAAGCGGTAAATGTGATATTGTGATTTCACCTGATATGCATTTTCGCACTTCATCAGAAATCAACTTTCGTCCTTTATACAATACCACTAGCGTTTATGTCGCCAGCCCAGATCATCCCATCCATAACGAACCTGAGCCATTAGCCGAAGAAACTCGCTTAAAATATCGTGGTATTGCCATTGCAGATACCGCAAGAGAGCGCCCAGTTTTAACTGTGCTGCTATTGGATAAACAGCGCCGTTTAACGGTCAGTTCTATTGAAGATAAACGCCGTGCTTTAATTGCGGGTTTAGGTGTGGCGACGATGCCAATTGATTTAATTGAAGATGATATCAAAGAAGGGCGTTTACGTGTTGTTGGCCCTGAATATCACCATGAAAATAATATTATTATGGCATGGCGAAGAGACAGCATGGGCGAAGCAAAATCGTGGTGTTTACGTGAAATACCTAAACTCTTTGCGAACAATAAAAAATAGTTTTGAAGCTCAGATAATCTTTAGATTTTATGCTTAAAACAAAAAAAGATCCCCTAGAGGATCTTTTTTGTTTCTAAATTCGTTATTACCAATTTTTATTGAAAATACGATCTAAGCTCCATTTACCTGGACCAGTGATAACCAGTAATAAATATCCACCTGCGATTGTCATATTTTTCATAAACATTAATTGGTTCATGCCTTCAGCAAAATTACTGTGGAACAGTAGTGCGGTTAGAAGAGTAAATACCGCGGTAAAGATTGCTGTTGTGCGAGTTAAGAAACCAAATAAGATTGCTAATCCACCGCCTAATTCTAATAAAATAGTCAGTGGTAATAAGAAACCTGGAACACCCATTGCTTGCATATATTGCTGTGTACCTTCGTAACCACCAATTTTTCCGTAGCCTGCGCTGATAAATAAAATTGGCATTAAAATGCGGGCAATTAATAACGCAATATCTTCAAATTTTTTCATGATGTTTATTCCTAATTAAACTCTATTATTTGCAATGTATATCGATTTGTATTGTATTTTCGTCGGCTATTTTTCTGTTTTTAGATTTAATAACCACGGCTACGTTGTGAGATATATAATAATGTGAGTTGAGTAAAGAGGATATTAAGAAGAATTAACATTCTTAGACAAAAAAATTGATGTTCAATCTGAGGTTTTTTTGAAGGACTTTTGGATTGTACGAATTAAACCAATTGCACCGATAGCACGTTGTCCTAATCGTATGATTTTTTTAGGATGTTTAATGCTGTAAAGAGAAATAAAACTGGCACCCACTAAAAGCGCGGGTTTTAACGAAATGATAATTCTCCATGCTTTATCATAAGGCTCAGTCACATCAAGCCAAGTTTGCGTGCTTTGCCCTAAATCAGAGCGCTGTTGCTGAATTTTATTCAACAACAGCTTTTTACGTCTTGCGAGGATCGCCTGCTTATTTTGTTTGTTCATCATGATATTGCTCCAAAAGACGTTTATCTAATTCCAATTGCTGGCGAGTATCGCCTAACAAGGTGGAATTTCGCGCTTTTCTTAATGTCATGATGGCACCAATCAGTGCACAAAAAAGTAAAGTAGCGGTTGTGATGGCTAAAGCATGGACTCGATATTCAGGTGGAATAACCCAAAAAATCAGAATAAGTAGGCTCATTAAGCCAAAAGCGGTGAGCAACAAAGTAACACCAGCCATTAAAATAAGCTGGATAAGCGTGGTTTTTTCTTCTTCTAGCTCAACGGCAATCAAGTTTAGGCGTGTTTCAACCATGCCTATCATGATAGCGCCAATCTTACTGAGAGAATTCAGAACCCCAGATGCGGGGCCCTGTGGTCTTTGCGTATCACTCATGGGTGATTAGCGTTTAGCTAGAAGAACACCAAGAACAACACCAACTGCAGCACCAATGCCGACACCTGTCCACGGATTTTCACGAACATAGTTGTCTGCTTTGCCTGCAATTTCTTTGGTATTATCGACAATTTCACGACCTGCATCGCTCAATTTTGCACGAGAACCTTTGATTGCCGATTCTGCTTTTGCGCGTAAGCTTTGGATTTCTTCTTTGGATTTATCAGCAGAGGAGTTCAGCACTTCTTCTAGAGTATCAGCAAGAGATTTCAATTCACTACGCAGATCTTCATTTGAACGTTGATGAGACATAATTAACTCCTTTAATAGTGACAGGTTAATACTTATAACCATAGACCAATTTTATCTCTTAATAAAATTAAATATTGATGTAACGAGGTAAAAAAGAGAAAAGTCTTAATTAAACGGGAATATTTACTGTATTGCTTGAGATAAAAAAAGAAGAGGTCACCCATAAAATAAAAGCCTGTTCAGTTATCTGAAACAGGCTTTAAGTATGAGTTTTATGACTCTATATCGTATTCAGAATGTCTTGATATTATTAGAAAAAGCAGCGCTTTAGCTCACTTTCTTTTTCTTTTTAATCACAACCCAGATACTACCAATTAATCCCATAACTAATAGGCAAACTGGTAATAGCATAAGGATATTCATTAAATGGTGTTCATATTGGCGAAAGAGCGGGCTATTACCTAATAAGTAACCTAACGTGGTCAGTATACCAACCCATAAAAGCCCACTTAACCAATTGAAGATTTGAAAGCGCGTGTTGTTTAATCCAGCAAGACCTGCAATTGTTGGCAACAGTGTTCTCACGAAGGCTAAAAAACGTCCAATTAACAGTGCGGCTAAGCCATGACGATGAAAAAGCCCATGAGCACGTTGGTGGTAATGTTCTGGCAGATGCGATAGCCAACTGCGTACTAATTTAGTATTTCCAAGCCATCGCCCTTGAAGATAGCCCAACCAACAGCCTAGGCTCGCGCCTGCAGTCAAAATAAGTAAGGTTAATGGAAAATCCATTGTATCTTTAGCAATTAACACGCCCACTAAAATTAATAAGCTATCTCCTGGTAAGAAAGCTGCGGGCAATACTCCGTTTTCTAGGAATAGTATGGTGAATAATAAAATGTAGATAATCCATATTAATGAAGGATTAGCTAAGGTTTCGTAATCTTGGTGCCATAGCGCCAAGAATAGCTCTCTTACGATTTCCATATAAAAGGCTTCCTAAAACTGAGTCATTTGGGGGTAAATATAGAATCAATAGGTGTTGTAATCTATTTACCCGTTTTCTACTTCATAGGGTCTATTTTTCATTGTTTAAAACAGCAACACTCTAACAAAATCATGAAAAACTAGACAGAAAATTTTTTAACTGGATGACGACACTATTTATACATGGATATTGGATCTCGAAAAATAGACATCTAATCTCTTTTTGAGTTCAGAATAGGCGCTTTTAAAAAAGAAAAGCTTAAGATGAGGGATAATACCAAGAGGTGTTCTCTATTTTATAGCGTTCATAAAAGATAAGTTTTTAATATTAATTGTGCAAAAATAAAGCATTATCTTGTTTATTATTTATTCAAATCAAGAAGGGCTAGAGAGAATAATTGTTAGCGATAATGTTAATAAAAAAGACTATTAATTGATTAAGAAAATCTAAAAGAAGAGAAACAAAATAAAAAATAAGTAAGGTGACTAGGTATAACTTACTGATAATAATAATTTCTTTCATTTCATGTTGGTCTATTAAAAAGAACAAAATCCTATTATGATCACAGTTATGTTATTTTATTGTTAACAAAAATGGTTAATGCTGTATATTTTGCATAATCAGCTTTTCAGCGCGATTCAATTCCTTATACTGGCATTGCAAACACTCAAAAATGCCTTTTTTAAATATTATTTTAAGTAATGGAATAGCTATGGATAAACAACAATCCAGAGTCTTCAGCCTGTTCTTTCAGGGAAGTCTCGTTAAACAAATTCTCGTGGGATTAGTCGCAGGGATCTTACTTGCTTGGTTAGCGCCAGAAGCTGCCAAAATGATGAGCCTGTTAGGTACTCTGTTTATTAGTGCATTAAAAGCTGTTGCCCCTATCTTAGTTTGGGTGCTGGTTATGGCTTCAATTGCAAACCACCGTCAAGGGCAAAAATCTAATATTCGTCCTGTATTAATTTTATATCTGTTAGCAACGTTCTTTGCTGCGTTAACCGCAGTTGTTGCCAGCTTTATGTTCCCATCAGTTTTAACGCTAGTTGTTAACGAATCACAATTGTCACCACCTGAAAATATTGCTGAAGTTCTTAAAGGCGTATTAATTAATGTGGTTGCAAACCCTGTTGATGCGCTTATCAATGGTAACTATATGGGCATTTTAGCGTGGTCTATCGGGCTTGGTTTAGCATTACGCCACGCAAGTGATACTACTAAAGCCTTAACGCAAGATTTAGCTGACGCAGTAACTAACTTAGTGCGTGTTGTTATTCGTTTAGCGCCTATCGGTATTTTCGGCTTAGTGTCATCAACGATTGCAACAACTGGCTTTGAAGTCTTAGCAGGTTACTTACAAGTTCTTGCTGTATTGATTGGCTGTATGTTGTTCGTTGCTTTAGTCGTGAATCCACTGATCGTATTTTGGAAAATCCGTAGTAATCCATATCCATTAGTGTGGGCATGTTTGCGTGAAAGTGGTGTAACTGCCTTCTTTACACGTAGCTCAGCTGCAAATATTCCAGTGAATATGGCAATGTGTCGTCGTATGAATTTAAACGAAGATACTTATTCTGTTTCAATTCCATTAGGTGCAACCATTAATATGGGTGGTGCTGCAATCACTATCACTATTTTGACATTAGCTGCGGTTAATACACTGGGTATGCCAGTCGATATTCCAACTGCGTTATTGTTAAGTCTTGTTGCTGCGATTTGTGCGTGTGGTGCATCAGGTGTTGCAGGTGGTTCTTTACTGTTAATTCCACTGGCTTGTAGCATGTTTGGTATTAGCAATGATATCGCTATGCAAGTGGTTGCTGTGGGCGTGATGATCGGAGTGTTACAAGATTCAGCTGAAACCGCACTGAACTCATCAACTGACGTTCTGTTTACTGCAACAGTTTGTATCGCTGAAGATAATCGTATTTCAGAAAATCCATTAACTGAAAAAAATAATGGGTAAAAAGGGTAAGTAGTAAGACAGGAAGAGTAGTAAAAATAATAATTAATAAAAAAATAGAACCCCACATTTTGTGGGGTTTCTTTTTGTCTTGCTAACCTTAATTGATTAAATTTCAAGGGCGAGTTCTGTGCCTTGCCTAATAGCGCGTTTTGCATCTAATGCACTGGCATCTTTTGCTCCACCAATAAGATGAACTGTTTTGTTTTCTTTTTCTAAAGGCGTAAGTAATGGGTGATAAGCACGTTGCCCTGTACACAATATAATATTATCAGCAGGGATAAGCTGTTGCTTTCCATCCTGTTCAATAATGAGACCTTCTGGTGTGATCCTTTGATAGTTGCAATGGGTTAAAAATTTAACGCCTTTTTTCTCTAGCGTTAAACGATGTATCCATCCCGTTGTTTTACCTAAGCTTAAGCCTATTTTCCCTGCTTTACGCTGTGTCATAACAATGTGTTTAGTATCGTCTTTTGAATGATTTGCGGGTTTTATGCCACCACGATAAGAAAGTGTCGGATCAATACCCCACTCTTTATTAAAGGCGCAAGGACTTAGGCTACTACATTGCCCTTTTTGCGTGAGATAAAGGCTGGTATCAAAGCCAATTCCGCCACTCCCCATGATCACGACATTTTTACCTACGGGCTGGTGGTATTTAAGAACGTCGAGATAAGATTTCACAATGGGATCATCAAGTCCTTCAATCTCAGGAATATGAGGTTTAACGCCACTTGCTAAAATCACCTCATCAAAGTTTTCAAGATGTTCAGGAGTGGCTTCGGTATTATTTTTAACAATGACTCCCGTGAGTTGTAATTGTCGTTTGAAGTAACGTAATGTCTCTTGAAATTCTTCTTTCCCCGGAATTTGACTGGCGATATTAAGTTGACCACCAATCACATCTTCTTTTTCAAACAGTGTGACATGATGGCCTCGTTTCGCGGCGGTTACCGCAAAAGATAATCCCGCGGGTCCCGCACCAACAACAGCCAGTTTTTTAGGTTGTTGAGTTGGAATAACCAGAAGTTCGGTTTCTTGACAAGCAAAGGGATTAACTAAACAAGAGGCGGTTTGACCTGAAAATATTTCATCAAGGCATGCCTGATTGCAAGCAATGCAAGTATTGATTTCATCTTCGCGCCCCTGTTGTGCTTTAAGCACAAACTCAGGATCAGCAAGGAAAGGGCGAGCCATTGAAACCATATCAGCACAGCCTTCAGCTAAAATAGCTTCTGCGGTTTGTGGTGTGTTAATTCGGTTTGATGTAATCAGTGGGATATTCACCTTTCCCATTAATTCGCGTGTGACATTCGCAAATTGGCCTCTTGGTACCATCGTGGCAATGGTCGGAATTCGCGCTTCATGCCAACCGATCCCTGTATTAATCATTGTAGCGCCCGCTTTTTCAATGGCTTTGGCAAGATAAAGTACCTCTGATGCCTCTGCGCCATCTTTGATTAAATCCAACATAGAAAGGCGGTAAATAATAATAAACGCCTCGCCCACGGCTTTCTTAATGCCTTCAAGAATACGTAAAGCAAAGCGACAACGATTTTCGATATTTCCTCCCCACTGATCGTCTCGCTGATTAGTGTGTCTGACTAAAAACTGATTAATTAAATAGCCTTCCGATCCCATTATCTCAACACCATCATAACCTGCCTTTTGAGCTAATTGAGCACAATGAATGTAATCATTGATGGTTTGTTCGATTTGTTCATGACTCATGGCTTTTGGCATAAACGGGGTGATTGGCGATTGAATAGCTGAAGGTGCAACTAAATTAGGTTGGTAGCTATAACGGCCTGTATGCAATATCTGTAATGCAATTTTACCGTCTTGTTGATGAACCGCATCAGTAACAAGTTGATGAGTTGCCAGTTGGCTTTCAGACATCAATGTTGCAGCGTGTGGCAATAACACGCCTTGTTTATTGGGAGAGATCCCTCCAGTCACTATTAGTGCAACACCTGCCGCGGCTCTTTGGGCATAAAACTGTGCAAGTTTTGGGGCATCATTCGGATTTTCTTCAAGTCCAGTATGCATAGAGCCCATAAGAATACGGTTTTTAAGTACGGTAAACCCTAAATCAAGAGGCGAAAATAGATGAGAATAATGTGCCATCAGATACCCTTTTTATACTGGTCAGATGAGATATCTATTAGCATAACGAGAAGTGAGTGATTAAGAGTTTATTATGTTAATAAGTTGTGATCTTAATCATGGAAAAGGTGAATGGCGGGCTATAAATCAATAATAATCTAAGTGATTAGTTAATGAGAACAAATAGTGATAATAAAAATCACACTCATTCATAATATTTCATCATATAATGTAGTGTACCTATTAATACGTATTAAAAACACACTTCACTATTTTGAATTTGGAGACGTTATGATTAATAAATTTAATCAACTTGTTGACTGTTCTGACTTGGGTAAATTGGTATTACGTGTTTCTCTTGGCGTTTTAATGTTATTACATGGACTTCATAAAATGGAACCGGGTGGATTAGCAGGTATTCAGGGAATGTTGGCTAATGCTAATCTACCTGCATTTATTGCTTATGGCACAGTGATTGGAGAAGTTGTTGCGCCTATTCTATTGATTATTGGTTTATTTACTCGTGCTTCAGCGCTGGTTTTAGCGGGTACAATGTTTGTTGCTGTACTGATGGTGCACTCAGGTGATTTATTTGCACTAAACCCTAAAACAGGGGGATGGGCACCAGAAAGCGCGGGCTTCTATTTATTTGCGGCAATTGCTGTCATGTTTTTAGGTAGCGGTCGTTTCGCTGTTAAGAAAGATTAATAAATTTAATAATCAATAAATTTGAATATTATCTTTATAACTTGATTAAAATTGATGAATGAACGCCCAGTTTTATCTTGAACTGGGCGTTTTGTTTTCGACAACGTAGTTAATTATCGTTTATAAACTAAAGTCGTTTTTATTTTTGATTTGGTGGCGTTAATTTAAATACTTTTTCATTTTCGCCTAGCCACTGACGAGCTACTTGGTTTATATCGTTAACACTTAATGTTTTTATAATGGCAGAGTCAGTAAGTAAACGCTGGTACTGTTGGTCATCAGTTGCAACTTGAGCCAGAGCATCCGTCCAATAGCTTGCACTGTCATTTACCTGTGAATTTTCAGTTAGCCAGATATTTTTAGCCTCTTGTAACTCTTTATCTGTAATGCCTGACTGTTTAACTTCATTCACGACTTTACGAGCAAGAGTAATTAATTCATCTGCACGCTCAGGTGATGCCGTAAAGTTTAAACGGCCAGTATAGTAGCTTGTAGGGACTTTCGTTAACATTTCAGAGAAACCAAGAGAGTAAATTCCTCCAGCACGTTCACGTAGATTAAGTCTTAAGCGTTGGCTGATCATCGTATCGAGTAAATTTAGCGCTAATACTTGTTGCTGTGACCATTGAGCTGGCGCTGCATATTGAATGCTAATCATGCTCTTATCACTACTTGCAATAGGATATGTTTTGCTAAACGAGGTGAGTTTAGGATTAATAGCGGGATCTGCCCAAAATAAGCGTTGCTCTGAACGTGTTGGCAGACTCGCAATCCAGCGCTCAATTAACGGTTTAACTTGATTAAGGTTCACGGGACCACTGATAACTAACGTCATATCAGCAGGTTGCCCTAAAATCATTTGGTTGGTTTGCTGTAATTGTTGGGCAGTAAACTGCTTCCAAGCACCTTGAGGAGAAACCACTAAACGATCGCCATTTTGATAACTTTCTTTATTGATATTATCTAAGAACGTGCGTTCAACAGGCGTTTTTGAAATGCCTAATGCCATCGCTTGTTTTTGTTGCTCTAATTTCTCGCCATTAAATTGCGGTGATGTGATTTTTAAGTGCATTAACGTGAGTAAAGTTTCCAATTCATCAATGGGCGCTTCACCACGGAAACCGTGGAATAATAGTTCACTGTAAGGGCGTAAACTAATTTGGTGTTGTTTGGTAAATAACGCTAATTCGCGAGCGTTATAATGACCATATCCACTGACTTCAGGTAATTTTAATGCCCATTGCACCATGCCTAAGCTTTGATTGGTTTCAAGGGATGAACCACCCGGAATACGCAGTGAAACTTGAATATTATCTTTAAGATAACTGTCATTTTTCACAATCACTTTTACGTTATTGCTCAGTGTCCACTCTTGTGTTTTTTCAATCGGCAGTGATTGCGTTGAAACAATGGAGCCTGTTTGTTCAGGTTTGATATCTAACACAACGGCTTGCGTTTTTAACGTAAATGCACCTGGATTTGATTGTCTAATTTCTTGCCAGCGTTGTGCTGCTTTAGTTGCACTAAATACATTGGCATCACTATCAGGGCCAATAACCGCCACTCGTGGTGATGCTTGTTTTAGGTATTGAGCAAAATAGTGTCCAAGTGTTTCAGGTGTCACTTTATTGATGAGTTGATAGCTTAAATTTAATGCCTGTTTTTTTGTTTGAATTGGCATCTCCAATTCGATCGCAGTGGTAATTTGATTGGCTAAATAATCGTGCTCGTAACGTTCTTCGCCCGCTGCTTGTTGACTCAGACGCTTTAACATCGCATTGCGAGCATTATCTAACTCTTCTTGAGTTACTGGAACAGAGGCTAGGCGTTGAACTTCGGTAAATAAGATATCTAATGCGCCTTGGTAATCATTACCTTTAGGGTGCGCAATCATCAATTGCTGTGAGCGGCGAGAGTCTAACATTGCGCCTTGCGCATTAGCGCTAATGGACGCAATCAAGCCATTATCGACGATAGTTGAGAAGCGTTGATTTAAAATCGATAGCCATAATGAATCCATTAGGTCTTCATATTGACCTTGGCGGCTATTTAAAGGTGCAGGCAAAGTACGTTGCAAGGTAAATTGCAAAATACGTGAGCCTTGTTCTTTATCGAAAATAGTCTTAACGAGTAAATCTTTATGATCGATAAAGTTGTGCCAAGATGGGTCGTCAATCCCTTTGTTCTCGCTATTTTTAGCGTTAAACAGTTGTTTAATATCTGCGATTGCATCGCCTTGATTAAAGTTACCCACCAGCACTAAAGCCATTCTTTCTGGTTGATACCAAGCATCATAATAACGTTTCGCATCTTTTACATCGCCATATTTAACGATGTCTAAATCACCAATAGGATCACGATCCAGATAACGGCTACCGTAATAACGCAATTCTTCTAACTGGCGGTTAATTCGAAAACCAATCCCCTGACGTAAACGCCATTCTTCAACAATAACAGGGCGCTCTTTATCAAACTCAATAGGGTCAAATGTCATTTCAAATGCCCAATCTGATAAGATTTTTAGCCCTGTTTTAATTTGGATGGGATTTGCATTCGGCAATGACAATTTATAGGTAGTTGCATTTAAACTAGTTGCTGCATTAACGTGGCTACCTAATTTCATGCCTAGGCTTTCAAGTTGTTTAAAGCCCGTTGTACCCGGAAAGTGTGTGGTGCCTTTAAACGCCATATGTTCGGTAAAGTGTGAAAAACCAAGTTGCTTTTCATCTTCTTGCACAGAACCGCTTTTCACTAATAGACGCATTTCAACGCCAGTTTGTTGGCGTTGCAGTAAGTAGACGTCTAAACCATTATCTAATGTAAAATGGCGAACATCAGGGCGCAGAGATAGCGTATTTTTGTCATTTTGATTAGGGGTGCTTGCAGCACACCCTAAAAGTGAAAGACTGACTGAAACAATCAGTAAATTACGATACATATTCGGTAGCTCCAGCAGGTTGAGAGGAGGATACGGTAGGGGCTTTTAATGAAAGCACATTATCTGCAATCACATGTGTAAAGCGCTGGTGGCTGACTAAGGCAATACCCGCAGTTGGCAGATGTTGTTTTAGCAACTTCAACATGCTTAATGCATTTTGTTCATCAAGTGCTGATGTGGTTTCATCTAGTAAAATAAGCTCTGGTTTATTGAGTAATAAACGGGCAAAAATAAGGCGTTGTTGCTCACCACCTGATAGGCGTGTTGTCCAATCAGTTTCCAGTGAAAGTTGATTTTTTATTTTATCTAAGCCCACCAAATGAAGCGCTTCTTCGTACTCTTTGGCGGAGAATTGATTAGGCTGATAAGGATAAGCGAGCAAACTATCTAAACGCGCAAAAGGCAGATACATACGTTGTGGGATCCAACACACATTTGGTGAGCGTTGAATTTCCCCTTTGAAATAAGGCCAATGTCCACTTAATGCTCTAAGCAGTGTTGATTTACCTAAACCAGAACAACCTTCGATAACGGTTAATTCACCCGCTTTTACAGAGAAGTTAATATCTTGGATTAACAGGCTGTTATCTTGCATAAATAGAGAAAGATTGGCTTTCAACTTAATCTGTTTATCATTTAAATCAGTGACTTCTGGCTCATGATCGTGCTCTAAAAGCACCACGAAATTGTAAAGACGCGTCACCGTTGCTT
The DNA here is from genome assembly GCF_047921555.1 of Proteus sp. LHD240705. Lineage (NCBI taxonomy): Bacteria > Pseudomonadati > Pseudomonadota > Gammaproteobacteria > Enterobacterales > Morganellaceae > Proteus > Proteus sp. LHD240705. The sequence goes on from NZ_JBLRMI010000002.1 coordinate 178,621, forward strand.
GCCATGCAGCAATCTCTTTATAGGAGAAAATAAACCAGCTTAATGCACCCGCAACGCTAGAGAATGCTTGTCTCAACTGCATTAATCCCCCTAGCATTAATTCGCCAGCAAGGAATTTAGGTAAGGCAAAAATAATTGGCGCCATTGCAGTAGCTTGTTGGTAGCCCACAGTGAAGAATGCAAGATTTCTTTCGTAGCGGATAAGGTTATTCCAGTTATGAATAACCCCTAAAAAACGGCCCATTAATTCATTACGATCACTGATTTCACCACGTTGGCCTGCAATTGCATCGCCATGTTGTTTACGGGTGATGAGAGCAGCACGGTAATCAGCTTCTTTGCGCTGTTTATCCATATTAATTTTACGCAGTGGCGAACCAATAAACTGCGTAATAGTGATCCCAATAATGGTATACACAATACAAGCCCAGAACATATAGCCAGGAATTGTCCACTCGCTACCACCTAATGTGAAAGAGATAGCGCCAGACAGTGACCAAAGAATGGTGGCAAAAGAGATAAGCGTGAGTAACGAGTGCAAAAATGTCACGGTTAAACGCATTGTTGATTCGATCAGTAAACGAATATCTTCTGCAATACGCTGATCTGGGTTATCAGGCTCTTGAGAAGTGAGTCTTAACATATAGTGTTTACTGTTTTTTGATAACCAGCGATCAAGCACTTTTTCAGTCATGCCTTCTCGCCAGCGAATGACCATTTTTTGGCGTAAAAAATCGCCCATTACTACCACAGTAATTAATCCCGCAATAATAATGACAAATTGTTGAAGGAGCTTGTATAACGCTTGTCCGTCAAGTTGTTGTAATGCGTTATAGAAACTGCCATTCCATTCATTCATTTTGACGTTAAACCAAACCGATGACAGGGTTAAGGTTAATGAGACAATCAACAGAAACCAGCAGTAAAGGGCGGCACGCCGCCCCCAAAAAGGTGAAACTAAATAGAAAAATTGTTTTATTGTTTTCATTGCTTATTGGTCATATTTTTATTGTTTATCGACTAGGTTGCTCACATTAACTTCGTCAATTTATTAATAGTCGTAGCTGACTTGTAACCAGAATTGACGACCTGGTTCATAAGATTTGTAATCTTTATCTTGGTAAGTGAAGTAGTCAGCCACATTTTTGGTGTTAAGGACATTATTCACTTCAACAGAAATACCGACACCATAAGCAAATTCAGGTTTCCAACCCAGTTTGGTATCCCAAGTAAAACGGCTACTGTAATTACGTTTTTTGTATTCAAATAATGGACCATATTCACTTGGTTTTGGCGCGCCATTATTGACTTTTTCTGCTTGTGAACGAGCACCATTCCATTGAAGTCGGTTATACCAAGTAATATCCCAATCATCCCAAACACTGGTGAGTTCAGCCGTGACTTTTAATGGTGAGTTAAAATTGCCAGAAGGTAAGTCTTTGGCATTGATGATTTTTCCGTCATACCAAACTTTGTCATAGTTCATTCCTTGTGAACTAGGATCGAAATTGGCGTAACCAGAATCTTTAGGGGTATTGGTTTTGCTTTTCTGCCAACTAATAGAAGCATTAAAAACATGATCTGCTTGGGCTAATTCCCAAGGCTGACTGTTTTTCACTGAAAGCGTTAAGGTATCGTGAGTGCTGCGACCATTATTATTGAAGTGACGAATTCTTATTTTGTCTTTGTCATTCGGGTATTTTGTATCACTACGGACTTCGTCACGACCTTCACGATGAACGTATTGCAGACGCCAAGTTGTAGACACAATTTCTTGTTGTAAACCTAACGTAATTTCATCGTTATACGGTGTTTTGAGAGAATCAACACCTTCAAAGTCGGTACGGTTTTCCCAATCATTTGGATTGTTGTTATCACAAGAGAAATAGCAGTGCTGTAAGCCTGCATTTTGTGCGCCATACAGTGCGTAAGTCAGCATGGAACGACCGTAATAACGGTTTACACCACCAATAATTAAGGTATCACCTGTTCCCCAAAGATCATAAGTTCCGCTTAAACGTGGAGAAATATTATTTTTTTGAACAAAATCATCACGATCTAAACGGATACCAGGACGTAATGTGAGGCGTTTATATTGGATATTATCGTCGAGATAAATAGCGTAGTTAGTATACGAAGCATCATATGTGCCCGCTAAGAAACGCGTTGTTTGCTGCAATGAACCCATCCACTGATTATCCCATGTGGAACCTGTATAGGTGTAGTTGTAATAGGTTTTGTCGCGGATATAAGAGCCTTTAGTTCGGCTAATCTCAAATCCTGTCGTTGGCTGGTGACTCACGGCACCCCATTCAACAGGGTTAAATCGCATAATACTTTTTGCGTTATAGGTTTCTTGTCTACTTTTCAGATCACCTTGACCACCACTGCTAACCTGCTGTGGGTTTTGCCAATCGGTATAATCTTTAATGGTGATAAAGTAGTCTTGATCATTAGTACGCTTATCTTCAAGGTTTTGATAACCCGCCGTTAATTCCAATGAACCAAGATCAAGTTGGTGTTTATAAAGTGCGGTAAAACTTAAACCATTATGTTCGTTGTCATAGCCTGAGTTATAGACAGAACCTGAGAATAAATAACTATTATAACGTGCAATATTGCTCGATAAATCAAGAGATTGTTTCTCTGAGATATCCCATGAATATTTAATAAAATAGTTATCTGATGTTCGAGTTTGATCTTTATAATGAGGCGTTTGCTCAACTTGTTCTAACTGACCATCTGGAGTCAGAATAATTCCGCCTTCTGCACTTATCATCATCGGGATCGTTGATTCACGACGAGATGCAGAGAAAATAAGTCCGGTGTTGTCTGTTAAGCCTGTTTCAAACCAACCACCAAAGTTTTGTTTATCGTATTTTTTCTGGAATCGAGCGGGATTACTAAAATCGTTATTTGCGGTATCAAAATTTAGTTTTGGATCGGTGAAAATATTGTTCCAGCTTGAACGTGTTGTACGATAATAGGCGTTGGCGTGTGTTTCACCAGACCAACGACGACTTTGTACTTCAACCGTTCCCCCCGTAAATCCGCCGAATTCGACAGGAATATTGTTATCGTAAACTGCGACGCTATCAATTAAGCGACTATCAAGGTACATTCCTTGTTCATCACTACTAATGCGTGTGTTGGTTTCACCTAAACCTGAATTAGCAGGGTCAAAATCGTTGTTAAAACTGACACCGTCAAGTTTGTAAGAGTTTTGATAACTACTAGAGCCGTGAATAGAGATACGCGAAGGTTTAATTTCACCCTGATTCATTGAAGTGCTGTCGTTATTGGAAAATTGAACAGCAGGGTTACTTTTTAGTAAGTCAGTAACGTTTCCATCACCTGTATTACGCTGTTTTATCTCTTCTGAGGTGATGTATTGTGGGGCTGAAACCACATCAGTAGCTGGATGATATGTACTACCGACACCGGTTACTTTAACTTCAGGAATAACGATCGCGTTGGCAGTTGCAAGGGGACGAATAACAAACCCACTGCCTTGTGGAATAATTTCTAATCCACTCCCGATTAAGACTTTTTGTAATGCAGTTTGGGTTTCAAATTGACCTGAAAGTGCTGGAGCACGTAGGTTTTTAACCGAATTTGCATCAAATAAAATTTGTACTTGTCCTTGTTTTGCAATGGCACTTAATGAATCAGCTAAAGACTGCTCTGGTAAAGCCACTGAAACTGTAGATGCATAAGCGCAAGGTGTGGCAATAGTGGTACTTATTAGCAATGCTAGTAAAGACCTCTTAAGGGTCTTTTTTTTGTTATTCATTCTCATTTCACCAATCCCATTCACTAACTTAATAATTGTTGTTACTAGGGAAGAGGGTGAAATGAGAATTATCCTCACCTATAAAAAAGAATATTTTTCATATTTCTTTTTACTTATTGATAATTAAAGCATTATTTTTATCAGTGAAAACAACATTAACCGGCAATATCAGTGGAATTGCGGTAATAAAGTCTTTGGCATCATTTATGTTAGCGATCCCTGAGACTTTCATTTTGGCGATTTCGGGGGAGGAAATTTGAATATTGATATCAAGATAAGGTTTGAGCTTGGTTATCACTTCATTCAATGGGCGCTCAAAGAAATGCAGTTGACCAAAACGCCAACTTCCCACGGAATCAATATTGACCGAAGAGATAACAAAGCTATCGCTGGCTAATTTGCTTGTAGCCTGAGAGCCTGCGTACAAATAGGCTGGCGAAGATTTCGGTGTTGCTTTTACTTCAACGATCCCTTCATGGACAGCAACGTTAATTTGATTGTTATCATAGCGACTAACTTCAAATTCAGTGCCAACTACTTTAATTAATCGGGTATCAGCATGCACATAGAAAGGGCGATACGGATTTGATTTTACCTTGAAATAGGCTTGTCCTTTATCCAACCATAAACGCCTTTCTTCTTGCACATAAGCCACTCTTACCTGTGTATTTCTGTCTAAATAGACTTTAGAGCCATCAGCTAAGGTCATTTCTTTAGGTAAATCGCTGGTTGCAAGCGTCATATTATCCATCAGTAATGCAGGTAAATGACTATAAGGAAGATATAAAACGGTGAGTAAACAAAGAGTAGCCGTGGTGTGGATCATTGGGCGCCAAAAAGAGCGTTTTTTCTTTTCAACGGTGGCGATTGTTGGTCGTGGTAATGCATCGCATTGACGCCAGATCCCAGCAATATCTTGATACGCTTGCCGATTTACATCATTTTCTATCCACACTTTAAACGCTTGACGTTGCTGAGGTGTCATCCTTTGGCTATATTGTCGGGTGAACCAAAGGGCTGCTTGCTCATCAGTCGATCCATTGAGTAATTCATCATTAGTCTCCAAAAAAAGGGAGTCTAGCTCCTCATCTGTGTGAGGTTTTATTTCCGGTATATTTTTTTCCGGCTTACTCATCATTCGAGCATTTCTCCTGTCCTGCATCGACATATCTTTTGCAATGTAATAGGGCAGCGGCAATATGTTTTTCCACCATACTGATTGAGATTTCCATTTGCTCTGCAATTTCGCTTTGTGATAGTCCATCAAAACGATAAAGAACAAATGCTTCTCGACGGCGTGGAGGTAATGTTTCAATTGCTTCGCTAAGTAGATCTAAACGCTGTTGATGCTCAACGACATACCCCGGATCAAGCTCCGTGGTATAACTTTGAGCGGCGTCATCTAATTCACAATCATCCTGATAGATATCTTTTTGCTTTTGATTTTTTCTCCAATGGTCAATCAAAACGTGGTTCGCTATTTTAAACAGAAAAGCACGCTGTTCTTGCACAGGTGTTTGTTCTTTTCTGTTTAGCCATAGTGTAAACACATCTTGAGACAAATCATCTGCATCATGGTAATTACCCGTACGTTTGTGGAAAAAACGCACAAGTTGTCCATAGGTTGATTGATAGGCACAACTAATTTTTTGTGCCAATGATTTATCGCTAGCCATAATCTCTGGTGTCTAAAAAAGAGTGAAATAATAAGCTCTTACTGCTTCTCATGCGAACAAGTTATGATAATTATCAAGCTAATTTTTTATTGTATTATTAATAATAAGCAATATCATTTGTGTTTGTATTATGCCTATAATTCACAAGAAAGAAAATCAGAGGCAAGAATTATGAGTAGTATGTCGGCGACTTTTTCACGCCGTGGATCATTTTCTATTGGTGGATTAACCGCCAGTATTTTATTTCATGCAACGTTAGCTGTTGTCGCTATTGGCTGGATAACATCTAAAGATGAACGCCATGGTGTTTTACCACCAGCGATGACAATGGATCTTGGTATCTATCAATTAGCACAGGCAGAAACAAAAGAAGTTCCTGTTGGGCCTGAAAAAGTGATGTCTGTTCCTGAACCCGCAGAGGTAGAGCCAGAACCTATCAAAGAAGTGTTAGATTTACCTAAAATGCCTGTAGTAGAACAAGGTACTTATGAGCGTATTCCAGAAAAGCCAAAAGTAAAACCAGTGGTGAAACCAAAACCTGTTGCGGTGAAAGTACCTGATGATCTTCCTGTCTCAGAAGCACCATCAGATGTAACAAGCGCACCTATTTCTGGTTCTAATACAAGTAGTAGTGCTCAATTTAATAGTTTATCTACTTCTTCTGTGAGTGGGCAAATGGGCTGGGAAAGCTTAGTTCATAGCCATATTAATGCCTATAAACGCTACCCACGCACAGCATTGCGCTTTAAAGCAACGGGCGTGACACAAGTTTCTATTGTGTTAAATGCAAAAGGTGAGTTATTAGACGCGAAAGTAGAAACATCATCAGGTAATCGTATTCTTGATAGAGAAGCGTTAAATACGATTAAACGTGCTTCGCCATTTCCAGCGCCTGAAAGCTATCGTTTAGTAAATGGTAATATTTCATTTACTGCGCCTTTAACGTTTGATTATAGGCAAGAGAGCTAAGTTATTATTTATAATTATTTACTACATAATAAACTAACTATTAAAAATAAATAATTTAAAGAAACAGAAACTAAAAAACCACCGTAAGGTGGTTTTCTAGTTTTAATCTTTGTGTTCGTCGGCATCGCAATTTTTCAGCGTCGCGGGGAAGATTGCCGCCTCTTTTGTCCCCACCAACGAAATAAGAGTATCATAGTGAAAATATAACAGCAATATAATTATTCAATAGAGTTTTTGTATAATAAAATCTCATTATCAACCTCATCAATATATAATGCATTGCTTTCATGGGTATACATATACATTTCTTTTAATATCAATAAGTCATTTTTTAAAGAATATAACTCTGATTCTAAATTTTTATTTGTTTTTCTTAATTCTTCAATTTCTGTATATAATTTATTTTTTGATATTGATGATAGTAGCCCTTTATCTAATAATTTTTTATCTCCACGACAAAGTGAAGCTCGATAATCCTCATTTCTATAATATTGATTGTATCCTTTTAATTTAAATAAAGGAGGAAGTATTCGCGTTACACAAATAGTTTGGATCATATCACATAAAGCATAAGTTTCTTTTTTAGCAAGATCACCAATGTTTTTTATTGATTCATCTGATAATTTAAAAATAGAGGAATTAACGGCTAAGTCATGAGGCTTTTTTGATGTGAGTGGAATGACTTTAACTCCTCTGTCATCTGCTTTTACGACAATCGCAGGCCTTCTCTTATGCATTTCACCCTGTTGAATATTATCAGGATAGCGTTTATTTGTTTTTATACTGGCATCCAAAGTGACACATGAGAAGATATGTCCAAATTCAACAATAATAATTTTACCAAGATATAATATTGATTTAGCACTTTTATAATTTTTATTTTTTAATGTTTGAGATAAATAAATATCATCTGAAACATTTCTTGGAGATAGCCAAATATTTATAATAATATTGTTCTCAGATAGAGTTTGAATTTTTGAACTTTTTATTTCCCATCTGTGTTCTTTTCTACCGATAAATGATTTTGTGATAAAAACAGAATAGAAATTTTCTTTATCAATGTTATCTCTAAATAGTGGAGTGATAATTTCATTTATACCATTTAGAATAACATGACCTAATAATATTTCAGTCCGATAATTATAAAATTCAAAATAATTAATTCTTATCATAATATAATCCGTTAAGTAATAGTGAGATATATCTGTGTTTTCGGGATTATTTTAGATTAATGTGACTTTATTTTTTCTATTTTAAACTTTAAATATATTTATTAAATTTCAAACTAATTAAATATAAAAAAGCAGAGAATAATCTCTGCTTTTATTTTTAGTCGTAAGGAAAATAATTAAAACTATTTTGTCATACGTTTGTATTTCATGCGACGAGGCTGAATAGCGTCGTTGCCTAATGTACGTTTTTTGTATTCTTCATATTCAGTAAAGTTACCTTCGAAAAATTCCACTTTACCTTCATCTTGATAATCGATGATATGCGTGGCAATACGGTCAAGGAACCAGCGGTCATGCGAGATAACCATGGCACAACCAGGGAACTCTAACAGGGCGTTTTCTAACGCACGTAAAGTTTCAACGTCGAGGTCGTTGGTTGGTTCATCGAGCAGTAACATGTTACCGCCAACTTGTAGCAGCTTCGCAAGGTGTAAACGACCACGCTCACCACCAGAAAGTTCGCCAACACGTTTACCTTGGTCAATACCTTTAAAGTTAAAACGACCAACATAGGCACGGCTTGGGATCTCAAAGTTGCCAATACGCATAATGTCTTGGCCACCTGAAACTTCTTCCCAAACAGTTTTACTGTCGTCCATGCTGTCGCGGAACTGATCAACAGACGCCAGTTTAACAGTATCACCTAAAGTGAGTGTACCTGAGTCTGGTTGTTCTTGACCCGAGATCATACGAAATAGTGTTGATTTACCTGCACCGTTAGGGCCGATAATACCGACAATCGCCCCTTTAGGAATAGAGAAGCTTAAATTATCAATCAGAACGCGATCACCATAAGATTTTGTTAGATTATTAATTTCTAACACTTTATCCCCTAAACGTGGTCCAGGTGGAATAAAGAGTTCACTGGTCTCATTACGTTTTTGATAATCAACGCTGTTAAGTTCTTCAAAGCGAGCAAGACGTGCCTTGCCTTTTGCTTGGCGACCTTTAGGATTTTGGCGGATCCACTCAAGTTCTTTCTGAATAGATTTATGACGAGCCGCTTCAGTTGCCGCTTCTTGCTCAAGGCGCGCGTCTTTCTGCTCTAACCATGAAGAGTAGTTACCTTCCCATGGAATACCTTCACCACGGTCAAGTTCTAAGATCCAACCCGCTACGTTATCAAGGAAGTAACGGTCGTGGGTGATCGCCACAACAGTACCTTCATAATCATGTAAGAAGCGCTCTAACCAAGCCACAGATTCCGCATCCAAGTGGTTAGTTGGTTCATCTAATAACAGCATATCTGGTTTTTCTAACAGGAGACGACAGATAGCAACACGGCGACGTTCACCCCCTGAAAGTTTCTCAATTTTTGCGTCCCATTCAGGTAAACGTAGCGCTTCTGCTGCACGCTCTAATTGATTTTCAAGGTTATGGCCATCATGAGATTGAATAATCGCTTCTAACTGACCTTGTTCTTTTGCTAATTTATCGAAATCAGCATCAGGATCGGCATAAGCCGCATAAACTTCATCAAGGCGGTTTAATGCGTTTTTCAGTTCGCTGACGGCTTCTTCAACGGCTTCACGTACTGTATGTTCTGGGTTTAATTTTGGTTCTTGTGGTAAGTAACCAATTTTAATACCTGGTTGTGGACGTGCTTCACCTTCGATATCAGTATCAATACCTGCCATGATGCGTAGTAATGTTGATTTACCAGCACCATTAAGACCAAGCACACCAATTTTCGCGCCCGGGAAGAAGCTGAGTGAAATGTTTTTAAGGATATGTCGCTTAGGTGGGACAATTTTCCCGACACGCAACATACTATAAACGTATTGAGCCACTATAATTACCCTTTGATTATAAAAGAGATTTTATCTGAGGTGCCACTTTTTGCGCTAAAAACAAATTTTTTGTGATTAAGCCGCGTGTTTATGGTACCAAAATGAACAATAGCAAAGTCAATGCCAGTATTTTGCCAAAGACCCGAAAATGATGAAAGTCGCCAGTATACCCGATTTATAAAAGAAAACCTTAGTCAAAAGAGAGGTTTTTATCCACCTTTCGTACTTCCTCTGAAAGTAAAGAAAATTTCTCTTAAAGAGGGGAACTTACATTGTTAATGATTATCATATTAGCTAATGTATTCACTCTTTGGTGGTTCTATTTGAGGTGGGAGAAATAACGTGGTGAAGCAAAAGTGGTCGTTAGCATTGGCAATTGGGGCATTGTGTTTTTCTACATGGGTGCAAGCAGATTCATTAAGTGAACAACGTGCCCGTTATCAAGAAATTAAGTCAGCATGGGATCTGAAAAAAACAGATGAAGTAGAAAAACTACTACCTACATTACAAAACTATCCACTTTATCCTTATCTGGAATACCGTCAAATTACGGATAATCTTGATGTTATTGCGCCAGCAGTGGTTACTGAATTTGTTGCTAAATATCCCACATTGCCACCAGCAAAAGCACTTCCTTCACTGTTTGTGAATGAATTGGCTAAACGCCAAGAGTGGCAGAACTTACTGACTTTTAGCCCCAATCCACCAAATCCTAAAGCTGCAAGATGTAATTATTATTATGCAAAATGGGCAACAGGTGATATTCAAACGGCATGGGTAGGGGCTAAAGAAGCATGGCTTAATGGCACATCAATGCCATCAAGTTGTGATTCACTTTTTGATGAATGGCAAAAAGCTAATCAATTAACACCCGAGTTGGTGTTAGAACGCATTAATTTAGCGGTTAAAAATGGTAATACGGCGCTTGCTGCTTACTTGGCTCGACGTCTCCCTGAAAATTATCAAACCATTAGTGATGCCTTGGTTGAATTACAAGACTATCCCAATTTAGTTGGACGCTATGCAACCACTCTTTCACCGACAGATTTCACACGTTCAATCATACAATCTGCATTTTCACGTTGGGCAAGAAAAGACGCAGATGCAGCAAGAGCACAACTGGACAATATCGCGCATGCACAAAAAATGACAGCCAGTGAGCGCCAGTTAATGCGTGATACTGTGGCGTGGCAATATATGCCTTATGCGACACCAGAGCAGGTAAAATGGCGTGATAGCATTATTCAAGATACAGCATCAGATACATTGCGTGAGCGCCGTGTACGCCTAGCATTAAGCCAAAACCAACCTGCTGAATTGGCATTGTGGTTAGAAAGGCTCTCTCCGGAAAGTAAAAATAAGGAAGAGTGGCGTTATTGGCGAGCAATGGTGTTGCAATCACAAGGTAAAAACAGTGAAGCACAAGCTATTTTAGAAGCGCTAACACAAAATCGTGGTTTTTACCCAATGGTTGCAGCTGCCAAATTAGGTAAGCCTTATGTGATGGTGATAGATAAAGCCCCAAGTGTTTCATCAAACATCCCTAATCAGCCAGAAATACAGCGTGTTCGTGAATTGATGTATTGGCAGATGGATAACTTAGCGCGATCAGAGTGGGCAAACTATGTTGCTTCACAGCCAGCGCAAATACAGTCTGAATTAGCGCGTTATGCGTATGAGCAAAAATGGGCTGATTTAGCGGTGCAAGCCACGATCACAGGGAAAATGTGGGATCATCTAGAAGAACGCTTCCCTCTTGCTTGGAAAAATGAGTTTGAGCAATATACGAAAGATAAATCGATCGACCGCAATTATGCGATGGCGATTGCTCGCCAAGAAAGTGCGTGGAATCCTCAAGCCCGTTCTTCAGCGGGTGCAACAGGTTTAATGCAGGTTATGCCAAAAACAGCAGAGTTTACGGTAAAACAAGCGGGGATTACGGGATATACAAGTAGTGCGCAATTGACAAATCCTGTGAAGAATATTGAGATTGGTACCGCTTATCTTGATTCTGTCTATCAGCGTTTTAACCAAAACCGTATTTTAGCAAGTGCTGCGTACAATGCGGGGCCTGCGCGTGTTGATCGTTGGTTATCTGATGCAAATGGTCAATTAGATGCAATTGCTTTTGTTGAAAGTATTCCTTTTGCTGAAACTCGTGGTTATGTGAAAAACGTACTCTCTTTTGCTGTTTTCTATAGCTATTTTGCGGGTGAACAGCAGCCAGTACTGACTGAAAATGAGTGGAATAGCCGATATTAAAGGATAAAAAAAGGATTTATTGTTGGAGCCTCTTTGTACATTAGCAAAGTATGATATAGTTTGTACTAGTTAATGAGTGTGGCAAAAAGAGGTTCCCACGATGCAAGATCCTGCATTATCACCTGAAGAGAATGAGCACTGGCTAAGATTTGTAGAGTTATTACAACATGCTTTTGAGCAAGATGTGCAATTTCCTATTTTACAACTTTTAATGACACCTGATGAACGTAGTGCTTTGGCAACTCGAGTTCGCATTGTGCAAGAGTTAATGCGAGGGGATTTAAGTCAGCGTGAGTTAAAAGAAGAGTTAGGCGTTGGCATTGCCACCATCACTAGAGGCTCTAATAGTTTAAAAACAGCGCCACATGATGTGAAATTATGGCTTGAAAAAGAGCTAATGACGAAAAAATAGTCGCGTTGTTACTCTCTAGACTAGAATAATAAAAAGCCATTTAATTATTTGATTAAATGGCTTTTTTTGTTTCTTTTTTATCTAACAGCAAACTTATCTAGAAGCTGGGTTATCTAAAAAAACGCATTAGATTAATTATTAATCTTCTTTTTGATTGAGTTCTTTATAGATATCATGAGTGACTGGTACTAATGCCAGCACTAATGCTTGTTGATACACAGAAGTACGACTGAGTAGGCCATCAGTAAAATAACCAATCGCACCGCCACGCTGTTTAATGTTGTCAATTTTTGTTAAGAAAGCCATTTCATCGCCAAGCTCACGACCTTCACGGATCCCTTTTAAGATCTGTTCTGGTAGCATAAGGCTTGCTGAGCGTGATTCTCCACGAATTTGACCATGTTCGACAACAATCCAAGCAAAGGTCATATCATCTTCTATACCGGCTTCGACGCCAACCCAAAAATCAGCTTCAGGGCGAACTTGACGAGCCGCCATCACACGTTGACGTGCGCCAGTTCTCGTTTCTGTATTTCCGATAGGTTGCTGTGGAACACGACTATCGACATTAATATCTTCAATATCAAAGGTATCTTTACCGAATACTTGCTCAAAGGCGAGTTTTATCGCGTTGATTTTTGCTGGATTCGTAGTGGCTGCAATGACATGATACATAATGAATTAATCATCCTTTGAAAAATTAGAGCAGTATAACGGAAAAAATGTATGTTACAGGTCTATCTTGTTCGCCACGGTGAAACTGAATGGAACGTGGCGAGACGTATTCAAGGGCAATCTGATAGCCCACTAACAGCGAATGGTGTGCGTCAAGCACAGCAAGTTGCTGAAAAAGTAAAATCAGCAGGCATTACCCACATTATCTCAAGCGATCTTGGCCGTACTCGTCAAACGGCAGAAATCATTGCACAAGCTTGTGGCTGTGAAGTGATAACTGACCCACGTTTACGTGAACTCAATATGGGCGTTCTTGAACAGCGAGAGATCGCAACATTAAAGACACAAGAAGAGGCTTGGCGCAAGAGTTTGATTGATGGTACACCTGATGGACGAATTCCCCAAGGAGAATCAATGGCAGAATTAGCAAGTCGTATGCAGGCTGCGCTAAATCAATGTCTTGATTTACCCGCAAATAGCCGCCCACTCTTAGTCAGTCATGGTATTGCTTTAGGGTGCTTACTGAGTACTGTATTAGGATTACCTGCATATGCAGAACGCCGTTTAAGACTGCGTAATTGCTCAATTTCACGCGTTGATTATCAAAATAGCCCTTGGCTTGCTAATGGTTGGGTGATTGAAACAGCGGGTGATGTGAGTCATCTTACTGATACTGCATTAGATGAAGTTCAGCGCTAAAAAATAAAAGCTCTCTTTCTCATATTACAAAGAGAGCTTTTTCTTATGCGGTTACATCTTCGCGTTTAATTGGAATGTAATATTCAAAACGTTCGATATGATCTTGTGGCTCAGTCACCATCTCATTGCTGTAACTCACATTTTTAAGATAGTATTTTTCAACGTCATAGCCTTTACGGCGCGTTAATCCCATATTAGGTAAGCAGACACCATAAATTAGGAATAAAAATTCCTGCATTGCACCACGTTTTGCCTCACCTTCAAAATCAAAGCGAATGTAATCACCGCCAGCAAGAGAGACTTCATTTGCTGCATCATCATCGATAAACGTTGCATAATCTGGCTCAACGGCAGTTGTGTAAAGCACACGTTGTTCGTCTTCATGCTCATCGCTATGTTGTGCGTGGTGAAGCCCATAAACTTGATGAGGGACAGCGCTTATCTTGCTCATGTAGTAACGCCAGAAGGTTTGGCGCATGTTAGAGCAGGCTTCAGCCCATTGCTCAAGGGTGTGGCTACAAGTTTGCTCAATACCAATTAATTTCTTCTCAGATAGCGTTACAAATTCCCATTTAGGTAAATTTTGAGGATCTAAGGTAATTGGTGGACAAATTCCTACCGCACACCATTCATCAGTACGACGATAAAGTGCGGGTGTTCTATCAAATTGCTTTTTAAAAGCGCGGGTAAAAGTCTGTTGAGAATCAAAACGATATTGCAAAGCAATGTCTAAAATAGGGCGGCTCGTTAAACGTAATGCAACGGCTGCACGAGATAGACGCCTTGAACGAATATAAGAACCAATCGCTTGTCCTGTAACTTCTTTAAACATGCGTTGTAGATGCCACTTGGAGTAACCCGCTTTGGTTGCGACATTATCGAGGGATAATGGCTTGTCTAGGTTATTATCAAGCCAAGCGAGCAAATCACGTATGATGTTGGTTTGATCCATACATCTCCCTTAGTCATATTCGTTTGTTTATTGCAGTAGAAGTAGATGGTAAAGAGCCTGAACATCTATAACAAGTTATATTGTTAGACAATCGTAAAATATAGTCTTTTTCATCGACTAATGTACACAAATTCTTCTATCAGTTAGTAATAGATTGTTTTATTCTAGACAAAACTATTTTCTCATCTTTTCAATGGAACTAGGTAAATATGTTAAATTTCAAAAAGATGCTAGCAATATCTATATTACTCCCTTTTTCTTTGATGGCAAAAGCAGAAGAAATTGGCTACGTGGATACGGTATTTAAGTTTTTTGGCGCTAACCATAAAATTGTGATTGAAGCATTTGATGATCCTGAAGTTAAAAATGTCACATGTTATTTAAGCCGAGCAAAAACTGGGGGCATTTCAGGGAGTTTAGGTCTTGCTGAAGATACTGCTGATGCGGCTATCTCTTGCCAGCAAGTAGGGCCTATTGAACTAAGCGAAAAGGTTATTAAAGGGAAAAATAATGGTGATGTTGTTTTCCAGAAAAGAACATCATTAGTATTTAAAAAGCTTCAAGTTGTACGTTTTTACGATAAACAGCGCCATGCTTTAGTTTATCTGACTTACTCAGATAAAGTCATTGATGGTTCGCCAAAAAATGCGATTAGTGCAGTACCTATTATGCCGTGGAAAGAGTGATTTTTATTTACTAGAGAAATTAATGGTTAATAAAATTAATACGAATAAGGTTTAAAATTTTTTTAAAAAAGAAGTTATATTTTTTATCAAAATAGTTGCTGAGATCAATTTTCACTATTTGTGATTTTATTAATCCTTCTTTAGATAAAAGAAACCCCCGAATGGTAATTCGGGGGTTTTTGTTAAGAAAGTGTTTGAGATAGAATCAAAATCACTCGTCTAAATCACCACAGAAGCGATAACCTTCACCATGAATTGTTGCAATGATTTCTGGTGTATCTGGTGTTGACTCAAAATGCTTACGAATACGACGGATAGTTACGTCAACCGTACGATCATGAGGTTTCAGTTCACGGCCTGTCATTTTCTTCAGTAATTCTGCACGAGTTTGGATTTTTCCTGGATTCTCGCAGAAATGTAGCATCGCACGAAATTCACTGCGTGGTAATTTATATTGTTCACCAGCAGGGCTGATTAGTGAGCGACTGTTAATATCAAGCTCCCAACCATTGAATTTATAGCTTTCCACTAAACGGCGTTCTTCTGTGCCATTAACTAAATTCATGGTACGTGACAGTAAGTTACGTGCACGAATCGTTAATTCACGAGGGTTAAATGGTTTAGTAATGTAATCATCGGCACCAATTTCTAGGCCTAAGATTTTATCAACTTCATTATCACGACCGGTCAGGAACATTAATGCAACACTTGCCTGTTCACGTAATTCACGAGCAAGTAACAGCCCGTTTTTACCAGGAAGGTTAATGTCCATAATGACCAGATTAATATCATGATCAGATAGAACATTGTGCATTTCGTTGCCATCAGTGGCTTCGTGTACGATATACCCTTCAGCTTCGAATATGCTTTTCAGGGTATTACGAGTAACAACTTCGTCTTCAACAATCAGAATGTGCGGGGTTTGCATATTTGCTACCTAAAATTACCAAAAATAGAAAAAGGAAATCTGTGTTTAACTTCTGTGTGCGCTTGTGTGGTTATTCATTTTTGTTATTAGCACGTAAAAACTAGACCCAGATTGAAATTCGATAAATAACCATCACGTTATTACAAAACTTGCAATTTTAATCGACAATGAACGCTAAAATCAGAATGCAAAACGCCCATAGTCTATTAACAGCAATATAACACCAGTTGTATTAAATACCATCTAAAAAGCTAACTTTTGTTGACACATATCAAAATCAAGATAACAGCTTAACCTTGATTTCAATAGTTAACTATATAATTTGATTTATGTAATGTAAAAGAAAAATATATGTTAAATATAGTGGGGGTTTATTTTTTTTCCAGTTTTGTTACACAATTTAAAGTAGCATAAAATACCTTATTCCTTATAAAAGTACAAATCCCCAAATAACTCTAAAATAGTAGCTTTATTTTCTTTGTTTATCCCTTTGTGATAGCAATATCTATACTACAATAGGAGTAAGGATCGAATAAATTTTATTTAAGTTGAGTTTATTTTTGGGTGCAAAAAAAGAAAAAATTTGACATCTCTCTCGCTTTGCTTTAACCAGTATATAGTCAAACTAAATTTGAGACAGACAGGATAGTTATGCGTATTTACAGCCCAGCTAAAATGACAATTATTACCACCACCACCGGAATCTTATATTGCGGGGCGGGCTGTCGCATATAAAAAACGAAAATCGAAAAAGCCCGCATTGAGAAATGCGGGTTTTTTTTTGGGTGAAAAATCAGGAGAGCTGTATGCGAGTGTTAAAATTTGGGGGAACTTCAGTTGCCAACGCAGAGCGTGTGCTGAATGTTGCTGATATCGCTGAGAAAAAAAGAGAGCAAGGACAAGTCGCTCTTGTATTATCAGCACCAGCCAAGATAACTAACTACTTGGTTGCAATGATTGAAAAAACGGCAGAAGGCGAAGATCCTCTCACTCAAGTACGAGAAGCCGAGCAAATTTTTGCCAACTTATTACAAGGTTTAAGAGAAAAACAACCTGGTTTTGACTATGAGCGCTTAAAAGATAAAGTTGAGCGTGAATTTGCAGAGATCAAACATATTCTTCATGGGATCTCTTTATTAGGCCAATGTCCTGATAGCATCAATGCAGCGATGATTTGTCGTGGTGAAAAGCTCTCTATCGCTATAATGGGATCCGTTTTGCAGGCTCGTGGCTATAATGTCACTGTGATCGATCCGGTCAAAAATTTACTCGCACAAGGTCATTATTTAGAATCAACAGTTGATATTCCTGAGTCTACTCGCCGCATCTTAGAACTCAATATCGCAAAAGACGATATGATTTTAATGGCAGGTTTTACTGCGGGTAATGAAAAGAATGAACTCGTGGTATTAGGTCGTAATGGTTCAGACTACTCTGCTGCTGTGTTAGCCGCTTGCTTACGTGCAGAGTGTTGTGAAATTTGGACTGATGTTGACGGTGTTTATACTTGTGATCCTCGTTTAGTTCCTGATGCACGTCTGTTAAAAGGCATGTCTTATCAAGAAGCGATGGAACTCTCTTACTTCGGCGCTAAAGTACTTCATCCTCGCACTATTGCTCCAATCGCCCAATTCCAAATTCCTTGTTTAATAAAAAACACAGGCAACCCAGATGCGCCAGGTACATTAATTGGTGATGGTCAAAAAGATGATAGTACACCAGTTAAAGGGATCACCAACCTTAATAATATGGCGATGATCAACGTATCAGGCCCTGGTATGAAAGGTATGGTGGGGATGGCCGCTCGAGTGTTCTCTGTTATGTCAAGAGCAGGTATTTCTGTTGTTCTGATTACACAATCTTCTTCTGAATACAGCATCAGCTTTTGTGTACCGCAAAAAGAACTTATTAGAGCGCAAAAAGCCTTATCAGATGAATTTTATTTAGAATTAAAAGACGGTGTACTTGATCCATTAGATATCATGGAAAACGTCGCTATCATCTCCGTTGTAGGTGATGGTATGCGTACTTTAAAAGGGATCTCAGCGCGTTTCTTCTCTGCTTTAACCCGTGGCAATATCAATATCGTTGCGATTGCTCAAGGCTCTTCAGAGCGCTCTATTTCTGCCGTTATTGCGAATGATTCTGCAACTAACGCGGTGCGTTTATGCCATCAAATGCTTTTCAACACTAATCAAATTGTTGAAGTCTTTATTGTCGGTGTTGGTGGTGTTGGCAACGCATTAATTGAACAAATCCATCGCCAGCAAGCATGGTTGAAAAATAAGCATATCGATCTTCGTGTATGTGGTATTGCTAACTCAAGAGCCATGCTGACAGATATGCAAGGTATTGATTTAGATAATTGGCAACAAGAACTTAACGAAGCCAAAGAGCCTTTTAGCTTTAGTCAGCTTATTCGTTTAGAAAAAGAGTACCACTTCTTAAATCCAGTGATCGTTGATTGCACATCAAACGAAGAAATTGCGCGACAATACGCAAATTTCTTACAAAATGGCTTTAACGTGGTTACACCAAACAAAAAAGCGAATACGCTGTCGATGGACTATTACTACCAAATTCGACAAGCAGCGGAAGCTTCACGCCGTAAGTTCTTGTATGACACTAACGTTGGCGCAGGTTTACCGGTTATTGAAAACTTACAAAACTTGCTCAATGCGGGCGATGAGTTAGTTCAATTTAATGGTATTCTTTCAGGCTCCTTGTCATACATTTTTGGTCAACTAGATGAAGGTAAAAGCTTATCTGAAGCGACTCTTTCAGCAAAAGATAAAGGTTTTACAGAGCCTGATCCTCGTGATGATCTTTCTGGTATGGATGTTGCGCGTAAACTGCTTATTTTAGCGCGTGAAGCGGGTTATAAATTAGAACTTAGTGATATCGATGTAGAGCCTGTGCTGCCTGTTTCATTTGATAGCTCAGGTGATGTAGCCAGCTTCTTAAACCGTTTACCTCAAGTTGATGTTGAATTTGATGCAAAAGTCGAAGAAGCACAAAAAGCAGGTAAGGTATTACGTTATGTTGGCATCATCAATGAAGGAAAATGCCAAGTTAAGATAATGGCAGTTGATGCAAATGATCCTCTGTTTAAAGTGAAAAATGGTGAAAATGCTTTAGCCTTTTACACTCGCTACTATCAACCTATTCCATTGGTATTACGTGGATATGGTGCTGGTAATGATGTTACTGCTGCTGGGGTGTTTGCAGATGTATTACGTACCTTATCATGGAAATTGGGAGTTTAAGCGTGGTTAAAGTTTATGCACCGGCATCAATCGGCAACGTGAGTGTCGGATTTGATGTCCTTGGCGCGGCAGTTTCACCTATTGATGGGCAATTATTGGGTGATTGTGTCACCGTTGACGCGGCTTCGGCATTTACACTTGAAAGTAAAGGGCACTTTGTTAGCAAATTACCTTCAGATCCTAAGCAAAACATTGTGTATCAATGTTGGCAGTTATTTTGTGAAAAATTAGGCAAAGAACTTTCTGTTGCAATGACGCTTGAGAAAAATATGCCAATTGGTTCTGGTTTAGGATCAAGTGCTTGTTCTGTTGTTGCGGCATTGGTTGCACTTAATGAATTTGCCCAAAAGCCTTTTGGTGAGAGACAATTGCTGCTGATGATGGGGGAGCTTGAAGGTCGTATTTCAGGTAGTGTGCACTATGATAATGTTGCACCTTGTTATTTAGGTGGGTTACAACTTATTTTGGAACAAAATGGCACTATTTGTCAGTCTGTACCAACATTTGATGATTGGTATTGGGTTATGGCATATCCGGGAATTAAAGTTTCTACGGCAGAAGCTAGAGCGATTTTACCAAAACAATACTCTAAAGCAGACATCATTAACCACGGTCGTTATTTATCGGGTTTTATTCATGCTTGCCATACTCAGCAATCAGGACTAGCCGCTAATTTGATGCAAGATGTGATTGCAGAGCCTTATCGTACCCAACTTCTTCCGGGGTTTGAAAAAGCCAGAGAGGCTTCGCAGAAGAAAGGTGCATTAGCTTGTGGTATTTCCGGCTCAGGCCCTACCATTTTTACGATTAGTGATTCATTAGAAATCGCACAAGAGATGGCCGAATGGCTGAAACAAAACTATGTACAAAACAGTGAAGGCTTTGTACATATCTGCCGTATAGATACGCGTGGCGCAAGACAGATAGGATAAGTCATGAAATTATATAATTTGAAAGATAATCAAGAGCAAGTCAGTTTTGCTCAAGCAGTAAAACAAGGTTTGGGTAAACAACAAGGGCTCTTTTTTCCACAAGACTTACCTTCGTTTTCTAAAGCTGAAATTGATGAATTATTAGCACTTGATTTTGCAACACGTAGTAGCCGTATTTTAACAGCCTTTATTGGTGATGAAATTCCTGCTGATGTATTAGAAAAACGTATTAGCACCGCATTTGCATTTCCTGCACCGGTAACCCAAGTTGAAGATGATGTAAGTTGTTTAGAGCTTTTCCACGGCCCGACACTGGCATTTAAAGACTTTGGTGGTCGTTTTATGGCGCAAATGTTGTCAGAAGTTGCTGGCAACCAACCTGTTACTATTTTAACAGCAACATCAGGTGATACAGGCGCTGCTGTAGCTCATGCTTTCTACAAATTAGAAAATGTACAAGTTGTTATTCTTTATCCTGAAGGCAAAATTAGCCCGTTACAGGAAAAACTGTTCTGTACATTAGGTGAAAACATTCACACTGTTGCAATTAAAGATGATTTTGATGCTTGCCAGTCATTAGTGAAACAGGCTTTTGATGATGAGTTCTTAAAGAAAACAATGTATTTGAACTCAGCGAACTCCATTAATATCAGTCGTTTGCTTGCTCAAATTTGTTATTATTTTGAGGCCGTTGCTCAAATCCCTGCGGAAAAACATGAGCAGCTAGTGATTTCAGTACCAAGTGGTAACTTTGGTGATCTAACGGCGGGTTTACTCGCTAAATCTCTGGGATTACCTGTAAAACGCTTTATTGCGGCAACAAACGTAAATGATACCGTTCCTCGCTATTTAGATAATGGTAAATGGGAACCTCATCGCACTGTGGCGACGCTTTCTAATGCGATGGATGTTAGCCAACCTAATAACTGGCCACGTATTGAAGAATTGTATCGTCGTAAAGGTTGGGATCTTTCTGATCTTGCTCATGGTTCAGTGAGTGATGAAACAACAGAAGAAACGGTGCGTGAACTCGCGAAGAAAGGCTATATTTCAGAGCCTCATGCCGCGGTTGCTTATCGTTTACTGCGTGATGAGCTGAAAGAGGGCGAATATGGTCTGTTCTTGGGGACAGCCCATCCCGCGAAATTTAAGGAGAGTGTAGAGCGTATTTTAGGGGGGGAGTTGCCATTACCTAAAGAGCTAGCCGAGCGTGCAGATAAAGAATTACTTTCGCACTTCTTACCTGCTGATTTTGCGCAGTTACGTGATTTTTTATTAGAACGTGCGCCTAAATAAAAATTAATAATTTTGAAATAATTAATTTCTAATTTAATTAATTATTTATCCTGAAAAAAGCCCAACATAATGTTGGGCTTTTTTTATGAGCTAAATTTTAAAAATAGGAAAATAAGGATTTAAAAGAGTGGATTTGAATTATATATTTTCTTTTTAGAAGGATATATATATTCAACAAAAAGGAATGAAATATGAATGGATTCAGAAAGTTAATTTTTAAAGATGATATAAATAGAATTGCATTAATAATAGAAAATCATATAAAAGAGCATAGCGCAGAATTATTCTGTAAATTTGAATCAGTAAAAAGGGTATTAACTGAAAATTACACTTCGATCCTTATTTCTAAAAATGAATATGAAGCAAATGAATTTCTTAGAAGAATAGAAAATAATTTTTCACTCTATAATAAAAATGAATTTACTAAAAGTATTGATTTTGTCAGAGTAAAAATCAATTTAAGTATAGAGAATCTATTTTTAAATAGTGCTAAATTAACAGCTAGAGAGCCGATTAAAATAAAAAAAGAACGTATGAACACTCTTCTTTTTCAGCATTCTTCGGGAACTTATTATGTAGAATTGGAGAACAAAAAACTTATTTTAGAAATAGATAATGAAAATGATATATTTAAAATAATTGATTTTGAAGGTGAATCCGTTTTTTTTTATAGTAAAGGTGATTTGATTAATAGTATAGAAAATACAATTAAAAAAAATAATAATAACGATTTTTTATATTATCGTAATTATAATAAAAAAGAGTATTCTAATTATTTTAATTTAAATGAATATTGGAATGTAAGTAATAACGATATAATAAATGAAATTATTATTGATATAAAAATAAAAAAACAGATAGATATTGACTCACGTTTTTCTATTGAGCTTAATGAAAGCTTCTCCTATAAAAATATTTTTATTATACGGGATAAGATAGAAAAAACCGAGAAAGTATTACATATCTATACTGATGATATAGAAGAGGCGTTTACGATTGCGAAATATAAATATAGCCAGATACCCGAAAATGGAGAGCATCTAATTTACA
Organism: Proteus sp. LHD240705; assembly: GCF_047921555.1. Lineage (NCBI taxonomy): Bacteria > Pseudomonadati > Pseudomonadota > Gammaproteobacteria > Enterobacterales > Morganellaceae > Proteus > Proteus sp. LHD240705. The sequence continues at coordinate 201,239 of NZ_JBLRMI010000002.1, forward strand.
AAGTGGGTACTGGCTGGTTTACGACCAAAATAAAAAATAATATAGTAAAGCGGTTTTCACAATCTGAGGATCTACTTAAGCCACTTGAAAAAATAATGAGTCGAATTAATCTTATTGCTTCAAAAGAAACTAATTATGATTTTAGTCATGTCCAATCACTTACTGGATTATGCTATGGTTTGAGTTTGAGTTATTTATTAGAGATTAGAAATAGTGGATTAGAAGGGGGGCATAAATATTTATTTTGGCTAAAAGAAAATATTTCTTCTTATCAAAATGAAAAGGAAATTATACTAAATAAATTAGACTCTATTTTATTTAATAATATACAAGAGTATGAAGTATTAAATTTAATGAAAGAAGTAAAAAATATTATTTTTGCTCAATATTTTCAAATGGAAAGGTTATGTAATAAAGTTCAATACTTTGTTTTTGATTCGTTAAAGTCGGTTCAATATAATGAAGTATTAAATAAAAAAGGGTTGGGGAAATCAAATATTCATCATATTGGTTTTAGTCAAGAAGAAGTCAGTCATCATATAGATCGAATTATACAGGGATATAATGATTATTATGCCATTATTGCATTCAAAGATCATGTTATAGCCATTGCATATAAAAAATATTCTGAAAACAATTACAAGTTTACATTATTTGATTCAAATAGTGAGTTACTCGAGTTTTCTGATCCTTTAGCTATAAAAGAAGTATTGGCAAGCAAAATGGATTTCTATGGAGCTCATGAAATAGAAGGTAAAAAATATATTACTTTTGATGAGTATAAAAAAACGGATTCATTAAATTATAGAAGTGTGTGGAATAATGATGATGTTGATATCAATAAAGGCATTGCTGAAAGTATAAAGAAAATAGGTTTTTCATTACCTTTTAGCGAGGGTGTTACAGGACGTGTTATTCATTATAGTGAACAGCGAGATCTTATTCTCCAGCTTAAAAAAGAGAATGTTTTAATAGAAGTTGTTGTAAAAAATTCATATGTTGATGAGGGTATTTACTTAGTTAAGCATCATATTAATGATATTCTTGGAAATAATCAGGCAAGTAAGATTATTTTGAATAAAAATGATGATAATAGTATTGATATTGATGTGGTCGAATTCAATAATTTCCAAGAGATCAAAAAAAGAAATGGATATGTTGAATTTAATGATATTTATTACAGGGATTTAATTGAAATAAATAGCTATTTAGTTAAAGGAAATAAATCAAAAGAATTAAAAGAAATCGTTTCTTTAATAGATATATTAAATGGAAATATCTATTTTGATAAATTAACGGCTAGTTTTTCTCTAATTAATAAAATAAATTTATTTAATTATAATAAGAATGTCTCACTTGTTGGAATTTTAAATAAGGTTAAAAATAAGTTAGAAGATAAATTGTTTTACGATAGATTGATTTATGGAAAAGAAAAATTAATTTCACTTGCTGAAAAAAATAGTTTAGTGGCTGCAAAGCTTTATCAATTAATGGTGAATGAAATTAATGATGGTTCTCATGGTGTTAGTAATTTTATTTATAATCAAATTATAGAGAGTCCCTATTTATTATTGGATAAAAATAGAAATGCTGGCGTTGAGGGGTACGATTACACTATTGAATTTAAAAATAACTACCAATATTTAATTGAGATAATTGAACACATTGATATCCCTGAATTAAAAAACACATTTCTGATAGAGGATAATAATAAACTACATTTAAAAGAGAACTATCAAAAACTATCAAAATATAGAGATAATGAAGATATAAATAAACTACTCAATTTAATTGAAATTGAAATAGATGTTAAAAAAGGTAATAATTTAAGTTCTTATCATGAATTATACTTTGATTACTTTAGAAATAACCAATTTTCAAATAGAATGATCGTCCATGAAATAAATCAGTTAGAAACTTACTTTAATAATAATTATTGTGAAAGAAATTATGGTTATCATCCAAACAATTTTTATGTTAATGAAGAAAATATTCATATTCTTTTTGATAAATCATTAAATCAAAATAGAAATAAAATAGATAGTAGTTATTTATTATTTGACGATAATAAAGATAACTTTAATTTCTTATTTGATGATAAGAATTTATTTAATGGGAGGAATATTGATAACATTATTATAGATAGTATAGATGCTTACTATCAAGATGATATAATAATTTATTTTTATAATGGTGTTAAAAGTGAGAGTTTAAGTATTTACTTAAATGATAAACCAGAAATAAGCGATTTTCTTGATTATTGTTTAAAAAATAAAATAAGAATTATTGCAACAGGAAATGAAGAGGATAGTTTTTTTCAGCAAGATTTTATTAGACAAAAAAATGATGTTGAAAAATTACATAATATTATTTTAGAAAATCAATTTTTTAATGAAAAAACGATTGTTTTTGCTAAAAAAGAAAAATTATTGAGTTATCAATCGGGTGATTTTTTTATTGAGGGTATTGCTCAACGATTAAATATGCCGATCTACCAGATTATTGATAATAAGGTTTCTCTTTTAATAGACAACATTATTGTTAAGCCACTTATTGAGAGGCAGTATATCGATAAACCTTTACTTGCCAGTGTGGTATCAAACAATGTAATTATATCTGAGGCGGAGTTTGATGATTTTATATCTATTTCAATAGAAGAAAAAATCAGTATTGAAAATAAAAATCACACTAAAGAGATCTATCAATTACTTTCTAACCTGTATCCTAACTATCGAGATAATGAAGAATTTAAATTAGGTTATAATAAAGATATTAAAACGGTTATTTTTGATTGTTCAGATAATATAACAATATCTGATGTTCTAGATTATATTAAACTAAATCATTACAATCTTAATATTTATCAAATTGGAACTATTATTAATAAAGTCGATCACCTTAGTGCTGAACAGCATAGGAAAATATTAAAAGAACTTAGTCAAAAAATTATCAGTAATGATATTTCAATAAGTACCGCATGCAGAAAATATCTATATGAGCTATCTTCTTTTTTTAAAACTTCAGATGAAAATAATATAGAAAAAAAATTAACACAAGTAATACATGATCCATTAGTTAATAAAAAATTCAATCAATATTTGATGAGCGAAATGACATATCAACAATGGCTATCATTGGACTCATTGTCAGAAGAAAAATTGACATTAACAAAAAAAACAAATCAAGCAATAGAAATTATTCATGCAGTTTATGACAATCCAACATTAATTAAAAAATTAAGCTTACTTTCAAAAAATCTTCTGACTACATTTTTTGATAAAAACAAAAAAGGCATTTTATATCGAGTATTGCTAGACAATATATCAACATTTGAAAACTATAAAAAAATAATAAACAAACTTCAAAATATCATTTTTATGACTCGCAATAAAATGATACTTGAATCATCATCACCAGAAATAGCATTAAAGAAAGCAAGTGATTTAAATTCGTCAGATATTTTAGATGTGAAAGATAAGATCTTTGATTATAAAAATAAAGAGATAATAAAAATAAATGATTTCTTTTTTGATAAAAGTTTATTAGTCAGTTTAGGTGCTAAGGTAAGTGGAAAAAATATCGATGACATTGATCTCAGTAAGATAGAAAAATGGGACTTAAAATTAACATTTGATCCTTATCACCTTAATGATTATTTTCTATCAATATCGGGTAGTGAAAAGGATAAAAAAGTCATCTCTTTGTTTCGTTATTTATTAAATAATAAAGAAGAGAAAATTAAATATCTCCTTTCTAATGATGTAAATAGAATCGACTATCTTGCTGCATCTGAACGATTAACTAAAATGATTAAGCTAGGAAATAAAGGCTACAGTGATAAAGATTGGAATTTATTAAGAAATGCATCATTAACACTTCCTCGACATATGAAAATAATTAGTAAAATTGGTTACGCTAATATTACTTATGGTATGTGGCAGTCAATTAATTCCACGTTTATGCTTGCTGAACAACTAAATAACCCATTGTTATCGCCTAAAGAGCGAAAAGAGATCATTAATAACTTAGCTATTATGTGGTCTGAGATGGCTTACAATGGTCTTTCTGAATTGATTGAAATTACATTAGCTAAAGGATTACTAAAATATCGTCATAATCCACTTGAATATGTAAGTAAGATAAGTACGAAAGTAGGGATTGGACTTAATGTTCTTTCTATCGGATTTGATATTTATAATGCCTATGATAATTTTAGCCGAATTTCTGGTGAAAATAATGAAAAAAGGAAAATTGATTATATTGTTAATGGTTCCTTTGCTGTTGTATCTGGGTTGGTTACGCTAGGGGTTTCTATTGCAATGCTTGCAGGTTCAACGATTGCAGGCCCTATTGGTATTGTGGCGGGTGCAGTTATTGCACTTGCAACATCGATTTATAATGCAGCAAGGCTTATTGAAGAAGCAAAGACAAAGGTAAATTTTACGCCATTAGAAGAACTTAATAATGGTTTTTATGCCTTTTTAATGGGGGATTTACTGCCAAATAAAAAGAATGAAATCATCTATTTAGAAACAGAAACACAATTAGAAGAGATGATTGACAAAAATGCAGTCAATTATCTTGATGAGATAAAAAAACAAAATCATCAGAGCCGTTATTTTTATACAAATGAAAAACAGGTTTACCAAGAATATTATTATTATAAAGTCATACCAAACTTAATGGGAAAAACATTAGATTCAATTTTAAATCCATTAGGAGAATATGTTGCTCAACGGATATCTCAAAATATCAGTCAAGAAGTAGCTGAAAAAATAGCTGCACTTTCTTATCATCTTCGCTCAGAAAAAACAGAATATAAGTATTATCTTCCTAAAGAAGCAATAGCAACCCATGAGACACTGATTTTTGATGTTGATTTTTATGTTAACGAATTGAATCGCTATACAATGGATATTATTTCCGATGATGATTCTCCCATTTTTGATAATATAGTCGATAGTGATTTTTTAAAAAATATAAGAACAAATAGAGAAAATATAATTAATGTATTAGGTGTGGGAAATTTATCGGAAAGTTTAATAAAAGCTAATAAATATAAAAAATATTATGTCTCAGATTGGAATGAGAATGAAAAATTCTATTTTAATACCTATCATGGTAATGATGTTATTGCAGCACCTTTAATTACTCAAAATACCTTTGATATTTATAATGGTACTAAACGATTAAGTGGAGGCGAAAAAAATGATATGTTCAATTTGTTTTCCTCTGAATCGCCACTTTATGCGAGTCGTTTTTATGGCAGAGAGGGAAATGACACACTTCGTATTATAAAAATAACAAACAAATATACGGGATATGAGGTTAGTTTATCTAATAACTATGTTAAATTCAGACAATCAGAAGAACAAACAAACAGTCAAAATTTTCATTCAAAGCTATTTCTTTATCAAGAGAATGGGCGTTTGTATTCAAAGCAATTAGTTGATTCTATGCCTAATATTGTCTTACAAGATCAAAATGTGATTGCCTATTTAGACAGTATTGAGAACGTAATTGGTAGCGAGGCTGGTGATGATATTATTTATGGTAACCAAGAGAATAATTATTTAGATGGTGCTGGCGGTACCGATTTATTATATGGGTTAGGAGGAAATGATACTCTGGTTTTACGAGAAGGTTATGCTGAAGGAGGGGAGGGAAATGATAACTATGTTATTTTAAGATCTTCTTTAGAAAAAAATTATAATATTCAATTTCAAACAATTATTAATGAAGTGAGTCATATCGAGTCTAGTATTGTGCAATTAAACTATCATTTTGATGAAATTGCTGCTATTTCTCGTCAAGAAAAAGATATTATTTTTGATATAAAAGTAAATGATGGAAATGAAAATAATGAATTAATTTATCACTCTATAAAATTAAAAAATGTTTATGATGATTCTGTAAATAATACGCTTTCACATTGTTATACGTTAATAACTCAAGATGGTTTTTTACTCACGTTGGATGAAAATACTAAAGATAAAATATTATACAAATTTAGTTATTTAGAACAATATAATAAATCAAAACTCATTATTAAAGACTTTTATATTAATGAGATTGAAAAATTAATTATTACGGCTTTTAAAAGTAAGAGTAGAAATATAAAATTATTGCCTGAATTTGAATACAGTGGTTTCTTATCTGGAACAAATTTACGACTTGGTATTCACGGGAATAACCAAAATAATAATTATTTGGGTATTGATTCTAACTCATACATTAAATTGAGTCAGGGCAATGACAACTATCAAATAAAAACATTTTTAACAAAAAATAAGAATGAAAGAGTGAATATTTTACTGTCTGACTATATTGATAAACTAACTGATGATAATGTGAGCCATTTCTTTTTAACAGATATAAGTGGTTTTGATTTGACATTTAAAGATGGTCTTTTATCTCATCGCTATCTTCCAGATGATTATTTAACGCTATCTTTCAATCCAACGCTATTAAATAAAATTGTCAATACAAACGTGACTATTCGATTAATAGATAAAGACAATGTTGTTTTTACACTTCCTACAAAAGAGAGCCAACAACATTTATTAACACCAATGACGGATCTAAATTTTACTATTAGTGCAGGAAATGATGTGCTTATGATCCCTGAATCACTGACCTTAAATAAAGAGGCATTATCGACTTATTCACTTGATTCACCTTACTCTTTGTTAAGATCTATTTTAATGACTCAACAGAAACCACACAATCAATCAATTGAACACTTGCCTATTCTCGAGTTAATGGCAGGTGATGATATCGTCGTTAATCATAATAAATGTAGCTCGGTGATTGATGGCGGAAAGGGCGATGATCATATTGTGGTTAATCACGGACATCATATTTTAATTGCGGGAGAGGGGAACGATAATCTCAGTGCAGGAAGTGGAAATGATCTTTTGATCTCTGAATCAGGTCTTGATTATTTAAGTGGTGGGAGTGGTAGTAATATTTATATCGTGAACAAGCGTTATGGTGAAGTCACTATTTATGATGAAGGCGAAAATAGCCAACTTTTTATTTCAGGATTATCTGAACATGATGAATTCATTTCTTCTCAAGTGGGTGACGATTGGCAGTATAGAACAGAAGATGGTCAATTTATTTTAACCCTAAAAACAAAAGAAAATCAGACGAATAGCTCGGTTACAATTATCAAAACAGAAAACACACTTTCAATGCAATCCCTCGCTTCGATTATTCAAGAAATGGCGCAATTTAATGAACAACAATTGACAACAATGCAAGGTAGTGAATTTATTCCATCTCCAACATGGTCACCTCTATCATTAGTGGTAAAACATTTGTGAGCCTCAATATAAAAAAACAGCACTGATTTTAGTGCTGTTTTTATTGATAGCTAATAGTTAATATTTTTATTTCGCCAGTGATTCTGCACGTTTAAATACGAGAGTGTTACCCTCTGATTCTGCTGAGTTAAATTGATAACCTTCAAGATTAAATTCTTTCAGTTGTGCTTTATTAGTTAGTTTTTCTTGAATAATAAAGCGACTCATTAATCCACGGGCTTTTTTAGCGTAGAAGCTGATAACTTTATATTTGCCATTTTTTTCATCAAGGAAAACAGGTTTAATAATATCAGCATTGAGTTTTTTCGGGTTGACCGATTTAAAATATTCATCAGACGCTAAATTGATTAAAACATTATCACCTTGTTCTTCAAGTGCTTTGTTTAGCGCTTCTGTAATGGTATTTCCCCAAAATTGGTATAAATCGCTTCCTTTTTTATTTTTTAGCTTTATTCCCATTTCAAGACGATAAGGTTGCATTAAATCAAGAGGGCGCAGTACGCCATATAAGCCAGAAAGCATACGTAAATGTTGTTGTGCAAATTGAAAATCATCTTCAGAAAAAAGCTCTGCTTGCATTCCGGTATAAACATCACCTTTAAATGCCAAAATAGCTTGGCGTGCATTTTCTGGTGTGAAATTAGGTTGCCATTCACCAAAACGAGCGGCATTTAATCCCGCGAGTTTATCACTTATTTTCATTAAGCTTGCGATATCGCTCGATGACAATTTTCGACATTCTTCGATAAGTTGTTGGGAATATTTTAGCAATTCAGGTTGGGTGAAGTGCGTTGTTGCTAAAGGCGATTCGAAATCCAGTGTTTTAGCTGGTGAAATGGTGATTAGCATAATTCCCTCGATACGTTATTTTAATGTTGACCAAATATAGCAAATTCTTTCGATTAAAGACTAAATTATAGTAATAGGAAAAAACAATGGTTTCTCTTATTTGTCGTAAAACTCGACGATTTAAACGATTCAGCCTGTGATTTTCTTCTGTTTTTTTCCGCTTTTGTTTTGCGAAAACGTTTGGCATTCAAATAATTGCTTTGTATGAATCTAAGCGTCTTGTAGTGTGAGCAGTCCATGTTATTATCAATAGATATCCGCAGGTGACTGCAAACAGATTTACCTAGTAGATGAGATAAACAAAATGACCAACAAATTGACTTCTTTGCGTAAGCTGACAACTGTTGTTGCTGACACTGGTGACATTGCAGCAATGAAACTGTATCAGCCACAAGATGCAACTACCAACCCATCTTTAATTTTAAATGCAGCTCAAATTCCTGAATATCGTAAATTAATTGATGAAGCGATTGAATGGGCTCGTTCACAAAGCGATTCTCGTGAACAACAAATTGTTGATGCTTGCGACAAACTGGCAGTGAATATCGGTTTAGAAATTTTAAAACTGATCCCAGGTCGTATTTCAACAGAAGTTGATGCACGTCTTTCTTACGACACACAAGCATGTATCGAAAAAGCACGTCATTTAATAAAACTTTATAATGATGCAGGTATCAGTAACGACCGTATTCTTATCAAATTAGCATCTACTTGGCAGGGGATCCGTGCCGCAGAGCAATTAGAAAAAGAAGGTATCAACTGTAACCTGACTTTACTGTTCTCTTTCGCTCAAGCGCGTGCATGTGCTGAAGCAGGTGTTTACCTGATTTCTCCATTTGTTGGTCGTATCATGGATTGGTATAAAGCCAATACAGATAAAAAAGAATTTGCTCCAGCTGAAGATCCAGGTGTTATTTCTGTTACTGAAATCTATAACTATTACAAACAACACGGTTATAACACTGTTGTTATGGGCGCAAGCTTCCGTAATATGGGTGAGATTTTAGAATTAGCAGGTTGTGACCGTTTAACTATTGCACCAGCACTGTTAAAAGAATTATCAGAAGCTGAAGGTGAAGTTGAACATAAATTATCTTACAAAGGTGAAGTGAAAGCGCGTCCAGAAGCTATCACTGAAGCTCAATTCTATTGGGAGCACAACGCTGACCCAATGGCAGTAGATAAATTATCTGACGGTATTCGCAAATTTGCTGTCGATCAGGAAAAATTAGAGAAAATGATTGCGGATTTATTATAATTCGTCGTTAAATTCTTATAAAAATCTTAAATACCCATCTTATACAGGTGGGTATTTTCATTTTTTGCTTCTCAAAATAACATTTAAGTAAATTTTAAGATTAAATTGATTGGAATATATTATTTATCCAGTAATAATTATAAAAATATATTATTAAAATACTCTATTTATTATTGGTGAATTATGAAAAAGATTGTCTTGGCAACGGTACTTGCATCGTTATTTTTTAGTGGCGCTGCAATGGCAGAAAGTAAAACTGCTTTCTCTTTACCTGCAATTGAAAAAAGTGCTGAAAGTGGAAATGCAGCATCTCAGTATCAATTGGGTGTGAAATATGAGAATGGTGAAGGTGTTGAGCAAGACTCACAAAAAGCACTAGAGTGGTATACCAAAGCGGCAGAACAAGGCCATGCTGAAGCACAGTTAAATTTAGCACTTATGTATGACATGAGTGATGATATTGACCGTGATGCAGAAAAAGCGGTTTATTGGTATAACAAAGCGGCTGTTCAAGGTGTCTCTTTAGCCCAATACAATCTTGCGGTTTCTTACGATGATGGTGATGGCGTAGCGCAAGATCATGAGAAAGCAGTGTATTGGTATACTAAAGCGGGTGAGCAAGGTGATAGTGATGCTCAATACAACCTTGGGATCTCTTATGATGAAGGTATCGGTGTAGCACAAGACCATGAAGCAGCGGTTGTTTGGTATACAAAAGCAGCAGAGCAAGGTCATGCAGACGCACAATATAACCTTGCTGTCTCTTATGATGATGGTGAAGGTGTAGAGCGTAACGGCACTAAAGCGGTTTTCTGGTATACAAAAGCAGCCAACCAAGGTAATCGTGATGCGCAAAATAACTTAGGCGTAATGTACGATGAAGGCGACGGTGTCGCTAAAGATGCACGTAAAGCCGTTGAATGGTATAGAAAATCAGCTATACAAGGTAATGGTTTGGCACAAAATAACTTAGCTTTAAACTATTATTACGGTAAAGGCGTTAAACGCGATCTGAAAGAAGCTTATGCATGGTTCTCTGTTGCTGTTGAAAATGGTGATGGTGATGAAGCTATGCTAAAACGTACTGCTCGCGCATTAAATGCAGCACAATTAGCCGAAGCGAAAAAATTAGCAGCATCTTATATTACTAAATATATTGATGAGTAATATTAATTAATATTATTCAAGATTAAAGAGGGGGAGCTTATGCTCCCTTTTTTATTTTTAGCTAAAGCCAAATAAAAATAGATTATTATCATTTCTTTATTATCTATTCTCAATAATCAAATTTTAAATATCAATAATATATTGAGATTCTTTTTAATTCTCTTGTGTTCTCATGGTAATATCTGCGCGCAAGTTAGACGGTGATTGATTAATAGAGGTTTGATATGAACGAATTACGCATAGGGTTAGTTTCTGTTTCTGATCGCGCATCAAGTGGGATTTATGAAGATAAAGGCTTACCCGCTTTAGAAGCTTGGCTAAAGGCTGCATTAACTACGCCTTTTCATATCGAATCACGTTTAATTCCTGACGAACAACTCATGATTGAGCAAACACTGTGTGAGCTAGTTGATGAAGTCGGCTGTCATTTAGTGTTAACAACAGGGGGAACTGGCCCTGCTCGTCGTGACGTTACTCCTGATGCTACGTTGGCTATCGCAGACAGAGAAATGCCAGGTTTTGGCGAGCAGATGCGTCAAATTAGTCTGAAGTTTGTACCCACAGCTATTTTATCTCGCCAAGTTGGTGTTATTCGTAACCAAGCGTTAATTCTAAATTTACCAGGACAACCTAAGGCTATTGCAGAAACATTAGAAGGGTTAAAAGATAACGACGGTAATGTGATTGTTAGCGGTATTTTCGCTAGTGTACCGTACTGCATTCAACTGCTTGATGGTCCTTATGTCGAAACTAATGAAGCTATTGTTGCTGCTTTTAGACCTAAATCAGCCCGCCGTTCCACTTCAGCATAAATAATGTAAGAGGTTATTTTTGTCACCAAACTTCTGGCTAGGAAAAGCTTTGACTAAGTTTGGATAACGCAAAAGTAACCCTATATTTATTTGATATTTTTATTATAAAAGTTAAAAAACATTATTTTTCAAATAGTTATTCTCTTATTCTAAGCATGGTCTTAAAAATACACTTTAGATAAGTCATAATGTTATTTGTGAATGATGTAACGTAATGAAAAATAACAAGTTTTAATTCTCGTTTTATTCTCAGACACAAAATTTTCGCATTTTTTGCATTTTTTTTCATTATTCCCCTTGATGAATGTATTTATGACCCCATCTTCTTTTTCAACTGCAATTACCACTATTGAGTTGCGTTGATTTTGTATCCGCTTGGAGATGATGTTGTTTAGTCTATTAATTTATGACTTGAAAAATGAATATTCATCCTCATATAGATTGGTAATCAAATTGATAAAGAATTCTCTTTGGAGGCGTTTAAATGGGTAAAATTATTGGTATTGACCTGGGTACAACTAACTCTTGTGTTGCTGTAATGGATGGCAAAGCTGCCCGGGTTATTGAAAACGCAGAAGGCGATCGTACTACTCCTTCAATCGTTGCTTATGCACAAGATGGTGAAATCTTAGTTGGTCAACCTGCAAAACGTCAGGCTGTGACTAACCCACAAAATACTTTGTTTGCCATCAAACGTTTAATTGGTCGTCGTTTTGAGGATGCCGAAGTTCAACGTGACGTTGCTATCATGCCTTACAAAATTGTAAAAGCAGATAACGGTGATGCTTGGGTTGAAGCACGTAACGAAAAAATGGCTCCACCACAAGTTTCTGCTGAAGTCCTGAAAAAAATGAAGAAAACAGCAGAAGACTATTTAGGTGAAGCAGTTACTGAAGCTGTTATTACTGTTCCTGCTTACTTTAACGATGCTCAACGTCAAGCAACTAAAGATGCTGGTCGTATCGCAGGTCTTGAAGTTAAACGTATTATTAACGAACCAACAGCGGCTGCTCTGGCTTACGGCTTAGATCGTGAAGTGGGTAACCGTACTATCGCAGTTTACGACTTAGGTGGTGGTACATTCGATATCTCTATCATCGAAATCGATGAAGTTGATGGCGAAAAAACCTATGAAGTTCTGTCAACCAATGGTGATACTCACTTAGGTGGTGAAGACTTCGATAGCCGTTTAATTAACTATTTAGTTGATGAATTTAAGAAAGAACAAGGCATTGATCTACGTAACGATCCATTAGCAATGCAACGTCTGAAAGAAGCAGCAGAAAAAGCGAAAATCGAATTATCTTCTGCACAACAAACAGATGTTAACTTGCCATACGTTACAGCTGATGCGACTGGTCCTAAACACTTAAATATCAAAGTCACTCGTGCAAAACTGGAATCTTTAGTTGAAGATTTAGTTAAACGTTCAATGGAACCAGTACGTGTTGCATTAGAAGATGCAGGCCTGAAAGTTAGCGAAGTTAGCGACGTTATTCTGGTTGGTGGTCAAACTCGTATGCCAATGGTTCAAAAAACCGTTGCTGATTTCTTCGGTAAAGAGCCACGTAAAGACGTTAACCCAGATGAAGCTGTTGCAATGGGTGCGGCTGTTCAAGGTGGTGTGTTAGCGGGTGATGTTAAAGACGTTCTGTTACTTGACGTAACACCACTGTCTTTAGGTATCGAAACAATGGGTGGTGTAATGACTTCCCTGATTGCGAAAAATACCACAATTCCAACTAAACATAGCCAAGTGTTCTCTACCGCAGAAGATAACCAATCTGCTGTAACTATTCACGTATTACAAGGTGAACGTAAACGTGCAAGTGATAACAAATCACTGGGTCAGTTTAACTTAGATGGTATTCAAGCTGCGCCACGCGGTATGCCACAAATCGAAGTTACTTTTGACATCGATGCTGATGGTATCTTGCATGTATCAGCGAAAGATAAAAACAGTGGTCGTGAGCAAAACATCACAATCAAAGCTTCTTCAGGTTTAAATGAAGATGAAATCCAAAAAATGGTTCGTGATGCAGAAGCAAACGCAGAAGCTGACCGTAAGTTTGAAGAATTAGTACAAACTCGTAACCAAGCTGACCAATTAGTTCACGGTACACGTAAACAAATTGAAGAAGCGGGTGATAAATTACCAGCGAACGATAAAGAAGCTATCGAAAAAGCGGTAAGCGAGTTAGAAATCGCTTCTAAAGGCGAAGATAAAGACACTATTGAAGCAAAAATTAAAGCATTAGTTGAAGCTTCTGAAAAACTGCTAGAAATCGCACAACAACAAGCTCAAGCAGGCGCCGCAGGTAATGCGACGGGTGCTGATGCAAGTGCGAAGAAAGATGACGATGTTGTCGATGCAGAATTTGAAGAAGTTGACGGCAAAGACAAGAAATAATGCCCTTAACGGGCCGCGGTAACTCACCTGTGAATAGTTACTGATACCGAACACGGGCGTCGAGGAAACTCAACGCCCGTGTGCTTATGTCAAGGGTAATCTAGAATGGCGAAAAGAGATTTTTACGAAGTACTCGGTTTAAGTAAAACTGCCGACGAAAAAGAAATTAAACGCGCATATAAGCGTTTAGCAATGAAATATCACCCAGACCGTAATCAAGGTGATAAAGAGTCAGAAGCAAAATTCAAAGAAATCAAAGAAGCCTATGAGATCTTAAGTGATGCTCAAAAACGTGCTGCTTATGATCAATATGGTCATGCTGCGTTTGAACAGGGTGGATTTGGTGGTCAAGGTGGCGGCGGCTTCGGCGGTGGTGCTGACTTTGGTGATATCTTTGGTGATGTATTTGGCGATATTTTTGGCGGTGGTCGTCGTCAACAACGTGCAGCACGTGGTTCTGACTTACAATACAACATGGATCTAACGCTTGAAGAAGCGGTTCGTGGCGTCACTAAAGAAATTCGTATACCAACACTGGAAACATGTGACAAATGCCATGGTAGCGGTGCTAAAGAAGGCACATCAGCAGAAACCTGTTCTACTTGTCATGGCGCTGGTCAGGTTCATTTACGTCAAGGTTTCTTCACTGTACAGCAAGCATGTCCAACTTGTCATGGTCGCGGTAAAGTGATCAAAGAGCCTTGCTCTAAATGTCATGGTGATGGTCGTGTTGAACGCTCTAAAACGCTGTCTGTCAAAATTCCAGCCGGTGTTGATACTGGTGACCGTATTCGCTTAAGTGGTGAAGGTGAAGCAGGTGAAAACGGCGCGCCAGCAGGCGATTTATACGTACAGGTTCATGTTCGCCAACATCATATTTTTGAACGTGATGGCAATAATCTTTACTGTGAAGTCCCTATTAACTTCGCCATTGCTGCTTTAGGTGGCGAGATTGAAGTCCCAACACTTGATGGCCGTGTGAAACTTAAAATTCCAGCAGAAACACAAACTGGAAAAATGTTCCGCATGAAAGGCAAGGGCGTTAAATCAGTACGCAGTAGTAGTATTGGTGACTTAATGTGTCGCGTTGTGGTTGAAACACCCGTCAAACTGAATGAGAAACAAAAAGAGTTAATGCAACAACTGGGTGAATCATTCGGTGGCAAGAGTGGTGAGAAAAATACCCCTCGTTCTAAAAGCTTCTTAGATGGTGTGAAAAAATTCTTTGATGATTTAACCAAATAATTTTTCTTATCACCTTCAAAAGGCCTGATGATAAATTCTGTCATCAGGCTTTTTTATTTGAATTATGTTTTGTTCTATCCCATCTTGATAGCAACAATACCGGCTAAAATCACTAAACACGCCAATAGCTGTTTACGGTTAAATTGCTCTTTTAACAGATAAACAGATAAGATCATGGCAAATAACACGCTGGTTTCCCTTAGTGCAGCGACAAGCACAATAGAGGCATGACTCATCGCCCATATCACTATGCCATAACTTACCAATTGCATCACGCCACCAAAGAAAGCTGGCTTCCAATAATCCTTTATCTTGGTTTTTAAATGTTGGCGATAACGAAGCCAAGCAAGTAAATACATTGCGATGCCATTTAAAAAGAAGAGCCATAAAATATAAGCAAACGGTGTTTCACCTACACGAGAGCCATTACCATCAGATAGGGTATAACTTGCGGTAAATAATGCGGTAAGTAGCGCAAAAAAGAGTGCATCTTTACGTAAATTAAACTCTGCTATTTTTCTACTACGTGAGATAAGGATAATACCCAAAATGATAAACAAAATGCCAATGAGCCCAGCAATAGGTAGTGTTTCATGGAAGAGAAAAAAACCAAGAAAAGCAGTCATTAATGGCGCACTGCCACGAGAGATAGGGTAGACCTGATTAAAGTCAGCTAGGGTATAACAGCGACTTAAAGAGAGTGTGTAACCAATATGAAATAAAACAGAAAGAATAAGCCATTTCCAAGCACCGGCATCAGGGAGCCCAATCCAAAACAGGGCGGGTAGAGTTACAGCACCCGAAAAAAAAGTCAGTAACGAGATCCCTAAAAATCGATCACTACCTACTTTAACTAATGCATTCCAACATGCATGAAAGATAGCAGCAAATAAAACGGCAATAAAAACAGTAATCGACATATTGATAGAAACCTTAATGTAACGAGAGTATTCACTATCTATAGGACAATAACACAATGGTTAAATAGTGAAACATGCAACATTTTCTTTTTATTTATAATTGCGGGGTATATTTTAATATGAAGAATAACATTAGCATTATTTATGTAGATAAGAAAAATTGATACTTTTGATCTATTTTGTTGATTGGTGTTAATTATTAAATTAGATGCTTATTTTTGTTGTTTTTTAAATAAAGTTTTATTAAATCAATATGATAAAAATAACTTTTATAAATCTGCTTTTATTCTATTTTTTTCTATATTTTGTTGAGTGACGACGATTATTTGCTTTGTTTTTCTTGATATTTTCTCTTTGTTTCGGAAATATCGATTTATTATCCATAAATAATCTGTTTTTTACGAATTCATAATTAGCATATTATTAACAAAATTAGTAATTTTGAGGTTAATATTATGACGGCAATTATTAGACAATTTTTGAGATTAGAGGCATCAGGCGGTATTCTTCTGATTATTGCTGCTATTATCGCATTGATTATGGCGAATACACCTCTAAGTGCTTTGTATAATGAGTTTTTATCTATTCCAATTATGATCAAATTCGGTGCATTCGAACTTGATAAACCATTATTACTTTGGGTAAATGATGCCTTAATGGCGATCTTTTTCTTAGTAGTCGGATTGGAAGTTAAACGTGAATTAAAAGAAGGCTCTTTGGCTCAGCGTGATAGAGCCATTTTCCCTGCGATAGCCGCAGTAGGTGGTATGTTAGCACCCGCATTGATTTATTTGATGTTTAATCATGCGGACGCAATTGGACAGCAAGGTTGGGCAATTCCAGCGGCAACTGATATTGCTTTTGCACTGGGGGTTATGGCGTTACTGGGTAAGCGTGTTCCTGTCGAGTTAAAAGTCTTTTTGTTAGCGTTAGCTATCATTGATGACTTAGGTGTGATAGTCATTATTGCGCTCTTTTATTCAAAGAGTATTGCATTAATGCCTCTCGCTTTGGCAGGTTTAATCGTGATTGCTCTGGGCATAATGAACTGGCGTAAAGTGGGTAATACGGCTGCTTATTTAATTCTAGGGTTCATCTTGTGGGTGTGTATTTTAAAATCAGGTATTCATGCAACGATTGCAGGTGTGATTGTTGGATTCCTTATCCCATTGAGAAATAAAGAAGGTGATTCTCCTTCTGAAGAATTAGAGCATGTGCTACACCCTTGGGTTGCCTATTTTATTTTACCGCTGTTTGCATTTAGTAACGCAGGGGTTTCTTTAAATGGCGTAACGCTTGATGGCATGTTATCTGCCTTACCGTTAGGTATCGCGTTAGGTCTATTTTTAGGTAAGCCGATTGGAATTTTCCTCTTTAGTTGGGTTTCGGTAAAACTAGGCATTGCAAAATTACCAGATGCGATTAATCTTAAGCAAATATTTGCAGTATCTGTGCTATGTGGTATCGGTTTTACTATGTCTATCTTTATCGCAGGGTTAGCATTCGATGGTGCGGATGAAGCTTATAATACCTACGCTAAACTTGGTATTTTAGTCGGTTCAACAGTAGCCGCTGTTGTGGGATATTTGTTACTTCATTCTGTTTTACCGAAGTTAAAGACAAAGTCAATATAGGGAAATTTATTACGGATTTGAGTTTCTCAACACAATAAATACCGAGCTATATATTTAAACCTACGGTGCAATACAGTGTATTGTGCCGTAGGTGTTTTTATGAGGATTGGGTGCAAGGAAAGCCAATCGCAAACTAATGCGTTATTACATAGTCTGTGTATGAAGCACAGAAGTTGAAAGGAAGATAACTATGCGGGTGTCACATCTCAATTTTAACCATCTTTATTATTTTTGGCATGTGTGTAAAGAAGGCTCTGTTGTGGGTGCAGCGCAAGCGCTGTATCTGACACCTCAGACAATTACAGGGCAAATTAAAGCATTAGAAGAAAGATTGGGTGGCAAGTTATTTAAACGCCAAGGAAGAGGATTAGTTCCTTCAGAATTGGGTCAGCTCATTTTTCGTTATGCCGATAAAATGTTTATGCTCAGCCAAGAAATGCTGGATATCGTCAACTACAGTCGTGAGTCGAATTTACTGTTTGATGTCGGTGTTGCTGATGCGTTATCAAAACAATTAGTCAGTCGCGTATTAGAAACGGCTGTCATTGATAATGAGCAAATCCATTTGCGTTGTTTTGAATCTACTCATGAACTATTACTAGAACAATTAAGTCAGCATAAGCTGGATATGATCTTATCAGATTGCCCCGTGGATTCGTCACAACAAGAAGGTCTGTTCTCTGTAAAACTTGGCGAATGTAATATGAGCTTTTTTTGCAGTCATCCGCTTCCTGAAAAGCCGTTTCCTGAATGTTTAGAAGAGCGAAAGCTCCTCATTCCAGGGCGTAGATATATGTTAGGTCGCCATTTATTAACGTGGATACGTAATAAAAACCTGCAAGTAGAAATATTGGGTGAGTTTGATGATGCGGCATTAATGAAAGCATTCGGCTTAAATTATAATGCTATCTTTGTCGCGCCTTCACTGTATACCGACGAAACTTTTGCTCATAGTAATATCGAAGAGATTGGGAAGCTTGATACGGTAAAAGAAGAGTACTACGCGATTTTTGCAGAGAGAATGATCCAACATCCAGCGGTTCAACGTGTTTGTAATACTGATTTTTCAGAACTCTTTAATGGAGATAAAAAGAGCGTTGTAAACCCATAAAGTGGTTGCGGTTAAAAAGTAGAAAATAAAAAACCGGCATAAGCCGGTTTTTTATAACACAAGAAAGCAATATTACATTGCTTTGATTTGTGCTTGCAGATTAGCTTTATGACGTGCAGCTTTATTCTTGTGAATTAAGCCTTTAGTTGCCTGACGGTCAACAATTGGTTGCATGTCATTAAATGCTTTTTGTGCTGCTTCTTTATCACCTGAAGCAACTGCTGCGTATACTTTTTTGATGTAAGTACGCATCATAGAACGACGGCTTGCGTTGTGCTGACGACGCTTTTCAGACTGAACCGCACGTTTCTTAGCTGATTTGATATTAGCCAAGTTCCAACTCCCAAATATATTCTAGCGAGGACAAATACAAAGGTGAAGGAATATGCCTTTTCAACCTAAGTTTGTCAATGGATTTATACAAAATTAGCGTCGTTGTACGCGACACTTGTTTCGTTGTGATGGCGCAAGATTTTATCAGTTAAGACGGGTAGAATACAGTCTTTTGAGTGAAAAAATCATCAAAATCGTGTATATGAGTAATAAATAATAGATTCTAATAGGATCTATGCTTGATTTTATGCGATTTTATAACCAAGAAGTGAGTGATAGTCCATTTTTTGTTTGATGTGAGCAATCAAATTTAAGAATAACAGTGAATCGACTTGTCGAGATATTACTCATCAATAAACATTGATATATTGGGTTACTCTCAAGCCTTTGACAAGGTATAATCCAATAATTTCCACGGTATTGAGCCAGTTATGGAGCTAATTCGCGGTATACAAAATATTAGAGCGCTACACCACGGTTGCGTTCTGACAATTGGGAATTTTGATGGTGTCCATAGAGGCCATCAGGCATTATTGAAACACTTGAAGCAAGAGGCATCGCAGCGAGGATTACCCACGGTTGTGATGACATTTGAGCCTCAGCCACTTGAGTTCTTTTTACCAGAAAAGGCACCAGCACGTCTGACTCGTTTACGAGACAAGATTAAGTATTTAGCTGAATGTGGTATTGATTACCTTTTGTGTGTCAAATTTGATAAACAATTTGCGGCACAAACACCGGAAGAATTTGTTTCATCACTGTTGGTGAATAAATTAGGGGTGAAGTTTCTTGCTATTGGTGATGATTTTCGCTTTGGCAAAAATCGTGAAGGTGATTTCCATTTTTTACAACAAGCCGGTGTTAGATATGGATTTGAAGTCGCTAATACTGAAAGTTATTGCGATAAAGGATTGCGTATCAGTAGCACTGCGGTACGAGAAGCGTTGCTCAATGATGATTTAGTTCTTGCTGAATCACTATTAGGACACCCTTACAGCGTTTGTGGGCGTGTTGTTCATGGTAATGAATTGGGTAGAACCATTGGTTTTCCGACAGCCAATATTCCTATGAAACGCTTAGTTGCACCAGTTAAAGGCGTTTATGCCGTTGATGTCTATTTATCAGATAATCAATCACCTTTACCCGGTGTGGCAAATATCGGAAGTCGTCCTACTGTACAAGGGAAGGGCGTACAATTAGAAGTGCATTTAATCGACGTTAATATGGATTTATATGGACGTCGTATTGATGTTGTGTTACGAAAGAAATTACGTAATGAACAGCGATTTGCATCATTGGATGCATTGAAGCAGCAAATCGCAGATGATGTGGCTACTGCTAGGGATTTTTTATCGCAGCGGTCGGAGTCATAAACTAGCGGAAAATTGGAACTGAGAATCGAATGAGTGACTATAAAAATACCCTGAACTTACCAGAAACAGGGTTCCCTATGCGCGGGGATTTAGCAAAGCGCGAGCCAGAGATGTTATCACGTTGGTACAAAGAAGGTTTGTATCAAGCAATTCGTCAGGCTAAAAGTGGTAAGAAAACATTTATTTTGCACGATGGCCCTCCATACGCCAACGGCAATATTCATATTGGTCACTCAGTAAACAAAATTCTCAAAGATATTATTATTAAATCCAAAGGGCTGTCAGGCTTTGATTCTCCGTACATTCCAGGATGGGATTGTCACGGATTACCTATCGAACTAAAAGTTGAACAAATCGTAGGTAAACCAGGAGAGAAAATATCTGCAGCGCAATTCCGCGAGGAATGCCGTAAGTATGCTTACGAGCAAATTGAAGCACAGAAAAAAGATTTTATTCGTTTAGGTGTTCTAGGAGATTGGGAAAAACCTTATCTCACTATGGATTACAAAACCGAAGCGAACACTATTCGTGCGTTAGCGCGTATCATCGCAAATGGTCACCTGTTAAAAGGGGCTAAACCTGTTCACTGGTGTACTGCGTGTGGTTCATCGCTGGCAGAAGCTGAAGTTGAATATTACGATAAAACTTCACCGTCGATTGATGTGCGTTTCACCGCCGTTGAGCCAAGCGCAGTTGCCGCAAAATTCCATGCAGTAACAGATAAGCCTATTTCTTTGGTTATCTGGACAACAACACCGTGGACATTACCTGCTAACCGCGCTATCGCATTAAATGCTGAATTTAATTACGCATTAGTCTCTTTTAACGATGAATGCGTGATTTTAGCCGCTGATCTTGTTGAAGGCGTAATGAAGCGAATTGGCGTAACAAGCTGGGCTGTTTTAGGCGAATGCAAAGGTGCTGATTTAGAGTTATTGCGCTTTAATCATCCATTTATGGGCTTTGATGTACCTGCAATTTTAGGTGATCACGTTACTTTAGAAGCGGGTACAGGTGCTGTGCATACTGCACCAGGCCACGGCCCTGATGACTTTGTTGTCGGTCAAAAATACGGTTTAGAAGTGGCAAATCCTGTTGGGCCTAATGGTTGTTACTTGCCGGGCACTTATCCAGCATTAGATGGCGTTTTTGTTTTCAAAGCAAATGATGTCATTGTTGAGCTGTTAAAAGAAAAAGGTGCTCTGTTACATCACGAAGCCATGCAACACAGTTACCCATGTTGCTGGAGACATAAAACGCCAGTTATTTTCCGTGCTACACCACAATGGTTTATTGGCATGGATAAAAACGGTTTACGTCAGCAATCATTAAAAGAGATCAAAGGTGTTAAATGGATCCCTGATTGGGGTCAAGCACGTATTGAATCAATGGTTGAAAACCGCCCTGACTGGTGTATCTCTCGTCAACGTACTTGGGGCACGCCAATGTCTCTGTTTGTTCACAAAGAGACTCAAGAGCCACATCCACGTACTTTAGAGTTGATGGAAGAAGTCGCAAAACGTGTTGAAGTCAGCGGTATTCAAGCATGGTGGGATTTAGATATCCGTGAAGTGTTGGGTGATGAAGCTGACGATTACATGAAAACGCCAGATACACTGGATGTTTGGTTCGATTCAGGATCAACACACTCAACAGTGGTTGATGCGCGTCCTGAATTCCACGGCAATTCAGCAGATATGTACTTAGAAGGCTCTGACCAACATCGTGGTTGGTTTATGTCTTCACTGATGATCTCGACTGCAATCAAAGGCAAAGCGCCTTACCGTGAAGTTTTAACACACGGTTTTACCGTAGATGGACAAGGCCGTAAAATGTCTAAATCTATCGGTAACACAGTAAGTCCACAAGATGTAATGGATAAGCTGGGTGCTGATATCCTACGTTTATGGGTTGCATCAACAGATTACACTGGTGAAATCGCCGTATCTGATGAAATCTTAAAACGCTCGGCTGATACTTATCGCCGTATTCGTAATACTGCACGTTTCTTCTTAGCGAACTTAAACGGTTTTGATCCTGCAAAACACCAAGTTAAGCCAGAAGAGATGGTTACGTTAGATCGCTGGGCAGTAGGTCGTGCGAAAGCAGCACAAGCTGATATCTTAAAACACTATGAAAATTACGATTTCCATAATGTTATTCAGCGCCTAATGCAGTTCTGTTCAGTAGAAATGGGTTCTTTCTACTTAGATATCATCAAAGACAGACAGTACACTGCGAAAAGCGATAGCGTTGCTCGTCGTAGTTGCCAAACAGCGTTATTCCATATCTGTGAAGCATTAGTTCGTTGGATGGCGCCAGTTATGTCATTCACAGCAGATGAGATCTGGAATGAGTTACCAGGCGAACGTGCAAAATATGTCTTAACTGAAGAATGGTATACCGATTTATTTGGCTTAGATGCGTCAGAAACCTTAAATGATGACTACTGGGCTGAATTACTTGCCGTTCGTGGTGAAGTCAACAAAGTATTAGAGCAAGCACGCACAGATAAACAACTGCGTGGCTCTTTAGAAGCATCAGTAACTCTGTATGCAGATAAAGCTTTAGCAGATAAGTTAAATGCGTTAGGTAACGAATTGCGTTTTGTTTTATTAACTTCTCAAGCGAAAGTGGCAGATATTAATGAAGCGCCAGAAACAGCATTAGCTTCTGATATGGCGGGTTTAAAAATCGCCTTTAACAAAGCAGACGGCGAAAAATGCCCTCGTTGCTGGCATTATGCGACAGATATCGGTCAAGTAGCGGAACACGCTGAATTATGCGGACGCTGTGTTACTAACGTAGCCGGTAACGGTGAAGAACGTAAGTTTGCTTAATTAATGAAGAAAACACTTTGCTCTACAGGTTTACGCTGGCTATGGCTAGCCGTCGCCGTAGTGGTGTTGGATTTAGGAACGAAACAGTATTTCATGCAGACATTTCGTCTGTATGAATCTGTTGCCGTGATGCCTTTTTTCAACTTCACTTACGCCCATAACTATGGTGCTGCCTTTAGCTTTTTAGCAGATAAAGGAGGATGGCAACGTTGGTTTTTTGCACTGATTGCATTGGCAATCTGCATTACTTTATTGGTAATGATGTATAAAAACAAAGCGAGCGCTAAGCTAAGTAACGTTGCTTATGCGCTAATTATTGGCGGAGCATTGGGTAATCTCTCTGATCGTCTGATCCACGGGTTTGTCATCGATTTTCTTGATGTTTATATTGGAGATTGGCATTGGCCTACCTTTAATATTGCTGATATGGGGATTTGTATCGGTGCAGGGCTTATCATTATTGAGAGCTTTTTCCCTGATAAAAATGTCAGTCCTCAAGATACAAAAAAGCAAAAGTAATCAGACAAGAAGTTAACTAAAATAACCCCTGCCTTATGGCGGGGGTTACGCTTAATAGAAGGTATTAGTATGGTTATGCAGGTACTCAACGACAGCGCAGTGTTGCTGAATTTCACTTTAAAGTTAGCAGATGGCTCTGTTGCTGAATCTACACAAGCGCATGGTAAACCCGCTCTTTTTCGTTTAGGTGATGAAAGTTTATCGCCAGCCTTAGAAGCTGAATTATTGGGATTATCAACGGGAGATAAAAAAACTTTTACGCTTGCAGGTGAACATCTTTTTGGTAAATACAATCCTGACTTGATCCAATACTTTATGCCTTCTGACTTCGCTGAGTCTGGTGTGCCTGAGGCTGGCACTATCATGCTATTTACAGCAATGAATGGCAGTGAAATGCCAGGCATTGTAAGAGATGTCACTGAAGATTCTGTAACTGTTGATTTTAATCATCCGTTAGCGTCAGAAGAAGTGACATTTGATATTGAAGTTGTCAGCATCAATCCTGAGGAGGAAACAACACATGCAAATACTGCTGGCTAACCCACGAGGCTTTTGTGCGGGTGTTGACCGAGCTATCAGCATTGTTGACCGCGCTCTGGAAATCTATGGCGCACCTATTTATGTTCGTCACGAGGTCGTTCA
Source organism: Proteus sp. LHD240705 (assembly GCF_047921555.1). Lineage (NCBI taxonomy): Bacteria > Pseudomonadati > Pseudomonadota > Gammaproteobacteria > Enterobacterales > Morganellaceae > Proteus > Proteus sp. LHD240705. The sequence goes on from NZ_JBLRMI010000002.1 coordinate 225,680, forward strand.
TAACCGCTATGTCGTTAACGACTTACGTGAACGAGGTGCTATCTTTATTGAAGAAATTTCAGAAGTACCCGATAACGCGATTTTAATTTTTTCAGCTCATGGTGTTTCTCAAGCTATTCGTCAAGAAGCTCGCTCACGTAATTTAACAATGCTTTATGATGCAACTTGTCCACTCGTAACCAAAGTGCATATGGAAGTGGCAAGAGCGAGCCGTAAAGGCAAAGAAGCTATCTTAATAGGTCATGCAGGACACCCTGAAGTTGAAGGCACTATGGGGCAATACAACAACCCTGAGGGGGGAATGTATTTAGTTGAGTCGCCTGCTGATGTGTGGAAATTAGAAGTCAAAGATGAAGATAATCTTTGCTTTATGACCCAAACAACGCTTTCTGTTGATGATACATCTGAAGTGATTGATGCTTTAAATGCACGCTTCCCCAAAATTATTGGGCCTCGCAAAGATGATATCTGCTACGCAACAACCAATCGCCAAGAAGCCGCAAGAGAGCTTGCTGAAAAAGCGGATGTTGTATTTGTCGTTGGCTCTAAGAACTCATCAAACTCTAATCGCTTAGCGGAGCTTGCACAGCGTGCAGGTAAGCCTTCTTATCTGATCGATAGCTTTGAAGATATTGATGAGTCATGGGTGGCTAATGCAAATATTGTTGGCGTTACAGCAGGGGCTTCAGCACCAGATATTTTGGTTCAACAAGTATTAGAACGTTTAAAAACCTTTGGTGCTGATGACGTAATTGAATTATCAGGGCGTGAAGAAAATATTGTTTTTGAAGTGCCTAAAGAGCTTCGCCTAGATTATAAAGTTATCGAATAATCTCACTTAAATGTGATAGTGAATTTAAAAAGCAGAGTGAATGACTCTGCTTTTTTTATGTATAAAGTAAAGTTAAATGAATAATCATGCTGTTCATCTCTTTTACTGATAATGACTACGGTTTTGTGTGTTTTTCTTATCTCGAACGTTAAATGCTGGCATCAAGTGGATGACATCGTTAATCTGTAAACAATAAATAGAGACAATAAGTATTGTTAAGGAGAAATTGAGTTATGTCTGCAAAAGAACTTCGTCTTGCCGTTGTTGGTGCGGGTGGTCGTATGGGGCGCCAATTAATTCAGGCAATTTCTCAACAAGAAGGAACCGTTTTAGGTGCTGCTTTTGAGCGTACTAATTCTTCATTGATTGGTGCTGATGCTGGAGAATTAGCGGGTATTGGGCATATTGGTGTCACAATCACCGATAACTTGCTGTCTCAAGCGAGTGAATTTGATGTGTTAATTGATTTTACACGCCCTGAAGGCACGCTTTCTCATATTGCATTTTGCGTAGAACAGAAAAAAGGCATGATTATTGGTACGACAGGCTTTGATGATGAAGGTAAAAAAGCCATTGAAAATGCCGCCAAAATGATCCCAATAGTGTTTGCTGCTAACTTTAGTGTTGGTGTTAACTTGGTGCTTAAATTACTTGAAAAAGCAGCGAAAGTGATGGGTTCTTACAGTGATATTGAAATTGTAGAAGCGCACCATCGTCATAAAGTTGATGCACCATCAGGCACAGCATTAGCAATGGGAGAATCTATTGCAGATGCGTTAGGCCGTGATCTTAAAGAGTGCGCAGTTTATGAACGTGTAGGACATACTGGAGAGCGAGATCCTCAAAGCATTGGTTTTGCCACTATTCGTGCAGGTGATATTGTGGGAGAACATACTGCAATTTTTGCCGATATTGGTGAGCGTGTAGAGATAAGCCACAAGGCTTCTAGCCGAATGACATTTGCAAATGGCGCAGTTAAGGCTGCTATTTGGTTAAAATCCAAAAAAACGGGTCTTTATAATATGAAGGATGTTCTTTCATTGGAAAATTTGTAGTTTTTAAAAAAATGTAATTTATTGAAAACTCATAACTATTTTTATAATTATGAGTTTTTTTTATGTTTGTTTTATAAATTATTTTATAAGGTTTATTTTTATATCTTATCTCTATTTTTTCTCTGTTTTTTTCTCTCTAAAAAGAATAAATCATCTATTTTTCCTATTTAAACTCTAATTTAAAATTATCTTGGTAAGCAAACGGTTAAATTTGTAAGATTGATTATATAAATTGTCACTTGGCTAACTAAATTGCTAATGACTGATATTTTTTTAATTAAAAAGGTGTTTTTTCTAGACATCTCCTCGTTCGATCTTTAGAATGCGCCCAATTTGCCAAAAATTTGCCCAATTTTATGTTTTTGGCATTGATTTAGAGTCTTAAATCTGAATTAATATGCATGAAATGTGATTTATTATTCTCTGGAGGGCGTTTTGATTAAATCAGCTATACTGGTTCTAGAAGATGGGACCGAATTCCACGGCAAGTCGATTGGCGCAGAAGGCGCCGCCATCGGTGAAGTCGTTTTTAATACTTCAATGACCGGTTACCAAGAAATATTAACCGACCCTTCTTACTCCCAACAAATTGTTACTCTCACTTATCCCCACATTGGCAATACCGGCGTTAATCGTTCAGACGAAGAATCAGAAACAATCCATGCTCAAGGCTTAATTATTCGCGACTTGCCATTAGTGATGAGCAACTATCGTGCTGAAGAAACGTTATCTGATTATCTTAAACGTCATAACATTGTTGCGATTGCGGATATTGATACACGTAAGTTAACGCGCTTGCTGAGAGAAAAAGGCGCGCAAAACGGTTGCATTATCGCAGGCAATCATCTTGATGCTCAACAAGCTCTCGAAAAGGCCAGATCATTTCCTGGTTTAAAAGGAATGGACTTAGCAAAAACGGTGACAGTGAAACAGCCTTACCAGTGGACTCAAGGAAGTTGGACGCTAGAGAATGAATTACCAGAAGCTAAATTAGCGACTGAGTTGCCATTGCATATTGTGGCGTATGATTTCGGTGTAAAACGTAATATTTTACGTATGCTGGTGGATAGAGGATGTCGCGTTACTGTTGTACCTGCTCAAACGTCAGCTCAAGATGTTTTAGCCCTTTCGCCAGATGGTATTTTCCTTTCGAATGGCCCCGGAGATCCAGAGCCCTGTGATTATGCCATTAACGCCATTCAAACCTTTTTAACCACTGATATTCCGGTATTTGGTATTTGTTTAGGGCATCAGCTATTAGCATTAGCTAGCGGTGCAAAAACCATCAAAATGAAATTTGGTCACCACGGTGGTAATCATCCTGTTAAAGATTTAGATAAAAATACGGTGATGATCACAGCGCAAAATCATGGATTTGCCGTTGATGAAACCTCTCTTCCTGCCAATTTACGTGTGACACATAAATCTCTATTTGATGGTTCTTTACAAGGTATTCATCGTACAGATAAACCTGCATTCAGTTTCCAAGGCCACCCAGAAGCCAGTCCTGGCCCTCATGATGCGGCACCTCTTTTTGATCACTTTATCGAGCTTATCGCGCAATATCGTCAAAACCTGCAATCAGTGACAACAAAATAAATCAGGAGCGAAAGAAAATGGCTAAAAGAACAGATATCAAAACAATCCTGATTTTAGGTGCTGGGCCTATTGTTATCGGACAAGCGTGTGAATTTGACTATTCAGGCGCTCAAGCATGTAAAGCCCTACGTGAAGAGGGATATCGAGTTGTTTTGGTAAATTCAAATCCTGCAACCATTATGACCGATCCTGAAATGGCCGATGCAACGTACATCGAGCCTATTCACTGGCAAGTTGTGAGAAAAATTATTGAAAAAGAGCGTCCTGATGCAGTGTTACCGACAATGGGCGGGCAAACAGCCCTGAACTGTGCGCTAGAGTTAGAGCGCCAAGGTGTTTTGGCTGAATTTGGCGTTACCATGATTGGTGCAACAGCCGATGCAATTGATAAAGCAGAAGATAGACAACGCTTTGATAAAGCGATGAAAAAAATTGGTTTAGATACTGCTCGTTCTGGTATCGCTCATAATCTTGAAGAAGCTTTTGCCGTTGCTGAACAAGTCGGTTTCCCTTGTATTATTCGCCCTTCATTCACGATGGGCGGAACCGGGGGCGGGATCGCCTATAATCGTGAAGAATTTGAAGAAATCTGTACGCGAGGCTTAGATTTATCACCCACTAATGAACTGTTAATTGATGAATCATTAATTGGTTGGAAAGAGTATGAAATGGAAGTGGTACGCGATAAAAACGACAACTGTATTATCGTCTGCTCCATTGAAAACTTTGATGCCATGGGCATTCATACGGGTGATTCCATCACTGTTGCACCTGCACAAACACTGACCGACAAAGAATATCAAATTATGCGTAATGCCTCGATGGCAGTATTACGTGAGATAGGTGTTGAAACTGGCGGTTCGAATGTTCAGTTTGCCGTTGATCCTAAAACCGGGCGCTTGATTGTTATCGAAATGAACCCTCGAGTTTCTCGTTCATCAGCGCTTGCATCTAAAGCAACAGGTTTCCCAATTGCAAAGATCGCCGCTAAATTAGCCGTGGGTTATACCCTTGATGAGCTAATGAATGATATCACTGGAGGGAGAACGCCAGCTTCTTTCGAACCTTCTATTGATTATGTTGTGACAAAAATTCCTCGCTTTAACTTTGAAAAGTTTGCGGGAACCAATGACAGATTAACAACACAAATGAAATCTGTCGGGGAAGTCATGGCGATAGGTAGAACACAGCAAGAGTCGATGCAAAAAGCGTTACGTGGTCTTGAAGTTGGCGCAACAGGTTTTGATCCTAAAGTTGACTTAGATGATCCTGAAGCATTAACGAAAATTCGTCGTGAACTAAAAGAAGCGGGTTCTGACCGAATTTGGTATATCGCAGATGCTTTCCGCGCAGGGTTATCGGTCGATGGCGTGTTTAATCTGACTAATATTGACCGCTGGTTCTTAGTGCAAATTGAAGAAATTGTACGTCTTGAAGAAAAAGTGGCAAAAGTGGGCTTAAAAGGCTTAACCGCAGATTTTTTACGCCAGTTAAAACGTAAAGGCTTTGCTGATGCGCGTTTAGCTAAGGTACTCAATGTAAAAGAACAGGCTATTCGCCAATTACGTGAGCAATATCAACTCCATCCTGTCTATAAGCGTGTTGATACTTGTGCCGCAGAATTTGCCACCGATACCGCTTATATGTACTCGACTTATGAAGAAGAGTGTGAGGCGAACCCTCATCAAGATAAGCCAAAAGTGATGATTTTAGGTGGAGGGCCAAACCGTATTGGTCAAGGAATTGAATTTGATTATTGTTGTGTTCATGCGGCACTAGCACTGCGTGAAGACGGTTACGAAACCATTATGGTGAACTGTAACCCAGAAACGGTTTCAACAGATTACGACACCTCTGACAGACTCTATTTTGAACCTGTCACATTAGAAGATGTACTTGAAATTGTACGAATTGAAAAACCGAAAGGGGTGATTGTGCAATACGGCGGACAAACTCCGCTAAAACTAGCCAGAGCGCTAGAAGCTGAAGGCGTGCCAGTTATTGGTACAAGCCCTGATGCTATCGATAAAGCAGAAGATCGTGAACGTTTCCAAAAAGCAGTGGATAAATTAGAGCTTAAACAGCCTGAAAATGCCACTGTAACCGCGTTAGAAGAGGCTGTAGAAAAAGCACAATTGATTGGTTATCCGCTGGTGGTTCGTCCTTCTTATGTACTTGGTGGACGCGCAATGGAAATTGTTTATGACGAAGTTGATTTACGTCGCTATTTCCAAACTGCGGTTAGTGTGTCAAACGATGCTCCCGTGTTGTTAGACCGTTTTCTTGATGATGCGATTGAAGTCGATGTTGATGCGGTTTGTGACGGTCAACAAGTCGTGATTGGTGGCATTATGGAGCATATCGAACAAGCGGGTGTTCACTCTGGTGACTCCGCTTGCTCATTGCCTGCTTATACCCTAAGCCAAGAAATTCAAGATGTGATGCGTAAACAAGTACGCGCACTTGCGTTTGAGCTTGGAGTCAAAGGGCTAATGAACGTACAATTTGCGGTGAAAGGTAATGATGTTTATCTTATCGAAGTCAATCCTCGTGCTGCTCGTACTGTTCCTTTTGTCTCAAAAGCCACAGGTGTGCCATTAGCGAAAGTCGCTGCGCGTGTCATGATTGGTCAAAGCCTTGAAGAGCAGGGAGTTACAAAGGAAGTTATTCCACCTTATTACTCTGTAAAAGAGGTGGTTTTACCTTTCAATAAGTTTGCAGGTGTTGATCCGATTTTAGGGCCTGAAATGCGTTCAACAGGTGAAGTGATGGGCGTCGGTGCAACCTTTGCTCAAGCCTTTGCTAAAGCGATGTTAGGCAGCAGTTCTACCATGAAGAAAAAAGGCAGAGCGCTTCTTTCTGTGCGTGCTGGTGATAAAAAGCGAGTTGTTGATTTAGCAACTAAATTGCTAAAAAGTGGATTTGAGTTAGATGCGACACATGGCACTGCTATAGTGTTAGGTGAGGCGGGAATAAATCCACGTTTAGTGAATAAAGTTCATGAAGGACGACCGCATATTGAAGATAGAATTAAAAATGGTGAGTATGACTATATTGTCAATACCACTTCAGGTCGCCAAGCCATTGAAGATTCTAAAATTATTCGTCGTAGTGCATTAAGATATAAAGTCCATTATGACACGACATTAAATGGCGGATTTGCGACAACGCTGTCATTAACAGCGGACCCTACAGAAAGTGTTATCTCAGTTCAAGAAATGCATAAAAAGATAAGTAAATCTTAAGATTTACTTATTGTTGTAATAATGATCCCGAATATGAGGAGACTTGTATTCGGGATTTTTTATTTTTCTATTTGATATAAAAAAGATAGCCCCAAATAAATTTATTTGGGGCGAGTGCAAAACAAAGAGATGGGTGCGGATCTTTTTTTCAAGTAAGGAGTCAAGAAAATAAAACAAGTTAATTTCTTTGTTTTAGCGGGTTGATTTTGTCTTTTTTTGTCGCTTGAGTCAAGAGGAAATTATTTTACGATGTTGAGTAACATATTGTTTTAATTGATTTAAATTTGTTATTTACTACGGATAAGGTATAGGGAATAGAGAAATTTCTGTTACTATATTGGCGGGTGCTTGGATCATTTTGGTTCAAGCATTTTGTAAGAGCCAAAAAGAGAAAAGCCCCGAATTCTATTTTCATAAAATCCGAGGACAGACTCAAACATCAACAACTTGATTCTGTCTCCTTTTCCGAAAGGAGTCAATGAAATTGACGAAAATAACCTTATTTGGCATTACGGTTATCTGTGTGACTGTTCTATGTTTTACAATAATTGTAGGCGAACGATTATGTTCACTTAACATTAGTAATGGAAACACAGTCGTTCAAGCTATTTTGATGTGTAATAAATGGCTTGGTTGGGGGGAGGTTTTCTCCCTCCCAATTTTTTCTTCAAGTTGTCAGAGTTTTGGTACAAGCACCCTATTATCTGAAATCAATGCGATCCAAATTGTGGGGGTAATGGGGGGATTTTTCTTAGGAGGCGCAGGAATGATGATATTAAGCGATACATTAGAAAAACAGCTTTAAATTAATAAAGAGCCTCGAGAGGCTCTTTATGGTTAATCGAATGATTTTAACTAAAGTTGGCTAATTTTCGTTATATTATTTTGTGATGGATTACCATCTCCATCCCAATTAACATGTTGTTTAAACTCATATGTTTTACCTGCGATAGTGACAGAGGTAATTAACGTTGCATTACCATGATGGGCAGAAGCACCGGCACCACTCCCCCAACATTCTTCTTCTATTGCCAGTGAATGACTATTAGATGGGAAACGTTGGTTCTCAATTATAGATGTATAAGTATCTTCATCGTTGTAATCGACTGAATCTCGAGTAGAATCGCCTTGTATATCAATAAGTTTGTGAGATACCGTGACTGGCTCAAAGAAATCACTTGCGTGGTTTCCTAATGTAAACATCGGCCTTGCAATAACATGAACTATATCATCCAATTTACTCATTCTACATGAATTTCTCGGCACACTAGCATTATTAGTATTAATAAATGAAATAGAGCCGTTTAATTCTAAATCCATATACCTAGGATGGATCGGTTTTACATCTAGTGGATAATAAACCGCATATTGTCTACCTATATTTGTACTTGGATCATGATCGTGAATGTCAAACACAATGACTTTGATTTTAAGTTGAGTACTTTTAAATAAATTTTTATCAAGCTTAAATGAGCTAGTGATGTTGGGTCTACCAAGAAGCTGATTTTGGTCATAAGCAAGGATTTGACTGGTTTTTTGATTTCCATCCCATAATTCAAGATTAACTGCATAATCACTTGCTGCTGTATCTGGCGGTAACCAAGAAAAAGTTAACGAATCATCTTCATAAACAGGAGTCCAATTTATCGATATATTATCATGAGGTATGATTTGTGCCTTTTTATTGTTATCAACCCTTCGTGTTACTGAGTTAATAGTGATATGAGGTACTTTTCTGACATCGACAGAATAAGAACCTTGAGATTGATGAAAGTAATCATTTTCTTTTGATGTCAAAATGATATCTGTTTTACCTGGATTGACTTTAACAATAACCCCACTTTCTTTTATTGCTACAATATTAGGATCTTTTGCTGACCAGGTACCTAGAGCTTCTTTAGGCAATGGAATTGTTGGTTGTTGTACATCAATATTAGTATCCATTTCAGATAAAATAATGTCTTTTTGTGCAAAAGTGATTTGGAGTGTTCCTTTACCTTGCTCGTAATCCACTGCCACTGCATCTGCTAGAAATTGATCAGTCGCATCACTTTTGATGTGTATTTTCGTTTTGCCTGGTTTTACTTCTGTAATACTGCCTAGTGTATCAACAGTGGCTACACGTTGATCATCACTGATATAATACAAAGGAATATTTTTTACGTCTGTATTGCCAAAAGTGGCGTTAACGTTATGCACTACTCCATCATTCCATACCGATTTAATCGTACCCGATGACGCTAATTGCAAAATAGGCTTCGCTTTTTCAATGACTAAAGGATAACTACTTTGCGCTGGTTGATATTGATCATTACCTGATGTTTGTAATGTGATAACTGCAGTACCCGCTTTTTTCATCGAAATACGACCGCTAGTTGTATCAATAGAGGCAATAGTCGGATCGGAACTAGACCACATCATATTAATATTATTAGGTAATCCTGTATAACCTAGTGCGCTGATTGGTGCTGAAGCGTAGGTTTCTTGTTGGATTTGTTTGTCAAAAATAATATCAGGTTTAGGAATAGTGACTTTAATAATAACGGGTTTAGCAACAGCGATCCCTTCAGCTTCTGCGGCTAATGTAATATCTGTTTTAACATTAGAAGTTAGTTTGGTTTGATATTGACCATTTCCTAATGGTTTTAATGGATTATCACTAAAATGCGCAGTACCCGTTGTGGCTGTTAAGCTAACCGTTTTGCCATCAATCGTGTTGTCATATTTATCAACTAATTTTGCTGTTAAAATAGCTTCGTCTTTATCATCGCCGCCAATAGACTGGCGACTTGTTGTCAGTGTTGACTTATTAGCATCAATATCCGCAGGGAGCACAGTCACATCTTGAATTGGCTTATAGTTGCTTAAATCAAGATAAGCACTCATCTTGATGATACCCGCAACATGGCTAGTTACTTTGGTTCTTGCGACACCTTTAGCATCTGTATAGGTACTAAAATCATAATCATCAGCTAAACCTTGTAATTTCCATGACACAATAACGTTTGGCAAAATATTATCATTAGCATCAACAATAGTTGCTTGATAATTAACGCCTTTATCACCTGCAATTATGCTCGTTCTATCCACATCAACAGATTTTACTTGCCATGTTGTTGCATCGGCACGAAGTTGTAAGGTTTTTTGCTTTTTAAAATCAACGCCATTGATATTGACACTTAACTGCGCTGAGCCTGATTTTTTTCCCGTTGCTTCAATTTCATAATGGCCAGGAGAGACTTGTTTCGCTGGGCTAAATACAATGGTTGGGTTATCCGATATTCCTTTCACTTGTTGATCTGGCAGAATATTACCGCCTTTATCTTTAATGATTAAACTCAATAGGGCTTTTTCTTTACCATTAGCTACGATATTCGCTGGGATTAATGTGATTTCTGAACGGTTTTCATCAACATCATCCGCGACAAAGTTAACATCTTTAGCGTGATAAATACCTGATTTTAAAACCACATTAACTTTAGCTAACCCAGCAGGCCCTCGTGTTAATTTTGTTTGGGTAACGCCTTTATCATCTGTAAAAGTCAATGCAGAGCTTAAGACACTGACATTGTCAGATGTCCATGTGACAGGCGTATCTTTACTGACTGGATTATCATATTTATCAATTAAATAAGCGGTATAGGTGATAGTGTCTCCGGCTTTAGGCGTTAGATCACTGATAACAATATCACGCACTTTGGCACTGATATTATCTGGAATAACGGTCAATGAAACCGATTGAGTTAAGGTGACACCGCTAATGATGGCATGAATTTGCGTTGTACCCATTTTTTGTGCACTGATTGTGGCTTTATAAACACCTGTGCTGCTCTCGGTAAATTTACTCTCTTTAATATTAAGCTGAGTAGAATATTGAAGTTTAATATCATCTTTCAATCCAGGGAGTAAATTCCCTTGATTGTCTTTTGCAATGACCGTAATTTCGGATTGATCATAAGTCCGAGTACCATCCCCCGCTGTAATAATGGAAGGGGAAAGAGCAAGTGTTGAGTGCGTTGGGGATATGACATCCGTTGTAAAGACAATGTCATGATCAGCTTCAAGAAACTCTTGCGCATCTAGCATAGCAGTGACTTTTGCTACACCTGCTTGTGTGCTTGCCAGCGCAATCTCTGCAACCCCATTTTTATCTGTTTTACTAATTGGTAATGGTGAAAGTTGACCTAATGATGTTTGCCAACCTACCGTAATGCCTTCCATGCTTGGGTTGCCTTGCTTATCTACAATATGGGCTTTAATAACGACACTATCTTTCCCATTTGCAGTGACAGTATAAGGCGCAATGACGTTTACAGATTGAATAATGGCATTTTGCGTGTCGGCAACAAAACCAAGAGGTTGTGTTAATACAAATGGATTTGCTGCACCATATTTTGCTGTTATCTCACTAATACCTTCTTTTTTTCCTTTAACCTCAAATTGATAAAGTCCGTTATTTTTATCAATAACATTACTGAATGTAATAGTGGGATTATTGCCACTAAGACTGATATATTTTTCTTGTTTAGGAACTGGGTTATCAAATTGGTCTTTTAATTCGATAGTACCAATAGAGATACTTTGTCCATTAGCCACGATGGTTTGCGGATCTAATTTAAAGTAGCTATGGGCTTTATCTACTTTCCCAGGTTTAAATAAAAGATTAATTGATGCACTTTGATTATTATTTAGACGGCCAGTTAATGTTATTGCCTGTGCTATTTTTCCTTTTATTTCGACTTGAGCATTACCATGAATATCTGTTTTTACTATCTCTTTATTAGGATGATTTGGTGATGCATTCCAAAAAACAGATTGTTGGATTAACGGATTATTATTAGCATCAACGACATGTGCTGTGACGGTAATAGTGTCATTATCATCAGCAATGGCTTCTGTTTTATTATTAGCCGATAAAGAAATTGTTGCACTCTTTGGATCAGAAATGGCGTTTATTGTGGTCTGTGCTTTATTCCCATTTTTAAGTGAAGCAATGGCGGTAATAGTTCCCGCTTGAGCGGTATTAATCGAAATAGCTGTTTCACCTTGTTGGTTAGTTTTTGTCTCTTTTTGATTTGCTGTTCCACCGTTAATATCCCAATTGACGGTAACGTTAGGTAATTTATTGCCGAATTTATCTTTTACAACTGCGGTTAATATGGCTTGCTCTTTATTATCCGCAATCAATTGGGTTTTATTAGCGGTTAAGGTAATTAAACCTTTCTGGTTATCAGCAATAAAAGTAATAGGTGATGCATCCAGTGACCCATTACTGATACTGGCAGTAACAATAACATCAAAGGCTTGAGTACTGGTCACTGTAGTTTGAGCGATACCTTGGTTATTGGTGGTTGAAACTTCATTAATAGAAACAATCTGTTGGTCACGATTAGTCGACCAAATGACTTTTGCATTTGGCAAGATGTTGTGATTGTTATCTTCAACGACCGCGGTAAAGGTTACTGCTGTTTTACCATCAGCAATATAAGGTTTTGCCGATGGCGTTAATGAAATAATTTTACCGTTGGATAGATCGGCAATAAATTGCGTTGTCTTTTTGGTGACTATTTTATTAACTAATGCACTTACAGTGGTTGTGCCTGATATTTGGCTGGTCATCGTTGTTGATGCATTACCTTGATTATCAGTCAATAATTCAGTTTCTTTGAGCAGGGCTTGGTTATCAGCAGATAATTGTATTTTAGCGTTGGGAACAGGATTATTGTTTTTATCAATAACATTGAAAGCAATATGTTTTTCATCTTTTCCATTAGCGAATGAACTGTTTGGATTGATGGTAAAGGTATTTATTTTTGCTGAGTTAATATCGGCAATAAAATCAACATTGGTTGAATAGGTGATTTTTTTAACGCTAACACCAATCATACTTTTACCAATATGGGTATTGGTAATAGGAACAATGATTTTACCGTCTGAGTCTGTATTGGTTTGCTTGATTATCGTTGCGCCATTATCGGCAGTAAATGAGACTGGATAGTTAGGAATTCTATTCGCATTAATATCAGTCACAATAACTTGTATTTTATTTTGGCTTTTACCATCAGCAGGGGCATTATTTTTGATTACGGTTAATCCCCCTTTTGCAATAATGGCGGAATGTGTATCAGCGACAAAAGTGACTTGTGCTTTATTAAATGTGTTATCCCTAAATTTAGGTGTTAATGTCACAATTTCAGGAGAACTTCCCGCGGTGACAGTGATTTGATATTTCCCTGTATCTATTCGGTTGAAATTGGAAACTTTGCTACTACTGGTAGGGTTATCAGATTGAACCTGTAGTGAGAGTTCTTTGAGATTGATATCAACAGGAAGATTATCATTATCTAAAATTGATAAAGTCAGATTTTGTGCAGAGTAATTGTCTGCGGGCAGTTGTGTGGCTTTCGGCGTAAATTGGCTATTTTGTGTATTGATAGCGGATTGATCAACTATAATTTGACTTTGTACGGGATCAGAACGATTACCTTGTTCATCAATAGCAACAGCACTTATTATGTAGCTGTTTTTTTCAGCTGAACCTGAAATATGACGAGGAAGGATTATCGAGTAGTTAAGATTATTATTATGATTAATTTTACCCCCATTGGCGATTAAGCGACTTGCTGACCACTCAATCTGTTTAACGGGATATTTTGAACGAACTTGTACACCTAAATCTTTTTCTTCTTTTGCGTAACCGTTAAGGGTTGGATTCATTGAAAGGAAGACTAAGGTTTTCTTTTTATATTCCAAAACAATGTCATTATTTCTATCAACAAAATCATAGCGATTTCCCGACATTAAACGCATTGCTCGCACATTATCTGAATTGAGCTGTGAAGCGATTGATTCACCAAGGCGATACTGGATATTTACGTCAAATTTATTATCACTATTGTCATTTAAACCAAAACGACGTTCAGCGCCAAAGGTAATTAAAGGCACTGGTGTATAAGTTAATCCCGCAGTATAAGCGTGGGGATTTTCTTGGCGATTATCTTTGCCAAATAAACCAACTTCTTTACCATAATATTGCTCAAAAATAAGCTTTGCACCTAATTGCGGATAAGCAGGTAGATAGCCCTCGGTTCTAATATCCCAACCATTTGCAGGGCGTTCATTATAATCCATGACATCATCGGAAGTGCGCCAGTTGGATAAGCGATGATAGTGGTTTGCACTCAGTTTAAAGTAATCTCGCCACACTTCGGCACCCACACCAAAGCGACTGTGATAGCGACTTAAGTCATAGTCATAAAAGGCATTAAGACCCACCATAAATTTATCAGTAAAATGCCGGTAACCAATCCCTTGGTTTAATTGGCTACGAGAATCTTTACGGTGATAACTGGTTTGAGAGAAAACTAAGTTTTTTTCTTGATCGTATAATGGGATCAAGAGATCTGCTGAGCTATTTTCTAATGTGAAATTTTTATCAGTAGAAAGTGACACACGAGCATGGCCAAATTGATTAAGCCACTGTTCTATTTGTTGATTGGCTTTACTTGAAACTCGGCTTATTGCGTATTGAGTTGCATCAGTATCTCTATTTAATAAAGATGAATTATCGACAATAATCTGTGCCAGTTCTTGCCCGTTAGTTGAAGGGAACGGAATATCTTGATTATTATTTAGCCATTTTTTTGTTAATAAAGGCTCATCGGGGATATTAAGTGTCATGCCCGCCTTTATTTTTAATTTACCCACTAAAGAGACATAATCAGGATTAGCTTCTATAAGTTTAAATAATTTTATATTAAATTGCTTAGCGATAGATTCAGGTGTATCTCCTACTTTAACCTGATAAGTTTTCTGTTTTTTTAATAAATTAATAGCCTGTTTTTCTTGGCTGTTTCCATTAGCAAATACATTGGCTGGAAGGGTTGCTGAGATAGGAAATGCCAGTTGAATAAAAATATTAAACCAAGCAACTTTCTTTGTAATAGAAGAGAGTTGAGGCGTTAGTCCACTTTTAAATTTTGTCATTTTTAAACTCACCGTAACAAATAATGATGAGATTCTCGTATTTATAGATGTTTTAGATATCAGAAAGTGAACTTGAATTAATTAATTATTCAATATATAAAAATAAATGATCAAAAAAATAAAATAAGTTTAGAAATAAAAATTGAAAGGGAATTTTAGGTATAAAAAAGCCAATAGAAATAAATACTATTGGCTTTTTTATTCAGGACAAAAAATTATATATCAACAAAAATATCAGGATCAGGACCTAAACGTTTTTTCTGATCAAGTGCTGCCATTTCTGCAACTTCCTCTTTCTCCAATTTAAAATCAAAAATATGGAAGTTTTCTTCTATGCGAGAAGGTGTGACAGATTTAGGGATCACCACAAGCCCACTATCTAGATGCCAACGTAAGACAATTTGTGCTGGGGTTTTATGATATTTTTCGGCAAGTTTTTGAATGATGGGTTGGTTAAAAACACCTTCACCACCCTGTGCTAAAGGGCTCCAAGATTCGGTCACAATATTATGCGTTGTGTTCCATGCTCTTAATGGTGCTTGTTGCATTAAAGGGTGAATTTCAATCTGATTAATAACAGGGGTTACACCTGTTTCAGTAATGATACGTTCAAGATGTTCTTCTTTAAAATTACAAACACCAATACTTTTTACCAAGCCTTCTTTTTGCAAAATAATCATCTGTTTCCACGCTTCAACATAAAGTTCGCGTGAGGGGGCAGGCCAATGCATTAAATAGAGATCAATATAATCAAGTTGCAAACGCTGGAGACTTTCTAAGACAGCACCACGAGCATGCGTTTGATCGTTGTTCCATAATTTTGTTGTGATAAAGAGTTCATCACGAGGAACCGTAATCTGTTTTAGCGCTTTACCCACACCTTCTTCATTATGATAAATTGCCGCAGTATCAAAAAGGCGATAGCCTGTATCAAGTGCGTGATGAATAGCGTTAACAACTTGATGATTATCTGCTTGCCAAACACCCAGCCCCAGTTGTGGGATGGCATTTCCATCAGATAATTTGATCAGTTTAGGTTTATCCATTTCTGTCTCCAAAGTCGCATTAAGGTACTTAGAGTGCTGCTGTATAAATGCGTTGACTGACTTCTAATGTGATATCTTGATGCTCGCCTAGTGCGGTTTGTCCATGCTCTTCCAATTTTCGCACTAAAGCTGGAATATCTTCTTCAGTAATTTTGAAATCAGCCAGTCGAGTTCTAAGTCCCATTAATTCAAAGAATTTTCGAGTTTCATTAATCGCAGTTTCAATTTTAAAAGCGTCAGAACCTTGGTTTATACCCCAAACTTTTTGTGCATATTGGATTAACTTCTCATATTTAGCCTGCCGTTTTTCATTTAATAGGGCAGGTAAAACGATGGCGAGAGTTTGTGCATGATCAAGCCCGTGTAATGCCGTGAGTTCGTGGCCTAATGCATGTGTAGCCCAATCTTGAGGAACACCAACACCAAGGATACCATTAAGGGCTTGTGATGCTGTCCACATTATATTAGCACGGATATCATAGTCTGTAGGTGATGCCAGCGCTTTTGGTCCTTGATCAATCAAAATCCGTAAAAGACCTTCTGCATACTCATCTTGTACACGAGCATTCACAGGATAAGTGAGATATTGCTCTAATATATGAATAAAAGCGTCAACAACGCCGTTTGCTGTTTGTCTTGGTGGTAAAGAATAAGTGGTTGTTGGATCTAAAATCGCGCAATGAGGATAAACATAAGGAGAGGCGAAGCTTTGTTTATCCATTGTCTGTTTTTTACTGATCACGGAAAAACTGTTGGTTTCTGTTCCTGTTGCTGGAAGTGTTAATACACAACTTAGAGGAATGGCTTTTTCGACCACTTTACCGCGACTGGTTACGATTTCCCAAGGTTCACCTTGATAAGGTATCGCGGCTGCAATAAATTTGGTGCCATCAATAACCGATCCACCGCCGACAGCCAATAGGTGTGTAATACCATGATATCGGGCGTAAGAAACGGCTTTCATCAGTGTTTCATAAGAGGGATTGGGTTCAATACCACTAAATTCATGAATTTGATAACCAGGAAGAGCCGTATAGATTTGATCTAAAACGCCGTTGCGTTTAATACTGCCACCGCCATAAGTCAGCAAAATTCTTTCATTTTTTCCGATTTCAGAACGTAGTTTTTCTATTTGCCCTTGACCAAAATGAAGGCGAGTGGGGGAGTAATAAGTAAAGTTTTGCATTTTGTATCCACCTTGATTTGATGTTCTGCAATATGACAATTAATCAGGAAAAAGTTTTTCACTGTGTCTAGACGAAATAGCATGACATAACTATAACTGTAAGGTTGTAGAAATAAGAGATGAATTATTTTCTTAATGACTACAACAATTCAAATTGTAGCTAATTTATAAGGAGTGATATGGAAAGTCATTATTTAACATTAAACCAAGAACATTGGGATAAACAAGCCACAATGGAAAATCAGTGGTCTAAACCTGTTAGCGACGAAGAAATTATCGCTGCAAAACAAGGAAACTGGAAAGTCCATTTAACACCTAATCCGGTTAAAAAAGAGTGGTTAGCAGATATTAAAGGTAAAAAAATACTCTGCTTAGCTTCTGCTGGTGGGCAACAAGCGCCTATTTTAGCTGCTGCTGGTGGCATTGTGACGGTATTTGATTTATCAGAAGGCCAATTAAGCAAAGACCATCAATTGGCACAAAAGCATCAGTTAGATTTGGTTACAGTACAAGGTGATATGGCGGATTTAACTGCATTTGCTGATGAAAGTTTTGATATTATTTTTCACCCTATCTCAAACTTATATGTAGCGGATGTTAATCCCGTTTGGCAAGAGTGCTACCGTGTTTTGAAAAAAGGCGGTGTACTTATGGCGAGTTTTTATAATCCTGTTGTTTTTATTGATGATAGAGATCCGCAATTGCGCTCACAGGGATTAATAAGACCGACTTACCGATTACCCTATAGCGATCAAGGTTCACTACCTTCGGATATTCTGCAAGAAAAAGTCGCAAGAGGTGATGGACTTGTATTTGGTCATTCTTTAACTGACCTTATTGGTGGGCAGCTAAAAGCGGGTTTCTTATTACAAGATTTTGTTGAGGATTTTGCTCCTCATGCTCGCTTTCTCGTTGATAGTTATATTCCAACGTTTCTTGCGTCAAAAGCCATTAAGCTTTAACGACAAATAGATTAAGGTAAAAAGATGACGGTGATAAATATCAACGGATTTTTACTAAGATATTAATAAGATAGGAGATAGGAAAATGAACAACTGAACTTTTGAGGTATTAGATGATTAAAAAACGCCATTATGATGATTAATATAATGGCGTTTTTTTTAATTACTTATTACTGGTGCTATTTTTACGATGGCGAATATACATCACAATCGATCCAATTAAACCTGCACTTAAGAGTAATACAGGTAATGTCATCAAAATATTCATGACTAAGGTTTCATGCTTTTGAATAAAGGGAATAAGATTTAGCACATAGCCTAAAGAAACAATAATCCCCACCCATAAGAAGCCACTTAACCAGTTAAATATTTGAAAACGACGTTGTTGTAATTCTGATAAGCCAGCCAGAGTAGGTAATAATGTACGCACGAATCCAATAAAACGACCCAGTAATAGTGCATATAAGCCTTGGCGATGGAAGAGATCATTTGCCTTATGATGATATTGCTCTGGTAATTGAGCCATCCAACGTTTAACTACTTTTGTATCACTTAGCCAACGGCCTTGCAAAAAGCCGAGCCAACTCCCAATACTCGCGGCAGCGCCTAATATAATGATAGTTGGGAAAAAGTGTAAAACACCTTTTGCAATTAAGGCACCGCAAAGAATAAGCAGTGTATCTCCTGGTAAAAATGCGGCGGGTAATACCCCGTTTTCCAGCATAATAATAACAAAAAGAACAATATAGATAACCCACAGCACATTTGGATTAGCTAACACCATATAATCGTGTTGCATTAGTGCGTGAATGATCTCTTTTAATGTACCCATTAGCGAACTCGCATTAAAAAAGGACTTTATGTTCGCTATTCTAACGCAAAATAAAGAGAACAGTTTGATTTAATCCCTGTGGAACCACAGGGATAGATTTTTTTTAATAAAAAATTCATTCTTTATTAAGAAATACGTAAAAAGGCTTGTTCTAGATCTTCAATAAGGTCATCTACATTTTCTAATCCAATATGAATGCGAAATAGTGTTCCTGTAAATGTTGGCTGAGTTTCATATTGGCGCATCGCTTTAATATCATTAGGTTGATAACCCAAAATTAAAGATTCAAATCCTCCCCATGAAAATGCCATCTTAAATAATGAGAAGTTATCCAAGAAAAGTACAAATTCTTCAGTGGTTAGGATTTTCTTTAAACTAAAAGAGAATAACCCATTGCTACCGGAGAAATCACGTTGGAAATATTCATGTCCTGGGCAAGAAACTAAAGCAGGGTGATAAACATTATCAACTAAAGGATGTTGTTTTAACCAGCGAGCGACTTCTAATGCACTTTGTTCGTGTTGTTTCATCCTGACGGGTAATGTTCTTAATCCTCTTGCTGTCATATAAGCAGTATCAGGATCAACACATTGACCTAATAAATAGGTATTTTCACGTAACTGCGCCCAGCAACGTTCATTAGCTACAGCAAAACCTAACATGCCATCAGAGTGACCATTAATATATTTTGTGGCAGATTGGATTGAAATATCAGCACCCAATGTTAGTGGTTTAAGCAGTAATCCCGCCGCCCAAGTGTTATCAATCATAATAATGATTTCAGGGTTATATTGGCGCACTGAATTGACTATTCCTTGTAGATCTTGAATTTCCATCGTGATTGATCCTGGAGATTCAAGAAAAACGATTTTTGTTTCAGGAAGTAGCAATTGGCTGATCTCTTTGCCGATTAAAGGATCAAAATAAGTCGTTGTCACTGAGAATTTACGTAAGATCTGATCACAAAAATTTTGAGTTGGATCGTAGGCAGAGCCTGTAACAAGAATATGAGCACCTTGCTCAATAAATGCGAGTATAGATTGCGTAATCGCAGCTGCACCTGAAGGAAATAATGCGCAACCTGCACCTTGCTCTAATTCAGTTAAAGCTTCTTGTAAGGCAAAATGTGTGGTTGTACCTCGACGTCCATAAAAAAGGGTACCTTCCGCTCGTTTTTTCGTTGCTTCACGTTTTTGTGCAACGGAATCAAAAATAACGGATGATGTTCGTTGTATAATTGGGTTTACTGCGCCTAGGGAATATTTTTTAGCTCGACCAGAAAGGAGGAGTGAGGTTTCTTGTTTTTTTAGCGTCATCCTTAATACCTTCTTTTAATTGATGGTGTGTTTACCTCAAGTTAATTCATTTTTTGGATAAGTACAAAAGGCTTGCAGGGTAGTTGATAAAATTTCACGTTACGTGAAAGAACGATAATTTGTCTTAAAAATCGACAAATGAAAAAAAAATAGCCAAATAGTAATGATAATTACTATCAAAATGCTTCATGTTTGATATCATTTGAGCGTTTTCTCTTTCCTGATGGCAAACAGGATGATTGTAAGCGAACGATTTTGGGTAAGTAGTGAAGAAAAAGCTTCATTACTGAATAAATAAATAGATAAAAAAGAGAGTAAAAGGCCAACTGATGCGTAATTTGACAGCTTCTATTCTATTGGCAATCGGTCTGACAGGCTCTGCTTTTGCGGATACGACTCCTGCCACACCAACTGAACAGCCAACTACTGCTGCCGTTTCTTCAACAGCTTCTACACCGGGAACAGCTACACCAACAACTGCTACTGCTTCAACGACCTCTACAACGGGTAATGAAGTGAAAGCAGTAGGTACTGAAACCACTAAGCCTGAAGGTGAAAATACACCTGTAACAACGGCTGAGAATTCAGAAAATGTACCTTCAGCGACAGAAAATACACCATCAGAAGTACAACCTGAAATGGTTGCTGGTGGTGGATTCGCTGAAGATTTATCTGTAATGGGCATGTACCGTAATGCAGACTTAGTCGTTAAAAGTGTCATGATTGGCTTATTGTTAGCCTCTATTGTTACTTGGGCACTGTTTTTCGCGAAAGGAAGTTACTTGATCTCACTGCGTCGTCGCTTAAGAAAGGAGACGGCTCAGTTAGTTGAAGCTAAATCACTTAACGATGCGTTAGCGATTAGCAAAAAATTTGGCAATAAGAGCGCAACCGCTGATTTCTTTAATGATGCAGAATTAGAGCGTACTTACTCTCAAGAAAGTAAAGTGGCATCAGGCATTAAAGAGCGTGTTGAAATGCGTATGGAACGTCGCGTTGCAGCAATTATTCGTGAATTAGGCCGCGGTAATGGTTACTTAGCCACAATCGGTGCAATTTCTCCTTTTATCGGCCTTTTCGGTACGGTTTGGGGGATCATGAATAGCTTCATCGGTATTGCACATTCTCAAACGACAAATCTTGCTGTTGTTGCACCAGGTATTGCAGAAGCGCTATTAGCAACCGCGATTGGTCTGATTGCGGCGATTCCAGCGGTTATTATCTATAACATTTTTGCTCGAATGATCGCAGGTTATCGTGGTGAAATTGGTGATATCGCAACAGGTGTGGTGACATTAGTCAGCCGTGATTTAGATATCGAAAACAGCAAAGCAAGGTAATAAATTATGGCAATGCGTCTTGGTGATGATTCAGGTGATGATAATGAATTGCATGATATCAATGTGACGCCTTTTATTGATGTCATGTTGGTTCTACTCATTATCTTTATGGTGGCTGCACCTTTAGCTACTGTTGATATAAAAGTAAATTTACCCGCTTCAAGTGCTAAACCACAGCCTCGCCCTGAAAAACCGGTTTATTTAACGATTAAGTCGGATAAACAAATTTTCATTGGTGAAGAGATGGTCACACATGAAACGATGGCGAGTGTGTTAGATACCATGACACAAGCCAACAAAGAGACAACAATCTTTTTCCAAGCTGATAAAACGGTTGATTATGAAACGTTAATGTCTGCAATGGATTCGCTAAGAAAAGCGGGTTATCTCAAAGTTGGACTAGTGGGAATGGAAACCGTCTCTACGGGTGGTTAAATTTTAGCAAATAAGCTATTTATTTAAGTATTATTACGCTATTTTAAAAGCACTTTATTTGTCGTTGTGAAATGATGAATAAAGTGCTTTTTTATTGTATAGAAGAAATCGCGTTTATATTTTTACCACTTTTAATGGTTATCGATATTATTAATAAAATTGAGTTAGAATAAAATTTAACTTTAGTGTTAAATAAGATTAATAATAAGTAGATTAAGTTTATGAGTAAACGATTAATTAAGTTTATTGAGTAATAGCGGGCTGAATCAATTAATGCTAAGTAGATATCATTATTTGAACTCCTATAACATTAATATTCATTAACTCTTCATTTTTTTTCATTTTTAGATTTGTTTAGCTCGACATTTTAAAGTTAAATATATCTATAACCTTGTGATTTATAATGTCTTTATGCAAATTTGATTTAAGTGTAAAAAAACTTGCGCAAAAAATCTTATTGGATATAATGCACTCACGTTACAAATTGAAATATTTTGTAACGTGTTATAACGCCTAATTTATTTATTATCTAAGTTATCCGTATTTGGGTACTTATTTTTTTATTGCACCAGGTAGACCGTTGTTTTCAGTCATTCCAATTTCTGGTAAGTAGATTTTATTTACTTATTCAAACCACTACTTATCTTTGATAAGCAGTGAGTAAAATAAAACGTGAAAGGCAGAGAACTACACATAGCATTTTATTATTTTAATAAATTTAGAAGCCATAACATTTCGGTGTTATGGCTTTTTATTTTTTTTTATCAACTGGGGTTTTGCTTTTATCATTATTTTACCTGTCCTGTCTTTCTCATCACTTTAGAGGGCATACACCTCATTACCTGCTGATTTTCACAAGCACTTGTCGTACTGAATACTACAAACAGTTAACAAAGCATATTTCAATTTTTTAGATTTATGACCACTTCTTTTATCTATTCTCACAAAAAAAAGAAATCAGCTCTATTTAGGGATTATTTATCGATAAATTGTATTTTTTTTATCCACAAAAATAACAGGGATTTAACATGAAATTTTATTTACGTTAATTTCGTTATAAATTCGATATGTTATAAAATAACTTAATGAAACTATTGCTGTTGTGTACTAATTAGTAATTATTAATGATCTTATCTTTTTGATGATGTCCATATTGATATGTATTTAATTTTATAGCGATTTTATACTAAAGGAAATTCTTATTCCAAAAATGTATATACTTATAACTATATGAAAAACGATAAGAAAAACAGGTTAACTTTTGTCTATTAAATAAACGTAATTATGGTGATTAAAAATTAATAACGAAAGAAGATTAGCTAAATAGGTAATGAAAATAAGCTGAAATTAAATATATTAATGTAATCATTTCTTGTTTATGAAATGCAATTTTTAACATTACTTATGATGTAATATAAAGGTTGATATTATGAAAACAAGAGTCATCATTATAATTAAATAATATATTGAAACTTATTTTTAATAATTCTTATTGGAATATAGGAATAATGGATTATTAAATTTGTATTATTTTAAATATATTGTCTTATAATTTGAATGTTTTTTGTCTTTTTTGTATCTCGTTGATTAATATTGATTTTAAAAATATCTTCATCTTATTTGTTGAGATAATGAGAATTATTTCTATTTAAATTATCATTATTAAATAGAGTTTAAATAAATTTAAAATGACGAAATATATAAAAAATAGACATTAAACCTTATATTGCTGAAACGTTTTTACTCACATAAAAGCGTAATTTATTTTTTAATGAATTATCGCTTGATAATGATCAAGTCATTATTGTGTCGTAGTGTTAAAAAGGCGGTGTTTTAAAATTATTCCAATTAAAAATCATCATATCAGGAGAGATATATGGCCTTGGGGAATAATGTTTTTTCCCATCATGGTATTAACCGACGCGATTTTATGAAATTGTGTGCTGCGTTGTCAGCTACCATGGGATTAAGCGGCAAAGCTGCCGCAGAAATGTCAGATGCAATGGCATCATCTGAACGTCCACCCGTTATTTGGATTGGCGCTCAGGAGTGTACAGGGTGTACGGAGTCTTTATTACGTGCAACTCACCCGACTCTGGAAAACCTCGTTCTTGATGTTATTGCACTCGAATATCACGAAGTGCTTTCTTCGGCCTTTGGTGAACAGGCTGAAGAAAATAAACACAATGCGATGGAGAAATACAAAGGTAAGTACGTCCTCGTTGTTGACGGTTCAATCCCAGACAAAGATGGCGGTGTTTACTGTATGGTTGCAGGAAAACCAATTCTTGAGCATATCAAAGAAGCCGCTGAAGGGGCTGCTGCGATTATTGCTATTGGTTCATGTTCTGCATGGGGTGGTGTACCTGCTACTGGGGGTAACCCAACAGGCGCTAAATCACTGGAAGCAATTTTACCAGGTAAAACCGTTATCAATATTCCAGGGTGTCCACCAAACCCACATAACTTCTTAGCAACTGTTGCACATATTATTACTTTCAACAAATTGCCTAAGTTAGATAGCAAAAACAGACCGCTTTTTGCTTATGAGCGTTTAATTCACGAAAACTGTGAACGTCGCCCTCATTTTGATGCGGGTCGTTTTGCTAAAGAATTTGGTGATGAAGGTCATCGTCAAGGCTGGTGTTTATACCATTTAGGTTGTAAAGGCCCTGAAACCTATGGTAACTGCCCAACATTAGAATTCTGCGATGTCGGTGGTGGGATCTGGCCTGTCGGTATCGGTCACCCTTGCTATGGCTGTAACGAAGAAGGTATCGGCTTTACTAAAGGTATTTTCCAATTAGCGAACGTTTATCAGCCAACACCAAAAGCACAAGTACCTGATGTTAATGCAAAAGAAGGTGGTGGTGTCTCTTATGGTGCTGCTGGCTTACTGGGTGCTGTCGTGGGTGCAGTTGCGGGTGTCAGTGTGATGGCTGTGCGTCAATTAGGCCGTGACAAGAATGCCACAGGAGCCTCACAGGAGGATAAACGGTGAATAGGCGTCATTTCTTTAAGCTGGCATCAGGTGGGGTTCTCCTTGCGGGAATGGCACCCACTGCGAGTCATGCTGCGGCGCAGAACCGTCCCCCAATTCCTGGGTCTCTCGGTATGCTCTACGACTCTACACTGTGTGTAGGCTGTCAAGCATGTGTCACAAAATGTCAGGAAATTAATCACCCGGAGCCAATGGAGCGTGGTGATACTTACGCTAATGGTGATCCGATTTGGTCAAACAATGACAAATTAAGTCCTTACACAAATAACATTATTCAAATTTGGCGTGATGGTACTGGTGAAAATAAAGATCAACTGGAAAACGGTTATGCCTTTATTAAGAAACAATGTATGCATTGTGTTGATGCAAACTGCGTTTCTGTTTGTCCTGTTTCTGCGTTAACCAAAGATCCAAAAACCGGTATTGTCCATTATCACGCGGATATCTGTACAGGTTGTCGTTATTGTATGGTGGGATGCCCTTATAACATTCCAAAATACGATTATGATGATCCATTTGGTAAGCTCTATAAATGTGAGCTTTGTAACCAAAAAGGGGTTGAGCGCTTAGATAAAGGCTTATTACCAGGCTGTGTTGAAGTTTGTCCTACTGGCGCGGTTATTTTCGGTACACGCGAAGAGTTGTTGGAAGAAGCAAAACGTCGTTTAGCGAAAAAAGCGGGTGAAGAGTATCATTACCCACGTCAAACCATTAGTGGTGGCGATACTTATTTACATAAAATTCCTGAATATCAAGATCATATCTATGGTGAGTTTGAAGGTGGCGGTACGCAAGTCATGGTACTTTCTGCTGTTCCTTTCGAAAATTTAGGAATGCCAGAAGTGGCACCATTATCAACGGGTGCGCGTTCTGAACATATTCAACATACGCTTTACAAAGGCATGGTATTACCAATAGCAGCCCTTGCAGGGATCACCTATTTGGTTAACCGTAATAGTAAAAAACAAGAGCAGGAACACCACAAGGAGGATAACGATGTCGAGTCATGATCCTCGTCCACTTGGCGGTAAGTTATTTACTCTAGCAGTAAGAGTATTTTTACCGCTTGCTGTGCTCGGTTTTATTCTTATTGGTAAGCGTTTGGTATTAGGTCTGGGCGATGTCTCTGATCTGAATGGGGGATATCCTTGGGGTATTTGGATTGCCTTTGACTTATTGATAGGGACGGGCTTTGCATGTGGTGGTTGGGCACTTGCATGGGCTGTTTATGTCTTTAATAAAGGGGAATTTCACCCATTAGTGCGACCTGCATTGTTAGCGAGCTTGTTCGGCTATTCATTAGGTGGTTTATCTATCGCCATTGATATCGGTCGTTATTGGAACATGCCTCACTTCTTTATGCCGCAATACTTCA
Organism: Proteus sp. LHD240705; assembly: GCF_047921555.1. NCBI lineage: Bacteria > Pseudomonadati > Pseudomonadota > Gammaproteobacteria > Enterobacterales > Morganellaceae > Proteus > Proteus sp. LHD240705. Next base: position 251,890 of record NZ_JBLRMI010000002.1, read on the forward strand.
ACGTTAACTCAGTGTTGTTTGAAACAGCGACCTGTATGACCATCTATATTATGGTGATGGCATTAGAATTCTTACCTGCGTTATTAGAACGTTTAGGTTGGAAAGTGTCGTTGAAACGCCTTAATAAAGCGATGTTCTTTATTATTGGTCTTGGTGCTTTACTGCCAACCATGCACCAATCTTCAATGGGATCATTAATGATTTCAGCGGGTTGGAAAGTACATCCACTGTGGCAATCTTATGAGATGTTACCGCTGTTTTCTCTGTTAACAGCCTTTCTCCTTGGTTTCACTATCGTTATTTTTGAAGGTTCGCTGTTAAAGGCAAGCCGCACCATGAACGATGATGAAACACCGCTATTTACCAAGTTAACCAAAGTGATTGAAGTATTACTGATTGCTTTCTTGGTCTGTCGCTGGGGCGAAATTATTTGGAACGGTAAACTGAGTTATATCGGAAATGGGGATATGTTCTCGTGGTTATTCATTGTTGAAAGTGCATTATTGTTACTTCCTCTTATTTTGATGCATTTAAATAATAACCGCCGTAGTCCAAAAATGTTGTTTGTCTGCGCTGTATTTATCTTAATTGGCGCAGCAATGTGGCGTATGAACTACTCTTTAGTTGCTTACAATCCAGGCAATGGTTACCACTATTTCCCAACAGCAAGTGAATTGCTGATTTCTATTGGTTTCGTTGCATTTGAAGTAACAGCTTACATTCTTATTATCCGTTTACTGCCGGTTTTACCTGCACAAACAGACTCAAATATACAATTAAAAAAGGCTGAGGTTAAATCATGAGCCAACGCATTACTATTGATCCTATTACCCGTATTGAAGGGCATTTACGCGTCGATTGTGAAATTGATAACGGAAAAGTTGTTAAGGCTTGGTCTTCCGGTACCATGTGGCGCGGAATGGAGGAGATCCTAAAAGGAAGCGATCCTCGTGATGCATGGATTATCGTGCAACGTATTTGTGGGGTTTGTACGACAGTTCACGCAATTGCCTCAGTACGTGCTGTTGAAGATGCCTTAGGTATGGATATTCCTGTCAATGCGCAGTATATCCGTAACATTATTTTGGCTTCGCATATTCTTCATGACCATATCGTCCACTTCTATCAGCTTTCTGCGATGGACTGGGTTGATATTACTTCAGCGTTACAAGCCGATCCTGAAAAAGCGTCAGCGATGCTAAAAGGTGTTTCTCAGTGGCAATTGAACTCTGCTGAAGAATTCAGAAAGGTTCAGAAGAAAATTCAAGGTCTGGTTGACAGCGGTCAGTTAGGTATTTTCGCTAATGGCTACTGGGGTCACTCAGCCATGAAATTACCACCAGAAGTTAACCTGATTGCTGTTGCTCACTATCTGCAAGCACTTGAATGTCAGCGTGATGCTAACCGTATCGTAGCGGTTCTGGGTGGTAAAACACCACACATTCAAAACTTGGCAGTAGGGGGGGTTGCTAACCCAATTAACCTTGATGCACCAAGTGTTCTTAACTTAGAACGTCTGATGTATGTGAAGCACTTTATCGATAATCTTGGCGATTTTATTGAACAAGTTTATAAAGTAGATACTGCGATTTTTGCTGCTTATTACCCAGAGTGGCTAAAAATAGGTAAAGGCGCGAACTACTATTTATCTGTACCTGAATTACCTATTAACGGTAATAACACTGAGTTTTTATTGTCTGGTGGTTATATGGAAGGCGTTGATTTCTCAACGTATCGTCCAATTAAAGACTGGAAAGATGAAAACCTGAAAGACGGTATCGAAGAAAGTGGTAAACACGCATGGTATGAAGATGATGAACCATTAAAACCGTGGGAAGGTTTGACTCGTCCTAAATATACAGGTTGGGATGAGAACGAAAAATACTCATGGGTTAAATCACCTACATTCTATGGCAAACCTGTCGAAGTGGGTACGTTAGCATGGTTAGTATGTGGTTTAGCAGGTAAGCATGAAGGAACTGTTAAACACTATAATGAAATCAATGGGATATACACTAAATTAACGGGTGAAACGCTGGTTAATGAGCAGTTAGAGTCAACTTGGGGACGCATTATTGGACGTACTGTTCATGCGTGTGTGTTACAAGATTCTCTAAACTTCTTGTGGCAATCACTGGTTGATAATATTGGTCGTGGCGATACTGCTGCCTTTATTAAACCAGAGTTTGAACCAGGTAAAGAGTACCGAGGTGTGGGGTTTGAAGAAGCCTCTCGCGGTATGTTATCTCACTGGATCGTGTTTAAAGACGGTAAAATCACTAACTATCAGGCGGTTGTTCCATCAACATGGAATGCGGGTCCTCGTAACTTTAATGATGAGCCAGGTCCTTATGAGTTATCACTTGTTGGTACACCTGTTGCTGATCCGAAAAAACCATTAGAAGTGGTAAGAACGATCCACTCCTTTGACCCATGTATGGCGTGTGCTGTGCATATGGTTGATTTAACAGGTAAAGAACTAAGTAAGGTGAAGGTATTATAATGCGAACTCTCGTCTTAGGTATTGGTAATTTATTACTAAGCGATGAAGGCATTGGTGTTCGTATAGTAGAAGCGCTCGAAGAGCGCTTCTCTTTACCAGAGAACGTCGATGTTATTGATGGTGGCACATCAGGTATGGAAATTTTGCAAGATATCGCTGCAAGAGATCTCCTGATTGTTGCCGATGCGGTAAGAAGCAATCATGAACCTGGCAGTATTTTTGTGTTACATGATGATGATGTTCCCGCACTTTTTACGCAGAAGATCTCGCCTCATCAGTTAGGCTTATCTGATGTGCTTATGGCATTGCGTATGACAGATGAATTTCCACGCAAGCTTATTTTAGTGGGTATTGAACCTGCGTCATTAGAGCCAAGCATGTCACTGTCTGACATTGGTCAAAAATCAATGGAAATTGCGTTGGAACATGTCGTCAATATTTTGCGTGAATATGGTATTCCTGTCACACCCAAAGAGGTAACAGCATGAGTGAAATAAGCTGGGATATCGTAGGATACGATGAACCGCCTGTTGAGCAACTTGAAGCGCGTTTTAGTGAAATTGCTGAAAAAGAGATGAAAGGGCTTCCTTTTTATCGAGAAGGTATTCCTGTAAAAGCAGGGGGCTTTACCTTATTTGAAAACCAGTGGATTGGAGCTGTTCTTACTCCTTGGATGCTAGAGCTTGTCGTTTTCCCAGGGCCTTCACAAGAATGGCCACATCGAAAAGTAGGCGATCGCATTGGGTTAGAATTGCCTTGTGGTCAGATTAAATTCGTTGTGGGTGAGCTTGCTGGTGATATGCAATATCTCGCGTGTTCATTAATGTCGCCACTTGATAGACACCTTTCAGGGGAACATGCTGTTGAGTTGGTGGAAAATAGTGTAAAAATGGCACTTTCTCTTCCTGTTCAGACACAATCCGTAGCAGAAGTTGATTTAAGTCGTCGTTCTCTCTTCCGTGGTCAGTTAAGATCATAGTGTAGAAATTTTACGCGACACAGAGTCACATTCTTCTTATTGAATAGTACAGGAGTCAGAATATGTGTAGCACTTGCGGTTGTGGCGAAGGCAATGTCAGAATTGAAGGCGTAGAGCCTCATTCACATGAGCACCACCATCATCACTCTCATGACCATGATCATCACGACCACGGTCATCATCATGATCACGGCCATCACGGGCATGATCATCATCATGAACACAATGCTACTCCAGCGAATACTGTTCATAAATATATTGATAAGTCTGAACAAAAGCATAAACATAACTACGAAACACATGGTCAGCCTATCATCGTTCATCACCACTATTACCATAACAGTGGTGATGTTCATCTCCATTTTCATAACGATGCACAGCTAAACGAAGCGCCTGTTTTCCATGAACATCATCATGGACATGACGATCATCATGAGCATGATCATTCACACAATCATGACCATGCTCACAGTCACGATCATTCTCATGATTATAACCATGAGCATTCACATCATCATTCTCACAGCCACGATCATGCACATGATCATGACCACGATCACGAACATGAGCACGAAGAGCAATTTAGCCCTGTGATTGAAAATCAGAATATGCATTATGGCCAAGGTGAAGCGGGAACACATGCTCCCGGTATTAGCCAAAAGCGTATGCTGAAAATTGAAATGGATGTGCTGGATAAAAATAACCGCATTGCTGTTCATAACCGTGAACATTTTGAACAACAAAATGTATTGGCATTAAACTTAGTTTCAAGCCCAGGCTCCGGTAAAACAACGCTATTAACACAAACATTAAAACAGTTAGCACAACGGATGCCTTGCGCGGTGATCGAAGGCGATCAGCAAACCACTAATGATGCGGATCGCATCCGTGAAACTGGTGTGCCAGCGATCCAAGTGAATACAGGAAAAGGTTGTCACCTTGATGCACAAATGGTGCATGATGCGACACATCAATTAGGTTTACAAGATAACAGCGTTCTCTTTATTGAAAACGTGGGTAACTTAGTTTGTCCTGCCAGTTTTGATCTGGGTGAAAAGCATAAAGTTGCGATTCTTTCTGTCACTGAAGGTGAAGATAAACCACTGAAATACCCGCATATGTTTGCTGCGGCTGATTTAATGATTATCAACAAAATTGATTTAGTGCCACATCTGAATATTGATGTTCAAGCCTGTATTGAATCCGCTCGCCGTGTTAACCCAAATATCGAAATCATTGCGTTATCAGCAACAACGGGTGAAGGCATGGAAGAGTGGTTAGCTTGGTTGGAGAGTCGTTTATGTGCTTAGGTGTTCCAGCTAAGATTGTTGAGGTGGGCGAAGACGTCCACCAACTCGCTTATGCCGAAGTCAGTGGCGTCAAACGTGCTGTTAATATTTCGATGGTATGTGAAGGCGAACCTAGTGAATTATTAGGCAAATGGGTACTTATTCATGTGGGATTTGCCATGAGTATTCTTGATGAGCAAGAAGCACAAGATACCCTTGATGCATTACAGCATGTCTATGGTGTGACCCTCGAAGAGGCTGATGATGCAGTACGTTGATGAATTTCGTGATCCCGAACTTGCGAAAGCCTTACTAGCCCAAATCCGTGAAACTATTTCACAATGGCCTCATCCTATTAAACGGCCATTACAAATTATGGAAGTGTGTGGTGGGCATACACATGCCATTTTTAAATTTGGTCTAGATCGCTTATTACCAGAAGAAATTGAATTTGTTCATGGACCAGGTTGTCCTGTTTGTGTATTACCGATGGGGCGAATTGATGCTTGTTTAGAAATTGCAGCCCGTCCTGATGTCATTTTCTGTACTTTTGGTGATGCAATGCGAGTACCGGGACGTAATGGCTCAATGCTGGATGCGCGTCGTCGTGGCAGTGATATTCGTATTGTCTATTCACCGCTCGATTCCCTCAAAATTGCACAAGATAACCCAGATAAACAAGTCGTCTTTTTTGGTTTAGGTTTTGAAACTACGATGCCAAGTACTGCAATGACGCTACAACAAGCGAAATTGCGTGGACTCAAAAATTTCTCTCTGTTTTGTCAGCATATTACTATCGTGCCTACTTTACGTTGTCTACTAGAACAAGATGATGTTCGCATTGACGGCTTTATTGCTCCAGGGCATGTGAGTATGGTGATTGGCTGTACGCCATATCAACCGCTATGTGACGAATTTGAAAAGCCTTTTGTCGTGACAGGATTTGAACCATTAGACTTATTACAAGCTATACTGATGGTCATTAAACAACTTAAAGCAAAAGCAGAAAATACAGATTATGTTTTAAGTATTGAAAACCAATATAGTCGCATTGTACCGAATGAAGGTAATAAGTTGGCTCAAAAAGCACTTAGCGAAGTGTTTATGTTAAAAGAAACCAGTGAATGGCGTGGATTGGGTGAAATCCCAATGTCAGGTATTCAATTAACACCTGCTTATTCTGAGTTTGATGCTGAATTACGTTTTACTCCCGCCCCGCAGAAAGTGGCTGATAATCCGCAATCTCGCTGTGGCGATGTATTAACAGGACGATGCAAACCTTCCGATTGCCCACTCTTTGGTAAAAGTTGTACACCAGAAACGGCATTGGGTGCCTTGATGGTATCATCTGAAGGTGCATGTGCGGCTTATTATCAGTATCGCCGTGAAGGTAATATATGAAACAACCTGATGAAATCACCTTAGCCCAAGGAAACGGCGGGCAAGGTATGCAGCAACTTATCGAAGGACTATTTTTAAAAGCGTTCGATAATCCATTATTAAATGAAAAAGAAGATCAAGCGCGGATCGCCTTAAATGAGTTAACCACACTGGGCGATCGTCTTGCTTTTAGTACAGATAGCTATGTCATCGATCCCATTATTTTCCCTGGTGGAAACATTGGTAAATTATCGGTCTGCGGGACGGCTAACGATCTTTCTGTTGGTGGTGCAGTTCCTCGTTACCTTTCATGTGGTTTTATTTTGGAAGAAGGACTTCCTTTTGAAACCCTAGAAACCCTTGTGATGGCAATGGCAAAAGCCGCGCAACAAGCGGGCATTCAAATTGTTACGGGTGATACGAAAGTGGTTCCTCGTGGTGCTGCGGATAAGATTTTTATTAACACCGCGGGTATTGGTGTGATCCCAACCAAAATTCATTGGGCTGCATCAAACATTAAAGCAGGCGATAAGATCTTAGTGAGTGGCACTATTGGCGATCATGGTGCAACAATCCTGAATCTTCGTGAAAATTTAGGGCTTGAAGCGGATCTGCAAAGTGACTGCGCGGTTCTTGAGCCAATGATTGCCCCTTTACGCCAAATCGAAGGAATTAAAGCATTACGTGATGCAACTCGAGGCGGTGTGACAGCGATTTTGCATGAGTTTGCTCAAGCCAGCGGTTGTGGCATGAACGTGCATGAAAGCAAATTACCTATGAAACAATCCGTTCGTGGTGTATGCGAATTATTAGGACTTGAAGCGCTTAATTTCGCTAACGAAGGAAAAATTGTTTTAGTGGTTTCACCTGAAGCGGAAGCACAAGTACTTGAAGCACTGCATCAACATGCTTTAGGCAAAGACGCTTGCACGATTGGCGAAGTCACAACGGATAATTATATTCGTTTAACAGGCATTTTCGGTACTAGTCGTATCCTCGACCTACCTTATAACGAGCCTTTACCTCGTATCTGCTAAACACTTATTCCCCACTTATAAATGGAAATGTTCACTGAATTTATAAGTGGGATAAGTTACCCACTTGTTACAAAAAATTGTTATAACGCAAATTTCTCTCATTTATCTGAATACTGACTCTTTGATAAAAAAATTATTGGAGTAACATGTTCGCCTCATCCTACTGCGTGGAGAGTGTCTCTCGTAGAGGTTAGTTCTAGGAAAAAACATGTCTTGGTCAGAATTTAAATCTCAATACCTGATCCGTTTTTGGAAGCCTCTTCCAGCAGTTATCGCGGCAGGTATCTTATCAACTTATTACTTTGGTTTAACCGGCACTTTCTGGGCTGTCACTGGTGAGTTTACCCGCTGGGGTGGTCACGTTATGCAATGGTTCGGTGCTCATCCTGAAGAATGGGGTTATTTTAAAATCATCGGTCTTGAAGGTACGCCATTAACGCGTATTGATGGCGTGATGATTATCGGGATGTTTGGAGGTTGCATTATGGCGGCTCTTTGGGCCAATAACGTCAAACTTCGTCATCCTCAACATAAAATTCGTATTCTTCAAGCTGTTCTAGGTGGGATCATCGCAGGTTTTGGTGCTCGTTTAGCAATGGGTTGTAACCTTGCTGCCTTCTTTACGGGTATTCCTCAGTTCTCTTTACATGCTTGGTTCTTTGCGGTTGCAACGGCAGTCGGTTCCTACTTCGGTGCTAAGCTGTCATTGATGCCACTGTTCCGTATTCCAGTAAAACTGCAAAAAGTCAGCCAAGCGTCACCTATCACTCAAGATAAACAACGTGCGAAACGTCGCTTTAGATTGGGAATGGTTATCTTTTTTGCCATGATTGCGTGGTCTTTAATTATTCTCTTTGATTCACCAAAACTGGGTTTCGCCATGCTAGGCGGTATTGGTTTTGGTATTTTAATTGAACGTGCACAAATCTGTTTTACTTCTGCTTTCCGTGACTTATGGATAACAGGCAGAACCCATATGGCAAAAGCGATTATCATCGGTATGGCGGTGAGTGCCATTGGGATCTTTAGCTATGTCCAATTAGGTGCATCACCTAAAATTATGTGGGCGGGTCCTAATGCCGTAGTTGGCGGCTTACTCTTCGGTTTCGGTATTGTGCTTGCTGGTGGGTGTGAAACTGGCTGGATGTATCGCGCTGTTGAAGGTCAAATTCACTTTTGGTGGGTTGGATTAGGCAATGTGATTGGTTCGACGTTACTCGCTTATTATTGGGATGATTTTTCAGCCATCTTAGCGACTGATTACGACAAAATTAATTTACTTGATACTTTTGGGCCTGTAGGCGGATTAGGCGTGACATATCTGATGTTGGGTCTGTCATTTGTGTTGCTACTTTGGTGGGAGAAACATTTCTTTCGTAAAAAAGCACAACAAGCACACTCTATTTCAACCCAGATTAATAAGGAAATCGCATGAGCCAGAAAGACACCATTGTTCCTGATTATCGTCTAGATATGGTCGGTGAACCTTGTCCTTACCCTGCGGTGGCAACGCTTGAAGCTATGCCATCACTGAAAAAAGGCGAGATTTTAGAAGTGGTCAGTGATTGCCCTCAATCAATCAACAATATTCCACTTGATGCGAAAAACTACGGTTATACCGTGTTAGATATTCAACAAGATGGCCCAACTATTCGTTATTTAATTCAAAAATAATCTTTATTTTTCATTAAATAAAAAAACAGCCTATACATAGAGAATGATAGGCTGTTTTCTTGAATAATATTATTACTCTGCTTCGCCGCCTAGGACTTCGGTGACTCGTTCAATTAAAGCGCTGAGTTCACCGGTCATTAAAATAAAGTCGGCATCAAAACGTTGGGCAAAATCGGCTTTATCAATATCATCATTTTGCTCACGTAAAGTTTCACTGAATTTAATGCGTTTGATAGAACCATCATCACAAAGCATAAATTGCAGGCGATCTTCCCAATCTACAGAGAGTTTGGTGACAAATTTACCCGCTTCAATATGCGTCGCAATTTCATCAGAGACTAATTCCTGTTTCTTACAACGAATAACGCCACCTTCATCTAAGACCGCTTTTAGTTCTGCTTCATCCATCAAGGTAAAGCCAGCTGGGAGTTCTCCAGAGCGTACCCACTCTGTCATTTTTAATTCAACGGATTCATTGAAGTTCAAAGGAACAACAGGTAATGAACCTAAGGTCTTACGCAGCAAGGCTAAGTTATCTTCAGCGCGTTTTGCACTGCCCGAATCAATAATAACGAGTTGTTTTTCTAAATCGAGCCAAATAAATGTTTGTGAGAATTTACTAAAAGCACGAGGAAGCAGAGTGTGCACCACTTCATCTTTTAAGGTGGCTTTCTCTGTTTTTTTCAGTTTACGTCCTTGCTCACCTTCAAGTTTTTCAACTTTGTCTTGCAGTGCTTGTTTAATAACTGTCGCAGGTAAAATTTTGTCTTCTTTCCGTGCACACATCATGACTTGTTTGCCAGCAACATGGATAAGCGCTTCACCGCGATCACCCATCGGCGAAACCCAACCTGTCCGAGTCATATCTTGGCTACTACAAGGTGTGAATGCCAATGAGGCAAGCTGTTGTTCTAACTCATCCATTGACAGTGCTATCCCTTTATTTAAGCGATAGATTAAAATATTTTTAAACCACAGCATCTGACATTCCCCTTAATCATTATTTACCACAATATGATACTGAATGTTTAGGGTATCTAAAAGGTAATATCCTTTAAAAGAAAATCTATACCGTGTTATTTAATAAAAAGATAAAAAAAGCTGAAACGAATAATTAGTAAATCTACTCTATGATAATGAGTTTTATTCTTATCTGAATTGGATTGATTAAGAATATTAATAATGAAATAGCATGATTTTTAGTACAAACCATTATGTGACAATAATCACAAGATTTTATTTTTACACTCTTTTTTGTTTACAAACTGAAATCACTTTCAGATTTATCTCTGCATTAATTTACAAAACAAAAATATTCTTGACGCTCTTGTGTGATTATTATCACAAAATAAGGAAAATGTATGAGGGGATTTTTCACAATCAACAAAGTGATTAAGATCACAAATATTGATATTTTTTTTTCAAATATCGTTAAAAGAGCACAATTGGGCTTTTTATATTAACCAGTGTTATAGTTTAGATTTTGTAATGTTTCATTGGGTTTTGTTGTTACTTGTACGTATTGATTAGATATTGTAATTGAATAGCATTCTTGTGCTTCTCTTTTGAATATTTACAGATAATTATTCTTTTTATGATGGGATGTTACTCGTTACCACTAGTTAAATTGTATTTAAATTCGACTTTGCCTTTATTTAAATAAGAAATAAATATAAAGATAAAAAATTATTAATTAGGAATAACAATATTTAAATCTTTAGTGTTATTTATTTAGTGGTTAAAATTAATACTTCCTTTTAAATATATTAAATAGGGGGATAAATTTTTTATTAGCAAAAAAAAGAGTCTTATAAAGAAATGAAATATAAAAGAAAAATCTAAAAGTGCTATTTTTAAAAAGTTGATTAAGTTCAAAAAACACGTATCTTTACCTTTAATTGTGATACCTATCACTTGAGTATGTAACCATGAAAATACACATTGGTGTAATTGTGGACTGTATCACGAAAGTTGGGCTTTTTTTTGAGTAACATGCCATCGAAAACTCAACGACCTATTTCTTTTCCTGACAGAAATAAAAGCAATGCCCTTATTTAAATATAATGAGGATATTATTTTTGTGTCTTATTGGTGATTACGTCTGTGTCAAGGAAATTAAAGCCTTTAAGAAAATTTTGTAGAGTCATAATTAGTAGCTATAAAAATTATCAATTGTGAGAGCGATTTTCTTTTTCGAAATTCGTGGCAGAGATCTTTTGTCTGAATCTCAGGTCAACTATATACGGCGGTATTATTTTTGACCTTAAAGAAAGTCATAAAACTATAGAAAATAGATAGATGGGTATTTTAATCATGAAAAGCTTGAAGCCTCTAGCAGCACTGGTTGGTTTGTTGGTTCTTTCTGGATCGGCAAACGCGGTAAACGTGTATAACGATAAAGGTACACGTTTTGATGTAAATGGTCAGTTCCGTTTAAAAACACAAGTGACCAGCCAAAATCACGAAATGAAAATGACGGATGATGGTAGCCGTATCGGTTTCTTCGGTTCACACGAACTGACTAACGATATCAAAGTCTTTGGTAAATTAGAGTGGGGTTCAGACACTCAAAAAACAAACAGTGACAACCCTAAATCAAACTTTGAAATGTACAACCGTGTGGGTTATGTCGGTTTCTCTCATCGTGATTATGGTCAAATCCAGTTTGGTCGTACTTATATTCCAATCGACTGGGTGAAAAAATCAAGCTACGGCTATGGTAACACGGGTGTGTTCTACTTTAGTGATGTATTAGGTCGTGCCGTAGGTTATAGCAATGGTTATGCTGATGGTAAAGGTGTTGGTAAAAACAACTTTATGACCCGTTTACCACAAACTATCTTTATTGAAACTAACCGTTATGAAGGCTTTAAATTAGCCGGTACTGTAACAGGTAAAACAGGTGATGATAATACTCGTACCACTGGTGATATTACTCGTGCATATTCAGTAGTGGGTTTCTATAAATCAACTTTCGGTTTAGAGCTTGATGGTGGTTACTCTGCCGCTAAAGGTGAAGCGACTCATAGTAGTAAGAGTACAGTTCAAGGGAAAACTCCTGAAAACAGTATCTTAGCATTTGGTGCCGAATACTTCTTCCCAGGTCGTGAATTTTCTATCGGTTTAGACTATGGTCAATCTCGTGGTAAAAATTCAGGTTTAACTTTAGCAAGTAATGCAGTTTCAAAAGATTATAAATGGAACTCTGTTAAAGGTGACTGGAAAGCAGATTTATATGGTGTTGGTGTGAAATGGCACTGGGATCGTATTGAAAGTGGTATGTATGCGGGTTACTACCTGCGTGATGGTGATGCCAACACTTTCAACTACAAAAAAGAAACCTATACTGTGGGTGTAGATAAACGTTTTGCGGTATCTAAATACAACAACTTACGTTTATTTGCTGAAATGGCATATGATGATGCACGCAGTGACAACGAAGCATATAAAGACACTAAACAATATATCTTCGAAACGGGTATGCGTCTGTACTTCTAGTCCTGACAAAAGCATTACCGTTTGATAGAAGTAACCAAAGGAGAGCGATTTCGCTCTCCTTGTTAACCAATATATAAGGGGTGTGTAATGGTTAAGAATGTGTTGAAAATTTCAACATTAGCAATGTTTGTCGCATTCAACGTGAATGCTGCGACAGTCGATCTTCGTATTATGGAGACGTCTGATGTTCACAGTAACTTAATCGACTTTGACTACTTCAAAGACAAACCAACAGAACAGTTTGGTTATGTCCGTACTGCTAATTTAATTAAAGCAGCAAAAGCTGAAGCAACCAATGCGATTTTAGTTGATAACGGCGACTTGATCCAAGGTAGCCCGCTGGCTGACTATCAAGCAGCTAAAGGCTTAGAAAAAGGCGAATCTCATCCAGCTCACCAGCTGATGAACACCATGGGTTACACAGTAGGTAACTTTGGTAACCATGAATTTAACTATGGTTTAGATTACCTGAAAAAAGCCATTGCCGGTGCTAAATTCCCTTACATCAACGCCAACGTGATGGATGCGAAAACAGGCAAAAACTATTTCACACCTTATATCATTGTTGATACACCAGTAAAAGATCGTGATGGTAAAGAACACACTATCAAGATTGGTTATATCGGCTTCGTTCCACCACAGATCTTAATCTGGGATAAAGCCAATCTGGATGGTAAGGTCGTTGTAAACGATATTACAGAAACAGCGAAAAAATTCGTCCCTCAAATGAAAAAAGAGGGTGCTGACCTGATTGTGGCTATTCCTCACTCTGGTTTTGCGTCAGAGCCGTACAAAGCAATGGCTGAAAACTCTGTTTATTATTTAAGCGAAGTTGAAGGCATCAATGCAATCATGTTTGGTCACGCTCATGGCGTATTCCCAAGCAAAGAATTTGAAGGCATTAAAGGTGTTGATGTTGCTAAAGGTACTGTAAATGGCGTTCCTGCTGTTATGCCTGGCCAATGGGGTGATCACTTAGGTGTCGTTGATATGGTTATCAACAACGACAGCGGCAAATGGGTGATGACACAAGCAACAGGTGAAGCGCGTCCTATCTTTGATAAAGCAAACAAAAAAGCATTAGTTGAACGTGATGCTGAATTAGCGCAAATCATCGAAAAAGCACACCAAGGTACTCGTGATTTCGTGGGTAAACACATTGGTAAAGCTTCTGCCAACATGTACAGCTTCTTAGCATTAGTACAAAGCGATCCAACTGTACAAATCGTGAATGATGCACAAGTTGATTACACCAAACACTTTATTCAAGGTGATCCGAACTTAGACGGTTTACCAGTATTAGGTGCAGCTGCGCCATTTAAAGCGGGTGGTCGTAAAAATGCACCAGCAGACTTCGTCGAAGTTGAAAAAGGTGACTTAACATTCCGTAACGCTGCAGACTTATATCTGTATCCAAACACATTAGTGGTCGTTAAAGCGACCGGTGCTGATGTTGTTGAGTGGTTAGAATGTTCTGCGGGTATGTGGAACCAAGTTGATCCAAATTCAACTAAACCACAAGAACTAATCAACTGGGATGGTTTCCGTACTTATAACTTCGATACCATTAGTGGTGTGAACTATAAAGTTGACCTAACTCAACCAGCTAAATATGACGTTGATTGCCAAGTCGTTAATAAAGATGCGAATCGTATCAAAGACGTGACTTATGAAGGCAAGCCAATCGATCCTAAAGCAACATTCCTGATCGCAACAAATAACTACCGTGGATACGGTGGTAAGTTTGCAGGTACTGGTGAAGCAAATATTGCGTTCGCATCTCCAGATGAAAACCGTGCAATCTTAGCGTCTTACATTGCTAAACAAACGAAAGAAAAAGGCGAAGTTGCAACTAAAGCTGCTAACAACTGGTCATTCTTACCTATTAAGACTGACAAAGTGTTAGATGTACGTTTTGAAACGTCACCAAGTGAGAAAGCGGCTGCATTTATTAAAGATTTCTCTCAATATCCAATGACCTTTGTGGAAAATGATGAAATCGGTTTTGCAATTTACAAAATTGATTTAACAGAGAAGAAATAAGCCATTAAAGCCTGTCCATTCTGGGCAGGCTTCTCTTACCTTTTTGAACCAAAAGAGTAAAACTTATTGCTCTTTAAGGGGATTTTATGCGCTTTATGAAGCTATTACCTGCTGCTTTTGCTTTAGTGTTAGCAGGATGTGCAACGCAAGCACCTGAAATTACAGAACCATTAAAACCTCAAGCTAAATTAGTTGAAGGCGTATCTTGTATTTTACCTGATGCACCAACAGCACCTTACGACTACATTGCTTCTAATGATCGCTATGGTCAAAACAGTACAGCATCAACAGATTACTTTAAGTTAGCGATTAACTACTCACCCGCTTTTTGTGATTATAAAAGTAATAACATTAAGCGGTTAAATAACGACAATGAAAAAGATCGTGCAAAACGTGAGTATGATAAATTTGAAATCCAATGCTTCTCAGATAATAAATTTGGTTGGATTGTTCATGGGCTGTGGGCTGAAACCTGTGATGGTAAATCATGGGAAGAGTGCCGTGATTGGAAAGACATACGCAAGCATCCTCGTTTATGTAAAGGCGATTTACCACCTTTAGAATACTCTGCTATCAAACCTTATCTGTGTGATTCTCCGGGTATCGACTTACTACAAGGTGAG
Organism: Proteus sp. LHD240705; assembly: GCF_047921555.1. Lineage (NCBI taxonomy): Bacteria > Pseudomonadati > Pseudomonadota > Gammaproteobacteria > Enterobacterales > Morganellaceae > Proteus > Proteus sp. LHD240705. The sequence continues at coordinate 266,916 of NZ_JBLRMI010000002.1, forward strand.
TGGGAAAAACACGGTGTATGTGCGTTTGATACACCAGATGCATTCTTTGGTAAACAAAAAGAGTTGTATGAAGCGTTAGTATTACCAGAAGGCCGTCCTTCAAACAGTGCATTGATTAAGTTCTTAAAAGAACACAATCCATCATTGAAGGATAAGGAAATTCAAATTAATCGAGATGAATTCTATATCTGTTATAGCAAAGATTTCGAAGTCATTGATTGTCCGAAACGTGAATTTTGATCTTAGGGATAAATTTTAAATGAACCATAAATATAAACTCGTTGCACTGGCAGTAAGCTCAGTCTTATTAGCTGGTTGTGCAAAGAACTACGACGAAGCTAATGTTGTTGATGTGCGTGTTATCGCAATGAACGACTTCCACGGTGCACTAAAAGCGCCAGGTCCAAACAAACCTGGTGGCATCGAGCACATGGCAACATTAATCAAAGAAATGAAGAAAGATAACCCGAACAACATCGTTGTTGCCGCGGGTGATATGGTTGGTGCAAGCCCACTGTTATCTTCAATGTTCCATGATGAGCCTTCTATCGAAGCATTATCATTAGCAGGCTTAGAAGCAACATCTGTGGGTAACCACGAATTTGATAAAGGCATGGGCGAGTTACTGCGTAAGCAAAACGGTGGCTGCCACCCTGTGACGGGTTGCCAAGGTCCAACTGAATTTAAAGGGGCTGATTTCCAATACTTATCAGCAAACGTAACTGTTAATGAAACAGGCAAAACGTTATTCCCTGAATATGTTATCAAAGAATTTAACGGTATCCCTGTTGCATTTATCGGTGTCACACTGGAAGGTACTGCGGCAATCGTAACACCTAAAGGTACTGAAGGTTTAAGCTTCCATAACGAAGCGAAAACAATCAACGCATTAGTGCCTCAGTTAAAAGCACAAGGTGTTCAAGCGATTGGTGTGTTAATTCACGAAGGTGCTGCACAACGTCGTGACGGTGGTCCTGTGAATATCAATGCATGTAATGGTATTACAGGTAAAGTATTAGGTGTTGTTGATCAATTAGATCCTGCAATTGACTTCGTTGTGACCGGTCATACTCACCAAGCTTATAACTGTACTATCAACGGTAAATCAGTGACATCTGCGCAATCAAATGGTGCAATGTTAACGCGTATCGATCTGAAACTAGACAAAACAACAAAAGACGTTGTTGACGTTGAAGCACGTAATATTTGGGTTGATAACCGCAAATATGAAAAAGATCCAGCCGTTACCAAACTGTTAGAAGCTTACGAAAAAATCGCAACCCCATTAGCTAACCGTATCATTGGTAAGTTAGAAGGTAATTTAACGAAGCAAACTAACGACGCGGGTGAATCTGCACTGGGTCAAGTGATCGCTGATGCGCATTTATACACTGCAAAACCAAAAGATGCGGGTGGCGCACAAATCGCATTTATGAACAGCGGTGGTATTCGTGCTGATATGACTGGTGGTGACGTTTCTTATAACGCAATCTACACAGTACAGCCATTCTCTAACGTACTGTTAACTCAAACATTAACAGGTGAGCAAATCAAACGCCTGTTAGAACAACAATGGGATCGTTCACGTCCACAAGTGTTAGCAATTTCAGGTAACTTCCAGTACACATGGGATAGCAAAGCATCTAATGGCAACCGTGTTATCGTTGAATCAATGAAAATTGACGGTAAACCAGTAGATATGAAAGCGAACTACCGTGTTGTGGCTAACGAATACTTAGCAACAGGTGGTAGTAATTTCTCTGTACTGAAAGAAGGTAAAGATCCAGTTTACAGCGTGCCAGATGTTGATGCAGTCGTGAAATACTTTGCTGAGCAGTCTCCAATTGCTCAACCAAAAGCGAATAACATCACACGTAAATAACGTATTTTCATACGCCTTGTGAAAATCGCACCTCTTACGGGAGGTGCGTAAATAAATAAAGAGAGCAAAGTGTTGAACACAAAGGGTCCATCCCTACCTTTGTATTCATTACGCACTTTGCTCTTTTTTATGCTTTTTATTGGAGAATAAGTATTTTTTTAGTGAGCATGAAGGCATAAGCAACAAAGTTGGAATCTTTACAACATATCATCTGTGGTGTATTGTTGCATTTAGCGACAAAAGATTTCATTTTTTGTCGTGAGTTATTAACATAAAAATTTATAGCGTTTTAATTCTATAAAGTTGTAACACCCGATAGGTATTAGGAGTGTAAATCATGGCTATTTCCGTAAGATTAGATGAAGACTTTGTCTCTGATGCTAAAATTCATGCGGAAGCGAAAAGCAGAAGTGTTCCTAAACAAATTGAACACTGGGCTAAAATAGGGCGTATAGCTGAAGATAACCCTGATCTGCCATATAGCTTTATCCAAGAATTGTTACTGGCACAGGCGGAAGTCGAAAACAAAAAGGTTTCTCGATATGTCCGAACTACAAAAAGAGATTGATGTCTATCAGTCTGTACGATTTGAAAAGGCAATGAAAAAGTTGCCTGAATCAGATGTGAAAATTATTGAAGATGAAATTGATCAAATAATTGATAATCCATTGATTGGTGAACAGAAAAAAGGCGATCTTACTCATCTTAGAGTACATAAATTTAGGCTTAATGATTTAACGGTATTGTTAGGTTACTCATGGGTTGCAAACAAGCTTGAACTGTATTTATTGCATATAGGTTCTCATGAGAATTTCTATGATGCTCAGAAGAAACAGCGAAAGACTGATCTAAAACTGATTAAAACATAAAAGAAAGGTGGCCTAATGCCACCTTTCTTTTATGTTGTATATGGGCAAAAAAAAGCCCACAGTGGCTGTGGGCAAGGAATGAAAGTAAAAAAAAGAGGGTATTACTTATTGCTAGGGTCTTTTGTCAGATGTCTGTTCTAACACTTATTTGAAGATTTTAAAGCGTGCATCATCTTCCATATAATTCTTTTCACCAGCTTCTTGTTCAATTGAACCAAAGACCATTTGAGCTCTTAGTTTCCATGTTTTTGGCAGATCCCAAGTTGCATGAACTTCGTCATCAATAATTGGGTTGTAGTGTTGTAATGAAGCACCTACGTTCTCTGCTGCTAATGCAGTCCAAACAGAGAGTTGCGCCATACCACTTGCTTGTTCTGACCATACAGGGAAGTTATCCGCATACAATGGGAATTGTTCTTGAAGACCTTTTACGATATCAGTGTCTTCAAAATAAAGAATTGAACCTGCGCCTGCTGCAAAGCTATTAATTTTCGCTTCTGTTGCACTAAATGCTTCTGCGGGTACTAATTTTTTCAGGGTATTTTTAACGATATCCCACAGTTTTTGATGTTGTTCACCAAACAGAACAACAACACGAGATGTTTGTGAGTTAAATGCAGTTGGGCTCTCTTTAACCGCTTCTTTGATAACTTCAGTGACTCTGTCTTCGCTAATTGGAAGTTGATTACCTAAATGATAAATTGTTCTACGTTTTTTCATTAAATCAGTAAATGCGTTAGACATGATTGTCTCCTTGATAAATTTAAGCGCTTAAAGCGTGTCTTAGCTTGAGCTAATCTATGGACATACTATAGGGCTTAGTAGTGATTTATTGATATATAAAAAATTTAATCAGTTACGTCAAAATATTCGACCTAGTTTTTAACGACTTGATTTAGATTCTATTTATCTACATATCTAAACTCAGGAGCAAGCTGGCTAATACCTAATCCTCCCGCTTTCTTCACTTTAATTTGCACTGGAATGCGTTCTTTCATGGCTTCTACGTGACTAATTACGCCAATAATTTTTCCAGATGCGTTAAGGCTATCAAGAGCGTCTAATGCAATATCTAAGGTATCAGGATCTAATGTGCCAAAGCCTTCATCTAGAAATAGTGATTCGATTTGAGTTTTGTTACTGACCAAATCTGAAAGCGCTAAGGCGAGCGATAAGCTGACTAAGAAACTTTCGCCACCAGAGAGCGTGCGAGTATCCCGTAGCGCATCAGCTTGCCATGTATCGGCAATTTGTAATTCAAGGCTTGCCGGTGTTTTACGTTGCAAGAAATAACGACCATGAAGCTTTTCTAAACGACGATTAGCCAAATAAATTAGGTGATCAAGCGTTAAGCCTTGAGCAAAACGGCTGAACTTATCTCCTGATGCAGATCCCACCAATTCGTTTAAGTAACTCCAATCATCAAAGTGAGATTGCTGTTTCGTTATTTTGTCGAGTAAGGCTTGTTGTTCTTTGCGTTTTTCTTCATCAGTACGCAGCTGCTCTTGAATGCGGAATTTGGTTTCTTGTATATGAGCCAGCTGTGTTTCTAGTGCTAATAAATGTGTAGTGATTTGTTCAATATTTTGCTCAGTCGATAACAACGGTTGTTGTAACAAGTGCTGCTGATATGCCTTTTCTTGGGTGTCTAAGCGAGTTTTTTCTTGCAATAATCTATCAAGTCGTTGTTTTTGCTGTTCTTGTAAACAGTTTCTTTCTTCGACTGATAACAGAGAGGCTAAAAATGCATTTTCATCAGCAAACGGACTGTTTTTTAACGCATGTTGATATTGTTCAATAATGTCTTGTGAACGCGTTTGTAACCGTTGTAGTGATTTTTCATTTTCCTGATATTGACCAATAAGCTGATTTAAACGGATTTCTAGTCGGTTTTTTTCTTCGCTATATTGCTCAATTTGTTTTTGTAACAATTGACTCTGTTTATCTAATTCATTACGCGCATCTTCGGTGGTTTGTGTCCCGAATAACGCTTGGCGTTGTGCTTTTAGCTGTTCTTGTTGCTGATGTAGTTGTTGTAAATGGATTAAAACAGCATCAAATTCTTTTTGAATTTCAGATAAATAGCGTTTTCTTTCTTGCAGTGTTGATAACAATTCGCGGATTGTTTGTTGTAATTCGTGATGTGTTTTTAAGGTTGATTGATATTGTTGGCTCTCTTTTTTACGCGCAATAAGCCATTGAATTTTATCTTCACATTCCTGTAATTCATAACCTTGCTGTTTGACAAGAGATTGAAGCTCCTGAGTTAACTGGGTTTGTTGTTGAAGATATTGCGTTGTTTGTTGTTGTTTATTGATGACTTCTTTTTGTTGTTGCGCAAATTCATTTTGCTGATGAAGGATCGCTTGCTGTTGTTGATTAAATTGCTCTTTGGTATCAGATAGCAGTTTGTATTCTTGCTGAATTTTGGTTTCTAACGCTTTATAGCTGGATTGTTTTTGTGTGAGTAAATTGTCTTTTTTCTCAAGCTCTGCATCCAATTTAGCCAAAGCATCTTCTTCGCAATCAACATCAGGTATTGTGTGCGTTTGTGCTAAGGTTCGCCATTGTTGTTTTAATGTCGCTATATCTTGGGTGAGTTGCTCAAGATCTTCATTAAGCTTTTCGTTTTGAGCTTGATAGCCAGCACACTGTGTTTTTTGTTCCACTAACTCTATAGTTAATGCATGTACTTGCTGTGTTAAGGTATCTAACCGTAATTTTGTTTCATCAGTTTGAATTTCTTTATATTTTTCAACATAAGGATGCTCGGTCGAACCACAAACAGGACATGGGGTATCTTTAACTAAACGTTGTCTCTCTTCTTCATATTCTGCTAACTTTCGTATTAGCAGATAATTATCGTTTAAGTCTTTAAGATGTTGTTCTTTCTCTTTTAAAGCAATGTCATTTTTATGGATGCTTTCAGTCAGCATTGCTATTTTTTGCTGATTTTCTGAATAGCTTTTTTGGTATTGATATTCAGTTTTGATATTGCGTTGTAATTGGGTTTGTAATCCCATTAGTTTAGCGAGTGCATTTCGTTGTTGTGAAATTTGTTGCAAACGATAAGGGATATCCGCAATAGCATCAGCTTTATTTTGTTGCTCAAGTTGTGTTTGTAATTCGCTTAATTGTTGTTGCTGTAAGTTAAGATTGTACTGTTGCACTTCTAGCGCTTTGGTCGCTTTTTCTAATTTGAGTTTAAGTAAGCATTCTTTTTCTTGTTCTGCTTTTTCACTTTTCTGGCTAATTAGATATTTCTCTGTAATTTCATCATATTGCTCAAAATAACGTTGCCATAACGGTAAATTTTCAGCCAGTTGAGCATGAGCTATATGCTGATTTAAATATTCGTCTAATTCATTAAATTGTTTTTGTGAGCCAGCTAATTTGGCTTCTGTTAACTGTATTTTTTCCAGATATTCTGATTGCGTTTTTTCTAGCGTATTTTTTTGCTGTGTTTTTACTGAAATATCTTGTTGTAGCAAGATTAACTGATTATCTAATGGTGCTACTTTTTCACGTATAAGCTGCAATATTTGCTGTTTTTTTTCATCGTGCTGTTTAAATGTGTTACGAGCCTCGATTAAATGCTGATTAATAGGTTGGCTCTGTTGTTCAATAAGCTGTTTTTCTGCTGTTAGTGTTGAGAGTTGTGACTCAATATAGGTTTGTTCTTTTAATAGACGATCCTTTTCATCATAAATTGGGCGGATTTTTTCTGCTGGTTCGCTATTTTCAAGACGTTGAATATCGGGTTTGGCAGCAATTAACGCTTCTTGTGCTAAGTTAACTTCGGTTTGTGCTAATACTTTGTTTTTATTAAGTTCAGTTTCTTTTTCTTGCCACTGTTTTGCTGCTTGATATTCCTGCTGTTCTTTTTGTAATTGGCTCTCTTTGGCAAAAAGATCGGTTTGTTCAGTTAATAATGCTTGGCGAGCATTTTCATCTAATAACGCCATCATTTCGGCTTGCTGTTTTAGTGTTTTTAATACTTGTTCTTCTTCACGCCAATGTTTAAAGATAGATTGGGAGATATGGCGATAAATATCTGTGCCAGTGAGTTCTTCGAGTAATTCAGCACGAGATTTATCATCTGCATTTAAAAAAGCCGCAAATTGTCCTTGAGAAAGCAACATAGATTTAGTGAAACGATCAAAATCAAGGCCCGTAATATTAATGATCATCTCTTTCACTTGGCTTATTTTACTTGCTAATATTTTGTCTTCGCCTCCTGTTGTATTTATTTTAACAAGTTCAGCCTGTGGCGCTTGAAGATTGCCATCTTCTTTATAATTAGCGCGACGTTGTTCCCAAAATGCTCGATAAGCCACACCTTTGACTTCAAATTCGACTTCGGTCAAACACTCTGCGGTATGACGTGTCATTAATTCATTTTGTGATTGCGTGACTTTATCTAATCGTGGAGTTCTATGATAAAGCGCCAAACTAATCGCATCTAACAGCGTGGTTTTTCCTGCACCCGTGGGGCCTGTAATGGCAAATAATCCATTGCTGATAAAAGGCTCTTGGTTAAAGTTAATCTTCCACTCGCCTTTTAAGGAGTTAATATTTTTAAATCGCAGACTTAAGATTTTCATTATGCTTCGTTATCCTCTTTCTCTGCCATTTCAACTGCTTGTTTAAATAATGTTGTTAAACGAGTTTTAGTTTCTTCTGAATCAAACTCATGCTGTTCTAAACGTCTTTCAAAAACATCATAAACGGTTAATTCGGTCAGTGTTTCGTTCTCATTTTGAGTGAACGCTTGGCGTTGTTTTCTCGCTCTTCTTAATAAGATCACATCAAAAAGCGGATCGTTAGTTAGCTCTTGAATACGGGTTTGTATATCACTGAGATAATCTTGTGTTGAAACTTCGATATCCAACCAAATAGTGGTATCTATTTCACCGTATTGTTTTTTTAAATTCTCAAGTTGTATCGCTATCTCTTTTAATGAACCACTGATAGTGCGTAGTAACTGAAATTCAGGAATAGGTAATAGTGTGAGGTTAGTTAATTTTTCTTGCTCAAAGTCGATAAGACAGACACTTTTCTGTTGTCCGCATTCATCAAAACTTAACGGAATAGGGGAGCCACTATAACGAATATGACCTGATTTATTCACCACTTGAGGGCGATGAATATGACCAAGAGCAATATAGTCAAATTCAGGAAATAGGGTTGCTGAAAAGGCTTCTAAGGTGCCGATATAAATTTCACGGACGGAATCGGTCACACTCGCTCCAATTGTGGTGAGGTGACCCGTTGCAATAATGGGAATATCGACATTTAATTGCTGACGTAATTCGAGAGCTGCTTGATATTGAGCTTGATAATATTCAGCAATCGCTTCTTTTAAGGCTGTTTGTTTTTCAGCACCTGATTGCCCACTTTTACTGCTGATCATGTCTCTAGGGCGTAGATAAGGGATTGCACAAAGTAATGCTCCTGGAGTGTTATCTTTTTGAGGAAGAATTAACGGAGCTTGTGGTGTTTCAGCATGAACATTGGCAATAACGGTCGTATTTAAACACGCCAACAGTGATTTTGATTCATTTAGTGTTGCCACCGAATCGTGATTACCACCTAGAATAACGAGCTGACATTGTGTATCTCTAATAGCAACAACAAAACGGTTATAAAGCTCTCGGGCATAGCTTGGAGGGGAGCCAGTATCAAAAATATCACCCGCAACAATCAGAGCATCGACTTGGTAATGTTTAATTTGTGCTAATAACCAATCAAGAAACTGTTGGTGTTCTTTAGCTCGAGTCTTAGTAAAAAAATATTGCCCTAAATGCCAGTCTGATGTGTGAATAATCCGCATTGCTATCCCTCTTTTTTATCTGGTGAAGAGTATAGCGCACCTTGCTTTTTTAGTGAAAACTCAACAATAACTCCCTTTTTTGAGTGATATTTCACCAAAAAATGATTTATTTACCTTAACAACAGGGATCTATTTCAGTAATGTTAAGGCTAGTCATAAATCTGTCATAAAAGTGCATCATAATCATTTTGACCCTCTATATACATTACACAGGATAGAGTATGGCAAGGCGTATTCTTGTTGTTGAAGATGAGACCGCAATTCGAGAGATGATCTGTTTTGTTTTGGAACAAAATGGTTTTCAACCTATTGAAGCAGAAGACTATGATTCTGCATTGAGTTTTCTTATCGATCCTTACCCTGATCTGGTTTTATTAGATTGGATGATCCCTGGTGGATCAGGCTTGCAGGTAATAAAACAGATGAAGCGGGAAAGTAATACCCGTGATATTCCCATTATTATGCTAACGGCAAAAGGGGAAGAAGAAGATAAAGTACAAGGCCTAGAGACGGGCGCTGATGATTATGTTATCAAACCGTTTTCACCTAAAGAGCTTGTTGCTCGAGTGAAGGCGATTTTACGGCGTTTATCACCGATGTCAGCGGAAGATGTTATTGAATTCAATGGACTCGGTCTTGATCCTGTTTCTCATCGAGTGACAAGTCAAGATAAGCCGATTGATATGGGCCCCACCGAATTTAAACTCCTACACTTTTTTATGACACATCCTGAACGCGTATATAGCAGAGAACAGCTGCTAAACTACGTTTGGGGAACCAATGTTTATGTCGAAGACCGTACTGTTGATGTGCATATTCGTCGTTTACGTAAGGCTATTGAAGAAGATGGCCATGACAGAATGATACAGACAGTACGTGGAACGGGATATCGTTTTTCTGCCCGTTTCTAAGTCAATATGGGAGTAATCGTCAGGTGTTAGAACGACTATCGTGGAAAGCCCTCGTTTGGGGGCTATGTCTATTTTGCTTGCCTGCCTTTATATTATCGCTTTTTATTGGGCATCTTCCTTGGTTGCTGGTGGCATCGCTTCTCAGTGCCCTTGTGTGGCATGCCTATAATTTGCTGAAATTATCTAAATGGTTATGGTTAGATCGCTCTGTATTGCCTCCGGAAGGGAGAGGGGGATGGGAGCCTATTTTTTATGGTATTCGACAGACCCAACAACGTAATCGTAAACGACGCAGAGAATTAGGCGACTTAATTAAACGTTTTAGAAGTGGGGCTGAAAGTTTACCCGATGCTGTTGTGATGATGACAAATGAAGGGAATATTTTTTGGTGTAATAGTCTAGCTCAACATCTATTAGGCTTTCGTTGGCCTGATGATAATGGGCAAAATATTTTTAACTTATTACGTTATCCTGATTTTTTGCACTATTTTACCGCAGGTGATTTTAGTCGCCCCTTAACTATTTCACTAAATAATGGCTCTATTGTTGAGTTTCGTGTGATGCCATATAGCGAAGATCAGCGCTTGATGGTGGCGCGCGATGTAACAGAAAAAAATAAACTAGAAAACTCACGACGTGATTTTTTTGCTAATGTCAGTCATGAGCTAAGAACACCACTAACCGTTATTCAAGGTTATCTTGAGATGATGGAAGAAAATAGTGTAGCAAAACCCGCAGAGCATAAGGCGATAGTTACGATGCAAGAGCAGGCTAAACGTATGGATACGCTTGTTCAGCAACTCTTACAGCTTTCTCGTATCGAATCCGCTCCTCATATTGATTTAAACAAAATTGTTGATATTCCTGCCATTTTGGCTTTATTACAACAAGAAGCGAACTCACTAAGCCAAGGTCAACATCAGATTGTTTTTGATGTTGATGAAGAGTGGGCTGTTCGTGGTAATGAAGAGCAATTGCGTAGTGCTGTTTCTAATTTAGTGTATAACGCCATTAATCACACTGAAGAGGGCACAACAATCAAAGTGAGTTGGAAGAAAATACCCCAAGGTATGTTATTTAGTGTTTCAGATAATGGGGCGGGGATCAGCGCTGAACACTTAACACGTTTAACAGAGCGTTTTTATCGCGTAGATAAAGCTCGCTCTCGTCATTCTGGCGGTACTGGTTTAGGTTTGGCGATTGTGAAAAAATCGTTGCTTCATCATCACTCTCAATTGAATATTGAAAGTAAAGTAGGTGTTGGGAGTACGTTCTCTTTTATCCTTCCTCAAACATTGCTTACTGCTAAAAAAACACACTAGCAGAATGTCTTTTTTAAAGCCTTTATCACTTCTATTCAATCAGTGATAAAGGTTTTTTTGTCCTTTTTTAATCTTTTTAATATCAATAAAAACTAATATCGTAGCGTTAAATTTTAATATTATTAATTAATGGTAACTTTAAATGACGCTAATATTCAACATTATTGGTGATAAAATGCACAAATCATATCATGCATATTCGATGATATATGACAGTTATAACTAGCTCTGAAAAATAGTTTAGATGATTCTTCTGGTTTTTAGATTGGCTATTGCCTTTTTTCATTATAAAAGTTTTACTTGTGACCAGTTATCGGCAATTTTTTCTATTTAGCACCTAATTGCTCTACATGAAATGATTATATATGGACATTATCCTGAATAATGATGGTATGAGCCTAAATAGATATTGTTGATTTTATGTTGCGCTATATTGGCGTAATTTAACCATTATTGTAACTATATATTAACAAAACTTATGGCACATAGATTAACTTCCAGAGATATTCTGGCATTAGGGTTTATGACATTCGCCCTCTTTGTTGGCGCTGGCAACATTATTTTTCCTCCAATGGTGGGGTTACAATCAGGCGAATTTGTTTGGACAGCAGCAATTGGCTTTTTGATCACAGGGGTAGGTTTACCTGTTTTAACGGTTGTCGCATTAGCAAAAGTCGGTGGTGGTATCGAGGCATTAAGCACACCTATTGGTAAATCAATGGGATTATTATTAGCTATTGTTGCCTATCTTGCTGTTGGACCTCTTTTCGCAACTCCTCGTACTGCAACGGTTTCTTTTAAAGTGGGTATTGCCCCTTTAGTGGGTGATACAGAAATGTCATTGCTGATTTATAGCATTGCCTATTTCTTAATTGTGATTGGTATTTCACTTTATCCCGGTAAGTTATTAGATAGTGTTGGTCATATTCTTGCGCCTATTAAAATTCTGGCATTAGCAGTATTAGGTGTGGCTGCGGTGTTTTGGCCTGCTGGTGGCGTGATCCCTGCCACAGATGCTTATCGTGAAATGGCTTTCACTCAAGGGTTTATCAATGGTTATCTCACCATGGATACCTTGGGGGCGATGGTTTTTGGTATCGTGATTGTTAATGCTGCCCGCTCTCGTGGAATAGATAACTCTTCATTATTAACACGTTACACTATGTGGGCGGGTATTATTGCGGGCGTATTATTAACAGCTATTTACTTAAGCTTGTTTAAATTAGGCTCTAGCAGTGGGAGCATTATTCCAGGGGCGCAAGATGGTGCTGATATTTTACACGCCTATGTTCAGTACACTTTTGGTGACTTCGGTAGCTTCTTCCTTGCTCTACTGATTTTCTTAGCCTGTATGGTGACGGCAGTTGGTTTAACTTGTGCATGTGCTGAATTTTTTAGCCGTTATTTGCCCATCTCTTACCGTACATTAGTGTTGATTTTAGCGATATTCTCAGCGGTTGTTTCAAACTTAGGATTAAGTAAACTGATTGCGTTTTCGATTCCTGTGCTGATTATGATTTATCCACCTTGTATTGTGATTATTTTGATGAGTTTCACTTTACGTCTGTGGAATAATCCAAGCCGTATTATCGCGCCAGCGATGGCTGTTAGCTTATTTTTCGGTATTTTTGATGCAATAAAAGCCTCTGATTATCTGAAACATTTATTACCAGAGTGGGCAACTAAATTGCCATTAAGTGAGCAGGGATTAGCATGGCTCATTCCTGTATTGGTGACAATTGTTGTGTGTGGTATTTACGATAAGGTTGCAGGCTCACCGAGTAAAAAAGTGATCCAGACTGAAGTGACTAAATAAGCGATAAAGCACATTGATTTAAACATAAAAAGGGAAACGAAAGTTTCCCTTTTTGTTGGAATTAAAGTAAGTGCTGGTTCTCTTTTAAACGGTCAGCCAGTGTTTTTTCTATATCTGTTTGTACTAATTTTGATACATCATATTCTTTGGCAAGTGATGAGAATCGAGCAATAACATCAACGGTATGATGAATATACGCTTGTGCTTGTTGCCAACTTTCAAAACCAGCTATTTCAGCAAGCTGCTTTATTGTATTTAATGGTGGCTTTTTACCATACCCGCCAAATGAAGTGATATGCTCATTTCTTGGATTGGGGTTATAGGTCACATCATAAAAAGGTGCCGGCTCCCAGTGCCCATCATCATATTGTAGAAATGACCAGTTTTTACTGTGATCATCTTGATTAGAAGCGAATAGATTAAAAATAGCTCGTCTAAACTGGAGTTGTCCGGCTGAAACTGATTTGCATAGTACGCGGTTTACTTTGATTAAATCTTCGTAATCCAAAGAAGGTAGCCTAAAATCAGCATCTAATAATCCGCATGCACTGTGCATGATTAAACGCCCTGATTTACCTGAGCTATTTGTGACACGATCAAAGCGTTTTAGCGCTAACCAAGATTTTCCATCACTGTTTTTAGGAACATCAATAAGTTGCCATTGTGGGGGATTGAGCTCTAGCTCTTTTGCTAGGATGAGATAGATCGCTTCACATAGCCCTTCATCGTGGCCAAGAGGTAAGTTCTTAGACGTAAATTTGATCAGCCATGATTCATCACCTTCTTCTTCATACGTTTTACATTGATTAAAATCCCCTTGCTTAAAATAAAGCAACGCTTTAGGTCTAGCTCCGCCGGAGCTACCAACAATAGCAAGTTCAGATAAAACAATTTCCGTTTGACCATCAAATACAGCTTGTGCTTCTAAACCTAAATTAATTAAATCAACTTCAAACTGTTCATCTATTTGATAGTCAGAGACTGGTAAATAAGATAATCCTCCCATACCTTTATTACCAACAAAGGCTAACCTATCCATCGTTGTAATTTCATGCGGTTGTATACCATGTTGGCGGAATATTCTATCTTGCAATAAGCGTCCCCATCCATCAGGTAAACTATCTGAGAAAAGCCCTTGCAAATTGCCATGAGGTTTTTTAGGTGCTATTTGTAAATCCGTATTATTCTGTAGATTAAAAGGTGAACTATTACCAAATTGTGTTAGGTAATGCGCATCATATTGAAAAAATACACCACTATGGTTTTGTACCAATGTTCCCATTAAAACAGAGTCACCTGTAGATAACGTCCGTGTCACATTTAGCTTTTGGATTGGCTTAAAACTCATCTTGTAATACCTCTTCAATAGTCCTTGGCATACGTGGTTTATTTACTTTCTTAGGATCAACAACCGCATAAAGATTATTTAAATCATCAAGGCATTGCCAAAGTAACAGTAACTGGCGTAGTGAAATTTTACCTTGTAATTCAAACTTTTTGATAGTTGAAGCAGGAACTGTACTACGCTCGGCAAGTTGTTCGCGTGACCATTTTTCTTTTTCACGCAACTTTCGTAAATGAGAGGCAAAGGCTCGACTAACATCGAGATCAGTAAGTAATGTGAGTTTCATTTGTTAGCCTCAAATAGATACTATAATGTCTAATTATAGCAAAAAATAGCTATTTTGGACATTATAGTATCTATTTGATTTAAGAGTAGAGCAAACAGTTTAGCTTAGATTGCTCATTAATTTTTATCTGTAGAATACTGTTTTTCTGCCACAGGCTGTTGGTTTTCATCTAAATAATAATGAACTCCAGCAACAATATCATCTTCACCTTCATAGAAAATTTTAAAACGAGTGCGATTGCCATCATGATAAGCAATAACTGCACTACCGCCTTTTCCTAAGCAGAATTGATGTAGATTACCTGTTGAGATACAAATACTGTCGTCGCCAGATACCGTGACTTTACAATTATCACCAGTATTAATCGCGACAGAGTTTTGTCCGGTTACGTTGATTTGTGCTAAATCACCTGTGTTAGTGACTTTCGCGCGATCTTGCGAGGCAGTAATAAAATTACGCATGCCACTGTTTGCGATATGAACACCATTACCAGAGGCATAAATTTTGACATCATTGCCGCTATTACAAATGCGAGAGCGTCCACCTAAGCTGCCAATACGACATTGATTACCCGTATTACATACTTTTCCTGCAAAACCCGTATTCATCAATTGATTACTATAACCTGTGTTGGCAATGCTGTTTTCATCGCCAGAAAAAGCCACAATATTATTACTCCCACACAAAGCAAGATCGGTACTTAATTGCTGACTTTTTAAGATCAATTGATGCCATTCGGTAGAAAATTGAATATTTTCAGATGTTGGCAAAGTATTGTGATATGGCAGGCGTTGTAATGACACGCCTTGTTGTTGTTCATTGCCGAGCAGGAACAAGATGTTTTCCATGACTTCTTGTTCCTGTTTGGCAAAGGATGCTTCACTAAAATGACGTAAATAAATATATTGAATAAAACTCTCTATCCACTGTGTACGGCGCTGTTTTATTAACTCACTATGGATAGCACTGTAAGTGCCTCCATCAGGAAAATAACGTAAAAACCAACGATAAAGTGAAGTTGAAACATGCAGTTGTCGTAAGTCTTCTTTTGTTAATGTGATATTTTCCTTTGAAGGGACTGACATGTAAGCTCCTTAATCCATGTATCAATTAGTGTCTGTGGTAACCGTCAACCATACTGCGAAATGTTTGGAACGGGGTTCTGCCTGTTGTACACAGATACAGGTGACCAAGAATAAAAAAGACACTACATACGGCTAATACTTGGTGTGCGATCAATAGCCATGCTTTAAACATCACTGCATCAGCAGGAATAAATGCTGGATTTTGCAGTAAAACGCCCGTTATCAAAAGGAGTGGGACTAATGCGTACATCACACCTAAATAAGCCATTTGTTGCAGTGGATTAAATTTAACATTCGGTGTTGCTGGGAAGGGGTGATCTTCGCCTTTGATAATGCCGTAGAGGTAAAAACGAACTTGCATTAAGGTGCGTTGTAACCAATTTTTGCCATCAATGCGGTAAAACTTGCCATTACCACCAACAAGGTTAATCAGTACGAAGGATAACCAGCAAACTAATAGTAGATAACCACAGATTTCATGCACGCTAACTAATAATGCCGTATCGTGTGCAGAAAGTAGGGCGAAATGGTTAATACCACCACTGAGAAGCAACAGAATAAATAAAGAGGCATTACTCCAGTGCCACAAACGCACTGCTTTAGAGTAAAGATAGAGCTTCTCTTCTTTATGAGACTCACCGTGTGGTGTGGCAAAGCGATAACGCAAGAAGCCATGCAGTGCGAGAACAAGCAACATCCCCACTAAGAGCACCCCTGCAACAATTAACCAAAGTGGTAAATAGTCAGGCGTATAGATTAAGACATACTCTTTTAGTGAGGCTTGAAATTGCTCGGCATTTGGCATGATATTAACTGCACTCATACTTTACCCTCCTCTTGAGAATGAGGCCCTACACGACGATAGAGATGTGGTTTTCCTACGCCATCGAGTTGATAGATATAGTAATCATGTGTTTTGAGCCATTCTTGAATTTGAGGGCTGTCTTCTCTACCAAATAACAAGGCATTTTGTGGACAAGCGCTCACACAAATCGGTGGGAAACCTTTTTGTAATCGAGACTCAAGACAAAAATCACATTTATCAGCAACATGTGTCACAGGGTTAAGATAACGGACTTGGTATGGGCATGCTGATATACAATAGCTACAACCAATACATTTCTCTTTATTAACACGAACAATGCCATTGGTTTCATCACGCCAAGAAGCACCCGTAGGACAAACTGGGATACAAGGGGCGTCTTCACATTGCTGGCAAGAGTGTCTAAAGAAATGGTATTTATCGTTATCTTCTTTGAGGCTTAATGGAATATGAGCAATATCCATTCGAGCCATTCCATTGGGTACTTTATTTAATCGACGACATGCAGTGGCACAGATATTACAGCCATTACAGAGCGTCTCATCGTGGATCATGGCATAGCGGATAGGTTTTTTTTCTGCAGTTGCTGCAAGCGCACTTCCTAGTGGCGCACTGAAAAAAATGACCGATCCCATACCTGCTACAAATTTACGGCGAGAAACACGCATTATTTTTGCTCCTCAGTCTGATGATGTTGTAATACCCACATCGAATTTCGTTGATAAGGCAGAACGTTAAGGATTTTCATGTTGTTCTACCTCAATCCATTCAGTTAAGCCTCGTGCTTTGCCGTAACTCATTAACGTATTGCTAAAGAGATAAGGGGCATCGTTGGACGCTAAAACTTGCTGAATATCCTGAAAATCAGGGTGAGTTTTCATCAGTGTCAGTGCATCTTCAATCTCTGAAGCCGTGTACTGAAAAGGTTCAGACATCAACATGCTTTGTTTCAATGGTCGAGGATAGGTTTCACATTCAAAACGAACCACACCTGCAATTGCTGTACAAATATCCGCATAGCGGTTTAGTAATTGCAGTTGTGCGAAGTTATCTGACATAAATTCATCTGAGTAGAAATAATCCTCGCCATTGAGACTTAAATGGGCGATATCAATAAACTCGTCGCTCTTTAACGCGGTTTCTAACTGCGCAATATCTTCTTCTGTTAGAGAATAGGGCGCATCATACAGCGTTGAAATTGCTAATAGTTCACCTTCTTTTGAACATTGACGTATCGCATTCGCTAGATGTTGTTCGGCAGATAATTCTGCTATCTCTGCAACGGGTTCTTCTACGATATCCGTTGAGGTGTTAGCACTACGTCCAACACCGGTTTCTGATAGTGGCAGTAACCAACGGCGACGAGAAATATCAGGTTGCTCTAAAGCAATATCTGCATCATCAGCGATATCTTGTGGTATAGAAGCCGATGCACTTTGTTCTATCATCATGATCTCCTTCTTTTACCTATTAACTTGGTAATAAACCACGAGACGCTAAATCATCTGCAACATCTTGTAATCCAAGGCGAACTAAAGTTTCTTTTGTTGGGCAACCTAATTTAGGGTCCCAGCCCATTTCTTCATAGAACATGGTGAGAGAAAGCTGCATATCTTCTCTGTCCATTTTGTCTGTACCTTCAGTAAAGACAGGAATATCAGGATCTTTATCAAATACCCATGAACAGATTTGGTCATGCTCATTGCGCATATCCATAGTGTTCATTAATTTAACGGTATAAGCACGGTGTAAGGTGAAGATACGCTCTGAGGCTAAATCCAAATCTTTAGATGTGGTTGGTTCACCTGTGATCGCCGTGAAGAATTTGGCTTCCATTTCAAGATCACCACGATAGTTACGGCTCTTATGAGGGGAAACCGTCATCGGCCATACCCAGTTACATAAAGTGACGGCATCGTGTAAGCAACTACGTAAGAGAGTCCATTTGGTATAAGCAATTTTTGCTTTATTAATTGGTGTGTAGTTTTTGGTTTCATCAAAAGCATCACCAGAGCCAAATAGCTCACCTGCAATCTCTTTTTGCAATTTCAGCGGTAAACCACTACCGATATAGTTGATATGGGTATGTGTCATCGCGTCGCGGTTAAACATACAGTTAACGATAGAACCAACTTGTGCAGAGGCTTCATTGGCGTGGTGAATTGGGAAGCCCATTGGTGACCAAAGTTTATTTTTCTTGTTACCCCAATACTCTTCACCTAAATTCCAACGCTGAGCCATCAGGTAAGATCCATCGGCAAGGTGGCTAAATTCACCTTTACGATGCGCTAAACGGTAATAGAAATCTTTGATAAATTCTGGGTTACCTTCTTCCAGTTTATCCCAAGGAATATCGTTATATTCTTCTTCAGAAAGCACACGTTTAAAGACGCCGTGGGTATAACAATAAGTGAAGTCACGATGGAGTTGACCGTAGTTACACCATAATCCCATATCATCAAAAATATTCAGACCAACGAGATTACCAACAACGTTGCCATCCCCTTTTTTCTCAACATCTTTAGGGCCATTAGGGAAAATGGTGGTGTGAACAAAGTTTGCAACGCAGGTATTACCCCCAGTTTGCGGTACACCAAATTTTTTCGCTTGTGGAACATTAAGCTGCGCCATACAACGAATAGGGCAAGAGTGGCAACCTCCCATTTTGACCGTGTATTCTTCAGCTTCAGGACCAAGGTCAAAGGTGGATTTCATGGTTCTAAAACCAACGGTATTGATATCACCAGGAGGAATTTCACCCGTTTCGATAGGTCCGCCTTCAGCCGCACCCCAGAAAAGTCCTTTGCGTGCAGTCCAGCGAGAACCTGGATGAGAATATTCAGCCCATGATTGTGGTGTGCTTGGTACAACGTGGTTATTATTAGAACCAATTAATTGCGTCATCATGTAGTCGTTAAGTTCTTTTAACGCTTTACGATCTGCAACGTTAACGCCTCGGCTACCTTCGACAACAATCGCTTTTAATTTTTTTGCGCCTAACACTGCACCAACACCCGCACCACCACTGTGATTACGGCTATTAATAATGCCAGATAACGGGACTAAGTTTTCACCCGCAGGACCAATTGCGGCAACACAGGCTTCAGGGCTAGTTTGTGCGCACAGCTCTTCTGTGGTTTGACGAACGCCTTTACCCCATAAGAAAGAGGCATCTTCAATAGAAACTTGGTCATCATCAATATGGATCCAAACAGGTTTATCTGATTTACCTTCAATAATCAGAGAGTCATAGCCTGCAAACTTCATCCATGCTGCGAAAAACCCACCCATATGAGCGTCAACAACGAGGTTGCCACGAGTAAAGGTGGAAAGAGAGGTGATATTGACGCGAGAGCTACAAGGTGCGCCAGATCCAGTTAAAGGACCTACTGCAAAAACAACTTTGTTTTCTTCATCAAAAGGTTTAACGCCGGGAGCAACCTCTTCGTACATGATTTTGTAGCCAAAGCCCATACCACCAATCAAGAATTTATACTTGCTTGAGCTTTCACGTGTGATGGCACCGGTAGTTAAATTGATTCTTAGAATATTTCCAGTCCAGCCGTTAGTCATAATATTGCTTCCTAATCTAAATGTGGTTCAGTGATGTGATTGTCTGGATTTATTAAACAGTAATTTCTTTCCATTCAATGATTTGCAGAGCACCTGTTGGGCACGCTGATGCACACTCACCACATAAATTGCATTTGCCGGATTTTTTAGTTTGTGGGTTGACGGTTGCCATCATCCACGGACAAGCTGTTGTACAGGCGGCACAACCAATACAACGACGTGTATCAACGACAATACAGCCGAACTCTTCTTGATAACGGATAGCTTTGACTGGGCAGACCTTCATACATTCAGGATCTTTACATTGGCGGCATGTATCCGTTGTAAAGTTTAAATCGCCATAAAGTCCACCACCGGAGCCAATACCTTTATCACCAAAATAAAAGTGACGATGGATTTTGGTACGTGAGAAGAATGATCCAACGCTTCCATCATTCCATGTTGTACATGCTGTTTCGCAGCGGTGGCATCCTGTGCAACGCGCTCTATTTGTGACTAAAACGCCTTTAGGTGTTGTGGTTAATTGAATTATTCCGCTGTCTATTTCTTCTTGCTTACAACCTAAAAGAGAAAGCAATGCGGGTGCTATCGTGATCCCTGCAAGCCCTTTACCGGATATTCGCAGAAACTCTAGTCTTGATAGCCCAATATCTAATATTGGACGATGATGTGTATCAGACATTAATATTTATCTCCGCTTAACTAATTTTATTAAGAAATAAGTTGTGATGATAAATTCTTTATTTACCCGCTTGCCTTATCGTTATATAAAAATATAATAACGGTATCGTTAGCAGATAGATTATAGATTTCAACTCTTTTTATGATTAAAAAACACGTTGTAAGAAAATGTTAAATATTTGTATTTACAATGTGTTATATCATTTTTTTTACGTATTTTTATTATCCTTTCTGATAGTGTGGTTATTAAAAAATTTATTCTGTGATTACTATCATAGAAATAAAAACAATTCGTGTTATTTAATTTATTTAATTAAATGATTATTATTTTTATCTGTAATTACGAAAGAGAATAACTACTATTTATATATATTCTATTATTGAAACTAAATTAAAGGTGATTTGTTCTTGTATTTTATTTGATGTTATTATTTTAATAACAAATTGATATTCGATATTAATTATCGATTAAATTAAATATGAGTTTTGATTATTATTAATAGCTGTAAATATGAATAAATTGTAAAACCATGACTAGATCATTTTTATAATAGAAAAACCTTATCTAATTAAGAGAAGGTTTCTTTTGTGGTAACAACACAACAAAGAGATATTGATAAAGCTAAAAATCACTAAAGCGTTTGGTTTAAAGCCCCACATTCACGACCCACGGCGGCGAGCAAATCAAAAGGATGGTCAGTCTTTACTTGAAAGCGAGCCTGTATTCTGTCAATAATCGCCTCGGAATCAGGCAGGAGGTTACTAAAAAAGTTGTAAACTGCACTTCCGGTGATACGTCCGTGTTGCAAAGGCAGTGATAATGAAATTGCTCGTGAACCAGGCTCTTCTAACCATCCCTCTGCGTACTGGAATGACATTCCACCATCAGTATTTTTGTACAGAGTACCAACCAAATCCCCATTCATTGCAACAGACAATACCTGAGTTCTCATTACTTACCACTCCTTACTCCAAGTTTTACCCTCATTCAGGGTTGAACCTCGCTTCACGACATGAAGCTCCAGATCCAAAGACGCGAGAATTTTGAATAACGTTTCGAGTTTTGTTGATTCGGGTTTGTTCTCAAAATCAGAGACGGTGGTTTGCTTGATACCGACTTGTTTTGCGGTTTGTGCTTGGGTAAGTTTACTTTGCTTGCGTTTATCACGCATTGCAGCAGACAGCATCGCTGGTGTTGTCACCTTCATTTTGACCTCCGATGATATATCCCCTATAGGAGATAAAATCAATATATCCCTTGTAAGGGATAAAATGAGTCTCTAAAGCGGATAAAGCGGTTTTAACCTATTCAGGGGCGTTATGATGAAGGTTTTAGAGATGTTTCGACTGCTATGCATTGATTCGCAAAGGTGATTTTCAAATATCGATTGTATTTGGGTATAAAAACCCCCAGTAATTGGTTGTCCAACTGCTGGGGAGACTTCATTTTTATTTTTTTGAAATTAGTGAATTTAGATATTAGTAACCCACAGCTTTACCAGCAGGGCGGCGCACATCATTTGATCCATAAATATAACCTTCACGCACTGCTCCAGAAACAGCAGAATCATTGCCTGATGAAGTTGGGATCACGCCTTCTTCTCCGGGGAGTCCAACCATAATCAATTCAGCAGCTCCCCATGGAGTTTGTTCTACCATTTTATATCCCATGGTAGAAAGTTTTTCTAACGTGTCTTTTGATAACCCTCGTTGTTCATAATAAACCTCATCAGGTAGCCATTGATGATGAATGCGAGGGCTATTAACGGCTTCTTGCGGTGGCATACCAAACTCAATGATATTAAGTGCTGTTTGTAAGGTGATTGAGATAATTCGTGAGCCTCCCGGTGATCCTAATATTAAGAAGGGTTTGCCTTCCTTCGTCACAATGGTTGGGCTCATTGATGATAATGGGCGTTTTAATGGGGCAATGCTATTACGTTCACCTTGTACTAAGCCATAGAGATTTTTCTCGCCAACTTTGGTTGTAAAATCATCCATTTCATTATTGAGGAAAAACCCCGTTCCTGGCGCAATAACAACGGCACCGAAACGACCATTTATAGTATAAGTGGTTGAAACTGCGTTGCCATTTTTATCTATAACTGAGTAGTGTGTTGTTTCAGGGCTTTCATGAGGTGCAATACCAGGTTGTACATTTTCTGATGGAGTAGCTTTATTGGGTTTTATTTGTTGGCGAATTTCAGTGGCATAAGTTTTACTGAGTAACTTTTCTGTTGGATTATTAATAAATTGAGGATCGCCAAGAAAAGTGTTTCTGTCCATATAAGCGTGACGCATTGCTTCCGTTAGTGTATGAACATATTCAGCTGAATTAAAGCCCATCGATTTAAGATCATAGCCTTCCAAAATATTCAATGTTTGGCAGATAGTGACTCCGCCTGAGCTGGGTGGTGGTGCAGAAATAAATTCATAACCCCGATAAGTACAGGTGATAGGTTTGGTCTCGGTGATAGTGAAGTTTGCGAAATCATCTTTAGTTAGCATTCCCTTATGCTGTTTTGAGGCTTCTTCTACTTTTTTAGGAATTTTACCTTGATAAAAAGCCTCTGCACCTTGCTCTGCAATAAGCTCAAGCGTATTGGCTAAGTCAGTCTGAATTAAGCGATCACCAGGTTGCCATGGTGTTCTATCTGGTTTTAAGAAAATTTTTGCCGATTCAGGATCTTGTTTAAAGCGCTCTGTTGTTGTTTCTAATACATCGGTATCAGCACGCGTTAAAATATAGCCTTCTCTTGCAAGTTTAATCGCAGGTGCCATCACTTCTTGGCGTGAAAGGGTGCCGTATTTTTCTAATGCAGCATCAAGCCCTTTTACCGTACCAGGTACACCTGAAGCGAGATAGCCATATAAACTGGCACCTTTAATTAAGTTACCTTCTTTATCTAAATACATATTTTTAGACGCTGTGGCAGGCGCGGTTTCCCTGAAATTAATAAAGGTATTTGTGCCATCAGCAAGGTGTATTGTCATAAAACCACCGCCACCAATATTACCGCAGCAGGCATTTACGACAGCTTGCGCATAACCAACTGCAACGGCGGCATCAATCGCATTCCCCCCTTTTTGTAAAATATCATTCCCGACTTGTGATGCTAAATGTTGAGAAGAGACAACCATACCATGTTGTGCTTCAACCGCGGGTTCATAGGCAGCATAAAGTGAATGTGAAAAAAGGGCGGTGAGTAACAGCAGGTGAGTCTTTTTTATAGTAATCATTATTATCTCCATTTATAACAGGGAGTTATATTTAATAAATACAAATATAGAGTTTTACGCTGTTATTAATACGAATTAACAATTGCGTAACAATAAGTATAGAGAGAGGTTATTGGTGATGAGAATTTTTTTTGATGTGATGATCACAAAACTATCTTTAAGCAGGTAAACAATAAGCTTGAGTATAACTAATTGCAGTAATAAATAGAGTTGATAAGAAATAAATAGATAAGTGCTGAATAAATAAAAAAAGCCTGTTTTCACAGGCTTTTAGAAAAATAGTAGCTTACTGGAATATTACAGTTTGCCAGAGTTTGCTTTCAGGTATTTAGCAACGCCGTCTGGAGATGCGCCCATACCTTCTTGACCTTTTTCCCACTGTGCAGGGCAAACTTCGCCGTGTTCTTCGTGGAATTGCAGTGCGTCAACCATACGGATCATTTCATCGATATTACGACCAAGTGGTAGATCGTTAACGACTTGGTGACGAACAACACCTTCTTTGTCAATCAGGAATGAACCGCGCAGAGCAACGCCTGCTTCTGGGTGTTCGATGCCGTAAGCTTTGATGATGTCATGTTTGATATCAGCAACCATTGGGTATTTAACTTCACCAATACCGCCATCATCAATTGGGGTTTTACGCCATGCGTTATGAACGAATTCAGAGTCCATTGAAACACCGATGATTTCAACGCCACGTTTTTTGAATTCTTCAAAACGGTGATCAAATGCAATCAGCTCTGAAGGGCAAACAAAAGTGAAATCCATTGGCCAGAAGAAAATAACGGCAGGTTTGCCTTTGATAAATGAATGCAGGTTGAAATCATTAACGATTTCGCCATTACCTAAAACGGCAGCAGCTGTGAAATCAGGGGCTTTGCGAGTAACCAGAACCATAATGTACTCCTGTAGATTGAAAGAGTTTGTACTCGTCATATTTCAAGTTGTAGCGTTGTTGACTGCGTTCATTCGCACTAGTCACATACTATTGTACGCTCCTAGAGACTCATTCGCACTAGTCACATACTATTGTATGCTCTTAGCGACTTATTCACTTGTCGCCTAGCTACACCTCGAACTATTTAGAGTAAATTCAAGGGGTATACCCTGTTTTTAAATGATGCATACAGCATAAATAATCAATCGCTATTGATAAAGTTAAACAGAACAATCTATTTGATAGATTATAACTATCAACTTAATACAATAAAGTAGGATTATTTATGACTCCTTGTATAACGATTCATTCTAATCAACTTTGGAAATGAATACTATGCTTGTTAACAAATCGTTACGAATAACATGATAAATTGACTTAGCATCTCTTTGATATATCAAATGTAATTCTACAATATGACAAAAAGATGAAACTCAATATGGTAGTTAAATGTATCAGTCATCAAGTTGGTGATGTTGTGCTCTTTCTAGCAATTGTGGATAAAACTGCCAAAAAATTTCACTTAGTTCGTCATAGTGGGTTTCAAGAACAATATAAGAGCCAGCTAGTGCACTTAATCGTGGTCTTCTTCTTGCCATTCCTTTCAATGTTTGAGCAATATATGCCTTGTCAGCATAACGAATTAACCAAGATTGTGACCATAGATACTCATTAAGCTCTTGGAATTTTTCTGGTGTTTGCCATAAATCAGGTTCAATAATATTTCGGGTCTTGGTAACAAATTCAATCAACGGTAAATCTGGTTCAAATTTCAACCAATTTAAAGAAAGAAAATGATCCCAAAAAACATCTAAGGTAATTGGTGAAACTCGGCGATATTCATCAGGAAATAAAAGGCGAGCTTGCTTGACTAATGGGTGAGTGTCTGTAAGCACATCAATGCGTCTATGCATGCGAATGCCCTCAATAACAGCTTGGCTGTAATCAGAGCTAGGTGCGCCTTTAACGTAATCGGCCATCATATTGCCTAATAGAGAGCTTTTTGCCCTAAAGGCCAGATGTAAGTGAGCAAGATAATTCATCACATCATCATAGCGCTTTTTGAATAAAAAAGGGCTTCTTTCTTGCACTGATAAGCTGGCAGCACTAGACTAGTCCGCCTGTTTTTTATGAAAGTAGTCGTTTAATTATGCGTGTATCAGACTTTACATTTGAATTGCCAGAAGCCTTGATTGCTCACTATCCACAACCTCAACGCAGTGGTTGTCGTTTGCTCTCTTTAGAAGGTGAGACTGGTGCTTTATCACACGGTATTTTTACCGATGTGTTAGATAAAATAAATGCCGGTGATCTACTGGTTTTTAATAATACGCGGGTGATCCCTGCGCGTATTTATGGACGTAAAGCGTCAGGTGGTAAAATCGAAGTACTAGTTGAGCGTATGCTTGATGAACATCGCGTCCTTGCTCATGTTAGAGCCTCCAAATCACCGAAAGAAGGCGCTGCGCTTGTGCTAGGTGAAGATGAAAGTGTACAAGCAACTATGGTTGCACGTCATGATACACTTTTTGAAATTCGCTTTGATGATGAAAGAGATGTTCTAACTATTCTTAATAGTATTGGGCATATGCCTTTGCCTCCTTATATTGATCGTCCGGATGAAGAATCCGACAAAGAGCTTTATCAAACGGTTTATAATGAGCGTCCAGGCGCTGTTGCAGCACCTACTGCGGGATTACACTTTGATGAACCATTACTTCAAGCCTTAAAAGAAAAAGGTGTTGAGATGGCGTTTGTCACACTGCATGTAGGGGCGGGAACTTTCCAACCAGTGCGTGTTGATAATATCGAAGAACACACAATGCATTCTGAATACGCAGAAGTACCACAAGAAGTGGTTGATGCTGTATTAGCGTGTAAAGCGCGTGGTAATCGAGTGATCGCTGTGGGGACAACCTCTGTTCGTTCGTTAGAAAGTGCGGCTAAGGCAACAAAAGATGCGTTAATAGCACCTTTCTTCGATGATACCCAAATCTTTATTTATCCGGGTTATCAATATCAAATTATTGATGCATTGATTACGAATTTCCATTTGCCTGAATCGACTTTAATCATGCTGGTTTCTGCTTTTGCTGGGTATAAAAATACCATGAATGCCTATAAAGAAGCGGTTGAGCAAGAGTATCGTTTTTTCAGTTATGGTGATGCGATGTTTATTACTTGTAATCCTTTAGCTATCAATGAAAAAGTAGGACAAGAATAAAGATTTATTATTCTTTTTAACGTTTTTCTTCATTTTATGAATTGTTATTTCAATTTTATTGCTTAATCCCTTTGACTAAGCACGGGTTTTTGTTGAAGTAACATATACAGCCGTCTAACAAATGATTAGAATGTGCTGTTTTTTATTGCGCATTGGACTGTTTTTCTGATGCTTGGAGGATTAGTGAAATACGAATTAGACAAAACCGACGGTAATGCTCGCCGCGGTCGCCTTATTTTTGAACGAGGTGTTGTTGAAACACCTGCATTTATGCCAGTGGGTACTTACGGCACAGTAAAAGGAATGACTCCTGAAGAAGTAAAAGCAACAGGTGCACAAATTCTTTTAGGCAACACTTTCCACCTATGGTTACGCCCGGGTCAAGAAATCATGAAGTTACATGGTGATTTACATGATTTTATGCAATGGCAAGGCCCTATTTTAACGGACTCAGGCGGCTTCCAAGTCTTTAGTTTAGGCGCAATGCGTAAAATTAAAGAAGAGGGTGTGCATTTCCGTAACCCTATTAATGGTGAAAAGATTTTCTTAAGCCCAGAAAAATCAATGGAAATCCAATATGATTTGGGTTCTGACATTGTGATGATTTTTGATGAGTGTACGCCATATCCTTCCGATTGGGATTATGCGAAAAACTCAATGGAGATGTCATTACGTTGGGCTAAACGTAGTCGTGCGCGCTTTGATGAACTTAATAACAAAAATTCATTATTCGGTATTATTCAAGGCGGTGTTTACGAAGATTTACGCGATATCTCCGTAAAAGGACTAGTCGAAATTGGTTTTGACGGTTACGCTGTCGGCGGCCTTGCGGTCGGTGAACCTAAAGAAGATATGCATCGTATTTTAGAGCATGTCTGCCCTCAAATTCCTGCGAATAAACCGCGTTATTTAATGGGTGTCGGTAAACCAGAAGATTTAGTTGAAGGTGTTCGTCGTGGTATTGATATGTTTGACTGTGTTATGCCAACACGAAATGCACGAAATGGTCATCTGTTTGTAACTGATGGTGTGATTAAAATTCGTAATGCGAAACATCGCTCTGACACATCAACGCTTGATGAACATTGTGACTGCTATACCTGTAAAAATTATAGCCGTGCTTATTTACATCATCTTGATCGTTGTAACGAAATTTTAGGTGCAAGGCTGAACACTATCCACAACTTGCGTTATTATCAGCGTTTGATGGCTGAAATTCGTCAGTCTATTGAAGACTCGCGTTTTGAAGAGTTTGTACACGAATTCTACGAACGTATTGGAAAACCCGTCCCACCGCTAAATGGCAGTGCGACTAAGTGTGAATAATGTATACGAGAAAGCCCAATTCTGTGTATGATATTGGGCTTATAACTTGAATATCGTCGATATCGACAACAATGAGGAAAAGTGAATGAGTTTTTTCATTTCTGATGCTGTTGCTTCTGCTGGACAAGCAGCACCTGAAGCTAGCTTTATGTCTATTTTACCGATGTTAGTGATCTTTATTCTGATTTTCTATTTTATGATCCTACGTCCACAGCAAAAACGTACTAAAGAACATCGTAAACTGATGGATTCTATTGGTAAAGGTGATGAAGTTTTAACGACTGGTGGTTTAATTGGTCGTGTTGTTAAGGTTTCAGATAACGGCTATATCGTTGTTGCTCTGAATGAAACAACTGAAGTAACTATCAAACGTGACTTTGTTGCCGCTGTATTACCTAAAGGCACAATGAAAGCTATTTAATAACATTTCCCCAAAGGGAAAAGGGAACTGCCGTGCTAAACCGTTATCCTTTGTGGAAGTACCTGATGTTGATAGCCGCTATCCTCATCGGTCTGCTTTACGCACTTCCTAACCTATATGGTGAGGATCCGGCTGTTCAAATCACTGGCGCGCGGGGAACCGCCGCCAATGAGCAAACACTGGATCAAGTTCGATCTTTATTAGATAAAGAAAAAATTGAAGCGAAATCTATTGCACTTGAAAATGGTGCGATTTTGGCTCGTTTCGGTAACCCTGATATTCAGTTACGTGCCCGCGAAGTGTTGTTGCCTGCATTAGGTGACCAGTTCATTGTTGCACTTAACCTTGCACCGGCAACACCAAAATGGTTAGAAGCCATTGGCGGTGAGCCGATGAAACTGGGGTTAGACTTACGTGGTGGTGTTCACTTCTTGATGGAAGTCGATATGGAAACCGCGTTAGGTAAACTTCAGGAACAAAATGTTGAAAGTCTACGTACATTATTACGTGATGAAGGCATTCCGTATTCATCTATCCGTAAAACGGATAACTATGGCGTTGAAATCCGTTTCCGTAATTCGGATGATCGCGCTAAAGCTTCAGATTACCTAACTCGTCGTAATCAAGATCTCATTTTTAGAGATGGCGCAAATAACTCGTTAAGAGCTATTTTTACTGACGAACGTTTACGTGATGCGCGTACTTATGCAGTACAGCAAAACATCACTATCTTACGTAATCGTGTTAACCAGTTAGGTGTTGCAGAGCCATTAGTTCAACGTCAAGGCGCTGACCGAATTGTTGTTGAATTACCAGGTATCCAAGATACCGCTCGCGCTAAAGAAATCTTAGGTGCGACAGCAACATTAGAATTCCGCTTAGTCAATACCACTGTTGATCCTTCTGCTTTAGAAACGGGTCGTATTCCGGGTGACTCAGAAGTGAAATATACCCGTGAAGGTATGCCAACCATTCTTTATAAACGCGTTATTTTAACGGGTGACCACATTACTGACTCAACTTCTCAAGCTGATGAATATGGTCAACCTCAAGTGAATATTTCACTTGATAGCGCGGGTGGTTCTATCATGTCTAACTTTACGAAAGACAACGTCGGTAAACCGATGGCAACATTGTTCGTAGAGTATAAAGACAGCGGTAAACGTGATGAGAATGACCGAGCTGTATTAGTTAAAAGTGAAGAAGTGATCAACGTTGCGAATATTCAAAGTCGTTTAGGAAATAGCTTCCGTATTACGGGTATTTCAAATGCGAATGAAGCACGTCAATTGTCTCTGTTATTACGTGCTGGTGCGTTGATTGCACCTATTCAAATCGTTGAAGAAAGAACGATTGGTCCAACTTTGGGGCTGCAAAATATTACCCAAGGTTTAGAAGCGTGTTTATGGGGTCTGATTGCGTCTGTTGCCTTTATGATAATTTATTATCGTAAATTTGGTGTGATTGCGAGTACTGCATTAATGGCAAACTTAGTGTTAATCGTTGGGGTAATGTCACTATTACCAGGCGCAACACTGACTATGCCGGGTATTGCAGGTATCGTATTAACACTTGCCGTCGCCGTCGATGCCAACGTACTGATAAATGAACGTATCAAAGAAGAGTTACGTAATGGTCGATCAGTACAACAAGCAATCCATGAAGGTTATAAAGGTGCCTTCTCCAGTATTATTGATGCGAACTTAACCACATTAATTACAGCTGTGATCCTTTATGCAGTCGGCACCGGCTCAATTAAAGGCTTTGCTATCACAACTGCAATCGGGGTTGCAACATCCATGTTTACCGCTATCGTCGGTACTCGTGCGATTGTAAACCTGTTGTATGGTGGTAAACGCGTTAAGAAACTGTCTATTTAAGGAGCACGTTGTGGCACAGGATTATACTGTTGAACAATTAAACCATGGTCGTAGAGTCATTGACTTTATGCGTTGGGACAACGTCGCCTTTAGTATTTCGTTTCTGCTTTTGATAGCGTCAATTGCTATCATTTCCGTGAAAGGATTTAACTGGGGACTGGATTTTACAGGTGGTACAGTAATTGAGATCAATCTCAGTCAACCAGCCGACCTTGATAAAATGCGTGATAGCCTAGATGCAGCAGGCTTTAAAGATCCTCTATTACAAAACTTTGGTAGCAGCCGCGATATTATGGTGCGTATGCCTCCTGTTGAAGGACAGGCTGGTCAAGAATTAGGTAAGCAAGTCATCGATGTCATCAATGCTAAAGTTGATAACGATGCTGTGGTAAAACGTATTGAATTTGTGGGGCCTAGTGTTGGTAGTGAATTGGCTCAAACAGGTGCAATGGCGTTGTTATCTGCACTTATCTGTATTCTTATCTATGTTGGATTCCGTTTTGAGTGGCGTTTGGCGTTAGGTGCAGTTATTGCACTTGCGCATGACGTAGTGATAACACTGGGTGTTCTTTCACTGTTCCACATAGAAGTTGACTTAACCATTGTAGCGTCATTGATGTCTGTTATCGGTTACTCACTAAACGATAGTATCGTTGTATCAGACCGTATTCGTGAGAACTTCCGTAAAATTCGTCGAGGAACATCATATGAAATTATGAACGTTTCTCTTACACAGACATTAAGCCGTACCATCATGACATCAGCAACAACATTATTAGTTGTATTAATGCTGTACATCTTTGGTGGTTCAATGCTTCAAGGCTTCTCTTTAGTTATGTTAATCGGTGTTTCAATCGGTACTATTTCTTCTATTTATGTGGCTTCTGCATTAGCACTGAAAATGGGAATGAAACGTGAACACTTGATTGTACAAAAAGTGGAAAAAGAGGGTGCAGATCAGACAACACTCTTACCATAATAGAGCGTTTTTCTGATAAAACATCGCAAACACCCTGCCAGTGTATACTGACAGGGTGTTTTTTGTTCACTGAACAGGTACACTGTTTATGAGTATTGTCAAAAGTAGGAATAACTATGCATTGCCCATTTTGTGGAGCCGTAGATACCAAGGTAATTGATTCCAGACTTGTTGGTGATGGTTCACAAGTGCGCCGTCGTCGCCAATGTCTTGTTTGTCATGAACGTTTTACTACCTTTGAAGTAGCAGAGTTAGTGATGCCTCGTGTTGTGAAAAGTGATGAAATACGTGAGCCTTTTGATGAAGAGAAACTTCGTCGAGGTATGCTTAAAGCGCTAGAAAAGCGTCCAGTGAGTTCAGACGATGTTGAAGCTGCGATAAGTCATATCAAATCACAATTAAGAGCGACGGGTGAAAGAGAAATCCCTTCAAAAGAAATTGGCAATTTTGTTATGGAACAACTAAAGAAACTCGATAAAGTGGCTTATATTCGCTTTGCTTCTGTTTATCGTAGTTTTGAAGATATCCGTGATTTTGGTGAAGAAATTGCAAAATTACAGGATTAATACATTAATACTGTCCTTTATTTAATGATTTGAAAAATAACGATAAATAATAAAATTACATGTAATTATTATGATAAATAACAACAGCGACAATCCAAGTGAAAATGAAAGCCTGCAGGATGAACACTACATGCGTCGAGCTATTGAGCTTGCAGCATTAGGTCGTTTTACAACATCGCCTAATCCTAATGTGGGGTGTGTGATTGTAAAAGAGGGTGAGATTATTGGTGAAGGTTATCACCATCACGCAGGTGGCCCTCATGCTGAAGTCAATGCATTAAAAATGGCAGGAGATAAAGCAAAAGGGGCAACAGCTTATGTCACTCTTGAGCCTTGTAGCCATTTTGGTAAAACACCGCCTTGTGCTGATGCTTTGATTAATGCAGGTATAAAACGCGTTGTTGCTGCGATGCAAGATCCGAATCCTCAAGTTGCTGGACGAGGCTTACATAAGTTATTAACAGCAGGAGTCGATGTTTCTCATGGTGTTTTAATGCAAGAAGCTGAAAAACTTAACGTTGGCTTTTTTAAACGCATGAGAACGGGTTTTCCTTATATTCAGCTCAAAATGGGCGCATCTTTAGATGGTAAAACGGCATTAGCATCAGGTGAAAGCCAATGGATAACCTCTAAAGCATCTCGTCGGGATGTACAAAATTTCCGAGCTCAAGCTAGCGCTATTTTAACGACAAGTGCAACCGTGCTTGCTGACAACCCTTCTATGAATGTACGTTGGGATGAGCTTTCAGATGAGATAAAAGCCATTTATCCGGAAGAAACATTACGCCAACCTATTCGTATTGTGGCTGATAGCCAAAATAGAGTGACTGAAGATCATAAAATCACTCAAATTGAAGGCGAATGCTGGTTGGCGCGTACAAAATCACACCCAAGTGACTGGCAGGGGAATGTATCAGAAATCCTATTACCAACGAATGGCAAAAACAGCGGTGTGGATTTAGTTTTATTAATGATGCAATTGGGTAAACGCAATATCAATACTGTATGGGTTGAAAGTGGGGCTCATTTTGCTGGCGCATTATTAGAGGCTGGGCTTGTTGATGAGCTTATTATTTATATTGCACCTAAAATTTTAGGCAATGATGCGCGTGGATTATTTACACTTTCTCCACTATCGTCATTATCAGAAGCACCTGAATTTACAGTAGATTCTCTTCAACAAATTGGCTCTGATATCAGAGTTTGTTTAAAACCTCGTTATTAATAGACGCAAATAAGTGTGTCTACGGCGCTATTTGTAGTAAAATGGCGCCGTGTGTGTTATTTCCTGTCGTTACGACATCGTTATCAGCCAACTAAATACCTTGATTTATCAAGGGTTTTTGGCTCCTTTACTGTGTGATAATAAAACAGAGCGCAGTAAGGGAAAGAATATGATAAAATCCGCGCCCCCGCGGATAGGAGAAAAAAGTAACCTATGAACGTAATCAAAGGTGTTGTCGCGGCGCCAAACGCACGCGTAGCAATTGCAATTGCCCGTTTTAATAACTTCATCAATGACAGCCTATTAGAAGGTGCGGTTGATGCATTAGAACGCATTGGACAAGTTTCCTCTGAAAATATTACCGTCGTTTGGGTTCCAGGCGCTTATGAGTTGCCATTAACGGTTAAAGCATTAGCCGAAAGCGACAAATACGATGCAGTTATCGCATTAGGTACTGTTATCCGTGGTGGAACCGCACATTTTGAATACGTTGCTGGCGAATGTAGTTCTGGTTTATCTCAAGTTGCGATGCAAAGTGAGATCCCTGTGACTTTTGGTGTTTTAACCACTGAAAATATTGAACAGGCTATTGAACGCGCTGGAACTAAAGCGGGCAACAAAGGTGCTGAAGCGGCAATGACAGCACTTGAAATGATCAATGTACTTAAAGCCATAAAAGGCTAATCATCTGTTTTAACTTAAGGGGAATTTTGTGAAACCTGCTGCTCGTCGTCGTGCTCGTGAGTGTGCTGTTCAAGCTATCTACTCATGGCAATTATCCGGAAATGACATCGCGGATGTGGAATTGGAGTTTTTATCCGAGCAGGATACCCAAGGTGTAGATATTGCTTATTTTCGTGAGCTTTTAGTGGGTGTTGCCATTAATGCAACACGTTTAGATAAGGCGATGGAACCTTATTTATCCCGTCAACTTGAAGAATTAGGTCAAGTTGAAAAAGCAATTTTACGTTTAGCAATGTTTGAACTTAGCTTCCGTGAAGATGTTCCTTACAAAGTTGCGATTAACGAAGCGATTGAACTGGCTAAGGTATTTGGTGCTGACGATAGCCATAAATTTGTTAATGGCGTGCTTGATAAAGCTGCACCAACTGTACGTAAAAAATAACGTTTTTCACGTTTCCTCTATGGTAAATAATTCAAGGCCGGTATTTCCGGCCTTTTGTTTAATAAAACTCATTTAGTATGCACAGCTAAATAGGAAATAGATAATGCCTTGTGGTGAATTCTCCCTTATTAAGCAATATTTCACTTCACAGCCTGTAAAACGAAAAGATGTGAGTACAGGAATTGGAGATGACTGCGCAATATTAACGGTACCTGAAAAGCAACAAGTTGCTATTAGCACCGATACTTTAGTGAGTGGTATTCACTTCCTTCCTTCTATCTCACCTGAAGATTTAGCGTATAAAGCACTGGCTGTAAATATTAGTGACTTAGCTGCCGTTGGTGCAGATCCTTCTTGGGCTTCATTAGCTTTGACACTTCCTGATACAAATAGTGAATGGCTCGAGGCATTCAGCCGCTCCTTCTTTGCATTAGCTGATTATTATGCAATCCAGCTAATCGGAGGTGATACTACTCGTGGTCCTTTGAGCTTAACAATCACAATACAAGGGCTTGTTCCACAAGGAACCGCATTACTTCGTTCTGGCGCTAAAATTGGCGATTGGATCTATGTTACGGGTTTTTTAGGTGATAGCGCGGCAGGGCTTGCTGTATTACAAAATAGATTACAGCCGACAGAAAAAGAGCATAGTGACTATTTTGTTGCAAGGCATTTGCGCCCTCAACCTCGTTTACTGCAAGGTCAAGCATTGCGCCATTTAGCGACATCTGCGATTGATATTTCTGATGGGCTGATTTCAGACTTGGATCATATTCTCACAGCAAGTGGTTGTGGTGCGCGCTTAAATTTAGATGCATTACCTTATTCGCCTGCAATGAAAGCAGAAGTGAGTGAAGAACAAGCGGAGATCTGGGCATTGAGTGGTGGTGAAGATTACGAGCTTTGCTTTACAGTACCAGAAATCAATCGTGGTGCTTTAGAGATCGCATTAGCGCATACAGGTGCAGATTTTCATTGTATTGGTCAAATTATGCCGATTAGCGAAGGCATTCGTTATTTACGAAATGGTGAAGATGTTTACCCTAATCTTAAAGGCTTTGATCACTTTAGTGAGAGTAACGAGTAAGGTTTACTGAAACAAAAAGGCGCTTAATAAGCGCCTTTGAGAATGCTGATAATATCTGAATGAATTAATAAAGGTATTATTAATTTATCTTAGTTTTTCTTCACAAATTCAGATTTTAACTTCATTGGTCCAAAGCCATCAATTTTACAATCAATATTATGGTCGCCTTCCACTAAACGAATACCTTTTACTTTAGTACCAATTTTCAGCATGGTTGAGCTACCTTTGACTTTGAGATCTTTAATCACAGTCACTGAATCGCCATCAGCTAATAAGTTACCGTTAGCGTCTTTAACAATCAATTCATCACTTTCAGCAACAGGCTCAGCATCGTTCCACTCATGAGCACATTCAGGGCACACATACATTGCACCATCTTCATAGGTGTATTCTGAATTGCACTTAGGACAAGAAGGTAATGACATAATAATACTCTCAAATTTTATCAAAATGGGAAGTGATTAATCGTCAAAATGAGGATAACACTTGCCCCATAAATTAAAGGACACATTATCATTTAAGCATGAAAATTCTAAAGCAATACCCTAAATGGCGCTGCATCAGATAATGCGAAAGGGCAATAGTATAATAGATTTGATGGAAATTTGCATCCTTCATGGTCTATGGCGTAAATAACGAGGGAAAGTAGCTAAAATATAGAGGGTTCAATAGGAAATAAAGATAAATAGACATAGTTTTAAAAATTATTTAACTAGTTGATTTTAAATCTTTAATTTTATAAATATAACTAGAAGTAAATGCCCTCATCTTAAAAGAGAGCATCAGTAATAATAGTGCTAACTTTCTTGTTGTTATTTTATGAAATCTATCACCGAGCCACGCTCTATAAGTTTGGGGGTAAGCACCAGAACATTATCATCGGCATCAATGTTTTCCATACGATGCAATAATTGGCTGACAGCGAGTTTTCCCAATTCATCTTTAGGTTGGTGAATAGTCGAAAGCGGTGGGATCATATAAGAGGCTAGGTCGATATCGTCATAACCCATGACGGAAATATCATCAGGTACACGCAAACCTTTTTGGTAAATGGCTTGATAAGCGCCAACAGCCATCGCGTCATTACAGGTAAAAACAGCTTGTGGTAAGACAGAAAGTGAGAGTAATTTTTGCATTGCGTTAAATCCACCTGCAAATTCAAAATCACTGGTTAACACAAACTCGTTTCGAATAGCTAATCCTGCTTTTTGCATCGCATTATAATAACCTTGCAAACGATGTTTTGCAGGAAGCTTATCTTGTGGGCCTGCGATACATGCAATTTCAGTAAAGCCTTTTTCAATCAGATAATTGGTTGCGATTTCTCCCCCGAGCAGAGAGTTATCTTGAATAATATCTCCCCCATATTCAAACGGGGACCAATCCATCATCACCATCGGTAAACGAGGATAACGATTTAGCACTTCATGAGAGGGCGCTCTGGCTTCCGTTGACATCAATAATAAGCCATCAACACGTTTTTGCAGCAAGGTTTCAAGGCTGCTATCCATGCGCTCGTAATCCCCTTCGGTGTTACACAAAATAAGGCTATAGCCTTTTTCATAACAACTGCGTTCAACACCGCGCACAACTTCTGCATAGAACGGGTTACTACTGGCTGTGACTAACATACCGATAGTGTGAGTACAGTTCATTTTTAAACTACGCGCTAAAGCAGAAGGCGCGTAATTTAAGGTTTCGATAGCGTCGTTAACCTTTTTACGAATACCTTCGCTAACATAACGGTTGTTATTGATAACGTGAGAAACAGTTGATGTCGAAACGCCCGCCAAACGGGCGACATCTTTCATTGTTGCCAAAGTACTATGCTCGCTCTGCTAAAAATGATTCGATTTCATGACGCCAAGGAACTGAAGATTGTGCACCATGACGTGTAACTGCAATTGCAGCTGCTGCGTGAGCAAAACGGATAGCCTCAACGGAAGGTTTCCCTTCTAATATTGCAGTGACAAATGCACCGTTAAATGTATCACCTGCGGCAATGGTATCAACTGCTTCGACACGAAAACCGGGAATTATCATGCCTTTTCCTTGTTCACTAAACCATACGCCACGGCTACCCAAAGTGATAAGCACTTGTTTGATACCTTTACGATGTAAGATTTCAGCAGCTTTTGCTGCACCCGCTTCATCATGCACAGAAACGCCTGTTAATATTTCGGCTTCCGTCTCATTTGGAGTGATAACATCAATAAAACTCAGAAATTCATCAGATAAAGGCACTGCTGGAGCAGGATTTAAAATAACTTTCGTGTGATGTGACTTTGCCAGTTTTGCTGCTTCAAAGACTGTCTCTAATGGTGATTCTAATTGCATCAGTAAGGCATCAGCATGCTCAACAACATGATGATATTGCTGAAAATGTGTTGGCGTTAGTGCGCCATTCGCACCTGCAACGATGCTAATTACGTTTTCACCTTGTTCATTAACAAGGATCATCGCGACACCTGTTGGTATCTGCGGAATAATACTAATTGCATCAATATGAATATTATCTGTTTTCAGTTGAGCTATGATTTCACTACCAATTGCATCATCACCGACACAAGCAATAAAGGTAATATCGGCGCCACTACGACCGCAAGCGACAGCTTGATTTGCACCTTTACCACCAAAGGCTATTTTGTATTGATGACCAATAATGGTTTCACCAGGTTTTGGAAATTGTGAAATATTCATAATGTGGTCAACATTGATGCTACCTAGAACAGCAAGGCGAGGTGTCGTCATAGCCTTTATCCTTGTGAAAACGTGTTTTAATGATTAAAGCCACCACGGAGCAATATCACTCCGTGGTATTTGTTGTTGTTATTTTTTTATAACTAACTCAAGCTCGACAGGGATTGTTGCATCCACTTTCTCGCCTTTGAGAATTTTATCTGCAGTTTGAATGCCGATAATACCAATTTGATCTGGGCGTTGAGCGATGGTTGCACCTAACATGCCACGGTTTACCGCTTTGATCCCATCATCTGTACCATCGAAACCAATCACTAATACATCGGTACGACCAGCAGTTTGTAATGCACGTAATGCACCTAATGCCATTTCATCATTTTGTGCAAAAACAGCTTGAACAGCAGGATACGCAGTTAACAGATTTTGCATCACGTTAAGACCTTTGGTGCGGTCAAAATCAGCGGGTTGGCTTGCAAGTACATTCAGTTTATGGGCATCAACGGCTTGTTTAAAACCTTCACCACGTTCACGAGATGCAGATGTTCCTGTGATCCCTTCTAGTTGAATGACTTTGGCGTCATTAGCGACTTTTTCAGCAATATAATCACCTGCCATTTTACCGCCAAGGCGATTATCTGAAGCAACGTGGCTGACGACTTCACCTTTGTTTGCAACACGATCTAAGGTGATAACTGGGATTTTAGCTTTATTGGCTAAAATAACTGCATTCCCCACAGCATCTGAATCTGTCGGATTAATAAGCATTAAACGTGTGCCTTTTACGGTGAGATCTTGCACGTTAGCAAGCTCTTTCGCTGGGTTGTCCATAGAATCTAGAACAACAAGGTCGTAACCTAATCTATTTGCCTCTTTCTGTGCACTGTCTTTCATTGTGACAAAGAAAGGGTTGTTTAGTGTTGAGATAACAAGTGCGATTGATTCTTTTGCCAATGCGTTAGCGCTGATTGTGGCGCTTAATGCAACAACAGAAAGAAGTGTTGCCATTTTTTTAAGTTTCATAATATAAGTTCCTGTCGGGGTTCGGATTAAGAGAATAGAGAGTTATTTTTTGTTATCTACTAAAACAGCAAGTAAGATGACCACCGCTTTTACTATCATTTGATAGTTTGATGATATTCCTAATAAATTCAGTGCATTATTTAAGAATCCTAGAATAAGTGCACCAATTAATGTACCGATAATACGACCTTTACCGCCTGCAAGGCTGGTACCACCGAGAACAACGGCAGCAATCGCATCTAGCTCATAACCATTACCTGCCATTGGTTGTGCTGATGAAAGTCGAGCAACTTCAATGACACTCGCAAGGGCGGCTAATAAACCACATAATGAATAAACGATGATTTTGATTTTATCGACGCTAATACCCGATAAGCGAGTGGCAGATTCATTACCCCCTAGTGCATAGATATAGCGACCTAAACGGGTATGATGTAATAAATACCATGCACTTAAGAAGACAATCATCATGAGCCAAATTGGCGTTGGAATGCCAAATGGGCGACCAATACCAAACCAACTAAACAGATCGGCATTATCACTAAATCCGGTATTAATAGGGCTACCGTCGGTATAGACGCGAGTAACACCGCGCAGTAATAACATCATGACTAACGTAGCAATAAAGGCTTGAACTTTACCTTTAGCAACGATAATTCCTGTTACACCACCAATAGCGGCACCTAATGCCAATGCGCCAACAACAGCAACAAGCGCATTAACATCCGCACCAACCATAGAAGCGGCAACGGCACCTGTTAATGCAAGCAATGAACCAACAGATAAGTCGATACCAGATGTTAAAATAACTAGCGTCATTCCAACCGCCATAATGGCGTTAACCGATGTTTGTTGGAGAATGTTGAAAATATTGTTTAAGGTAAAAAAATTAGGGCTGAGTGTGGAAACCACAACAATCAGAAGTAGCAATGCAATCAGCGATTTTTGCTCTAATAGCCAAGCTTTTGAGAACCAACGTTTTGACGCTGGAATTGAATTCGTGCTCATATCAAACTCCTACTTTAGCGTCATATTGTTTACCAACAGCCGCTGCCATTAGCATTTCTTGTGTGACATTGTGAGCGGAAAACTCACCACTAATACGACCTTCATGCATAACCAGAATACGGTCACTCATTCCCATTACCTCAGGCATTTCAGAAGAAATTAAAATGATGCTTAATCCTTCTTGTTTAAATTTATTAATTAACTGATAAATTTCTTTTTTAGCGCCCACATCAACGCCACGAGTGGGTTCATCAAGAATAAGCACTTTAGGGCGAGTCATTAGGCCTCTTGCGATAGCCACTTTTTGTTGATTTCCCCCAGATAAAAAGCCAATCGTTTGATCCATTGAAGGGGTTTTTATATTGAATAATTTAATAAAATCACCGACAGTGAGTTGCTCTTCTTTATGATTAAGCACACCCATACCGCGGCTAAAATAGCGAAGGGCTGTCAGAGACATATTTTCTTTTACCGACATGCCAAGCACTAAACCATCACGCTTTCTATCTTCAGAAATGTAAACAATGCCTTGTTCCAATCCTTCAACCGGCTTTTTGATTTGGCAGGGTTTACCATCTAATTCAACAGTGCCATTGGTTTTAGGTAATGCGCCGTAGATAATTTTCATTAACTCAGTACGACCCGCGCCCATTAATCCAGAAATGCCCAGAATTTCGCTTTCATGTAATGAGAAACTGACATCATGAACATCTTCGCCACTGAGGTTAATGACGTTAAGTTTGGTTTTTCCTTGAGGGATATTAATACGAGGGTATTGGTCTTCTAACTTACGACCCACCATCATTTCAATCAGAGTGTCTTCTTTTAATGAGGCGACAGGTTTTTCACCAATAAACTGGCCGTCTCGCAGTACAGTCACGTCATCACAAATCTCAAAGATCTCTTTTAGACGATGTGAGATATAAACAATGCCACAACCTTGATCTCTTAGTTCACGAATAACGCTAAATAGAGATTCGGTTTCAGTATCGGTTAACGCATCTGTTGGCTCATCCATGATGATGACTTTTGAGCCAAAGCTAAGAACCTTGGCGATTTCTACCATTTGCTGATCACCAATCGATAATTCAGACACTAAACGGTGACTACTGTAAGCAAGGTTTAATCGGGCTAATAACTTATCAGCCTCTGCATACGTTTTCTTCCAATCGATAGCGCCAAAAGCACGAGTAAACTCACGACCTAAGAAGATATTTTCTGCGATGGTTAATTCTGGAATAAGGTTAAGCTCTTGGTGAATAATGCCTATTCCTGCTTCTTGGGAAGATTTGGGACCATTGAAAGCACAGCTTTTGCCTTGATAAATGACTTCACCCGCATCTTTTTTATAGATCCCAGTCAGCACTTTCATTAGTGTTGATTTGCCTGCCCCGTTTTCACCTACGAGTGCCATTACTCTACCGGGATAAATTCGAAGTGTGGCACCTGATAGTGCTTTTACACCAGGGAATGACTTATCAATATCTTTAAGTTCAAGTAAAGGTTCCATATTGCCCTCAAAAAGTCACACCAGAAAACAACACAATATTGGCATAAGGCGTACATTCACCGGTTCTAATAACAGCTTTATTTTCAGTAAGTTGCTTTTTGAATGCTTCATGTGAAACATACATTATTTGAATAGGTTTCTTCTGCTCTTGTTCTAATAAATTGAGATAAGAGAGGATTTCATTAAACAGAGAGGGATTGATGGTTTTAATTTCTTCCGCCAGCATCACCGCTTCGATTTGCATTTCATGGGTAACGGTTTGTAAGACTGACATAAAGTCAGGAATATCTTGAGTGAGAGCAAGATCAATTCGTTCAACAGAGGAGGGAATTGGTAATCCAGCATCTGCAATAGTGATTTTGTCAGTGTGTCCTAAACGTGAAATTACACTCGAAATAGGACTATTAAGTAATACACCTTTTTTCATGTTTCCTCCTCAGCGAAACGTTTCGCTGTCTACATAGTAGAAAAGAAAGGTGGGAAAACAAGTTTGATTTATTCATATTGTGAGCGTGATCGAAACGTTTCGTTGGCAAACAAAAAGAAAGAAAAATCTAACTGATTGAATAAATTAACGCTGAATGGATTCAAGAAGGAAAGAGGTTATTTTCAGTGAATTTCATAAAAATGTGATGATGGACAAGGTTGTAATAAGGGCGACAATATGGGGTGTGGAAATGTAAACCAGTATGATAAAAGTAGATAAATCACAGCCTAGAAATACATTAACCTCTCCTGTGGTTAATTAGGAGAGGTTTTTTAATCATTTTAATTCAATTAGTTAGCTTGATAAGCCTTAATTGATTTCTCAATACCTTCTGCATCTAATCCTAAGTCAGATCTGATCTCTTCTTGTCCACCTTGTGGTACAAACAGATCAGGTATACCTAAGTTTAGGACAGGTATTAAGCAACGTTCTTGCATGAGTAACTCGTTTACGCCACTGCCAGCACCACCCATAATGGCATTTTCTTCTAGCGTTACCAACATATCATGCTGTTCAGCCAGAGAAAGGATAAGTGATTTATCAAGAGGCTTGATAAAACGCATATCAGCCACAGTTGCATCAAGTTTTTCAGCAACTTCTAACGCTTCTGGTAGTAATGTACCAAAGTTTAAAATCGCAATACCTTTGCCTTGGCGACGAATAATACCTTTACCCATAGGTAGTGGACTAAGTGGTTGCAATTGTGCACCAACACTAGAGCCTCTTGGATAGCGTACGGCAACAGGACCATCTTGATAGTGATAACCTGTGTGAAGCATTTGGCGACACTCATTTTCATCACTTGGCGCCATAATGACCATATTAGGAATGCAGCGTAAGAATGAGAGGTCAAAAGCACCTTGGTGAGTTTGCCCATCTGCTCCCACAATACCACCACGATCAATAGCAAATAAAACAGGCAGTTTTTGAATGGCAATGTCGTGGATCACTTGGTCGTAAGCGCGTTGTAAGAATGTTGAGTAGATAGCAACAATCGGCTTATAACCCCCAATTGCTAAACCTGCTGCAAAGGTAACGGCATGTTGTTCTGCGATCGCAACATCAAAGTATTGTGAAGGGTATTCCTTTGAGAAACGCACCATACCAGAGCCTTCACGCATAGCTGGGGTAATTGCCATGAGTTTTGGATCGGTTGAGGCTTCTTCACATAACCAGTCACCAAAAATTTTGGAAAATGTAGGTCGTGCATTAGGGCTTTTAGGTAATGTCCCAGTTTGAGGATCAAATTTAGGGACTGCGTGCCAGCTAATTGGATCACGCTCAGCAGGCGCATATCCACGACCTTTTTTAGTCATAATATGCAGAAGCTGAGGGCCTTTTAGATCACGCATGTTAGTTAATGTCTGTACTAATGCAATAACATCGTGGCCATCAACAGGACCGATATAGTTGAAGCCCAACTCTTCAAACATGGTGCCTGGGACAACCATGCCTTTGATATGTTCCTCTGTCTTTTTAAGTAATTCTTTAATGGGTGGAATACCTGAAAAGACTTTTTTTCCACCTTCACGCAAGGTGGTATACAGTTTGCCAGATAACAATTGCGCAAGGTGATTATTCAATGCACCAACGTTTTCTGAAATCGACATCTCATTGTCATTAAGTACAACGAGCATATCTGGTTCAATATCTCCTGCGTGATTCATTGCTTCAAAAGCCATACCCGCAGTAATTGCCCCATCACCGATCACACAAACTGTTTTTCTGTTCAGCTTTTCTTGTTCAGCGGCGACAGCCATACCTAAACCTGCACTGATAGAGGTTGAAGAGTGACCGACACAAAGTTTGTCGTATTCACTCTCTTCTCGCCAAGGGAAGGGGTGTAACCCATTCTTTTGACGGATAGTATCAATGCGGTCACGGCGACCCGTTAAGATCTTATGAGGATAGGCC
This sequence comes from Proteus sp. LHD240705, assembly GCF_047921555.1. NCBI lineage: Bacteria > Pseudomonadati > Pseudomonadota > Gammaproteobacteria > Enterobacterales > Morganellaceae > Proteus > Proteus sp. LHD240705. The sequence goes on from NZ_JBLRMI010000002.1 coordinate 310,995, forward strand.
TGATGACCAACATCCCAAATCAGGTTATCAAAAGGGGTTTTATAGACGTAATGAAGAGCAACCGTTAACTCAATAGCACCTAAACCTGAGGCGAAGTGACCACTTGAGCGGCTGACACTGTTAAGAAGAAATAGCCTTAGCTCATCACAGAGTTTAGGTAAACTCTCTTTTGGTAATAGGCGCAAATCTTCTGGTGTTTCAACCAACGCCAATGTGGGATATTTTTCGATATCAATGCTCATGTGATGCCTATTAATTAATCACTTGTAATAGGGAAAGAACAGGTAAGCTGCTCTCTTTATTTTTTATTAGTTTTTCCGTTCGACGATAAAACTCGCTAATTGTTTAAGCGTGGTCGTATCGTACTCGTATTGCTCAAGAAACGCTAAGGCATCCAGTGCTTCGTTATACAATTCCTGTGCTTTCTTTTGAGCTTGCTCTAATCCAAGGAGGGCTGGATACGTGCTTTTTCCTGACTCTTGGTCGCTACCTTGACGTTTCCCAGTTTCTTCCGTACTGCCAATGACATCTAAAATGTCATCTTGTACTTGAAATGCAAGGCCAATAGAGTGGGCATATTTATCTAGTGCGGGTAATACATCATGGCCTTTTGAGCCAGCACTAAATGCGCCTAAGCGAACAGCTGCACGAATTAATGCACCTGTTTTGTGTAAATGGATTTTTTCAAGAGATGCGAGGTCAATCGATTTATCTTCGGCTTCAAGATCAAGTGCCTGACCGCCACACATACCTGCAAGCCCGCTGGCTGTTGCTAATTCAGAAATCATTGCAACACGATCAGCCATTGCAACATCAGGCATTGGATTTTTTGCTAAGATCTCAAAGGCGAGTGTTTGTAATGCATCACCCGCTAAAATTGCGTTGGCTTCGCCAAATTCAATATGACATGTAGGCTTACCACGACGTAAATCATCATCATCCATCGCAGGCAAATCATCATGAATGAGAGAATAAGCGTGAATACATTCCACTGCGGCGGCTGGTGCATCAAGGTTAAGTGCGGGGACTTTAAACATTTCACCCACTGCATAAACAAGGAAAGGACGTAAGCGCTTTCCACCTAAAAGAGCACCATAATGCATGGCTTTACCTAGAGGCATGTCAGTGAATGGTAAAGCGGATAGCGCTTGGTTTAATGCATGATCAACACGCTGGTGGGCGGAATCTAATTTCTGACGGAACGCATCCGTACTTGAAGTTGCGTTACTCAATTATTCTGCCTCTTGGATAAAATCATCAGGAGTTGCATTATCGTCTTCTTTTAGAAGAATACGAACACGCTGTTCAGCGTCTTGTAATGTTTTTTGTCCAACACGGGCTAGACGAACGCCATGTTCAAACTCATTAAGCGCTTCTTCTAAAGGGAGTTCACCGGATTCTAAACGGTTTACGATTTGCTCAAGTTCTTGCATAGATGCTTCGAAACTTGGTGCTTGTGCGATGTCTTCGTTAATTGGTGTCGTTTTCTTAGCCATAATATTTTTGATAATAAAGCATGTTAGCGCTGAATAATAGCGATCATCTTACTACAAGTGAGAAGAAAATTTCTTATTCAGTCGATGATTTTTGCGGGTGAGCCCTAAATATTGGTGATATACTTTGTGACTTTTATAAACTCCAGTCAATTAACATCACTGTAGTTTATGTTTCTACTTAATAACCTATGACCATTGACTATGAAGTTTATTATTAAATTATTCCCCGAAATTACGATCAAAAGCCAATCTGTTCGTATACGTTTTATCAAAATTCTCACTAGCAATATTCGTAATGTACTTAATACATTAGGTGATGAAATCACAGTTGTCCGCAATTGGGATAACATTGTTGTTGTGAGTAAAGATGAAAGCAAAAGTGAAGCGGTATGTGATGCATTAACACGTATTCCTGGTATTCATCACTTTTTACAAGTAGAAGAGCATCCGTATACTGATTTACACAATATTTTTGAGCAAACTTTTGCGGCATTTAAGCATTTAGTTGAAAACAAAACATTTTGTGTTCGTGCCAAACGTCGTGGTAAGCACAGTTTTACTTCAAATGAAGTTGAGCGTTATGTTGGTGGTGGTTTTAACCAACACGTTGAAAGCGCAAAAGTGAAATTAACGCGTCCAGATGTCACCATCAATTTAGAAATTGAAGATGACAAACTTATTTTAGTGAATGCGCGCTATGAAGGTATTGGAGGTTTTCCAATTGGTACACAGGAAGATGTTTTATCACTGATCTCTGGTGGTTATGATTCAGGTGTATCAAGCTATATGTTAATGCGTCGTGGTAGCCGAGTTCACTATTGTTTCTTTAACTTAGGTGGTTCTGCCCACGAAATTGGCGTTAAACAAGTTGCTCATTATTTATGGAACCGTTTTGGCCGTTCACATAAAGTGCATTTCGTTGCTGTTGATTTTGAACCTGTTGTCGCAGAAATCTTAGAAAAAGTCGATGATGGTCAAATGGGCGTTGTATTAAAACGTATGATGGTACGTGCCGCATCCCGTGTTGCAGAACGCTATGGTGTCCAAGCGATTGTAACGGGTGAAGCATTAGGCCAAGTTTCTAGCCAAACTTTAACTAACTTACGTTTAATTGATAATGCGACTGATACGTTAATTTTACGCCCTCTTATCACGCATGATAAAGAGAACATTATCAATATCGCCCGCCAAATTGGTACAGAAGATTTTGCTCGTACAATGCCAGAATTTTGTGGTGTTATTTCAAAAAGCCCAACAGTGAAAGCAGTAAAAGCGAAGATCGAAGCGGAAGAAGAGAAGTTTGATTTTTCTATTCTTGATAACGTTGTTGAAAACGCCAAGAATATGGATATTCGTCGTATTGCAGAAGAAACCGTACAGCAAGTTACTGAAGTTGAAATGGTATCTGAATTTGGCGCTAACGATGTTATTTTGGATATCCGCTCACCTGAAGAGCAAGAAACTTCGCCATTAAAGATAGACGGTGTTGATGTTAAAGAGTTACCTTTCTATAAATTAAGCACCCAGTTTGGTGATTTAGATAAAGCCAAAACTTATTTGCTTTATTGTGATCGCGGAATGATGAGCCGCTTACAAGCGCTGTATTTGCGTGAGCAAGGTTTTGAAAACGTTAAAGTATATCGTAAAAAATAATACGCTAACGATTTGATCTTACGAATAAAAAAGCCACTGAAAAGTGGCTTTTGGGGTTACTGATAATAGCTTATTAGAAATTATTTTGAAATTCTTCTGCTCTTTTCTCTAATACAGCCAGAAATGATGTTTTTGCTATCTCATGAGCATTGGGCGACATAATAGCAATAATTTGATATCTGTTTGGGTAAAGCCAATGTTGACAGTAAACTAAGTAATGATTTGATTTTCTTTGTATTTGAGGTATCTTTTTATTCCATCCTGGTTCAAGTGGCATTCTAATATGTATTTTAGAAATAAGAGATTGACATAACTTGGCATTATTTTCCCAGCGACCATTGGCACCTAAATAATTAGATAATATATTGTCTTCTTTCCAAAGTTTTAATAAGTGAGCATATTCATTGGCGATAGTTTTATATTCAATATCAGGATGTATTGATATTTGAGTCATAAAATATCAATTACTATGAAATTTAGGTATATCAAGCCCTAATTTTATATGCTCAGATTGTATTAATCTCTGCATCTCAGCATTAGTTACATTGGGTTTTTTATTTGTTGTTTTTAATGGCTGATGAGTTTGTTCTATAAATAAAACAATCTCAGTTAATACACTTCTATACATTGCTAAAGAGCGACCAAATAAAAGAATACTTTCTTTTTTTAAGATATCGTTATTTAAACACGATGCAAGGACATTTTTTATATCAACTAAAGAGGTATCTATATCTTTTATATTTTTATTTATTTGTTCATAAATGTGTTGGCTAATAAATAAATTTTCATGGTTTTCCCATTCTTTTTTTAATCTAGTTAAGTCACTATTGAGTAACTCAGCTAAAGTGCTCATTTTTTCAGTAGCATCATCAATCGGAATAGCAACAAGTTGATTAGATACAGGAGATGCAAAAGAGTATTGAATATTGGGGATCAACGATGATTGTTTATGTCTAAAACTTTCAGCAGGAACAGTGGCTAATCCCATAGAAATTAAAGTAACAAGTTTAGGTAAGTTCTTGCGGTATTGAAGAGTTTTCATTTTGCCACATCCTTTAGAAGTTGGTTCTATTTTAACCTCTCAACACTTATTTTAAAATCTGATATGAAGAAATAACGACTGAAATAGGTCTTAAAAATTAATCCCCAACTAATAAATAATATACCTATTAATAAGATAAATGAATTAGGTGGGGATATTTTGTTATGAGTGTACAGTTTATCTATTTATCCCCAAACCCTGTAAATTCATCTTGATAATTATAAATACCGGGTGGTAATACAAGCTGTTTGGCAACATCTGCTGCAGCTTCTTTGCCTTTTAAGCGTTCGATAATTTTTAGTGCAAAATCGATAGATGTTGCTGGAGCTTGGCTGGTAATTAAGTTAACTCTTTCATCATAATAGACGCGATAATCAACCCATTTTTTCGATGAGATTTTATCTTTTAATGCAGGAAAACCCGTCATATTGCCGATGGGAAAAATATTATGAGATTCAAGGATCATTGCGGGTGCTGCACAAATCGCAGCAACAAGCTTATTCTCACTGTGCATGCGGCGTACTTTCTCAACGACTAAAGGGCTGTCTCTTAATGTTTCAGTACCTTGTAATCCACCGGGTAGAATAATAACGTCATAGTGGTGATCGACAACACGAACTAAGGGGGCATCTGCGACAAGTTTTATGCCTCGTGAACATGTAATTATAAGTTCATCAACATCATCTTCTGCACTTGCAAGCACGACATTAATACCTGCCCTTACCAGCAAATCTGCGGTAGTCACGACTTCAGTTTCTTCACTTCCATTAGCTAGGCAGATGAGCGCTGATATGGTCATAATTGCCTTCCTGTTGTTTAATAAATTGAAAAAGGTGGTTATTTTCTGGCAATACAAGCCCTTGTTCTGAAGCTCGGCGTAATAAATAACCCGTAATATAGTCAATTTCTGTATGGCGTTGATATTTCACATCTTGATACATAGAGGAATAGTTATTTGCCGTTTGTTCTATCGTATCAATAATATAGCCATGAAGATGGGCTTGAGATGTTGGTATAACGCCTTCACGTTCCATAACTTGATAAACTTCGTCACATACTTTTTGAATATGTTCAGGATAACGCAATAAATCCCCATTACGGCATTGATAATAAACAGTAAGAGGGTTGATAACACAATTAACAGCAAGTTTTAGCCAACTAATTGTATGAATATCATTGTGCCAAGCGACATCGGGTAAAGCATGATGCAAGGTTTCTGCTAAATAGCTATATTGTTGAGCTACATGGTTTAATGGACCTATATGTGTTATTCCTGTTGCGGTATGAATAACATCTTGTCCTTGTTGATAAGCACCATGAGTAATAATACCTTGTAAAATAGGTCTGATGACTGAGTGTTGTGTTGCTGTTAATTCATCGGCAGTACCCATACCATTATGAATTAATAAAATAGGACATTGTGCAGAAAGATAAGGCAATAGCGCATTAACCGCATCTGAAACTTGCCAAGATTTTAAGCAAACAATTAATAATTTACTCTGTTTTAACCATTCCAGTTGATTAGCGATAATGCGCTGATAAAAAGGCTCGCCATTAATATTATCAACACTCACGTCTAAAAAAGGCTGAGGTATTCTTAGCCAACCTTGTACTTCATGAGATTGACGTGTTAAAGCTGCAACCCAAAGTTTACCAATCGAACCACACCCTAAAACGGTAATTTTCATTGTGCCTCTTTTTGCAAATCGTAATAGCGTAAGGTGGCTACTGACGGTCATTAGACTATTTAGCTAAAATTATAACATTGATTATACTTCTCTGTTTAAAGTATGTTTGCGCTTTACTGTAAGAGGAAATTAAAGGGATAAATTTGTTATTGAATGTGCAATGCTTTTTTGCAACCCTAAAAGAAGCTATTATTCGGGTTGTATTTATTTATTGAGGAAGAAAGAATGCCATCTTTTGATATCGTATCTGAAGTTGACTTACATGAAGTGCGTAATGCGGTGGAAAACGCACAACGTGAACTGACTACTCGTTGGGATTTTCGTAACGTTGAAGCAAGCTTTGAATTAAACGAAAAATCAGAGTCAGTGAAAACGACCAGTGTATCTGAATTTCAGGTTCAACAATTATTAGATATTCTGCGTGAGAAAATGGCAAAAAGAGGGATTGATGGTGCGGTATTAAATATCCCTGAAGAGATGACTCACAGCGGAAAAATGTACAGCGTAGAAGCCACCTTAAAACAAGGTATTGATTCAGCATTAGCGAAGAAAATTGTTAAGCTGATTAAAGATAGTAAATTGAAAGTACAAGCCCAGATCCAAGGCGAGCAAGTGCGTGTTACAGGTAAATCCCGTGATGACTTACAAGCTGTGATGAAATTAGTAAGAGAAGGTGAATTAGGGCAACCTTTCCAATTTAACAACTTCCGTGACTAATTGTTTATCCATTGAGTCATAAAAAAATGCGCTGAAATAAACAGCGCATTTTTATTTGGATTTATTGATATTTAAACAGAAGACACTAAAGATTCTAATGTTGTTCTTGGTGTTTGTTTAGTATCAACCTTGATATAAGCACTCTGTTCATCCGCCATAATCATAACTTCATTAACACCTGGTTGTTGCTTAAATAATTGTTGTAGTTGCTGTTGTTGGCTTGAAGATAGATTTTCAGGTAATTCAACGCGTAAGCTACTGACATAAGAGGGTTGGCGTAATGTTAGGCTAATGAAAAACCAAATAATGCCAATCATTAAACAGCCTAAAAATACAATTTGTGCACTATAATGCTGGTAAAGCCATCCGCCTAAAATTCCGCCCAATGCCACACCTAAAAATTGGCTGGTGGAATAAATTCCCATAGCTGTACCTTTATAACCTGCTGGCGCTTCTTTACTGATTAATGAAGGAAGGAGGGCTTCCATAATATTAAAGCCAATAAAGAAGACCTGAATACCCGCAATAATTAACCACAAGCTAGAGCCTGAAATAATAAGAATTGCCTGAGCCACAATCAGTAAGAAAATACAGAATAAGAACACTTGTTTCATTTTTCGTTTCTTTTCTGCATAGATAATAAAAGGCAATACTGTAATAAAGGCGATAAGCATAGTGACAAGATAAACAATCCAATGTTTCTCTTTTGCTAAGCCAGCTTCACTCATGACAAGAGGAAGCGCAACAAAGGCTGCCATTAATAAAGTATGTAGAGAAAAAATACCGGTATTAAGCTTAAGAAGTTGTGCATCAAATAAGACTTTTTTGACACTGCCACGGACAAAACCAGATTCTCGATTAAGAATATGATGTTCACTGTTCGGTACAGTAAAAAGCGTAATAATAATGCCACCAAAGGCGAGTAGGGCAATGCCCCAAAAAAGACCTTGTAAGCCGAAAATATGCGTTAAAATAGGTCCTAAAACTAAGGCTAAAGCGAACGTTATCCCAAAGCTAATACCAATAAAGGCCATTGCTTTTGTTCTATTTTGTTCCCGCGTTAAATCAGACAATAAAGCCATTACTGCTGCTGAGATAGCTCCCGCTCCTTGTAATGCCCTACCAATAATAATGCCGTAGATATTGTCACTGAGAGCTGCAATCAAACTACCAATAATAAAAATAATTAAGCCGAAAACAATTATCGGTTTTCGGCCGAATTTATCAGAGAAAATACCAAAAGGAATTTGGAATACCGCTTGTGTTAATCCATAAATACCGATGGCTAATCCGATGAGTGATTCTGTTGCGTGTTGTAGTTGAAGCCCATAGGTGGTTAAAACTGGGAGTACCATAAACATGCCAAGCATGCGAAGAGAAAAAACAGTGCCTAGTCCCCATGTTGCTTTGCGCTCTAATGGGGTCATTTTATTATCATTCATGGATTACCTCGTATTACTGATATCCCCATTGTAATGGCATTTCTTAGTGAGGTTAATCAATAAATGGGATACAAAAAAGACAAAACTGTACTGATATTATGTGAAGTCATAAAAGAGATAAAAAAAATACCAGTCAGAAGGCTGACTGGTATTTGGGTTACTTTAGTAAATACATTATCTTAGATACGCAAGAACCGCTTCTGTTGAGCTTGTTGGATCAACAGACATCATTACGCTTAATGAAGTGATTGCGACAATAGAGAAAATAAATAATTTTCGTGCCCACACAATATCATTGGTTGCTTTGTAACCAGATAAAGCCATGCCTAACCACCAAATACTAACGGCTGAAGCTACAATCAGGTATTTATAACCCGCGTAACCGACTAATGTCAGCATTAAGGTTGCAACCATAAACGCCAGAATATAGAGAATGATATGACGTTTAGCTACTGAGATCCCTTTAATCACAGGTAATACAGGGATATTTGCAGCTTGGTAGTCTTTAAAACGGAAAATAGCAATGGCATAAGAGTGAGGCATTTGCCACAAACTAAAGATAAGTAATAGGATTGCCGCGCCTGCATCAAATTCACCGCTAACGGCACAATAACCGATAACAGGCGGTGCAGAGCCAGATAAGCTTCCAATCAGTGTGCCATAAACAGATTTACGCTTCATATAGAGGCTATAAACCCCAACATAAATAATAAAACCGAATACAGCGATAAACATTGCAAGTGGGTTGGCTGCTACATAGAGCAGCACAACACCTGCAATACCTAAAACTGAGGCATAAATCAGGCTAATTTGAGGGTCAATTAATCCTTTAACTAATGGACGATTCTTCGTTCTTTCCATGATACGGTCAATATCACGGTCAATGTAGTTGTTAAAAACACAACCAGAAGCAACGACCAGAGACACCCCAAGTAGAGTCGCGAAAAATAGGGAGTAATCAATCTCACCCTTAGAAGCGAGAAGAAAACCACCTATTACAGAAATTAAATTTCCGAAAATAATTCCTGGTTTGGTGACTTGTAGGTATTGCTTAATCATAGCGACAACTCTTAATCCATCATCATATTGATGTTCAGGTTGTACATAATCCACAACGAGCCTACGACAACAATGCCGATAATAAGCAGTGTGAACAGGAATGCGACGACGTTCCAGCGCTCTTCTGATGACGTATTCATATGCAAGAAGCAGACTAAGTGAACCACAATCTGCACAACTGCCATACCGACAACAGTCCATAGAATTGTTGCTGGTGTCGCTGTTCCTTCCATCACCATCCAAAATGGAATAACGGTGAGGATAACAGACAGAATAAAGCCGATCAGATAAGACTTCATGCTGCCGTGGCTTGCGCCTGAAGGAGAAGTATTTGGATGACTCATTACATCGCTCCCATCAGATAAACTACGGTGAACACACAGATCCAGACAACGTCAAGGAAGTGCCAGAACAGACTTAAACAGCTTAAACGAGTGCGGTTAACTTCAGTTAAACCACGGCGTGATACTTGGATCATCATAATAACAATCCAAATTAAACCCGCAGTTACGTGAAGACCGTGCGTTGAAACTAATGCAAAGAATGCAGATAAGAATGCACTGCGATCTGGGCCATAACCTTCTGCTATTAGCTCATGGAATTCGTAAACTTCCATGATGACGAAACCTAAGCCGAATAAGAAAGTCACAAATAACCATAGATTAACTTGGCTAACGCTACCTTTATTCATGCTCAGCATAGCGAAACCAAAAGTGATACTACTAAATAGCAGTAAGAAGGTTTCAACTAAAACAAACGGTAAGCTAAAAATCTCTTTACCTGAAGGACCATCCGCAATCCCGTTAACAAGCACCGCATAAGTGGCGAATAAGCTGGCAAACAGGATAAGGTCGCTCATTAGGTAGATCCAGAAGCCGAAAACTTTCGTTGCTCCTGCATCGTGGTGCCCATGATGCTCATGGGCGTTTGTGTTATTTACAGTTTGAGTAGACATTATTTCACACCTGCTTTTTTCAGTTCTTCATAATGCTTATTCTCGAGAGCTTCAATTTCAGGTACTTGGACATAGTAATCCACATCTGTATCAAAGCTTTTCACGATCCAAGTGACAATCATGCCAGCGAAACCAACGATAGCTAACCACCAGATATGCCAGATCATGGCAAAACCAAGGACTAAGCTAAATGCTGAAATAATCACACCCGCGCCTGTATTTTTAGGCATATGGATAGGTTCGTATTTAGCAGGGCGCTGATAAGCTGTGCCTTTTTCTTTCTGATCCCACCACTCATCACGAGTTTGAACATTAGGTTCAACGGCAAAGTTATAGAACGGAGCAGGTGAAGAAATTGACCATTCCAGAGTACGTCCACCCCATGGATCACCCGTTAAATCACGGTTTTGATCACGGTCACGGATACTCACGTAGATTTGAACAACTTGGCAAGCGATACCGATAGCAATCAGTGCAGCACCACCAGCAGCAACAAGCAGCATTGGGTTAAATTCTGGATTGATATTTTGGCTTAAACGACGAGTCATACCCATAAAGCCAAGAATGTACAGTGGCATAAAGGCCATAAAGAAGCCGATAAACCAGAACCAGAATGCACGGATACCCCATTTTTCATTCAGAGTGAAACCAAATGCTTTAGGGAACCAGTAAGTCATACCAGCGAAACAACCAAATACTACACCACCAATAATAACGTTATGGAAGTGAGCGATTAAGAATAAGCTGTTATGTAAAACGAAGTTTGCACCCGGAACGGCTAACAGAACCCCAGTCATTCCTCCAACAGAGAAGGTGATAAGGAAACCGATAGTCCACAGCATTGGGCTTTTATATTCGATACGACCTTGATACATCGTAAACAGCCAGTTAAAGATTTTAACCCCTGTTGGTATAGCGATGATCATCGTGGCGATACCGAAGAAGGCATTGACGTTGGCGCCAGAGCCCATGGTAAAGAAGTGGTGTAACCAAACGATAAATGACAACACGGTAATAACGACAGTTGCACCAACTAAAGAGGTATAACCGAATAACCGTTTTTTAGAGAATGTTGCTGTAACTTCAGAGAACACACCAAATACTGGCAGAACGAGGATATAAACTTCTGGATGACCCCAAGCCCATACAAGGTTGATGTACATCATCATGTTACCGCCCATATCATTGGTAAAGAAGTGCGTACCAAGATAGCGGTCTAAAGTTAACAGCGTAATAGTGACTGTTAAAATTGGGAATGCAGCAATAATTAGGACGTTAGTACATAAAGCTGCCCAAGAGAATACTGGCATTTTCATCATGCTCATACCCGGTGCACGCATACGCAGGATAGTCGCGAAGAAGTTAACCCCCGTTAGAAGCGTACCAATACCGGATATCTGTAAACTCCATATCCAATAATCGACCCCGACTCCTGGGTTATACTCCAAGCCAGAAAGTGGTGGATAAGCTAACCAACCTGTTTGTGCGAATTCACCAATACCTAAAGAAAGGTTGATTAGTACCACACCAACTACAAAGAACCAGAAGCTCAGTGAGTTAAGGAAAGGGAAGGCCACATCACGAGCACCAATTTGCAAAGGTACAACAAGGTTCATCAGACCCACAACGAAAGGTGTTGCCATGAAGAAAATCATGATAACGCCGTGTGCGGTAAAAATCTGATCATAGTGATGAGGTGGTAAGAAACCAGCTTCACCTGCGGAGGCAAGCGCTTGTTGGCTTCTCATCATAATCGCATCGGCAAAGCCACGGAACATCATGACCATTGCAACAATGATATACATAATACCAATTTTTTTATGGTCAACGCTGGTTAACCATTCGCTCCATAACCATTTCCATTTGCGGAAATAAGTTAAAGCGCCAACAACAGCAAGTCCACCAAGAACAATACCGAGTAAAGTGACTACGATAATGGGTTCATGTAGCGGGACTGCATCGAGAGTTAATTTTCCGAACATGCCTTTATTCCTCTGCTCCTGCATGCGCCGCATGGCTCATGTTCATATTCATTGTTGCATCAGCATGTGCTGTCTGATTGCCACTGGTGTGAGCGCCATGACCTGTGTGACCAAATTTAGAAATGGTCTCTTGGAATAACATTGGCTTCACGCTTGAATAGTAGGTCACTGGATTTTTCTGGCTTGGTTTAGCAAGTTCATTAAATGCAGCGGTCGTATTTAACGTATCTGACGATTGTTTGACTTTTTCAACCCACGCATCGAAACCGGCACGATCAGGTGTCGCAATCGCTGTAAATTTCATATCAGAGAAACCGTGTCCACTATAACTAGCTGACATACCTTGATATTCACCAGGTTCATTAGCAATTAAGTGTAATTTAGTCTGCATTCCTGCCATCGCATAGATTTGTCCACCTAAGCGAGGGATAAAGAATGAGTTCATGACAGAGTCAGAAGTGATTTTGAAATTAACAGGAACATTAGTAGGGAAAGCCAGTTCATTAACTGTTGCAATACCTTGTTCTGGATAGATAAATAACCATTTCCAATCCATTGAAACAACTTCAATGGTGACAGGTTTTTCTGTGGACTCTAATGGTTTGTAAGGATCAAGCTCATGGGTTGTTTTCCATGTAATCGTTGCCAAAATCACAATAATGATAATTGGCACAGTCCAAACGACAAGTTCAATTTTATTTGAGTGAGCCCAGTTTGGGCGATAGGTGGCTTTAGTATTAGATTCACGGTAGCGAAAAGCGAAAACAATCACCATCAGTATTACCGGTATCACAACAATTAACATTAAACCAAGCGCAATGAGGATTAATGTTTTTTGCTCAGCGCCGATAGCGCCTTTGGGATTCATTAACGCCATATCACAGCCACTTAATAGAAGAGCTGCAACTAATAGCGAAAGTGTCCCAATACTTTTTATGTATTTCATAAGTCTCATCCAACGACCCAAATGACAAAGGTTCTATTGTTGTTTCATCAGTATCAGTAAGGACATTTTACGGTAAGGTTGCGACAGTGTAAACAATTGTAATGGTAAGTAAGTGGTTGGTTAGTCTTTTGTGTTAATGTGATCACAAGTAATCAAACTATTAAATAAATGTTAATTTAATTATTGCGTATTAACTATAATTTCATAAAGTACCATATTTTTAAAATAAATACATATTTTTACAAATAAAAATGCAGTAAAAAGTGTAAGAAAACGTATTCTGATTAAAAAATAACAAATTAGAGGTCGGAGGAGAGTTGATGGGTAAAATCCTTTTTATATTGATGTTTAATATCTATATTTGATGCTTGTTTGATTTTTTATATTGATAATTAGTGATTTGATGAATATTTATATCCAATGAGAAAGTTTTTCATTAAGTGATAAAAAAAGGTTACAGCGAATAAAAATGCTTTCGCTGTAATAAAAATTAACAATTAACGATCAAAAATTATATTTCAAGCTATATATAATGCCGTCTTGCAGAAAATCTTCGCCTAGCTTTTTATAAGCATAACGATATTGAATACCCGTAGTAATAGAGGTCGTTGGATGCCACCAAAAAGCTAAAGCGCCATTGAACCCATTTTGCCCACCATTGCCGTAACGCTTATGACGGCTAAATTCCATTTCATGCCAATTGCTAATGCTAACCTTCTGATCTCTAATGGAAAAATCATATCCAGCAACCCAACCAATGACGTAGCCATTATTTCCTGAATAATAAGTTTGATCGACATAATGAAGCGCAACGAATGGTTTAAACCATAAATTATCAATTTGTGTGTTATAGCCTAGACCGTAAAGCGTATTAACTTCATGGAAGTTGCCACCGTTTTCTTTTCCTGGAAGTGACCATGTGCCGTAAACATGCCCGTATAAATTAAAAGGACTTTCACCTAAATAAATACGGCTTGTTGCTTTAACGGTATAACGTTGATTATCACCCGGTTGTGTTTTCCGAGGATTAAATGGGTTTTCTAGATCAAAGAAGCCATAAAATTCGCCCCATGAAAAATTGGCACCACCTTCAAGCTCTAAATAGGCAAAATCATCTTTATGAGAAGATTTCCCTGTTTTGTGTGTTGTATGAGAAGTCCAATCAAGATAATTGATACTGGTATTAGCGAAGCCACCTAAATAGCTAGCTTGAGCTGATAAAGAAAGTGTACTTGCGATGGTTAATAAAAATGTTTTTTTTATCATTATTAATCTCAATTAAATTTAATGAAATAATTTCGCGATGAATTTGTTTTTTAATATATTTTGAAACTATAAACTACTAAATTTAAATTTGTAGATCATAATTTTGAAATTAAGATCTATTTCTAGAATATTAAATTGATAATTAAAAGTAGGAATTTTAGTATTGTTTAGTTTATTTTTATTATTTTATCTGTTTTGAATGGATTGAGCGCTTAATAACTGGTTTTTTTGGCAAGGAAAAAAGAAATTAAAAGAAGAAAGAAAAATATGTAGTAAAAGTCGCGTAAAAATACCTCACGACACAGGAATAAAGGGATAGTATCATTAACCAATATTCGTTTTTATCTTACTTGGAATTTTCATTGTGACCTCATTTGCTGAACTTAACGCACTTCCTACTGAACAACTCGCTAACCTTAATGAATTGGGTTATCTCACTATGACTCCAGTTCAAGAAGCCGCTTTGCCCGCTATTCTTGAAGGAAAAGACGTTCGCGCTCAAGCAAAAACAGGCAGCGGTAAAACAGCTGCTTTTGGTTTGGGGATTTTGCAACACATTGATGCAAAACAGTTTAATACTCAATCACTTATTTTATGTCCAACGCGAGAACTTGCTGATCAAGTTGCAAATGAGTTACGTCGCCTTGCTCGTTACCTTCCAAATATCAAAGTATTAACGCTGTGTGGTGGCGTTCCATTTAGTATCCAGCGTGATTCATTAATACATGCTGCACATATTATTGTTGCAACACCAGGTAGATTGCTTGATCACCTAAAAAAAGAGACTGTCACTTTAGATGATGTGAAAACATTGGTATTAGATGAAGCAGACAGAATGTTGGATATGGGATTTTTTGATGATATCAACGATATTATTTCTCGTATGCCAACGGAACGTCAAACGTTACTCTTTTCTGCAACTTGGCCAAATGAGATCGCAGCAATTAGCCGTAAAATTCAGCAAAATCCAGTAACTATTGAAATAAACTCTGTTGATGAACTTCCTGCTGTTGAGCAGCAGTTTTATGAAATATCTCGTCATGGAAAAATAGGATTGCTGCAAAAGCTGTTAAGTCGTGAGCAGCCTGCCTCTTGCGTTGTATTTTGTAACACAAAGCGAGATTGCCAAGATGTGTATGAAACACTGACAGAAAGCAACCAAAGTGTGCTTGCTTTACATGGCGATATGGAACAAAGAGAGCGTGACCAAACGCTAATTCGCTTTGCTAATGGGAGTTGTCGTGTATTAGTAGCAACAGATGTTGCAGCTCGTGGACTTGATATTAAAGCGTTAGAAATGGTGATTAACTACGAATTGTCGTGGGATCCTGAAGTGCATGTTCACCGAATTGGCCGTACAGCCAGAGCGGGTGAAAGTGGATTGGCGATTAGCTTTTGTGCACCAGAAGAAATTCAGCGTGCTAACGCTTTAGAAGAGATGCTTCATATGAAGATAAATTGGTTACCAGTACCTACTGGGCTACAAATTACGCCTCTTGAAGCAACAATGGCAACATTATGTATTGATGGTGGTAAAAAAGCCAAAATGCGCCCAGGTGATATTTTAGGCGCATTAACGGGTGATATGGGTTTCAATGGTGCCGATATTGGTAAAATTATGATCAACCCAACACATGCTTATGTTGCTGTGAAACAATCTATTGCAAAACAAGTCTGGAAACAGCTGCAACAAGGTAAAATCAAAGGTAAATCAGTCAAAGTTAGGTTATTTAGATAGTTCAACATTATTTAAATAGTCACTTACTGTTTTCTCTATTAAGAATACAAAAAGGACAGCTTAAGCTGTCCTTTTTTCTGACGAATATAGTGAAGAAAGCAACAAGATTAGTGTGTTGTTTTCTTAAGTGCTAAATAATCTAGGATTGTGCCAAAGACAAGGCTTACCGCACCAACAATAACACCATATAAAAAGAGTGTTGAAGCCCAAGAACTTAATCTATCAGTATCTATTGATTGAATAAAATCGACAGACTGGAACATTTCTAAAGTTGGTAGTGAATTTGTGATCACAAGAATTAAACTACAAAGAAAGAAAAGAACAGTCAGCATCAAACCATAAATAGCAAAACGGTATTGTTTAATAAACAAAGTTCTTCTAAGGAATTCACCTGTTTTTTGCGTATAAATAAGTGTGTTTTTCGAAATCAACAGCAAGATAAGACCGGGTACAGAAGCAACAATAGAAAAAAGGTAAAATGCTTCCCAACCATGGCTTTCAACATACCAGCCTGCAACTGGGCCAACATAAACACGACCAATCGCAGAGAGAGCCGAGAGCAACGCAAATTGTGTTGCTGAAAAGGAGAGATGACAAAGCGTCATTAAGAGGGCAACAAATGCTGCTGTTCCCATACCGCCACAGATATTTTCAAATGCAACTACTGCACCCATGCTATAAATACTTTGCTCAGAAATAG
The DNA here is from genome assembly GCF_047921555.1 of Proteus sp. LHD240705. Taxonomy (NCBI): domain Bacteria; kingdom Pseudomonadati; phylum Pseudomonadota; class Gammaproteobacteria; order Enterobacterales; family Morganellaceae; genus Proteus; species Proteus sp. LHD240705. The sequence continues at coordinate 327,679 of NZ_JBLRMI010000002.1, forward strand.
CTAAATACCAATAACCGATATTTGAACCGCCTTGCAAAATACCAAAAATCATCAGTGCTTTAAATAAACTCCAACGGCGCATTAATAAACCACCTAGTAATGCCCCAACAATCGTGGCGGCAAGCCCAAGTGTTTTATTCACTAATCCGACTTCACCAGCATCAAATCCAGCACCGCGGATCAGAAAAGTAGTACTTAAACTAAGGGCAAAGGCATCACCCATTTTATACAGCACAATAAGCAGTAAAATTAGCCAAGCATTATTACGAGAGAAGAACTCATATAAAGGTTCAATAACAGCTTCATAGAGTGTACGTGGCGGCTTTACGGCGGTTTCTGGCTCTTGGGCAAGTAATGTGGCAATAATACCAATACCCATTAAGGCAGCCATTAACCAGTACATGTTTTGCCAGCCAATATATTTATCCGCTAACCAAAGCGCCATTCCTCCAGAAACAAGCATTGCTATGCGATAGCCTAATACAGAAACTGCAGCACCAGTACCACGCTCATCGGCTTTTAAAATATCGGTTTTATAGGCATCAAAAACAATGTCTTGTGAAGCGGAACAAAAGGCAACAATGACAGCTAAAGAGGCAAGCCACCATAAATGGTCGTTAGGATTTAAAAAGCCCATCCCTGCAATACCAAGCACTAACCCTATTTGAGTGAGCAACATCCATCCTCGGCGTCGACCAAGAAAAGATGGGGTATAGCGATCCATAAAGGGTGACCAGAGGAATTTAAAAACATAGGCTTGTCCCACCAATGAGAAAAAACCAATGGTTTTTAAATCGATATCTTCTACTGTCATCCAAGCTTGTAATGTACCCGCTGTGAGTGCCAGAGGTAATCCAGAAGTAAAGCCAAGTAATAGAAGAATAAATGATTTATACCAAGTGGTTTGTTTGAAGGTGGGCTGAACCATGCAAAAATTCCTTTCAACGACCTGTTTGAGATAACAGGTCGTTTATTCTAATAAAATTAACGGGCGTTAGATTTGATAAATTGACTGACTGAAGCGTCTTTTGCCATATCGCTAACGAGTTCACTTAAGACATTGTTAATCGCGGCGGCAATTTTCTCATTAGTTGCACCAAATGGACCTTGAACATTGTAGCTAGTACGGAATGTTTTGGTATTAGAACTGCCATTCGGTAAGGTGACGATAACTGAAATATCCGCTTTTGCACTGATATTATGACGAACACTTCCTTCACCCACATCTGCACTGAGTTTATTGATAACAATAATCACATCAGCAGAAGCAGGAGAACCCATCATAAAACCACGCGCTGCCATTTGCTTTTGTAGAACTTCTTGCATTAAAAATGCAATGTCACGAGATGGAACAAGGATATCTAATTTACCGTTACGGTTGATTTCCGCTAGATTTTTTGATGCACGTTTGTCTTGGCTTGAAATATTCAGTGAAATAGGGCGCATCGTAGGGTCAGCCGCAGGAACTGACATCGTGGGCTCAATAGATAATTTGTTACTAGGAGTTGCACAACCTGAAAGCAGTGTTAATGCAAAAACAGCACAGAGTAAATTTTTAATCATGAGGTAATCTCGGTTAAATATGTCTGTTGTGTTAACAAGTAGAATAGGCTTCAAACTTTAGCCTATCATACCACTGCTGGTAGGTTGCTAATATCCCCTTAACGAACGAAATTATCTGATTTTATCAATTGATTTTATTTCAAATTACTCTCATTTTTGCTCATGTATTTGACAATATTCGGTCAATGGTTTTACTCAAGATGAAAAATAAGCGATTATCATCAGCAAAATTAAAAAGAATAAGCCCATCATTTTGTATTGATAACGACTAAATCGATATAGTCTGGTTGACTTGTTTTTGGTTTGCCGTGGTATAAAGGCTAGAGTATTAGGGGCAGAGATGATCCGTGATGATATTGAGAATAAGCTGATTTCACGCTTTTCACCGCATTTTTTACAAGTAATAAACGAAAGCCATCGCCATAATGTGCCCGAAGGCTCTGAAAGCCACTTTAAAGTCATTATCGTTTGTGATGATTTTAATGAGAAACGTAGTGTTTCGCGCCATCGTGATGTGTACCAAACATTAGCTCATGAAATGGAAAATGGTGTTCATGCATTAGCATTACACACTTTTACTTTGAGCGAATGGAATGAACAGCAGGATAAAGCATTGCGCTCTCCTGGGTGTCGTGGCGGAAGCCAAGAAGATTAACAACCTTATCGTTAATCGTGAGTAAATAGATCCTAAGATGCGTATTTTTTGTTCTTTATAGAGGGAAAAAGGGGTGAGTTGCTCGATTTTATGAAAAAATTGAGGAATAAAACGGCTCTTTCTCGACTCAACCCCTCTAGATCGTTATAATGTCGCGTCTAATTTTCAGTAAGGTTTCGGGATGCTTCTGATATCAGGGATCCTCGTTTTTTTAAATGTGGCGGCCCCGGTTCTGAAAGGAAAATAAACCTAAACATGTCAATATCATGTTAGTTTCCTTTAAAGTAGACCGAGCACTAAAACTTATTTTGAGGTAACAAGATGCAAGTTTCTGTTGAAACGACTCAAGGCCTAGGGCGTCGTGTCACAATCACCGTACCAGCCGCTGATATCCAAACTGCTGTAGACAGTGAACTGAAAAAAGCTGCTAAAACTGTTCGCATTGATGGTTTCCGTAAAGGTCACGTTCCAATGTCAATGGTTAAACAGCGTTACGGTATGTCAGTGCTGAATGATGTTCTGGGTGATCTGATGCAGCGTAATTTCATTAACGCTATCATCGAAAACAAAGTAAACCCAGTTGGCGCGCCTGACTACAAACCAGAGCAATACAAAGAAGGTGAAGACTTTGTTTACTCTGTAGAATTCGAAGTTTTCCCAGAAATCGAACTGAAAGATCTGGAAAGCATTGAAGTTGTAAAACCTGTTGTTACTGTTAAAGACGAAGACGTTGATAACATGTTAGAAACACTGCGTAAGCAACAAGCAGAGTGGAAAGACAAAGACGGCGAAGTTGCAGCAGAAGATCGCGTAACTGTTGATTTCAACGGTTCTATTGACGGTGAAGAATTTGAAGGCGGAAAAGCTGAAGATTTCGTACTGGCAATGGGTCAAGGTCGTATGATCCCAGGTTTCGAAGAAGGCGTTATCGGTCATAAAGCTGGCGAAGAATTCACAATTGATGTGACTTTCCCAGAAGATTACCACGCTGAAAACCTGAAAGGTAAAAAAGCACAATTCGCTATCAACCTGAAAAAAGTTGAAGAGCGTGAACTGCCAGAATTAACTGAAGAGTTCATCAAGCGTTTTGGTATTGCTGATGGTTCTGTTGATGGTTTACGTGCTGAAGTACGTAAAAACATGGAACGTGAACTGAAAAATGCAATCCGTACTCGTGTTAAATCACAAGTTATCGATGGCTTAGTTAAAGCAAACGAAGTTGACGTACCAGCAGCCGCTGTTGACAGTGAAATCGAAGTTCTGCAGCGTCAAGCTGCTCAACGTTTTGGTGGCGACGAGAAACAAGCTCTGCAATTACCTCGTGAACTGTTCGAAGAACAAGCTAAACGTCGTGTAATCGTTGGATTACTGTTAGGTGAAGTGATCAATAGTAATGAACTGAAAGCAGAAGACGACCGTGTGAATGCACTGATCGACGAAATGGCTTCAGCTTATGAAGATCCATCAGAAGTTGTTGAGTTCTACAACAAGAACGAACAACTGATGAATAACATCCGTAATCTTGCGTTAGAAGAGCAAGCGGTAGAAAAAATCTTAGCAAATGCTAAAGTAACTGAAAAAGAAACTAACTTCACTGAACTGATGAACGAAGTTCAAATGGGTTAATTCTTAACCGCGAATATCGGTTTTAAGCAAAAACCCGTGGTTTTTACCACGGGTTTTTTTCAGTTTGTATATATTTATCAAATTTTGCCTTGAAATTTGAGCGATTATCTCCAGATAATTCTATATTCTCTTTATCACTCCTCGCGAGGCGCCTTGAATGTCTTGTGAGAGATTAGATCATTAGAAATGGTCATGATCAATTATCTCAAGTAAAATTGTTGTCATTGGCACCAATAAGAATGCAATAGGAGACAGACATGTCATTTAACGACACACAGGAACAATTCGCACCTAATATGGCTCTGGTGCCGATGGTTATAGAGCAAACTTCGCGAGGAGAGCGTTCTTACGACATTTACTCACGTTTATTAAAAGAACGTATTATTTTCCTGACTGGCCAAGTTGAAGATCACATGGCTAATCTTATCGTTGCTCAAATGCTATTTTTAGAAGCAGAAAACCCAGAGAAAGACATCAACCTGTATATCAACTCACCAGGTGGCGTGATTACCGCGGGTATGTCTATTTATGACACCATGCAGTATATCAAAGCAGATGTGAGCACCATTTGTATGGGACAAGCGTGTTCAATGGGCGCTTTCTTATTATCTGCTGGTGCGAAAGGTAAACGTATTTGCTTACCTAATTCTCGTGTGATGATCCACCAACCATTAGGTGGTTTCCAAGGTCAAGCAACAGATATTCAAATTCATGCTCAAGAAATTTTGAAAGTAAAATCCCGTATGAATGAGCTAATGGCTCAACATACAGGTAAATCTATTGAAGAAATAGAAAGAGACACTGAGCGTGATCGTTTCTTATCCGCTAACGAAGCGTTAGAATACGGATTAGTGGATAAAGTCTATACTCAACGTAGCTAATCATTACACGTTGTAATAGCAATTGAATTAACACGTTTCCTTTGTTATAGAATCGCGCAAAGGAAACGGCTATTAATATCTCTATGTAAAAAGTCTTTCTTCTTCTTATTAATTGAATAAGAAGAATAACTAAGTGAGGTTGACTGATGACAGATAAGCGCAAAGATAGCTCAGGGAAGCTTCTGTATTGCTCTTTCTGCGGTAAAAGCCAGCATGAAGTAAAAAAATTGATCGCTGGTCCGTCGGTTTATATCTGTGATGAATGTGTCGATCTTTGTGTTGATATCATTCGTGAGGAAATAAAAGAACTGGCGCCTCATCATGAACGCAGTGAATTGCCAACGCCACATGAAATCCGTAAGCACCTTGATGACTATGTTATCGGTCAGGAATTGGCTAAAAAAGTTTTGGCTGTTGCCGTTTATAACCACTATAAACGTCTGCGTAATGGCGATAAAGCCAATGGTGTTGAGCTGGGAAAAAGTAATATTTTGCTGATTGGTCCTACTGGTAGCGGTAAAACGTTATTAGCAGAAACATTAGCACGCTACCTTGATGTTCCTTTTACTATGGCAGATGCCACAACGCTGACAGAAGCGGGTTATGTGGGTGAAGATGTTGAAAACATCATTCAAAAACTGCTACAAAAATGCGATTACGATGTGCAAAAAGCACAACGTGGTATTGTTTATATTGATGAAATTGACAAGATCACCCGTAAATCTGAAAACCCATCAATCACTCGTGATGTGTCTGGTGAAGGTGTACAGCAAGCATTATTGAAATTAGTTGAAGGCACTGTGGCTTCTGTGCCTCCTCAAGGCGGGCGTAAGCACCCACAACAAGAGTTTTTACAAGTTGATACTTCTAAAATCCTCTTTATTTGTGGTGGTGCATTTGCTGGGCTCGATAAAGTTGTCGCACAACGTTTAAATACACATTCAGGTATCGGTTTTGGTGCAGAAGTTAAAAGCCAAAAAGAGAAAGCTAGCGAAGGTGAATTATTAGCTCAAGTTGAGCCAGAGGATCTGATTAAATTTGGTCTTATCCCTGAATTTATTGGTCGTTTACCTGTTGTTGCAACACTCGGCGAATTAAACGAAGAAGCATTAATCCAAATCTTACAAGAACCTAAGAATGCACTGACTAAGCAATATCAGGCATTATTTAAATTAGAAGGTGTAGATTTAGAATTTCGTAAGGAAGCGCTGACTGCGATTGCGAAAAAAGCCATGGTACGTAAAACAGGTGCGCGTGGTTTACGTTCGATTGTTGAAGCAGCATTACTTGATACGATGTATGACCTTCCTTCATTTGAAAATGCAGAAAAAGTGGTCATTGATGAAGGCGTTATTAATGGAAAATCTGAGCCACTGATTATTTATAGTCAGCTAGAAAACCAAGCGTCTGGTGAATAATACATCGTAATTTGGCAATGTCTCTTGTCTGACATTATCTAGTTTTCTCTCAAAATAAGAGGGAAATTTAAGATAAGGCGCGCCAACGCAATAAAAATGAGGGAATTTTCCCTCATTTTGTTTTTTTAATGGGTAAGGCTATTGAATGTCAGAAAAGTGCCCTTATATATTTTGACAATCCGTGGAATTAATTTTATTTGGTGACATGCGAATAAAATTACCTGTAAAAGCGTTAAGCTAAAAACGAAGAGAGAGCTCTATGAATCCTGAGCGTCCAGAACGTATTGAAATACCTGTATTGCCATTACGTGATGTCGTTGTATATCCGCATATGGTGATCCCGTTGTTCGTTGGTCGTGAAAAATCTATTCATTGCTTAGAAGCTGCGATGAACGACAACAAACAAATTATGCTGGTTGCGCAGAAAGATGCATCTACTGACGAACCAGGTGTTAATGATCTTTTTTCTGTTGGTACAGTTGCGTCTGTTTTACAGATGCTAAAACTGCCTGATGGAACAGTGAAAGTGCTTGTTGAAGGTATTCGTCGTGCCAAAATTACGACGTTATCTGACAATGGTGAATACTTTCAGGCGAAAGCAGAATACCTTGAAACGCCAGCCGTTGATGAGCGCGAACAGGAAGTCTTAAATCGTACAACGATTAATCAGTTTGAAGGTTATATCAAGCTGAATAAAAAAATTCCGCCAGAGGTATTGACCTCATTACATGCTATCGAAGAATCAGCGAAATTAGCAGACACCATTGCTTCTCATATGCCGCTGAAATTAAAAGATAAGCAAGCTGTACTTGAAATGTCTGATGTCACAGAACGCCTTGAATATTTAATGGCAATGATGGAATCAGAAATCGATCTGCTACAAGTTGAAAAACGCATTCGTAACCGCGTTAAAAAGCAGATGGAAAAGAGTCAGCGTGAGTATTATCTCAATGAACAAATGAAAGCTATTCAAAAAGAATTAGGTGAGATGGATGATGCACCTGATGAAATGGAATCGCTGAAACGTAAAATCGACGCTGCTAAAATGCCAAAAGAGGCAAAAGAAAAGACAGAAGCGGAACTTCAGAAATTAAAAATGATGTCGCCAATGTCAGCAGAAGCCACGGTTGTGCGTAGCTATATTGATTGGATGGTTCAAGTTCCTTGGAATAGCCGTAGCAAAGTTAAAAAAGACTTAGTGAAAGCACAAGAAGTTCTTGATACTGACCATTACGGTTTAGAACGTGTTAAAGAGCGTATCCTTGAATATCTCGCGGTACAGTCTCGTGTTAGCAAAATTAAAGGGCCAATCCTGTGTTTAGTAGGGCCTCCAGGTGTGGGTAAAACCTCGCTGGGTCAATCTATTGCTAAAGCAACTGGCCGTAAATATGTTCGTATGGCGTTAGGTGGTGTGCGTGATGAAGCTGAAATCCGTGGTCACCGTCGTACTTACATCGGTTCTATGCCAGGCAAATTAATTCAGAAAATGGCGAAAGTTGGCGTTAAAAACCCTCTTTTCCTGTTAGATGAAATTGATAAAATGTCATCAGACATGCGAGGCGATCCGGCTTCTGCACTGTTAGAGGTGTTAGATCCAGAACAAAACATCGCATTTAACGACCATTATCTGGAAGTTGATTACGATCTGTCTGATGTGATGTTCGTGGCGACATCTAACTCCATGAATATACCGGCACCGTTGTTAGATCGTATGGAAGTTATTCGTTTATCAGGTTATACCGAAGACGAAAAACTGAATATTGCTAAGCAACATTTGTTACCAAAACAGATTGAACGTAATGCGTTAAAACCAAGTGAGCTGACAATCCATGACAGCGCAATTATGGGCATTATTCGTTATTACACGCGTGAAGCGGGTGTACGTAGTTTAGAGCGTGAAATTTCTAAATTATGCCGTAAAGCAGTAAAACAACTGCTAATGGATAGCACAATCAAACATATTGAGATTAACGAAGATAATCTCAAAGACTACTTAGGTGTTCGTAAAGTTGATTACGGTCGTGCTGACACAGAAAACCGAGTAGGGATGGTAACAGGACTTGCATGGACAGAAGTTGGTGGTGATTTACTGACTATTGAAACAGCAAGTGTACCAGGTAAGGGTAAGCTGACATTCACCGGCTCTTTAGGTGAAGTAATGCAAGAGTCTATTCAAGCGGCAATGACGGTAGTTCGTGCTCGTGCGGATAAACTTGGTATTAATAGCGATTTCTATGAAAAACGTGATATACACGTACACGTTCCTGAAGGCGCAACACCAAAAGATGGTCCAAGTGCAGGTATCGCAATGTGCACTGCATTGGTATCAAGCCTAACAGGTAATCCTGTGCGTTCTGATGTTGCAATGACGGGCGAAATTACGTTACGCGGACATGTCTTGCCAATTGGCGGACTGAAAGAAAAGTTACTTGCTGCACATCGTGGTGGAATTAAGACAGTTCTTATCCCTGATGAAAATAAACGTGATTTAGAAGAAATTCCTGAAAATATTGTTGCTGACCTGGATATTCACCCGGTGAAAACAATTGAGGAAGTTTTATCGCTAGCCCTGCAAAACTCGCCGTTTGGCATGGAAGTTGTGACTGATAAATCACACTAAAGAGTGATATTAGTCATAAATAATAGCTAAAAAAAAGGCTGGATAAGTAATAAAAGCTTGCCAGCCTTTTTTTGTGTCGCTAATTTAATGGGGATTTTAATTAAAAATGCTGTTTTATCGGTCTTGCTATATCTAAAAAGGCTTGATATAACGACGTTTGCAAAATTTGCCATTAATGGTGAAAAATAACGCATAAAATTATGGGGATGAAAGCGTGAATAAAACTCAACTGATCGACAAAATTGCTGCAAATGCAGATATCTCAAAAGCGGCAGCAGGTCGTGTTGTAGATGCTCTGGTTGCTTCTATCACTGAATCTTTACAAAAAGGTGATGATGTAGCATTAGTAGGTTTCGGTACTTTCACTGTACGTGATCGTGCAGCTCGTACAGGCCGTAACCCACAAACAGGTAAAGAAATTCAAATTGAAGCTGCAAAAGTTCCTGCATTCCGTGCAGGTAAAGGCTTAAAAGACGCAGTTAATCAATAATAGTTGAACTTATTTTCTGCCAATTTGTTATTAGCTTAACGTTATGGGTAAACAGAAAACGACTCAATTAAAAAATGAAGCGCATCTTTTTGAGATGCGCTTTTCTTTTTTAGGTTATAAATCACGATTAAACCTTGTATTCTCTGGCGATAAGACGTGAAACTGAAGTAGTCATTTGATAGAATGACGCGTTGTTCTATAACTGAAATAGACAACAATGAATGATTCAGTGGTGAGTTAAATGGTTATCGTAATCAATGAATCAAATAATGCTGTTTAGTTTTTTCTTAGTTATAGAAAGTGCGTGTTAAGACTGCGCATTAATACGGGACTGGCTGTTTTTAATGATTGTCGCGTGTCGTGACATTTTGATATTAAGCCAGCATGGGCATATTATCTTTTCGCTGTGCTCAAAATAGTCGTGTAACACCCATAAAAAATAATTTTTATTTCACCAAACGGAGCCTCGTCTCGTTATGATGGACAACATTCGTTCCACTGCTAATAATCCATTTATAAAGATATTATTAGCTGTGATCATCCTCTCCTTCGTCCTAACTGGTGTGGGCGGATATCTCTTTAGTTCAGGCGTTAATGATGCAGCTGAAGTTAACGGATATAAAATTAGCCGTTCTCAATTAGAGCAAACTTATCAGCAACGTCGTGCTCAATTACAACAAGATATGGGTGAAAATTTTGCTGCTCTTGCTTCATCAGAAGAAGGTCAGAAACTTATTCGCCAACAAGCGCTTGATTTACTGATCAACCAAGCATTACTTGATCAATTTGCACAAAATCTGGGTATTTCAGCCGGTGATCAGCAAATTAGAGATGCTATTTTTGCACTTCCTTACTTTCAAACTGACGGCAAATTTGACAATAAAAAATATGTCGATTTATTGAAAGGCAATAATATTGATGCAGATGCTTTTGCAGAAGGTATTCGTCAAAACCTTATTAATCAGCAATTAAAATTTTCTATCCAAGGTACGGATTTTGCCTTAGATAGCGAAGTTAAAGAATTTGCGGGATTAATGCTACAAAGCCGTAATGTACGTTTAGCATCATTAGACATTCAGCCATTCCTTGAAAAAGAAACGGCATCTGATGAAGAAGTGAAAGCGTTCTATGAGCAAAATAACCAAATGTTCATCGCGCCAGAGCAATTTAAAATTAGCTATATCCAATTAAATGCTCAAAAAGATTTTAATAAGATCAACATTACTGATGAAGAAGCAAAGGCTTACTACGATAGTAATATTGATGAGTTCACGGCAGCAGGACAGAAACAGTACAGCATCTTAGTCTTAGCTGATGAAGCAGCAGCTAAAGCGGCAGAAGACGAGCTGAAAAAAGGTGCTGATTTTGTTTCGTTAGTGAAAGAAAAATCTATTGATAGTTTCTCTAAGAAACAAAATGGTTCTTTAGGTTGGATAACTATTGGACAAGAGTTACCAGAGCTTGCTAATGCAAGTTTGACAGAAAAAGGTCAAATCTCTGAACCTGTTAAAATCAGCAATGGCTACGCAATTTTCCGCCTTGATGATGTCAAACAATCTGTTGTAAAACCATTTGATGAAGTGAAAACAGATTTACTGGCAAAAATGCGTGAAAACAAAGCAATTGATGATTTCTTCGCATTACAACAAAAAGTGAGCCAAGCTGCATCTAATGACAACGACACATTAGCTCCTGCTGCAAATGCGGGCAACGTGACCGTGGTTAATACTGATTGGTTTGATGAAAATACGGTTCCTGCACCATTAAATAATGAAAAACTCACCCAGTTAATTTTTGGTGGTTCATTAGTGGATGAAAATGGCCCAACAGGCATGAATTCAGACATGGTGACGTTAGGTAATGATAGTGCATTTATCGTGCGTGTAGAAGGTTACAAGCCTTCAGCAACCCAACCATTAGACAAAGTACGTGATCAAGTTGTTATGCTGGTTAAACAGCAAAAAGCATCGCAAGCAATGAATGCAGAAGCCCAAAAACTTTTAGCTGCATTAAAAGAAGGTAAAGGCGAAGAAGCACTGAAAGCTGCTAACATTTCGTTTGGTAGTGAAGAAAGCATTGTTCACTCATCTGCAACAGATGTAGTACAAACCGCGATTTTCTCTATGCCAAAGCCAGCTGAAGGCAAAAAAGAGTATGGTATGACTAATGTACCAGGTACTAAAGTTGTCCTTATTCAATTAGATAGCGTAACAGACGGCAAACCAACATCTGAACAGTTAGAGTTTATGACTAATCTCTATCGTGCTCAGATGGGCGAAGAAGCGTTACAACTCATATTACGTGACCTAAAAGATAACGCTAAAATTGAAATTTTTGATAAAGATTATCAATAATCGAATTTGAGTTATTGCATTGAAAACCCAGCATAAAGCTGGGTTTTTTTATGGTTACTATTCTTGATCATTGAAGTAAATGCTTCGCTTTTCGAAAAATTCATATTTGAGAGCAAGCCCGACAATTTCTTGTAATGTTTCTTTTATTCATTTTTATTTTTCCTGCCTTCTCGTAGTTCTCTTTTTATACAATTGATGATTTATCAGTATATTGGCATTCTTTTTCTGCATTCAGAAATCTCTGTTTGCTATTGAATTTAAAATTATTGAATAAAAGGAAATTATGATTATGAAAATGGATAAAAAAATGTTGTCAGGTTTTATGGCTTCTATCTGTCTTGCCTTGGGATTAGGGCTTTCTCCTTTCTCTTATGCAGAAGAAACACCAGCTTCAACACCAACAGTTTCTATTGAAACTCACTCATCTGTTGCTCGTGATGCTAAAGAAAACAAAGCCAGTGCAGAAGGTAAAGTTAATTTAAATACAGCAACAGTAGATGAACTAATGGGATTAAAAGGGATCGGAAAAGCGAAAGCGCAAGCCATTATTGATTACCGCGAACAGTTAGGGCGTTTTACCTCTATTAATGAACTTGAAAAAGTTTTTGGAATTGGTATGAAGTTAGTTGATCAAAATCGTGATTTTATCGTTATTAATTAAGGTATTCATTCTTATACGATGTTGAGTATAAGTGATAGCAGAAACGTGAATACTGATTGAAAATCTCCGTGTTTCTCTTTGATTTTTATTTTGATAAGAGAAACACGTTTTCTTAGCGTTTTCTTTGTTAAAAGAAAACAAGATAAACCTATATCAGAAATTACTAAATTTATTTTCTTGGCTATATTTATGGTATCGCAAAAAAACTTTATAAAAAGTTTATTAGAATAATCAAGAGGTAATAAATTGATATGAGTACGTTAATTAAAGTTTATGGCTTTCATTTAGATGTTTTTGAACATGTGAATAATGCGCGTTACCTTGAGTTTTTAGAACAAGCTCGATGGGATTGGATTGAGCAACATTTAGATTTTGATTGGTTTAAGCGCAATGGCTTGGCATTAGTGGTTGCTAATATCAATATCAATTATCGCTTACCTGCAAGTTTAGGTGATGAGCTACTTATTGATTGTGATGTTGCTGAAGTGGGAATTAAAAGTGGCGTACTTTCTCAAAAGATTGTGAGAAAAAAAGACGGTGCGCTTATCTCTGATGCATTAATTACTTTTGTTCTTGTTGATATCAATACCAAAAAAGCACTGACATTAACAGAACAGTTAAGAGAGAAGCTTGAATATGTACGCCAATCTTCCTAATACACAAAGAGAGTATTAGAGAGCTCTTATTAAATGCTTTCAGGCTAATCTAAGATAATTTAATGCAGTGATAATGTTTGATGAATTATCACTGCATAAGTGAATAGAATGGCAGGCAGCAGTGATAATTAATAAGGTAATTCCAATGATTATTTAAGACCCACTTTCTGTTTCATTGTCTGCATAATTGGTGTTTTATCGGCTAAGTAGGTGTTTAATCCGCGTTGTCTTAAATGACAAGCTGCGCATTCACCACAGCCATCCCCCTGAATACCGTTATAGCAAGTTAAAGTTTCATGACGAACGAAATCTAACTTTTTATAGTAATCAGCGAGAGCCCACGTTTCGGCTTTATCTAGCCACATTAATGGCGTGATAAATTGAATATCACGAGCAATACCTAAGCTGACAGCATGATTCAGAGCTTTTACAAATTCATCACGACAATCAGGGTAACCAGAAAAATCTGTCTCACAAACACCAGTGATGACACTATCTGCACCAATTTGATAAGCGTAAATTGCAGCCAAAGTGAGGAAAAGGATATTTCTACCTGGTACGAAGGTACTAGGAATATCACTTTCTTCACTTTCTTTGAAATCAGGAACAGGAATATTGTCTCGAGTTAAGCTACTGATGGCGAGTTCGTTGAGTAAACTTACATCTAAAACTTTATGAGCGGTTGCACCTAGTAATTGACTAACTTTTTGTGCTACCTCAATTTCTTCTTTATGGCGTTGCCCATAATTAAATGTAATGCAATGTACTTCATCGTACTCTTCCAACGCTTGAATAAGGCAGGTTGTCGAATCTTGTCCACCACTAAAGACAACGACCGTTTTTTTCATCAGAATACTCCTGAATATTGAATTTCTATAAGGATTAGTACGCATAAAAGTACATATATTATGGCAATTTATTACCGATTTATCATTAGATGATTACTCTTATAGTAAGGGGCAGGTTATCATTATTTTTTGTAGGGGCATATTTTGAAGGAGTATCTATGTTAGATAAGATTGACCGTAAACTATTAGCGCTGTTACAGGAAGATTCAAGCCTCTCACTGAATACTTTGGCTGAGGCTGTTAACCTAACCTCAACACCTTGCTGGAAACGATTGAAAAGACTAGAGGATGAAGGGTATATTCGTAAGCGCGTTGCGCTGCTTGATAGTGAAAAAATCGGGCTAGGTCTAACAGTTATTGTTATGATTAGAACACAGCAACATAATAGCGAATGGTACGAACAGTTTGTTTCATTTGTTAAGCAAATGCCAGAAGTACTGACATTCTATCGAATGGCGGGTGAGTGTGATTATCTAATGCATGTTGAAGTAGTAGACATGAAAAGTTACGACCTATTTTATAAGCGTATGGTTAATGGCGTACCGGGTCTTATTGATGTGACTTCTAACTTCGCAATGGAAAAAATTAAATACACAACGGCAATGCCGATACCTGAATAAGGTTCATCTTTACCAACTGGCACTTTTATTTTTTGTATAACCTTAGGATTTAAGGCGTGGCTCTATTTTCACAGCTCAGTTGGTATTTTCTCAGTGAATGGCGTCGTTATGTAGGTGCCATTTTCTTATTGATGGTTATCGCAGTATTACAGGTGATCCCTCCAAAGATTGTTGGGATCATTGTGGATGGTGTCGATAACCATAGTCTGACGTTTAGCCAAGTGATCAACTGGATTGGCGTGATGGTATTAATTGCCCTCGCGGTTTATCTTTTACGTTATTTTTGGCGTCTTTGGTTATTTGGTGCATCTTATCAATTAGCAATAAAACTTCGGATGCAAATTTATCAACAACTTAATCAACAATCTTCTTCATTTTATCATCGTTATCGCACAGGCGATTTAATTGCACGTACCACCAATGATGTTGATAAAGTGGTTTTTGCTGCGGGTGAAGGTGTACTGACCTTAGTGGACTCTATGGTTATGGGGCTTGCTGTGCTTGTCATGATGAGTATTCAGTTAAGTTGGGAACTGACGCTGATTTCATTATTACCTATGCCAATCATGGCAATTTTGATTAAGCGATATGGCGATAAATTACATAGTCGCTTTAAAACCGCACAGGCACTTTTCTCTTCACTTAATAATCAAGCACAAGAAAGCTTGAGTAGTATTCGTATGATCAAATCATTCGGACTAGAGCAACAGCATGCCTCCCGTTTTGATGATGTGGCAAAAGAAACTGGACGACAAAATATGCGCGTTGCAAGAATTGATGCGCTATTTGATCCTACTATTTTTATGGCTATTGGTTTTGCTAATTTACTCGCTGTTGCTGGTGGCAGCTATTTTGTTATTAATGGCAGAATGACATTGGGTGAATTAACCAGCTTTGTGATGTATTTGGGGCAAATGATCTGGCCAATGCTGGCTTTAGCATGGATGTTCAATATTGTTGAGCGTGGCAGTGCTGCTTATAGTCGAATTAATAGTTTATTGGATGAAAAACTCGATATGGTTGATGGTGAATTATCACCAAAGCAAGGTCGAGGAGTCTTATCTGTTAATATCAAACATTTCCAATATCCCGAACAAACGACACAAACACTGAAAAACATTCATTTCACATTATCACCGGGTGAAATGCTAGGTATTTGTGGTGTGACAGGAAGTGGTAAAAGTACATTACTTAGTGCCATTCAACGACTTTACGATGTCACTGAAGGTGAAATTTGTTTTCAATCAGTTCCTATTTATCAATTGAAACTAGATGAATGGCGAGCACGATTGGCTGTTGTTAATCAAACCCCCTTCTTATTTTCAGACACCATCGCGGGAAATATTGCCTTAGGTCGTCCTGATGCGACAAAAGAAGAAATAGAGTCTGTTGCGAAATTGGCAAATATTCACGAGGATATTTTACGCTTACCTGAAGGGTATCAAACACAGGTAGGTGAAAAAGGTGTGATGTTATCTGGTGGACAAAAACAGCGTATTTCTATTGCCCGAGCACTATTATTGGATGCCGAAATTTTATTATTAGATGACGCATTATCTGCTGTTGATGGACAAACTGAATATCAAATCCTACAAAATTTGTCACAATGGCGAAAAGATAGAACATTAATTATCAGCGCTCATCGCTTATCTGCATTAGTTGGTGCTACGAATATCTTAGTCTTAAAACAAGGTGAGATTATAGAGCAAGGTACACATCAGCAATTAATTTCAATACCAGGTTGGTATCAAGATATGTACCATTATCAGCAATTAGAGGCCGCGCTGGATGACGATGAATAAAAATAAATCCGTTAAAGCGCTATTGCCTACATTAAAGCGTCTTTTGACTTATGGTAAAACCTACCGAAAATCAATGGCATGGGGTGTCATTATGTTGTGGGTAGCCGCCGTTGCAGAAGTGGGGGGACCATTAATTGTTGGCTATTTTATTGATGCAAAAGTTGCCACGAATAATGTGGAATTAATGTCATCATTAGGTCTAGCATTGGCTTTTATTCTTTTGCAGGTGATCGCCGCTACACTTCACTATTATCAGGCCATTGTGTTTAATCATGCCGCTGTTGGGGTTGTACAACAATTACGTACTGATGTAATGAGTGCGGCTCTAAAACAGCCATTAAGTGCTTTTGATAATCAGCCTGTGGGGCAGTTAATTTCTCGTGTAACAAATGATACAGAGACGATTAAAGATTTGTTCGTGAACGTTTTGCCGACATTATTCCGAGCAATTGCTTTAGTGGTTGTAATGCTGATAGCTATGTTTTTATTAGAATGGCAAATGGCGCTTGTTGCAATGATGATATTTCCTGCGGTGATAGGTGTGATGATGCTTTATCAGCGACTAAGCACGCCAATAGTTCGCAATGTGCGCCACTTTTTAGCCAATATAAATGATGGTTTCCACGAAGTTATCAATGGCATGTCAGTTATTCAGCAATTTAGGCAGCAAGCTCGATTTGGTGAAAGAATGTCAGATGACAGTTGGCAACATTACCAAGCACGTATGAAAGCGTTAAAACTGGATGGTCTGTTATTACGTCCTTTATTAAGTATGCTCTCTGCGTTGGTTCTGTGTGGCTTATTAATGTTGTTTGGGTATCAGGGCAGTGCAGTTATTGGTGTTGGGGTTATTTATGCGTTTATTAGTTATTTAGGTCGATTAAATGAACCCTTGATCACATTGACATCTCAGCAATCGATTTTGCAACAGGCGGTAGTCTCTGGTGAGCGTGTTTTTGAACTGATGGATGCGCCTTTACAGCACTACGGTTCATCATCACATTCCATCACTCAAGGTAATATCGATGTTAACTCTCTTTGGTTTGCGTATCGTGATGAGCAATGGGTATTAAAAGATATCAATTTAACTATTCCTGCTCGTCATTTTGTCGCATTCGTTGGGCATACAGGGAGTGGCAAAAGCACTCTAGCAAGTTTATTAATGGGAAATTACCCTTGGCAAAAAGGAAATATCCATTTAGATGGGCAACCTTTAGAGGACTATTCTCATACTGCATTACGCAGTGGTATTGCAATGGTGCAGCAAGATCCCGTTTTATTATCAGGTTCACTGCATGACAACATTACGTTAGGGCGTGAATGTGATGAGTCACATTTATGGCAGGTATTAGAAACAGTTCAACTTGATCAATGGGCTAAAGCCTTACCTGAAGGACTACAAACAGAACTCGGTGAGCAAGGTAGCCGCTTATCCGCTGGACAAAAACAATTACTTGCATTGGCGCGTGTATTATTAATACCTCCTCGTATTCTTATTTTGGACGAGGCAACAGCAAATATTGATTCAGGAACAGAACAAGCCATACAGAAGGCGTTAAAAGTAGTTAGGGAAAAAACAACACTGATTGTTATTGCTCATCGACTTTCCACTATTATTGAAGCCAATGAGATTGTGGTGCTTCATCGTGGTGCAATTGTTGAACAGGGTGATCATGCTAAGTTACTTTCACAAAAAGGTCGATATTATAATATGTATCAATTACAGCAAGTCAGAGAGTCTTTACAAGAACAAGAACCTGTTGAAGTAGAATAATAACCTTAAATAAAAAATATAATTTTAGAGGGCACATCATCTTTATGTATGTGTCTTTTTTTATTTCCTCATTATCTCGCTTTTATCAAAATAGCAGCCGTATTTTTGCACCAACTCGGTGAGTTTTTTCATTTTAACTATTTCAATAATTAAATTTCTATTTAAATATCAATTGATTAAATAATGGCATGCCTTTTGCTTTTCTATATTTGCTTGGTTCTTTCAAATATCGACGAGGTTTATATGAAATATATCATCGCCATTATTAAGCCATTTAAATTAGAAGAGGTAAGAGAGTCGCTTTCTGAGTTAGGTATAAAGGGAATGACAATCAGTGAAGTAAAAGGTTATGGACGACAAAAAGGGCATGCAGAGCTTTATAGAGGCGCAGAATACGAAGTTAATTTTCTCCCCAAAGTAAAAATAGAACTCGCTATTTGCGATGAGCAACTTGAGTCAGTTATGCAAGTGATTATGCAAGCGACTGATACAGGGAAGGTAGGAGATGGAAAAATTTTTGTTTTGGAATTATTGCAGGCAGTCCGTATTCGTACTGGCGAGTCTGGTGATGAAGCACTTTAAAGGAGATATTCGATGAAACGCTTACTTTCTTTGTTATTAATGTTAGTGCTTACACACTTTTCTTCATCTGTATTTGCGACTGAAACAGTGATTGTTGATAAAGCTGATAATGGTTTTATGTTGATATGTACTGCTTTGGTCTTTTTTATGACTATACCTGGTATTGCTCTGTTCTATGGCGGCTTATTAAGAGGGAAAAACGTACTTTCTTTGATCACGCAAGTGATGATGATCTTCAGTGTTGTAGTTATTCTTTGGGTTATATTTGGCTACAGTCTGGCATTTACCGCAGGTAATAAAATTTGGGGTGGGTGGTCACTTACTTTTTTGAATAACGTATCACTAGATTCACTCTCTGGTTCAATTAATCAGTATGTACATATTGCTTTTCAAGGATCTTTTGCTGTTATCACTGTTGCATTGATTGTTGGTGCATTAGGTGAGCGAGTCCGTTTTTCCGCACTGCTTATTTTCACGGTTATTTGGTTTACGTTTTCTTATATCCCTATTGCGCATATGGTATGGGGAGAAGGTGGTTGGTTAATCGATGATGGTGCATTAGATTTTGCAGGGGGAACTGTCGTGCATATTAATGCGGCTATTGCGGCTCTTGTTGGTGCTTACTTACTTGGTAAGCGACGTGATAGTCAGCATACAGCGCTTAAACCTCATAATTTACCAATGGTCTTCACAGGCACCGCGGTACTCTATATTGGTTGGTTTGGTTTTAATGCAGGCTCTGCTGGTAGTGCAAATGCGATTGCGGCTTTAGCATTTCTAAATACAGTAATTGCAACCGCAGGCGCTGTACTTTCTTGGACGGCATCAGAATGGATCACCAGAGGAAAACCTTCCATGCTAGGGAGTTGTTCTGGTTGTATTGCTGGATTAGTGGCGATTACACCTGCTGCTGGCACGGTCGGAGTGATGGGGGCTTTATTTATCGGTGTAATGGGGGGCATTATCGGGCTTTGGGGCGTTGTTGTTTTAAAGCGCTGGCTAAAAGCGGATGATGTTTGTGATGTTTTCGGTATCCACGGTACTTGTGGTATTGCAGGTTGCTTATTAACCGGGGTGTTTACGGCTTCATTCTTAGGTGGAGTGGGATATAGCGATGGTATGACACTCAGTAAACAAGTTTTAATTCAATTAATGAGTGTTGTGATCACCGTGATTTGGTCTGGTGTTGTCGCTTATATAAGTTTTAAAATCGCTGATAAGCTGGTGGGTTTACGTGTTTCAGAAGAGGAAGAGCATGATGGATTAGATTTAACAACTCATGGTGAAAGAGCTTATCAACAATAATTGTCTATTCCCCCTCGTTTGAGGGGGGAATATGCCAAGATATTATTTTGAATGTTTAGTACGTTTTTGGCGAATAACCCCTTCTTGAACAGAAGACGCTACTAGTTGACCATTTGTATTAAAGAATTTACCTCTCACAAATCCTCTACCGCCTGATGCTGAAGGGCTTTCAATTACATAAAGTAACCAATCATCTACACGGAATGGGCGATGAAACCACATAGAATGGTCAATCGTAGCGACCTGCAGACTTGTATCCATAAAACCTAAGCCATAAGGTTGGAGAGCGGTTGGTAAAAAATCAAAATCAGAAACATAACCAAGCAAGTATTGATGCAAGAAAGGATCTGATGGCATTTCACCACGACTACGATACCAAACATAGCGTTCAGCAGGCGCTTTAGAGTAGCCAAAAGGGCTAAAATATTGCACTGGACGCGCTTCAAAAGGTGTTTCTCGTAGTGCTAAAGATTTAATCGGCTCGGGTAATTTGGGTGCTAATTTCTTTAAAATCTCATGTTGTGAGATAAGTTCATTTGGAAAAGGAACATCAGGCATTATATCTTGATGTTCAAAACCTTCTTCAAATTCTTGAAAAGAAACGGTCATATAAAAAATAGGTTTGCCATGCTGAATAGCGCTGACTCTACGAGTACTAAATGAACCGCCATCACGGATAAATTCCACATCATAAACAATAGGCTTATGGCTATCACCAGGACGTAAAAAGTAGCTATGAAATGAGTTGATATAGCGGTTATCTGCAATAGTCTGTTTTGCAGCGTATAGTGCTTGTCCTACAACTTGCCCACCAAAAACTTGAGGTAATCCTAGATCTTCGCTTTGACCTCTAAATAGACCTTCTTCTATTTTTTCAAGTGCCATCAAATTGATGAGATCTTTCAATGCTTGACTCATAGTGTACCTGTATCATTAGATCTGGTTATTTTTTATAAAGTTGATTATATACAATCCTAAGAAGATAAAAAATAATCTCCCTTTTTATCTTAGATAGCAATTTAATGATAAATAAACAGAGTTGATGAGATTATGGTTTACCCACTTATTGAATACTCTCTGATGAATTTATGGGAGGCAAAAAGAGCGTTAAAGGCAATTGAATAATCAGCGAGTGTAGATTTGGGTAATTAATCATCACTTAGGCTCACTTTCCTTGCTATTTGGATCAGTTTAAAACATAATGCGTGACGTCTTAGCAATAAGACAATCTATGGGGTCTTGTTGGTTCTCCCGCAACGCTAACTTGTTAACTCGGTCAGGTCCGGAAGGAAGCAGCCATGGCAGGTGTCGTGTGTGCCGGGATGTCGCTGGCAAGGCCCCACCCAATTTTTAGCCTTTCATAATATCTAATCTTTCATAATTATTATCTTCTAAGATTGTTATTTCCCCTTATATTTTTACTCTCCATACGTGTTTTTTGAGCGCTGTTTTCTTTGGGTTTAAGAGTCAATATTATTGAATAGAAAATAGTATGCTTAATGTATCAATTTATTATTGGAAAATTTACGGTCGTATTTATAAATGAAAGGAATATTTGAGTAAAGCAGTGCAGTCATGCCGTAATAAGTCAACGGCATGATGGTGTGTAATCATTCTACTGATAAGAAAACGTGAATAAAACGATATCTAAATTAAGAACTAATAACCCTACTACTATAAAAAATAAAAATAGCAAAAATAAAACTAAGGCAATTAAATAGAATTAGATTATCTTACAAATTTCCAAACAGACGCTGGAATTTTATCATATAGCTTATTCATTGTGAGTTCTGCTAAACGGTGGTCTGCTGCTGAATAAAACAGCTCCAGTTCATCATCAGAGAGTTCATATTTGTTTTTTTCAATCACACGTTCTAATGTTTCGATTGAAGTACATTTTCTTAAACGCATTAGATAGTCTGTCTTAGTCATGTTGTCTTTTCTCTATTATTAAAATAAAACTATAGATAATTAAAATTACTTAATATAACTTTTTGGGTTTTTGGCAATGAGAGCTAAAAGTGACTGGTTTAACTCTTTCCAATTATTGATATCTGAGTAAGAAATTGATGTATTACCAAATAAACGATAAGTCTCTTCAAGGTACTCTTCTATAAGCGTATTAATTATATGTTTATCTGGGTGTTTAATCTTAAATTTCCAACTAAAGTCCATAATGTGTTCAATTAGAACATTAAGGTCAACGCTTTTTGTGCTACTCAGATCGTTGTGCCAAATTGTGCTTCCTTTATCTAATGAGCCTAAAGCTTGCTGTAATAGCTCTTCGCACAAAAACGACAATTCGGCTAAATCTACTTTTTCTGGTGAATATTCGTCCATAACATATCGTAATTGAATTAATAGAAAATATTCATTAATAATGATAAATACTTAAAGTTGAACTTATTAACGGGATACATCACATAATTCATTAATGGATTAATAAAAAACATAAACTTGAAAATGAGTGTTTATATTTACTCGTATGCTAAAAGAGTTTAATAATTATATTTATTATTTCTAACAAAGTAATAGCATATCGAAAGACAACACTAAACACTCAATTGCACACGAATGAGTTTAAAACTTATACAATAAGTATTTCTTTGCTTAATATAGCACTATTATTGCATAAGTCACTATCTGAACAACAGAATTTTGTCTATTTTCGTAAAAATCAAGAAACCCCGATTAAAGAGTATTTCTCTTAACTTGGTGATTTTATTTGTTTTTATTATATTTTAAATGTTTAAGCGTGTAAATGAGGCATAATTATCGTTGTTATTTATAAATAACAGAACTGCTTAATTTTGACAAAAAGTCATATATAAGAAAAAAAATAAAATGAATTTATTGATTAAAGAGATATTTTCTAAAAATAATATAATGAGATAAGTTTTCATTTAAAACAGTGTATCAATAGATATTGCATCAATAGATAAAGAAAAAGGTCGCTTTCGCGACCTTTTTGGCATTACTACTCAAATTCATTCAAATTAGTGTGAATGATTTGGATGCTCTAAATCTTCATTTTTCTTCGCAAATCGTCTACGGATCACGACGAAGAAAATAGGAACAAAGTAGATAGCAAGAGAGGTTGCGGCAATCATACCACCGAATACACCTGTACCTACTGAGTTCTGAGCACCAGAACCTGCACCGTTACTTAATACTAGAGGAATAACCCCTAACATAAAGGCAAGTGAAGTCATTAGAATTGGACGTAGACGCATTCTAACAGAGTCTAACGTTGCTTCTATGAGTCCTTTACCTTCTTTCTCCATCAAGTCTTTGGCGAATTCAACAATCAAGATTGCGTTTTTCGCCGATAACCCAATGGTTGTTAAGAGCCCAACCTTAAAGTAAACGTCGTTTTCAAGGCCTCTTATTGATGTTAATGCAAGAGCACCAATAACACCCAGTGGAACGACTAACATAACGGAGAATGGTACTGACCAGCTCTCATAAAGAGCTGCAAGACAAAGGAATACAACTATCAAGGAAATGGTATACAGCGCAGGCGCTTGGTTACCAGATAAACGTTCTTGATATGACATTCCTGTCCATTCATAACCGATACCGCTTGGTAGTTTACTTGCGAGATCTTCCATCATAAGCATTGCATCACCACTACTTTGGCCTGGTGTTGCACTACCTTGAATTTGAACTGCTGGTAAACCGTTATAACGCTCTAAACGAGGAGAGCCGTATAACCAAGGATCTTTACTTGTATCAATGAACGATGAGAATGGAACCATCTGACCGACATTGTTACGAACATAAAGATTACCGATATCTTGTGGCAGCATACGGTATTGTGATTCAGCTTGAACGTAAACTTTCTTAACACGACCACGGTCGATAAAGTCGTTTACATAGCTACCACCAAACATCGTACCTAATGTTGAATAGATATCACTGATTGCAACACCTTGAGCTTGTGCTTTTTCTAGGTCGATATACAGACGATACTGTGAAGTATCTTCCTGACCATTAGGACGCACACCCGTTAACATTTGAGGCTGTTGCGCTGCCATTCCTAGTAATTGATTTCGAGCTTCCATGAGTTTTTCGTGACCGAGGTTAGCTTTATCCACTAACTCGAATTCGAAACCACCCGCAGAGCCTAACTCAACAATCGCTGGAATGTTAAATGAGTAAACAAAGGCTTCCTTAATTTGGGATAATGCCTTATTGGCACGTCCTACAATTGCGGGAACTTTGTCTTCATCTGCTTTTCGTTCATCCCAATCATTCAATACAACGAAGACCAGACCCATATTTTGGCCTTGACCACCGAAGCCGAAGCCACTTACGGTAAAGACCGATTTAACGAGTTCTTTCTCATCAGTATTGAAGTAGTCGTTTACTCTTTCTAGTACGTCTTGTGTTTGTTCTTGTGTTGAACCCGCAGGCAACTGAACCATTGTCAGTAATACACCTTGGTCTTCTTCAGGTAAGAACGATGCTGGTAAGCGAATAAACATTAACGCCATACCTGCGACTAATAAAACGTAAATTAGCAAGTAACGACCTGTACCACGAAGAGTACGGGATACACTGTCAGTATAGTGGTGGCTACTCTTTTCAAAGGTACGGTTAAACCAACCAAAGAAACCTGTTTGCACACCGTGACTGCCTTTCGGTACAGGTTTTAACATCGTTGCACAAAGTGCTGGTGTTAAAATCAACGCAACGAAAACAGACAGAACCATTGCTGATACGATGGTGATAGAGAACTGGCGATAGATTGCACCTGTTGAACCACCAAAGAATGCCATTGGAATAAATACCGCAGAAAGTACTAGGGCGATACCGACCAGCGCACTTTGGATTTGTCCCATGGATTTACGTGTTGCTTCTTTAGGCGATAAGCCTTCTTCTTGCATAACACGTTCGACGTTTTCTACCACAACGATGGCATCATCCACCAGAAGCCCGATGGCAAGTACCATCGCGAACATCGTTAAGGTATTTATCGAATAACCAAACGCCGAAAGTATGGCGAAGGTTCCTAACAATACAACGGGTACTGCAATTGTTGGGATTAACGTAGCACGGAAGTTCTGTAAGAACAGATACATTACTACGAATACCAGCATAATTGCTTCAATCAGCGTTTTTACCACTTCGAAAATAGAGATCTTAACGAATGGCGTTGTATCGTAAGGATAAACAACTTCTAATCCCGCAGGGAAGAATGGCTCCATTTCAGCCAATGCTGCACGTACCGCGGTTGCTGTATCTAATGCGTTAGCACCTGTTGCTAATTTAATACCAATACCAGAAGCGGGTAGGCCATTAAAGCGAGCAATAGTGCTGTAGCTTTCAGCACCCATTTCAACTATACCAAGATCTTTTAGCTTAACCTGTGAACCGTCGGTGTTAACCTTCATCAGGATATCGCCAAATTGCTCTGCGGTATTGAGTCGAGTTTGAGCAATAATAGATACGTTTAAACGCTGGCCAGGAACGGGAGGTGTACCCCCTAATTGACCTGCGGCCACTTGGTTATTCTGTGCTCTAATCGCACCGATAACATCAAGTGTGGTCATGTTGTATTTCACCAGTTTATCTGGGTCTAACCAAATACGCATCGCGTATTGAGTACCAAATAACTGGGTTTCACCCACGCCGGTTACACGGCTTAATGGGTCTTTAATCGTTGCACCCACATAGTCTGCGATATCATCTTGTGACATTGAGCCGTCATTTGAGATGAAACCCGCAACCATCAAGAATGAACTTGAGGATTTATCAACACTAATCCCTTGTTGTTGCACTTCCTGAGGTAATAACGGCATGGCAAGTTGCAGTTTATTCTGCACCTGTACTTGCGCGATATCAGGATCAGTACCTGCTTCAAAGGTCAGAGTGATATTCATCATACCAGCTGAGTCACTGGTCGCAGACATATACACCATGTTATCGATACCATTCATATTCTGTTCGATAACTTGGGTAACAGTATTCTGCACAGTGGTGGCGTCAGCACCAGGATAAACCGCAGAGATAGAAATCGCTGGCGGTGCAATCGTTGGATACTGGGCAACAGGCAGTTTGATGAGTGCCAGAAGACCTGCGAGCATGGTAATTATCGCAATTACCCACGCAAATATCGGTCTATCTATAAAAAACTTAGGCATGGATCACCGACTCCTTATTGAGGATTCTTAGCTGGCTCAGTTTGTTCAGGTGATGGCTTCGCATCTAAATTCTCTTCTTGAGCCGTTACTGTCATTTTTGGTTTTGCTTTTTGCAATCCAGAAACGATAACGCGCTCACCAGCCTGAACACCACTATTAACGAGCCATTTATTACCAACAGCTTGTGACACTTCAATGGTACGAACTTCAACAACATTGTCTTTATTCACAACCATTGTTGTCGCTTCACCACGCGCTGTACGAATAACGGCTTGTTGTGGGATCAAAACTGCATTTTGACGAATACCATTCTCTAACTTAGTACGAACAAACATACCTGGTAGTAATTCCCCATTCGGGTTAGGTACGATAGCGCGCATTGTAATTGAGCCTGTTGTTTCATCAACAGTCACATCAGAAAATTCTAAATGCCCTTTCTGTGCGTAAGCTTGCCCATTCGTCAGTGTTAAATGAACAACGGGTTTACCTTGTTCTTGACGAATAATGCCGCTTTCAATTTCATTTTTTAATTTCAGATAATCTTCGCTCGATTGTGTCACATCGACATAAATCGGATCGATTTGCTGAATTGTTGTCAGTGCAACTTGTTGACCTTGGGCGACTAAAGCGCCTTCAGTTACGGTTGATTTGCCTGAACGACCTGAAATTGGTGATGTTACTTTGGTGTATTCAAGATTGATTTTTGCGCTTGTCACTGCTGCTTCAGCTGCTTTAACTGCGGCAGCCGCTTGTGCATATTGTGATGTTGCGGCATCAAAATCTTGTTTACTGACGTAATTTGTACCTAGTAGCGGTTTATAACGCTCTACAGTGAGGCGAGCAATTTCAGCATTTGCTTTCGCTTTTGATAATTCAGCTTGCGCACTATTTAACGTTGCTTCAAAAAGAGCTGGGTCGATTTGATACAGTGATGTACCTGCTTCTACATAGCTACCTTCTGTATAGTTACGCTTTAAAATAATGCCGCTAACTTGAGGGCGAACCTCAGCAATACGGAAGGCTGATGTACGACCTGGTAAATCAGTAGTGATTGTCAGAGCTTGCGCTCCTAACGTCACAACACCTACAGCGGGTGCAGGAGGTGGACCTCCAGCAGACTGTTTAGCTTTGTCGTCACATCCAGCAAGAACCAAGCTGCCTGATAGCACTAACAGAGCCAGAGGCAAAACCCCTCTGTTTTTTCGCATAAGAAAACCTCTATTCAAACGTTGTTTCCCGGGATAAAAATAATTAAGTTGATGATTGATTGCGATGTATAGTACAAACATACATGAATGTATGTAAATTAACTTCAGTCAAAATCGAGGATTAATGGCACGAAAAACTAAACGGCAGGCACAAGAAACAAAACAGCAGATTATTGATGCTGCACTTAGGCTGTTTACTGTGCAAGGCGTTTCTGCCACATCACTTTCAGATATTGCAGCCGCGGCAGGTGTTACCCGTGGCGCAATATATTGGCACTTTAAAAATAAAGTGGATTTATTTACTGAAGCGTGCGAACTCACCGACTTAAAAATAGAATCTTTAGAAATAGAGTATCAATCAAAATACCCAGATGATCCACTATTTGTATTAAGAGAATTGCTTATTTACATATTGACATCAATTGTCGAAGATCCCAAACATAATGCACTTTTAGAAATATATTTCCATAAATGCGAATTTGTCGGTGAAATGACACCAATTGTTGAAATTCGCAGAGAATTGTGTGCAGCGGATCACTCTAGAATAGAACAGTCTTTATCTCGTTGTATTGAAAAAAAACAGCTTCCTACGGACCTTAATTTAAGAAGAGCCGCCATTATGTTAAGAGCCATGATGACAGGTCTTGCCGAAAATTGGTTATTTTCACCAGAAAGTTTTTCTATCAAAGATGAAAGTCAATATTTGGTTGATAGCTTTATTGATATGATAAAGCACAGTGCAAATATGAGAATATCTGCGACCTCTTAATTTATTTTTAAACAAAAGGAAGACATTCATGAGTAAGGTGTTAGTTATTGCTAATGGTGCAGCTTATGGCAATGAATCATTATTTAACGCACTGCGTTTATCGATTACATTAAAAGAACAGCATCCAGAAACTCAATTAAATATTTTTTTAATGTCTGATGCTGTGACTGGGGCTTTAGCTCGTCAACAACCTAAAGAAGGCTACAACGTACAGCAAATGCTGGAAATTTTAACAGCGCAAAATGTGCCTGTTAAGTTATGTAAAACCTGTACAGACACCCGTGGTATCAGTGATTTACCACTTGTTGATGGTGCAGAATTAGGAACTTTAGTTGATTTAGCGCAGTGGACACTAGATGCCGATAAAATCCTGACTTTCTGATCACTATTTCGTTTTCTCAGGCGAGAAACATCCCAAGCAACTTGTTCTGTTTACACTGCCAATTTAAAGCAATTGGATTATACTAAGAGACAGTTTTTCAATATTAGTTGAACAAGTTGCTTAACCATGTGTACAAAAACTCTTTTTTCTCAATTTAATAGTCAAATAAAGACGGTTATTACAGCTTCGATTATTGTCTTTATTCTTTGGAGCCTTTCCATTACCGCTGTTTTAGCCGCGGTACCGAGTAATTTACCGACTCAAGAAAGCATTCAAAACCAGCTTAATTTATTAAATAAGCGCAGTGAGTTAAGTGCAGAAGATAAATTAACTATTGCTGATCTCGAGCAATCGCTTTTATTACTTGATGATATTCAACAATTAGAAAAAAAATCGACAAGCTACAATAAAACAGTCGATCAATTACCAGAAAAATTGCGTAGTACTCAATATCAACTCGATCAATTAAAACAAAAAGTCGCTAATAAAGAAGCTGACGATTATAAAAAATCATTAGAGGCTTTACCGCTTGCAACATTAGAATCTCAACTTGAAACGGTATTACAGTCATTACAAAAATCTCAAGATGATTTAGCCAACTACAGTAATGAGCTTATTGTATTACAAACACAACCTGAAAGGGCGCAATCTGTTTTATTTAGCAATTCAGAAAGACTGCAACAAATAAGAACCTTGTTGAATAAAAGCAGTGCTGATAAAGCACAAATGCGTACTTCGGCAGTGCAACTGTTGCAATTAGAACAATATTATCTTCAACAACAAAATAATTTTCAAAAGCGAACTCTCCAATCAAATGTGCAACTGCAAAGCTTATTGCAACTACAGCGAGATTATAGTTCTGCTTATATCGACCTTTCACAAGAGCATGCTCAATTACTTCAGGATGCTATCAATGATAAACGCTTAGATAGCTCAGAGGAAACTGCCAAAGAAGCTCAAAGTACAGGGCTTGAGAATCAGATCATTAATAATGATCTATTTTATTTGGCACAAACAGAAATCAATAAACAGCTTAGCGATAAGTTGATTGTTACCACGCAAAATAATAATGATTTAAATCGCCATAGCTTACTAGTCAAGAATCGCTTAGATAGAGCTATTCAATCTGAACGTAATTTAAAAGAACAAATTGATGTGCTTAAAGGCAGTTTATTGCTGTCACGTATTCTTTTTGAAGAACAAGTTGATTTACCCGATGGTATATTTATTAATAACCTGCCTGATAAAATTGCCGATCTGCGATTAGAACAATTTGAAATAAACAAGCAACGTGATCAAATTATTCAACCTAATATTTATATTGATCAGTTGATGAAAGAGTATCAATCAACACATCCTGAAACTGCTGATGCTAATGCGCAAAAAGAGTTACGCAATGCTTTGGAACTATTAGTTGATGCTCGTAGAGAACTGCTCGATAAACTGAATAACCAATTAGGTAATCAAATTTCGGGTTCGATTAATCTCCAAATGGATCAGCAACAATTACGCAGCGTGGTAAGTTCACTCGAAAACACATTGGCTCAGCAAATTTTCTGGGTAAGCAGTAATAAGCCGATTAACCTTAATTGGTTTGCAGTATTTCCGACTCAAGCGGTTGCCGAATTTCAAGGTTTTAAACTTAACTGGTCAAATGAAAATCTGTTGATCGGGGCTAAGAAATCACTTCCTGTACTTATTGCACTTATTTCGTTCAGTTTGTTGATTATTTGGCAACGTAAAAAGCTAGATATGCAATTTGAAAAACTGAATGCGGATATTAATAAGCTTAATAAAGACTCACAACTGCATACGCCATTAGCATTAGGGATTGTATTTATAAAAACATTACCCCTTTCTTGTATTGTATTAGCAATAGGGTATTGGCTAATTAATAGCTTTAATGTTCAGCAAGAATTTATTTGGTCTTTTGCATGGCAATTTGCGGTATTTTGGCTGATGTTTGAATGGTCTTATCGCTTAATGTCTGACAATGGTGTTGCAGTAAAACATTTTAAAATTCCTCTCGAACGCGTTCAGCAAAATCGTAAACGTTTATTACGATTATCACTGCCAATGTTGCCAATTATTCTGCTTTCAGCTTATGGCATTAATAATCCATTGCTGTTGGTGGGGGATGTTATTGGGCAATTGGTTGCGATTATTTCATTATTTGGTATTAGTTTATGTGCGTTGCCATTTTGCCGTGAAATGTGGCAAGAAAAGGGCAATCATGTTGTTAGAACGGTCGTCATTACCTTATTAACGTTTTCCCCCCTTATTTTAATGGGATTGGTTATTTTTGGTTATTACTACACCGCATTGCGTTTAGCAAATCGTTGGATTGATAGCTTATATCTACTCATGCTGTGGTTTATTGCTTATCACGCCAGTTTGCGCGGCTTAACTGTTGCGGCTCGACGCCTTGCCTATCGTCGTGCACTTGAGCGTCGACAAGCAATGCTTAAAGAGAAAAAAGAAGGCGAAGATAACACTCTTGAACCTATTCAAGAACCACCAATGGATATGGATCAAATCAATCAACAATCATTAAGACTGACAACGATGATCTTATTTATCATCTTTGCGTCTAGTTTCTATGGTATTTGGTCTGATTTTATTACGGTCTTTACCTATTTAGATGGAATAACGCTCTGGAGTTACACTTTGCCGACAGAGCTTGGTAATGTCGTTAAAGCGGTTACTGTTGCCGACCTATTATTGTCTGTTTCTATTATGGCAATTTCTTGGTTTATGACCCGAAATTTACCAGGTTTATTAGAGGTATTAATTTTATCTCGTATAAAATTGCAACAAGGTGCTTCTTACGCGATCACAACCATTTTGACCTACATTATTATTGCTATCGGAACCATCGTATCACTGGGAATATTAGGTGTAGCATGGGAAAAGCTGCAATGGTTAGCCGCAGCTTTAACGGTTGGTTTAGGGTTCGGTTTACAAGAAATATTTGCAAACTTTGTGTCTGGCTTAATTATTTTGTTCGAAAGACCCGTCAGAATTGGTGATACGGTTACCATTGGTACTTATTCCGGTACGGTTAGCCGAATTCGTATTAGAGCAACGACAGTGACTGACTTTGATCGCAAAGAAGTGATTATTCCAAATAAAGCGTTTGTAACTGAACGGCTTATTAACTGGACATTATCTGATACGGTGACACGTATTATTATTCAAGTGGGTGTTGCTTATGGATCTGACCTCGATAAGGTCAAAGAGATCTTAATGAAGGCCGCTAAAGAGAATGCCAGAGTGATGACTGAACCAGAACCTGTGGTGCTATTTACTGAATTTGGGGCAAGCACCCTGAATCATGATTTGCGTTTTTATGTCAGAACATTAGGTGACAGAAATATTGCGATAGATGAAGTTAACCGCGCTATTGATAAGCTGTGTAATGAAAATAATATCAATATTGCGTTTAACCAACTTGATGTCTATTTGCATAATAAACAAGGTGATGAAGTGCAAGAGATAAAACGTCCTCTTGATGGCTCAACACCCGAAGCCAATACGCCTTTTGCTTAATTAAAGGGATGAATGAGTAGATTGTGCCGCTAATTTTTTTTCATAATCTTGGCGCACAATCTCGAGGGCTTCTAGTGCTGTTTTAGGATCAATATGGTGGCTTTCAAGTAAATAGATAAGATCGACTGCCAATTGAACAGACTCTGGTGCGTCTTTTAAACTCATTATCATTCCCTTTAAAATTTATCTTCTTGTTTCTCAATGCTCTTTTCGATAGAGAACAGGGCATTTTTGCAGCGCGCAAGGCGATTTTCAAGAGCGGCAATCTCTTTTTGTAACTCTTGTTGCTTCATAAAGCTCTGAGCTTGCGTTAATGAAAGCTCTCTATCTTGGATCATGGCTTGTAATCGGCGCTCATAATCCTGATGTTGGGCAAGCTTTTGGTATAAATCGACACTTTTTTTTCGTTGAGTAAGCTGGTTCTCTTGCTTTCTTAGTGTTTGTGTCGATAATTCACGAGTTAATGCTTCAATTTGTTGTAGGATTTGTGTGGCCAGAAATTTAACTTGCTGGCTTCGTTGTGCCTCAACACAAGCGATTAACTGAGTAAAATTATCGCGGATCTGTTGCATGTAGCCACCAAGGGAATCACTTCGGCGGTGGAATAGTGTCGTGTCGAAGCAAGGTGCTGCAATTTTTTTGTTTGCAATAGGCGCCACTGTTTCGGCTAGATTGTCTATCTGTTTTTTAAATAAGCTTAAAGGATCAGGTTTATTCATCTGGTTCTTGCCCCTGTTTTGATAAAAACATGAATTGACTTAAAGCAACAAAAAAGAGTTGTTAATTGGCTTTCTGTTGCATTTTAACGGCATATTGCATAGATTCTATCGTTTCGTTTTTTATTATGGCACTGATTATGACTGCTAACGCGCAACAACTGCAATTTATTAAAGACAGTATTGAAACCATTCCTGATTATCCAAAAGAAGGGATATTATTCCGTGATATCACTACATTATTGGATAATCCTGCTGCATATCAGGCAACCATTGATTTATTGGTAGAACACTATCAAGGTCAGGGTATCACTAAAGTTGTGGGTACCGAAGCGCGTGGCTTCCTATTTGGTGCTCCAGTCGCTTTACGCCTAGGTGTTGGTTTTGTTCCTGTTCGTAAAAAAGGTAAATTGCCTCGCGAAACGCTCAGTGAAACTTATGATCTGGAATACGGCACAGATACTTTAGAGATCCACAAAGATAGCATTACGGATCAAGACAAAGTATTAATGGTTGATGATTTACTAGCAACAGGTGGCACCATTGAAGCAACTGCTCGTCTGATCCGCCGTTTAGGTGGTACTGTGACAGAAGCTGCATTCATTATCTGCTTACCTGATTTAGGCGGTATCGAACGCTTAGAAAAACAAGGTGTTCATAGCTTTACACTGGTTGATTTTCCAGGACATTAATATCTTCACTGTTTAGAGAAGAACTAATTAAGTTCTTATCGTAAACACAAGTAAGAGTGCGGGTGTTTATATATCATTTATAATTTTTCTATTTTTATAAATGTATATTGCCCGCACAATTGTTACCTCTTATCTTTACCTTAAATTTCTGCTGGTTCTTTCTCCAATATCTCATTTGTTTCTTACAGATCTCGCTCAATAGGTCGTCCCTGTGTTAGCATAGAGATAAATCTTGTTCAAATTTAGCGGAATCAATGAGCTATCAGGTACTTGCCCGTAAGTGGCGCCCACAAACTTTTAACGATGTTGTTGGTCAACGTCATGTGTTGACTGCTTTAGCTAATGGTCTTGATCATCAGCGACTTCATCACGCCTATCTTTTTTCTGGCACACGAGGTGTCGGAAAAACCACTATTGCCCGATTATTTGCTAAAGGGCTCAATTGTGAAACAGGTATTACGAGTAAACCTTGTGGTCAATGTGCAAATTGCCTTGAAATAGAACAAGGGCGTTTTGTCGATTTAATTGAAATCGATGCTGCATCTCGTACTAAGGTAGAAGATACCCGTGAACTGCTGGACAATGTGCAGTACGCGCCAGCGCGAGGACGCTTTAAGGTCTACTTGATTGATGAAGTTCACATGCTTTCTCGTCACAGTTTTAATGCGCTACTAAAAACATTAGAAGAACCGCCAGAGCACGTTAAATTCTTATTAGCGACGACTGATCCACAAAAATTACCTGTCACGATTTTATCACGTTGCTTGCAATTTCATCTGCGAGCATTAGATATTGACCAAATTGCGACACAACTCGAAAAAGTGCTATCAGCAGAGCATATTGAAAATGATGTAAGAGCGCGTCAACTTATTGCACGCGCTGCCGATGGCAGTATGCGAGATGCATTAAGCTTAACAGATCAAGCTATCGCAAGTGGTGAAGGTGTTGTCAGTGCGGAAGTGGTTAGCCAAATGCTTGGCACGATTGATGACGCTCAACCATTAGCATTGATTGAAGCGTTAGTAAAAGCGGATGGTCAACAGGTCATGTCGCTGGTTAATGAAGTCGCTTCAAGAGGTACTGACTGGGAAAATTTCTTGGTTGAAACACTCTCATTACTGCATCAAATTGCGATGTTGCAGTTATTGCCTAGTGAAGAAAATCCTCAAGAACAATTTACTCAAGAACGCCTACGTTTATTGGCAAAATCTGTTTCTCCACAAGATTTACAACTCTATTATCAAACCTTATTAGTAGGGCGAAAAGAACTGGCTTATGCGCCAGATAGACGCATGGGGGTTGAAATGACTCTGTTACGTGCGCTTGCTTTTCATCCTAAAACAGTGATTGATGAAATACCTTCTGCGCCATTAGCACAAACTTTACCTTCAGCATCATTGCCTACAAATAGAATGTCTGAACATTATGCTCCGCAAACTGTGCAGACTCATTCGCCTCAAGTGGATCACCCATCTTCTTCACCAAT
The DNA here is from genome assembly GCF_047921555.1 of Proteus sp. LHD240705. Classification (NCBI taxonomy): domain Bacteria; kingdom Pseudomonadati; phylum Pseudomonadota; class Gammaproteobacteria; order Enterobacterales; family Morganellaceae; genus Proteus; species Proteus sp. LHD240705. Next base: position 362,482 of record NZ_JBLRMI010000002.1, read on the forward strand.
AGAAAATAGTGCTTCATTAGGCAATAGCCCCGCAGCACAACTTCTAAGGGCAAGGCAGGCAATAAAGGGGACGGAACAACAAACCCCGCCAAAAAAGTCTGAACCGGCGACGCCTAATCGGGCCAAGCCGGCTGCTAGTGCATTAGAGCGGCTAGCAGCCGTGAGTGAAAAACGCCAGCAAGCAACGAAGCGTCAGACTAATGCGCCTGAAAAAAAGAAAAAAGAAGAGTATCAGTGGCGTCCGCAAAACCCTGAGTTAATGTCAACGCAAGAGGTTGTTTCTTCACCAAAAGAGATCAAAGAAGTTCTCGAATATGAAAAAACACCTGAATTAGCAGCAAAAATTGCTAAAGAGTCGCAAGAAAGAGATGCTTGGGCGGCTGAAATTGACAAAATGCCACTCCCTAAATTGGTGCAACAACTGGCATTAAATGCGTATAAAGAGACAGTAAACGAAGAAAACGTTATTTTGCATTTACGAACTAAACAGAAACATTTAAATTCTGCAAATGCGTTACGCACGCTTACTAATGCGTTAAGTGAATTGCATGGAAAAGCAATTTCACTCACAATTATAGAAGATGATGATCCAACGGTAAAAACACCGTTGGAGTGGCGACAAGCCATTTATGATGAAAAATTGGCGTTATCGCGTCAATCGATTATTACGGATAAAACGATTCAAACATTACAGCAATATTTTGATGCTGAATTGGATGAAGAGAGTATCCGACCTGTTTAATCGCAACATGTTGTATGACTTCATACTGTGTGGCTTTTACAAAGAGAGACAATTATGTTCGGAAAAGGTGGTTTGGGTAATCTGATGAAGCAAGCCCAACAAATGCAAGAAAAAATGCAACAAATGCAAGAAGAGATCGCAAACTTAGAAGTGACAGGTGAATCTGGCGCTGGCTTAGTTAAGATCACTATCAATGGTGCTCATAATTGCCGTCGTGTTGAAATCGATCCTAGCCTGCTAGAAGATGACAAAGAGATGCTGGAAGATCTGATTGCTGCTGCCTTTAATGATGCTGCGCGTCGTATTGATGAAACACAAAAAGAAAGAATGGCCTCTGTTTCTAACGGTATGCAATTGCCACCAGGCTTTAAGATGCCATTCTAATGCAAACCAGCCCACTTCTTGAATCATTAATGGAAGCGTTGCGTTGTTTACCCGGTGTCGGGCCTAAGTCAGCGCAACGAATGGCTTTCCAACTACTTCAACGCGATAGAAGCGGTGGTATGCGACTTGCACAAGCACTCACGCGTGCAATGTCTGAAATCGGTCATTGCTGTGATTGCCGAACTTTTACTGAAGAAGAGCGTTGCACCATCTGTGCGAATGTTCGTCGTCAGCAAAATGGGCAAATTTGTGTTGTCGAAAGTCCTGCGGATATTCATGCTATCGAGCAGACAGGGCAGTTTGCAGGGCGATACTTTGTCTTAATGGGGCATTTATCCCCTTTAGATGGTATCGGTCCTATGGACATTGGTTTAGATAGACTTGAAGAGCGCTTAAGCCAAGAGACGATTTCTGAAGTGATCTTGGCAACCAATCCGACTGTTGAAGGTGAAGCTACAGCCAATTATATTGCTGAAATCTGTGCTCAGTATGATATTACGGCAAGCCGGATAGCTCACGGCGTTCCAGTGGGCGGCGAACTTGAAATGGTTGACGGTACAACGCTTTCACACTCTATTGCTGGACGCCAAAAGATCCACTATTAACATCATAAATATTTTATTTAAAAAGCACCTTTTACTTAATGTAATGAGGTGCTTTTTTTCATCTAAAATCGCGTAAATGTTCTTAAATTTAATTTAAAACACTCTATTTAAAACCTCAAAACCTGTTTTTTTTCAGAAATATCTTTATCTTCCTTTTATCGCTTTTTTCTTTCTGATGAATTTTGCGTCTTTATGTTACATTAATCATTATCATGAAAAATAATAACTGAATGATGGAGCATCCCATGATCCCTGACGTAGCCTTGGTTGATAACAGTGAACAACGTACCCCTCTGATCTTAGTGCTAGATAGCTCTGGCAGTATGTATGGTCAACCTATTCAACAATTAAATGAAGGGCTTAAATTACTCGAACAAGAACTCAAAAATGATGTGATTGCGGCTAAACGTGTACGTATTTTAGTGATTGAATACGGCGGATATGACCAATGTACGGTTCATGGTGATTGGAAAGATGCTATGGATTTCACAGCCCCTGTTTTAGAAGCTAATGGCACAACCCCAATGGGACAAGCCATTACTTTAGCGCTTGAAGAAATTGAAGCAGAAAAACAGCGCTTTAAACAAGCGGGTGTTGCTTATACACGTCCTTGGCTATTTTTAATGTCTGATGGTGTTCCGACAGACCAATGGGAACAGGCTGCACAGCTTTGTCGCCAAGCAGAAGAAAGCCAAAAAACAGCGGTGTTTCCGATTATGGTTGATGGCGCATCAGCAGAAGTCATGGGGAGTTTTAGTCGTAATGGCGTTAACGGCGTGAAAATGCTTAAAGGGTTGCAATTTAAAGAACTGTTCTTGTGGCTAAGCGCCAGTATGCAGGTTGTTTCACAATCTACACCAGGCGGTACGGCACAATTACCTTCAACTGATTCTTGGGCGAGTGTACCTGTTTGATGAATGATTGGTTAGCTTATGGGGCATCTGTGACAGGCATTGCCCATCAAGAACGTCAAATTCCCTGTCAGGATGCTTATTTTATTCGTCGTAAAGGTGAATATCTTATCGCTGCTGTTTGTGATGGTGCTGGTTCTTCTCGTTATAGTGAACAAGGTGCTCAGCTCGTTGCTCGGTTATTTACGCTACGTATTACAGAGTGGCCAAACATTGATTTGTTAACCGAAAAACAGATAACACAAGGGGCTAAACAACTTATTGAAGATATTCGCCTCCAACTTGCTGAATATGCAGAAATAAAGCAGTGTGCGCTTAATGAATATGCATCAACACTGGTTGCATGTTGGGTCGGTGATGATAGTGGCTATTTATTCCATTTGGGTGACGGTATTGCTGTGGTGGAATACTGTGATGGTACAAGTTATGTATCACAACCTGAAAATGGAGAATATGCGAATCAAACTTGGTTTGTAACTTCAGAAAATTGGGAAGCGCATTTACGCGTTATTCCCCTAAATAAACCAGTAAAACAAGTTATTTTGATGTCTGATGGTGTACAGCCTTTTGCCATGAATAAAGCGGGTGATGCCCTTTATGAACCGTTTATCACCCCTGTGATCCGTTATTTAAAAACTGTATCAGAAGATAGTGGAAGTGAGGCATTAGCAGGGACTTTAGCTGATCCTCGAACACACTCAATCACAGGCGATGATAAAACCTTAGTTATTTGCATCAGGGATGAAGAGTTGTGGTAAAAGCGAGAAAGAAAGGGATAGTTCAACCAGTATCTAGGCAATTACAAGATGAAAACGGTAAGATTTATCAAATAGGTGATTTGATAAAAAGCGGTGGTGCGGGTAGCGTTAGCCATATTAATAATGCACCTTTCCAAGTCTCAAAAGTTTATCATGACAAAATTGATAAAGCCTATTATCTGAAAAAGATCACGGCAATGCAGAAGTTAGAACCTGCATTAAAGCCCGTTTCTGTTAACGATACGCCCATTATCCAACTCGCATGGCCTCAAGCACGTTTATACAATAGCCAAAAGCAATTTGTTGGCTTTGTGATGCCTGAACTTGATGTGAAAAATACGATTGAGTTGGAATACATTCTTCAAGAACGCCAAGCCAAAGCGCATGGCTTACCCACGGGAATGGGGGCGAAAGTGAGTCTCGCATATAACCTTTGCTCATTGATTGATGCTTTACATCAGCAAGGGCACCGTATTATTGATATGAAACCGCTGAATTTGCGGTTTTATAAATCAAGTCTGTATATGTCTCTTCTCGATTGTGATGGATTTAGTATCCAAGGTGAGAATACGCGTTTTCCTGCTGGGCAATTTACTGTTGAATATCTTGCCCCTGAATTTCAAGCAAAACAAACCGTTCCAGAATCTCAAGAAGAGTGGCAAGACCGATTTGCCTTAGCCGTTATTATTTTTCAGTTGCTTAATTTTGGTATCCACCCTTTTAGTGGCCGACCTAAAAATGACACTGTACCTACGGATATACCAAGACGTATTGCGGGGCATTTTTATGGTTATGGCATAAAGGCGCATAATTTGATCACCCCAAATGTCGCCAGTGGACATAAACAATTACCTGATAAGCTAAGAACGCTCTTTGATAAAGCATTTTCAGGCACACCTTCGCAAAGACCAAGTGCAAAAACATGGACGACAGCACTTTATGAATATGCACAACCCGAAAAGCAACAGTTAGTCATTTGTCAAAAAGATAAAAACCACCAGCATTTTGCAGGTAAAACTTGCGCTGCTTGTGCAAGAGAGGCGAAGTTACAGCAAGTTGCAATTACTCAGAAACAAAACCAAACGCAACGTGAGCCAGTTCGTCAAAAAAGAGTACAAAATGCGAATATCCGACAAGCGCCAACTCAAACTACGCCAGCGAAACCTATTCAACCGCCAGCGATATTTATTGCGGTTAAAAATGCAATAAACCAAGTACCCAAAGTCATATTACATACCGCTATTGCCATGATAGTCCCTGTATTTTTGGGTTTATTACTGATGAATTTTATTCCACAAGGAGCCAGCGGTGGTTTAGGTTCTAGCTGGATCGCAGATTTAATCAAAGCGGATTATATTGAGCAAATACTAATAACGATGTTGAGTGTGATGTTTTTAATGGTTTTAGCCATTATCTTGTTAGTTCTTTTTGTTTTCCCTTCAATGCATATTTTGAAAAGAAAGCCATAATTTAGGGAAAATAACATGAAAAAAAGAATAAAGCTGATCCTGATTATTATTGGCGTTATAACGTTACTGTTCCCTTTCTGGTTGCCAGCCTTCTTAGTTTCAACCTTTAGCTTGATTGATAGTTTTAATAGTAAAATTCTCCCCTCATCTGTTCGCTTTGATGAACGTAATTTCTTACTGGGATTATGGTTAGGCTCTCTTATTATGACGATTGTTATGTTATTGCAATCGTGGCGAGCTAAAAACATTTACTATTTATGTGGTGGTGGATTAGTCCTTTTAATGGCGCTGGGGGTGTCATTCTCGGTGATACCCAAAAGTGAATTAGAAGATCGTCGTCGCTTTGTTTTACAAAATATAGAACAATCTGAATGGCAAAATTATCATTATTTTGTTGTTAATAGTGAAAATGAGATCCGTAACATTATTCGGTCTAATCAACCGAAAGCGCTGGCATCTATTAGTGCTATTGAGAAAGCGCGAATTGCTTTACCAGGATTGGATTATTTTAGTGATGATGTGATTGTGGCGACAAAAGCGAAAGAAGCTTATTTAGTTCATACCAAGGGAACATCAGAACGTGCGGAAGCTGTAAAAACACTTAATTTTTATGGCGACTGGCTATTAAATCAACCTGAGATTATGGTCGCTCAGGCATTAGCTTCCCTTTCAAATAGTAATGATGCTCAATTAACGCAATCAGGTATTAATGTTATTGCTGTTGCGCCATTATCACCTGAGGCATGGCAAGTTTTATCACTTACTTATATCGCCCATCGTTCTTTGGATGCACAAATTGAAAAAGCGATGTTAGCTTTAATGGTGGCAGATACGCTCAAACAGGCTAAGCAAGGTCATAATGATATTTCAGCGCAACAATTGTTGAAAAAAGCAATTTCAGAGCTTACTGAAAATCAGCGTCAGGTTTATCAGATATTACAAGCGCGTGTTATTGAAGATCGTTTTTATCGACAAAACAGTATACCACCAGAAGAAGTCACTAAGCTTGCTAATCAGCGATTACCAGTGAGTAATGCAATCAATAATGATTTAACCACTTATCTTGAAATGCAATCAATGATGGGAAAAGAGTATCCCGGAGAAGTGATCGTTGAATCACCTAATGAAGTGAAAAACTTAACTGAAATCCGTTATCCAACAATCAGAAAATATATCCCTCGTGCAGATGTTATTTTATCCGTTGATGTCGATCCTCAAGGGCGTATTTCAGGGCTTTGGGTGCAAAACAGTAGTGGTGTTGATGCTTTCGATGATCAAGCAGTGAAAGCGGCTCGTCATTGGCGTTTTATGCCAAACAAAGACGGATATCGCCAACGTGTGACAGTTCGTTTTGAAAGTACCCGTCTTGGTTGGAAAGAGTATGCGGTTAAGCAACAATCAACATTGATAAAACTGGTTAAAGCTTATGCGAGACAAGATGCAAAAGGGATAACACTGACTGAAAATGCTTATACAGAACTGAAAAAGCAAGCGCCAGAATTAGATGATGGAAGAGAAGCAACTCGCTCCAGCTATGATCCTTATTCATCTTATTACCCTAGATTATCTCAACAACAGCAAGAAAAACGTGCTGCGTTACAAGCCATCTTAAAAGAGTTGCAGACATTGCCTAATGGTAAAAATAACCATGAAAGTTGGGATAACAGTATTCGCTTTTTAAATGAAAAACTCGCTCTTCATCAGGATAATGCCGATATCGTGAGAACAGTGGCACGTTTTGAATTGCAATATTACAACGTAGGAACCAACAATTTAACCAGTTCTCCTAAAATTTATCCTCAAGAGAAAAAATATTGGCAAACTTTATTACTCAATGCGCGTACTCATTTTGAACAGGCCATCGCATTAGAACCCGATCGTGAAGATGTCTGGTTAGGATGGGGCATAACATGGCTCGATGAAGATCCTGAAATTGCAGCAGGGGCATTTGCTAAAGCGTCACAGCAAAAATCAAAAGAAAGTGTTGGTTCGCTGATGCAAATGTTAGAAATGAGAATGGTGATACATACACTTGAGGGCGCTCGCTTAGAACGCTATCAAACCTTACGAGCGCGAATGGATATGCGTTATTTACCTGAAGGTATTGAAGTTAAACCTTCAGATGATTATCTCAGTGATGACTTAACTCAGATTCAATTAGCTCAACGTGTAATACCAGCATCAGATCCTAATAGTAAAGTGATACGTAAGCCACTAAACAACAAGGTTGTTGAGCAATCAAATCGGACATTTAGTATTGATTTCTCATCAGCGAATATCAAAGGCAGTGATCAGGCATTACCGAAAGTGAATGCACTTGATACAGCACCTAAAACAGGGGATATGATCTTACAACTTGATGTTGACCCTCAAGGTGTTCCTACTGTGGTGCTATTGAAATCTGGCAGTGGTGATATGAGCATAGATAATGCCGTTATTGATGCTGCATATCAATGGCGTTTTAATGGTTCATCTGCTCGAAAAGGTAACGTGCTTTTGATATCCGTTCAATTTAGCCAATAATTACTACTTAATTAAATAATGTTATAAAAAACCTCCTTTTTTGTTAGTGAAAAGGAGGTTTTTTTCTATTTAATGATTTTCTAACTTATTGAAAGAAATAAAATTGTTATCTAGATCACAAAAAAATAGCCATTTCAAAAAGACAGAACCACTCAACTCAAAAAACAGACCGCTTAATTCGTTATACAACCGCTAAGCGATTTTGTCGCACTGTTTATATCTCATTCTTCTTATTATGTAGTAGCGGGCAGTTGTCTCTCATATTCGCTCAAATCATTCTCAGCTGTCCCGCATTACTCTTTGGCTGTTCGGTCTTGCCTGAAAAAAAGGTGTCTCATGAACAAAAATGCATTTTTAAAGCACGTACCTTGGGTGATCCTAGGGATTATCGGTGCTTTTTGTCTTTCAGTGGTTGCGCTTCGCCGTGGTGAACACGTCAGTGCACTATGGATAGTTGTTGCTTCTGTTGCCGTTTATTTAGTTGCTTATCGTTATTACAGTCTTTATATCGCTCAAAAAGTGATGAAGCTTGATCCAACTAGAGCAACACCTTCTGTTGTTAATAATGACGGTTTGAACTACGTTCCAACTAACCGTTATGTTTTATTTGGTCACCACTTTGCGGCTATCGCGGGTGCTGGTCCTTTAGTAGGGCCTGTTCTTGCTGCTCAAATGGGGTATTTACCGGGTACGCTTTGGTTATTAGCTGGGGTTGTGCTTGCTGGTGCAGTACAAGACTTTATGGTGTTGTTTATTTCAACACGCCGTAATGGTAACTCACTTGGTGAGATGATAAAGAAAGAGATGGGTCCTATTCCGGGTACTATCGCTTTATTCGGCTGTTTCCTTATCATGATCATCATTCTTGCAGTGCTTGCGCTTATCGTTGTTAAAGCATTAGCAGAAAGCCCATGGGGTGTGTTCACTGTTTGTTCAACAGTACCAATTGCCCTGTTTATGGGTATTTACATGCGCTATATCCGTCCGGGTCGTGTCGGTGAAGTCTCTGTTATCGGTATTGTATTACTGATTGCTGCGATTTGGTTTGGTGGCGTTATTGCTCATGATCCATACTGGGGACCTGCACTCACCTTTAAAGATACAACAATCACCTTTGGTCTTATTGGTTATGCTTTTGTTTCTGCATTACTGCCAGTTTGGTTGATCCTTGCTCCTCGTGATTACTTAGCGACGTTCCTGAAAATTGGGGTTATCGTTGGTTTAGCCGTTGGTATTGTTATCCTAAATCCTGAACTGAAAATGCCAGCGGTTACTCAATATGTCGATGGTACAGGACCATTGTGGAAAGGGGCTTTATTCCCATTCTTATTTATCACTATCGCTTGTGGTGCCGTTTCTGGTTTCCACGCACTGATTGCTTCAGGTACAACACCTAAGCTTATTGCCAATGAAATGGATGCGCGTTTTATCGGTTATGGTGCAATGTTAATGGAATCATTCGTTGCGATCATGGCGTTAGTCGCTGCATCTATTATTGAACCTGGTCTGTATTTTGCAATGAATACACCACCAGCAGGTTTAGGTATTACTATGCCGAACCTTCATGAATTAGGTGGTGAAAATACAGCAGTTATTATGGAGCAGTTAAGAGAAGTTACTGTGCATACTGCTGCAACGGTGAGTTCATGGGGCTTTGTTATTTCGCCAGAAGAAATTCTACAAACGGCGAAAGATATTGGTGAGCCTTCTGTATTAAACCGTGCTGGTGGTGCGCCTACCTTAGCTGTTGGTATCGCGATGGTATTCCATAAAATCATTCCTGCTGCGGATATGGGCTTCTGGTATCACTTTGGGATCTTGTTCGAAGCGCTCTTTATTTTAACGGCGTTAGATGCGGGTACACGTTCTGGTCGCTTTATGTTCCAAGACTTGTTAGGTAACTTTATCCCTTACCTGAAGAAAACAAACTCGTTCATTCCGGGTGTGATTGGTACTGCGGGTTGCGTAGGATTATGGGGATATCTGTTATACCAAGGTGTTGTTGACCCATTAGGTGGTGTTAAGAGCTTGTGGCCACTGTTTGGTATTTCAAACCAAATGTTAGCGGCAGTTGCTCTGGTATTAGGTACTGTTATCTTAGTTAAGATGAAACGTACTAAATATATCTGGGTGACAGTTGTTCCAGCAGTATGGTTATTAATTTGTACAACATGGGCATTAGGTCTGAAACTTCTCAGCGATGATCCACAAATGGAAGGTTTCTTCTACTTAGCAAATGAATACAAAGCGAAGATCTTAGCAGGTGGTGCTGACTTAACTGCGGCTGAAATTACCAATATGAATCATATTGTAATTAACAACTATACCAATGCTGGCTTAAGTATTCTGTTCTTAGTGGTTGTTTACAGCATCATTTTCTACGGTTTCCGTACCGCAATGAAAGCACGTAAAAACCCAGAAGATACATCACAAGAAACACCGTATGTTCCTATGCCAAAAGATGTAAAAGTGTCCTCAGGTCACTAATTTAGGTAGATAGGTTAAACCCCCGTGCTGGCTTGCCAGTACGGGGCTTAGGAGAAACTTATGTTTGGTAATTTAGGACAAGCTGGAAAATATCTAGGACAAGCAGCACGTATGCTAATAGGTATTCCTGATTACGATAATTATGTGCAACACATGAAAGATAACCATCCAGATAAGCCTGTTATGACCTATAACGAGTTTTTCCGTGAGCGTCAGGAAGCCCGTTATGGCGGTGGTGATGGTAAAGGCGGTTTTCGCTGTTGCTAATGATCCGTAAAGGAGATAAATGATGGAACCTATTGCAGTGACAATACTGACCGGTTTTTTAGGATCGGGAAAAACAACACTTTTACGTCATATGCTTAATGAAGAGCATGGCTATAAAATTGCCGTTATTGAAAATGAATTTGGTGAAGTCCCTATTGATGATGAAATCATTGATGATAGAGCCACTCAAATAAAAACACTGACCAATGGTTGTATTTGTTGCAGTAAATCGAATGAATTAGAAGATACGCTATTAGACTTATGTGACAGCCTAGATCGTGGTGAAATCGAATTTGATAGATTAGTTATTGAATGCACAGGAATGGCTGATCCAGGTCCTATTAGCCAAACATTCTTTTCTCATGAGATCATCTGCCAGCGCTACTTATTAGATGGCATTATCACGCTTGTTGATAATGTTCACGCTCAGCAACAACTGGATCAATTTACGATTGCACAATCACAAATTGGTTATGCCGACCGCATTCTGTTAACGAAAACAGACGTCACTCCAGCCTCTCCTGAATTAATGGCACGACTAAGACGTATTAATGCTAGAGCGCCTGTGCATACCGTTATTCATGGACAAATTGATTTAGGATTACTGTTTAACGTAAAAGGTTTTATGTTGAACGATAACCTCGATGTAAAACAGCCTCTGTTTCGTTATCAGGCTGATAAGCAAGATGACATTAATTCGATTGTACTAAAGTTTGATTACCCTGTTGAGTTACAAGAAGTTTCAGACGTAATGGAAAAATTATTATTAAGCTTTGCTGATAATCTTTTGCGTTATAAAGGGATATTAAATATTAAAGACCAACCTAATCGCTTGTTATTCCAAGGTGTGCAACGCCTTTATAGTGCTGATTGGGATAGACCGTGGAATGAAGATGAAACTCGTCAAAGTACATTGGTCTTTATTGGTATTCAATTACCAGAAGAAGAGATAAGAGCCAATTTTGATGCATTGATGCCTAGCACAGAAGAGAAGGCTTATTAACCTAATACCCTGTAGTGAGTGTTAAAAAGCAGTAAGAAGTAGAGCAGTAAAGTAACCGTAGTCGTTGAACCGTAGTATCCGTAAATAGCAGTAACGAATATTGATAAGCTCCTGACTTGAGGAGGATCCTGTTCCTAGGATCTTATGTTTCACCCCATAATAACCAATATTATGGGGTGCTTTTTTTTAAACGCTCAAATTAGCCATTAGCAACGGCTTTATATTCCATGATCTCAATAATTTGAACATCGGTATGTTGCATTGCACGGCTTGCTAGTGCACATAGATTTTCAATTGTAGAATCAACATCATGAGCGACAATACCGTCATTACCTGTCACATAAGTGTTATCTAGAGCCATTAACACAGCTTTATAAGCTGCACTCGCGCCAGTTGAGACTTTCATCGCACAGCTATTTGAAGCACCATCACAAATCACACCGCTGATATCACCAATCATGCTACTAATTGCCATAGCCATAGATTCGTAACGTTCATCCATTAGCCATGCAATTGCACCAGCTGCGCCCATTGATGCGGTTGTTGCTGCACATAACGCAGATAGTGCAGGGAATTTATGGTGAATATAAATAGCCAGTAAATGGGAAAGCATTAATGCTCTTGCCATTTTCTCTTCGCCAACTTGTAAATATTCAGCAACCACGACAACAGGCATCGTTGCGGCAATACCTTGGTTGCCTGAGCCAGAATTACTCATTGCGGGTAAAACGGCACCCCCCATACGTGCATCAGACGCCGCAGAAGTACGGATCATGATTTCTGATAATAAATCTTTTGCTAATAAGCCACGCTGTTGTTGGCGCTGTAAAGTTTGCCCAATATGTAAACCATAAGTATTGTTCAAACCTTCTTTTGATAGCGCATCATTTAAGTGTGCTGATTCAAGGATAAAAGAAATTTCTTCTACTGGCGTTTGGGTAACAAACTGGTAAATTTCTTGAGTATTGGTTTGGGTTAACGTTTCTTTTATTTCGCAAGGTGATGCAGATTGTTCTGCGCCAGCACAAGTGTTATCAAGAACAACATGACCGTTATGAATAATTTTAACAATATTAGTGTGGTTACCTGCAATAATGACAGTTGCGCTGTTTTCACTATCTTCAACAGTCACTTCGCTATATAGAACTTCTTGGCACTCTTTTTTAATTGAAACATTCACGATGCCCGCGGCTAATAGTGCTTTGCTTTGTTCAACATGCTCTGGTGTTGCATTCTTTAATACTTCAAGACCTGCTTTACAATCACCACCGACGGCACCTAAGCTTGCGGCAATGGATAATCCCACCATGCCCGTACCTGGTACGGTTACGCCCATACCGTTTTTCATTAAATTAGGAGAGACTTCAGCACTAATGCGGGTAATCGCGTGTTGTAAGTAACTTGCTGCTGTTGCAGCCGCTAATGCAAGCGAAATAGGCTCTGTACAACCTAAAGCGGGTTTTACTTGTTGCTTAACTGCCGCTATCAATATTTTCCAACGAGAAGATAATTGTTCTTTCATTGCATGCATCCAATAAACAGTATGAAAATTCAATGGGTTATTCTATTTTTAATACAAACATCATACTGAATTTATGGGAGAAAGTTTTTTCTGAATTTACTAAGATTGTACAAATTTTGAGAAAATATCACCCTTATTAACTTTAAAACTGGTAATTTTTTCTATATCAAAGATAAAGCAACCGTTTTGGCTCTCTTGCAGTATTTATTGATAAAAAGAGGGGTGTTTTGTGTTTTTTTCTTAAAAAGAAGTGATGAGAAATAAAAAAGAATGAGATGGTTTTAATATCTAATAATAAGATTAAATAAAAATGCAATAGAACGAATACACCATTCTATTGCTAGTATAATTATCATACTTAATGTGGGCTAACTCAGAATAGTTAAAATAAATGGCAATGAGTGAGTGCGTTTAATATCATGTCATCATTTTAACAAAATAAATAATAGGCGTTTTATTTTCTGCTGTATAAGAATAATATCTTATTGTTTTGTTAATATTTTCATTAATTTAGTGATTTTATCTTTGTTTTAAAATGATTGAGTAAATATATTTTAAATAAAATATAACTAATTTTTTATTTATGAAAATAACAATAAATTATCTTCACTTATTTTTAAGAAGTTTATTATTTGAAAATAACCTGAAGCAACAATTATTGCTTCAGGTATATTTATTAATAATAGAAGATAGCAATAATAGCACTATGGAATACAAAACCGACCATAAGCGGTACTGCTGTTCTCTTTACAACATCAAACGGTTGTAATTTTGCGCCACTCGATACGGCAATGATCACACCCGCCACTGGAGACATACCTCGTCCCATATGTGACGCTTGTTGCATTGGTAAAATCATCGCAATTGGGTTTACGCCCATGCTATGGGCAATTTGTGGAATAAGTTCAACGAAGGCAAGGAAAGGTGCATTACCTGACCCCATAATAATCGCGGCAGCTAATGTTACGACAGCGAAGACCAATGCCATTGCAAATGGTGGTAGGCCAACAGATTCTGCCATAACGATCAGACTGTCTATTGCACCACTGACTTTAATACCATGAGCAAAAACACCCGCTGCGACTAATAATCCCACAACATTACTAAATGCAGAACCCATACCCTTTAAGAAATGCTGGAAGCCCGCACACACTGATTTAAAATCACGTAAGCGTAATGTTTCAATCAGCATGCAAATTGCCATTGAAATCAATACAATAGTGACTACATCAAGGTGAATACCTTCAACAAATAGGCTTGATGAACTTACTGCCATAATGATAGGTAACATTGGCAGTAAGGCATAAAAGCCGGGTACATTTTTATCACTCTTTGCTTCTTCAGACATTTTGCCTAATTGAGGCACAAACCCAGCTTTGCGATCACAATGGCGTTGCCAGAAGATATGTGTAATACCAACGGCTAATACGGTAGCAATCGCCGCAGGTCCTTGGTAATAAAGCACATATTCAACAACGCCTAAATCAACCGCTTTTGCACCACGAATGGCATCAATTGCTGTTGGGGTATAAGCAACGCCCAATGATGTTGCAATTACGCCTGCCGCGGAAGCGGGGGATAAGCCAAGTCCTATCATAATCGGGAACATCGTACCCATTAATAGAACGGCCAATCCTGTTGCTGAAGGAATAGCAAGTTGCAAAATACTTGCGAGTAAAAAAGAGAAAAATAGCAACACATAAGGTGAGCGCATATTTTTCAATGGGCGAGTTGCAACACGGACAACGGCCTCATTGGCACCAATATGATCCATATAATGTGCAAATCCCATCAGCGCCATGATCATTAAACCAAGATCAGCCGCACGGCTACTAAAGAGATCACGCATTACTTCAAAAGGATCTAGCCAGCCAATACCTGTTGTTTTGACATTTTTAGGAAGAATATCTCCCCAACCAAACATCATCGTTAGCGCCATTAAGGCTAAACCCGCCACTAACAAAACAGGTTCTGCTTTATATCCTTTCAAGATCATTCTAGCGACAATAACAACGACAACTAAGACCGCAAGAATTTGGATCATGCTTTAGCTCCAGGTGCAAAACGTTCAGCGGTGATCTTAACGACAGATTTTAAGACATCACTTGCCGCATAAAGCGATTTAACTGGCAGATATTCATAAATAGAGTGGAAGTTATGAGCACCAGTAAAAATATTAGGACAAGGCAGGCCATTTTGAGAGAGTGCTGCACCATCATAACCACCGCGCATTGGGATTGGGCGAGGTGTAATACCATTCGCTTCATAAGCAGCCACTGCAATATCGATAGGATAGCGCTTATCGCCTTGCAGGCTATTAAACACGTTGGCATAACGATCTGCGAGTTTACAAGTGACAGAGCCTTCACCCCATAAACCTTCACAATAATCTGAGAGTTGTTTTAAAAATGCCATGCGGTGCGCATAACCTTTTTCGGTGAAATCACGCACATCCATTTTTAATACAGTACGCGCGCTATTACCTGCTAATTGTTTTACCCAATAATAACCTTCACGGCCTTCTGTATATTCAGGTGCTTCACCGCCCGGTAACATAGCAACAAATTTATGTGCCATTAACAGTGAGTTTTTTAATTTACCTTTGGCGGACATTGGGTGCGCTGATGCGCCTGTAAAGGTGATTTCAACATCGCCTGCATTCCAGTTTTCGTACACTAATTCACCAATACCACAGCAATCTAAGGTGTAGGCAAAATCAGCACCGAATTCTTTAGTATCAAAAACTTTTGCACCACGTAAACCTTGTTCTTCATCTGGCACAAAACCAATTTTAACTGTACCGTGTTTAACTTCAGGATGCTGTTTAAAGTACTGCAACATATCCATAATAGAGGCGATAGCGGCTTTATCGTCAGCACCTAATAGGCTTGTGCCATCGGTCACGATAATATCGTCACCAATATAGTTTTCTAATTCAGGAAATTCGCTTTGACGTAGATAAATATCGAGCTCTTTATTTAAGCAAAGGTCACCACCTTTATAAGGTAAAATTTGTGCTTTGGTATCGTTCGTTTGTTCAGCGCTGGTGTCTAGATGACCAAAGAAAGCAACCGTTGGCACTTCATAATCAAGGTTAGAAGGGAGTGTTGCGGTAACAATTGCAGTATCACGAATTTTGATATCCTCAACACCTAACGCTTTTAACTCTTCAACTAATTGCAGTGCAAGCACTCGCTGACCTTCTGATGAAGGCATAATGCCAGCAGCGCCATTTTCCCTATTAGTGGTGGTGTTAACTTTTGTATAAGAAATAAAACGTTCAACGAGATTCATGACAAGACTCCATTGTGTTTGATTTTTTGTATTCTCTCTATTAAAGCTTAGTTGTCTCATTTATTGGAAAGAGCAACACCTACTTGTTGTATCATAAAAAAACCAGCAGGGAATTAGAGGAAAATAATTTTTTTTACAGTAATTTTTTAATGTTAATCAATGTTTAATTTTTGGTTTTTTCTTTATTAAAAAAAATCGTGTTTTGTATAGGTGAGGTTATTTTTATTTACTTTATGACTTCTATTTTTGTGAAGTTAATCATTAAACTTCATTTAATTCATTATTATTTCTTTATCATAATTAATATATTTTTTTGAAAGTTATTAAGTTTTTTTCTTAAAATAAATGCTATTTATTTAAAAAAATAGAAAAGAGAAGTGATAGATGAGAGAAATACTGAGAGTAAAATATTATTTATATATAAATAACATGAGTATTATGATAATGAATGGTATCAATGAAATTGGTAGAAAATCACCCTCTATTGCGAATAAAATAGTCTCCATAGGCGGGAAAATAAAACTCTCTATTTCTAATCTATCTATCAAGGTGATGAATACAATAAATGAATTTATTCACCCTAATCGCTATGAAAATAAAAATATATATAATACAAAGAGTACATTTTTAAAACCTAAAATTTTAATTATCAGTAATGAAGAACAAAACAATATAGATAATGAGATGATAGAGTCTAATATTATTAATTCAAAGAGTGAATCTTTAAAAAACAAAAAGTTAATTGTTAGTGATGAAGAGAAAAATAATGTAGATTATGGGATGAAGGGAACAGGTATTCTTAAATTTGAAAGTGAATTTTTAAAACCTGAGATAAAAAAAGAAACGCCAGAATATAATATTGCAGATGAAGAGAAAAATAATGTAGATTATGGGATGAAGGGAACAAGTATTCTTAAATTTGAAAGTGAATTTTTAAAACCTGAGATAAAAAAAGAAACGTCAGAATATAATATTGCAGATGAAAAGAAAATATTATTTAAAAAGAGACAGAGTGTTTTGGAATTTATTGAACTTCCAAATAAAGATTTGATACCAATTGATGAAGCTATTAACGCTCTTCATTCATGTAAACAAGATAGTTTGTTTAAGAGTAAGATATTATTAATTGATTATATTACAGATATGAAATTTAAACCTCTAATGAATAATAATGTTGAATTATTAGAAAAATCCAATTCTAATTATTTAAAAGAAAGTGAATTTGATGATGCAAGATATGAATCTGTAAATTTTCATTCTCATGAAATAAGTGAACATGATGAAAAAGAATCATCAACGCTATCTAATTTAAATAACGATGATACACTGATATTATCTAATGATAATAAAGTTGAATTTCATTCTAATGAAAACAAATTAGATATTGAAAAGGATAAATTTAAATCTTCCTTGATTGAAACAACAAAAGACATATCATTATTAGATAGATTATCAGATGGCGATAATAGTTATGGCTATACTTTTCTTGCTAAATTCTCTAATTTTTTAGAAGATTATAATGGGATTAAAAATAAAGAAAAATCAAACTATTTTAATAAGGAAAATTATTTAAACAAATTGGTTAAATCAGATTATCTTTTCAAATTAAATAAAAAAGTTAATGATATTATTTACTTACAATATTTAAAAAATGAGCAAAGCAAGCATGAAAATGGTGTTGTAGAAGAAATTATTAAGCAGCCTAGTGAAGAGGAGAAATTAAAAGAAACAGAGGAACAAAAAGAAATTCTAGCAGGAAAGGATAAGGTAAATGAAAGAAATCTAGCATTGATAGAGAAAGTACATAAAGCTAGATTTAATTTAATAAATAACAATAAATTAATTGGTGGTTTTTTAGATGAAATAGACGAACAGCTTAAAATATCGAATGAAAATAAGCATCTTACATTAAAAGAATTATTGGAAAAAGTTAAAAAAAGCTAAAATTATGATGGTGGTGCCCATGGTTTTTATTGTGGCTGTATTTTAAATTTCAATGATGAAATTGATAATGTTTAAAAATAAAAACACACAAAATGGTTTTGTTATCATGCTAAATGACGTAATAGATATCAAGTTACTTGTTTAAATAAAGATAACCACCTTTATAAGGAATAACTTGCGCTTTTTTCTTATTAACTTGTTCTGCACTGGTACCTAAATAGCCAAAGAAGGCAATGGTAGGAATATCGTAATTAAGATCTGAAGGTAGTATTGCTGTTACAATTATAGTGTCGTGGATTTTAATATTCTTAACATCCAACGCCTTTAATTCTTTAACTCATTATAATACAAGTACACGCGGGTCTTTTGATAACGGCATAATTCCAGCAGAGTCATTTTCCCTATTTGTGGTGGTATTAACTTTCGGATAAGAAATAAACCATCAACGAGATTTATTATAAGATTACATTGTATTTTATTTTTGTATTCTCTCTTTATTTAATCTAAGTCATCTTCTTGATAAGAAAAAACCAACACTTACTTGTACCATAAAAAACGATTAGAATTATAGAAAAATAATTATTTTTTATAATAAATATTTAATATTGATTAATGGTTATTTTTTATTGTTAATATTTTTAAATTTATGTTAAGCCATATTTCTTGTGAAAAACCATCAAAAAGTTTTTTAAAATAAAATATTTTTTAGGTTATTAATTGATAGTTAGATGAGTTATAAAGGATATTATAATAATGACAAATAGATTAATAAGGATATAATTATGCCTTCTAATATTACTTCATCTAATATAGTTCTAAATCATTTTTTTAATAATAGTTTCGAAAAAAAATCAGATAATATCATGGCTGAAAAATTTTCATCATTAGATAATGGATGTATTGTTTTTACTCCTAACATATATTTAGAATCCAATTTTGTAAGTGATAATAAAGAAAAACCTATAAATTATGTTAGTGAGGAAATTTTATCAGTCGAAAATAAAAACATGGCTAATAAATCAAGCGTAAAATTAACCTCTCATGATTTAAAAGAAAATAAAGAATGCTATTCAAACTATGTAGAAGAGGGTATTTATGTAAAATATATGCCGTTAGATGATAGCAATGTTTCAACGGATATTGTTAGCAATAGCGATCAGTCCTCAGAAGCTACTGAGAGTATCTATATGGATATGACTGGAGCATTACATCATGTTGTTCTTGAAAAGAATGATAGTACAGATAAACAGAATGCTGAAGCAGAGCGTGGTAATAACGATTTTAATGAGCGTGAACTACAAGAAATTAGAAATTCAAGACCAAAACTCCCCCAAAGAAATTTGACCCCTGAAGAAAAAGAAATTCTTACATCAAAGATAAAATCAGAACTAGCAGGATATATAGAAAATGCTTTTACTAATAAAAAAATTAAAATATCTAAACATAAATTAATTGAAGGATTTAATAACGAAGTTTCTTTGAAAATATTTTCACTAAAAAATATAGATGATGTAAATATTGAAGATTTGATATATTACTATATTGATAGTGGTTTACCCTTGGATTATAAGATAGTTAAAAATGATGAAAAATTAATTAATGACATTAAAAACTATTTATTTGTGTATTCTTATATCTTTAATAAAAATGTGAAACAAGATGTTACTGGTTTTTTTACAGAAGACTTTTCTAAGATTAATAAATTACATGAACTCCAAAAGATAAATTTATATGCAGATATTGTAGAGAAAATAGTAGACTGTATTATTGATAAAAAAACGTTAATTGAATCGTTAGTAAGTATTTTGAATAATAGAGAAAACAGGATAAAAGGAAAATTAAATTACTTAAATGAATTAATTAAACATAAGGGTAAGTTTATTGGAAATAAGGAAAATGCTTTTAATCAGTTAAAGAAAATAATTGAATCCAGTGTGGAAAAATTAAATAAAACTGGTTTATTAAATAAAATAAAACTATCAGAAGAAAGTAAAGAAATGCTGATAATAAAAATGATAAAAAAAAGTGTAAATGGATCATTTTTATCAATGGATAATTTATCAAATTTAATTATTGATAAAAGTGAAGTAAAAAAGAAAATAACGAGTGATTTTTTAAAAAAAATAGAGTATATACCAGAGGAATTGCTTTTAAGTAAAGAAAATAGAAAATTTACCAATGGTGTAATTAATTCTTTTATTGAAGAACTCAAAGATTATAATATAAATAAAATACCTAATGATATCCAGTTTTATTATATGATTGATATAGAGTTAACACTTCTTTATTTTAAGAATAAATAGATATTACATTAAGTTGCTCCCTCAAAAAATATTGAAATATGAGGGAGCTTTTTTATCAGAAAATTAATTATTAATATTAATTTAAATATCCAAGCGCTTAGTTTGCCATTTACGAGAGCGCCAACGCCATGCGTTAGTTAAGCCACGTAGCCATTCATCACAAAGAAAACCAATCCAGATACCAATTAGGCCCATTTCCATTTTTATACCAAGGAAATAGCCCACCGGAATAGCAACACCCCACATAAAGCAGATAGCTGTCATCAGCGGAAATTTAGCATCACCAGCAGCACGCAAGGCATTCACCATCACGATATTAAAAGTACGACCTGGTTCTAAAAAGACGGACAAGATAAACAGCGGGATCAATTGGTCTATGATGCGTTGGTCTTCTGTGATCGAATACAAAATAGGATCACGCATAAACCAATAAACAATAACCACCCCGATGGTAAATATCACACCCGTTTTTAAACTTTTCCACCCACGATTAAAAGCATCATCAAAGCGTTTTGCACCCACTAAGTGACCCACTAATATTTCATTACCAATACTAATCGCTATGCCAAAAAGCATTAAAAACAGTGACAGTTGGAAATAGAGAGTTTGTGCTGCAAGAGGAACTTCGCCCATTAATCCAATAAAAGCCGATGCAGTCATGTAATGTAAAATCCAAACCAAGTTTTCACCCGCAGCAGGTAAACCGATATGTAGGATTTTCCCTAACATATTTTTAGACCATACGACGAGTTGTTTGGCTTCGAATTTAATACGCAAACCGTAGAACAGTAATCCACATAATAAAATAACTGCAATAATACGACCAACAACCGTTGACCACGCAACACCCACTAATCCGTATTGTGGTAAACCAAAAAAGCCATAAAGCACAATCATATTACCAATGACAGTAACAATATTGGCGATCAGTGTGACATACATTGCTGCTTTAGATTTACCATAAACTCTCAGACAAGCTGCAAGAATAATCGAAATGGCCTCAGGAATAAGGCAAATACCAATAATATGCAGGTAGTTGTAGCCATCTTGCACCAAGTGCTCAGGCGTATTCATTATGTTAAGAATATTGTAGCCAAAGAAAAGAATGATCAAGGCACTACTAATACCTAACAAAGAGTTAAACGCGATAGAAATATGAATTGCTTGGCTGGCTTTTTCTTTTTTACCCGCGCCTAAGTATTGGGCAATAACAACGCTACATCCCACACTAATAAAGCTAAAAATAGTGATAAAAAGATCAAAGACTTGGTTACCGACGCCCATAGCAGCTAAGTAAGCCGTAGAAACGTGGCTTACCATGTAAGTATTAATTAATAGTGTGGCTAGATGTAGGAAAATATCTATAAATATTGGCCAACTAAGGGAAAAAAGCGAGCGATCCGCTACATCAGACTGATGCATTGAAAACCTTCTTAAAAACAGAGTGAAATCGATATTATTAATATAACGCGTAGGAAGATAAGAGATTCTACAAGGTTTATTTATAAGGTAATAGTGCAAATAATGTTTATCTGGCAAAAAAGATGTTTATATGGTTTATTCATTGATAACTAATCACTATTATCATTAAGAGATGATTAACGTTAAAGTCAGGGGAATGAATGAATACTAAAATAAAAGTGGCTATTGTCGGTTATGGCAATATTGGTCGATTTGCATTAGAAGCGGTTCAAGCTGCTCAAGATTTTGAATTAATGGGTGTTGTTCGTCGTGATATCAATAATGTTCCAGAAGAACTGCAAAATATTACCGTGACTAACGATATTAAAACATTAGGTAATGTTGATGTTGCTCTCTTATGTTCACCGACTCGTGCAATTAAAGAATTAGCTAAATCTATTTTAAGCTTAGGCATTAATACAGTAGATAGTTTTGATGTTCACAGTGAAATTGTGGCATTAAAAACAGAGTTAGATGAAGTTGCAAAAAAACATGACCGTGTCGCTGTTATTTCAGCAGGTTGGGATCCGGGTTCTGATTCTATTATTCGTACGCTAATGTTAGCTATGGCACCAAAAGGGATCACTTATACTAATTTTGGGCCTGGTATGAGCATGGGGCATAGCGTAGCGGCTAAAGCAATTGATGGTGTAAAAGATGCACTTTCAATGACTATTCCATTAGGAACTGGCGTTCATCGTCGTATGGTTTACGTGGAATTAGAAGCTGGAGTAGATTTTAATCAAGTAGAGCAAGCCATTAAAGCAGATAGCTATTTCTCTTCTGATGAAACTCATATTAAGCAAGTCGATTGTGTTGATAGTTTAAAAGATGTGGGACATGGTGTGCAAATGTCTCATAAAGGGGTTTCGGGTAAAACACATAATCAATTATTTGAATATTCAATGCGTATTAACAACCCTGCATTGACGTCTCAATTTATGGTGTCTGCTGCAAGAGCAAGTATGAAACAACGTGCAGGTGCTTATACTGTTATTGAAATTCCACCAGTTGATTTCTTAGCTGGGGATTTAAATACATTAATTGCAAAACTCGTCTAATCGATTAAGAGTATCTGCATAAAATATTGCCCACATAACGTGGGCAATATAGATTAACGCTTAGGCAAACTTGATGATTTTGAATTAGCGTTTAATACTTTTAAATTCTTTGGTTGTTGCGGTTAATGCCACTTCTGTTGGTAAGCGTTCCATTGAACTTGCACCATAGAAGCCGTGGCAATCAGGGCAGTTATCGAGGATATATTGTGCATCTTCTGGTGTTGCAATTGGACCACCATGACAAAGCACAATCACATCAGCACGCACTGCTTTTGCCGCTTTTGCCCAATCATTAATTAATGGTACGCAATCCGCTAAGGTTAATGCCGTTTCAGCCCCAATATTGCCGCCAGTTGTTAATCCCATATGAGGTACAATAATATCTGCGCCAGCTTCAGCCATTGCAATCGCATCTTCACGACTAAAGACATAAGGTGTGGTTAATAAACCTTTTTCATGAGCCTTGCGGATCATATCCACTTCAAGACCATAACCCATACCTGTTTCTTCTAAATTAGCGCGGAAATTACCATCAATCAGACCTACCGTTGGGAAATTCTGTACGCCAGCAAAGCCTGTTGCTTTAACTTCATCTAAGAATTTATCAAAGTTACAGAAAGGATCTGTACCATTAACGCCAGCAAGTACAGGTGTATGTTTAACAACAGGTAATACTTCTTTTGCCATATCCATAACGATTTCATTGGCGTTACCATAAGCTAATAAACCCGCTAAAGAGCCACGGCCAGCCATACGATAACGACCAGAGTTATAAATAACGATGAGGTCAATACCACCTGCTTCTTCACACTTAGCTGAAAGCCCTGTACCCGCACCACCGCCAATAATTGGCTCATGGCGTGCAATCATTTCATTGAATTTTTTTAGTAACGTTTCACGTGAATGAGTCATTCTTCTTTCTCCGTGGTTAACAAATAAGTTCCTGGTGTAAATCATAAATTTGCTGAGTAAACTCAGCAGAGTTTATGTGATAAGGACTGATGACTAACTGACGAGTCTCTGTCTCTTTAAATGTTGTTATAAATGCATCAAAAAAAACTTGGTTTGCTTGAGGATCCCAGAAAGGGGCTCCTTCAATATCCAGAGCTGAAAAACCGCCCTGTGGTAATACAAACCGCAATGGACCTTCACACTGATTGAGTTTCTCAGCGATCCAGATACCTAATTGACGGTTTTCCTCTGGTGTTGTACGCATCAAGGTGACTTGCGCATTGTGATGATAAAATTGACGCCCTTTATATTTCTCAGGAACACTCGATGGGCGACCAAAGTTCACCATATCTAATGCGCCACAAGAACCTATATAAGGGGTTTTGGTTCGGGCGATTGCACCAAAACGGTCTTCATCACAAGCAAGTACACCGTCAAACAAGTAATCACACACTTCTGTTGTTGTAAGATCGAGCACGCTATGAAGTAGGTGACTGTCTGCCAGTTTTTCCATGGCTTTACCGCCACTTCCTGTTGCGTGAAAAACAAGGCAGTCATAATTATTTTCAAGTTTTTGTGTAAGTTGTTGTACACAAGGCGTAGTTACACCAAACATCGTTAATGCGACAGCCGGTTTATCAACAACATGTTCTTCTTGGTAAAAATAAATAGCGCCAGCTATTTGGTTCGCCGCATTTCTTAGGACTTTGCGAGAAATGCGATTTAAGCCGGATACATCTGTGACGGAGTACATCATTGAGATATCACTTGCACCGATATAGCCTGAAATATCGCCAGACGCCATCGTTGATACCATCAATTTAGGTACACCAATTGGCAAAGATTGCATTGCTGGTGTAATCAGTGCCGTTCCCCCCGATCCGCCTAGTCCAAGAATGGCTAAGACATCATCTTGGTGAGTTAAATAGTGTTCAAATGCGATAGACATCGCTTCTATGGCTTTACCTCTATCGCCACAGAAAACCGCGTCTTTACCATTAGGGTGAAAACTTGCGATTTCTGCTGCGGTGACATCAGCTTCTTTGGCGAGTGTCGTGGGTTTAGTTGTCAAATCGACGGTTTTAACAGGAAGGCCTGCTTTTTTAATTAAATCACTGACATAAAAAATCTCAGCACTTTTAGTATCAAGCGTTGTGGCAATATAAATAGAGCCAGAATACTGTTTCATAAGCCTCCCCTTACCTTTTATGATTATCGACGAATAGATTATAACCATAATGAGACTCGAGTTTCATTTATCATAACATCGTTTTGAGACTCTTGTCTCATTATTTTTATTTTTATACTCTAGAGGTCGATAAGGTGTGATTAATCACCTAAAGTAAACGTTAAGTGTTGTGAGTATTTGACTTAAAATAAATTAGACACATAAAGTGTGGAAATAACGAAGGATTTTCTATGAGTGACAATGACGAAACGGATGCTATGTCCGGTACACGAAAAAGAACCCATCAATTATTGGTGACAACAGCATTGGGACTTTTTGAGCAAGGAATGTTACCGACAGTGTCGGAATTAGCGGCACATGCAGGTGTTTCGAGAGCAACCGCATATCGTTATTTTCCAACACAAAGTGATTTAATTAGTGCCACTGTTGATGCAAGTTTAGCACCGATCATTGCATGGAACCCCACTCCTGAAGATAATACGCAACAGCGCATTACTGAATTGCTCAATCTTGCCTATCCTCAAATGTTTAAACATGAAGGTGCACTGCGTGGTGCATTACAAGTCTCATTACAGCAGTGGGCAAAAGAGAGGCAATCAAGTGAATATGCAGAAAAACGATTTATTCGCGGTCACCGTAAAGAGATTTTACTCAAAGTTATTGAACCGTTAAAAGCACACTATCCTGAAGAAATGTGGGATAAGGTGATTAAATCTTTCTCTTTAATTTATGGGTCTGAAGTCTTTTTGGTAATGAAAGATATCTGGAAAATGGATGATCAGCAGGTCATTGATATGACTCAATGGATGGCAAAAGCTATTCTAAATCAGGCAAAATCTGATTATCCTGCAGATAACGATTAATTATTTGAATAAATCAGTTAAAATTGTATAAATCATTTACGTTTTAGCTATTGCAGGGATCGTTATGTCACATAAAACAGAAGACCAAGAGTGGCTGGTAGAACAACTACAATTTATTGCACAAGGCATTGGTAAAACATTATCGCCTTTTTGTGAAGTTGTACTTCATGATCTAACCGATAGTGAAAATACCATTATGGTCATTGAAAATAATCTATCAGGTAGAAAAGTAGGGGATAGAGCAACTGAGCTAGGAATGGCACGTATTGAATCGTCAGATTTCCCTCAGATTGTGGCGAATTACCCCAATCAATTTCCGGATGGAAGAACGGCAAAAAGTACGTCTATCGGTATTAAAGACAAACAGGGCAATTATGTTGCAGCGTTATGTTTAAATATTGATATTTCAATGATCAAAGGATTACAAATGGTACTTAACCAATTTGCAACCCTTGAAGAAGGTAATGACATTATTGAAACCTTTAGTTCAGTGACGGAAGATTCGCTGAAAAAACGTATTGATGAGTTTTCTGCGACTTATTCAGTCACACCAAGAGCATTAAAACCGCATCAACGACGCGAGTTGTTACTCTGTTTACAAGATGAAGGTTATCTTTCGCTGCGTAAAGCAATGGAAATTACTGCACAATACCTCGGTGTTTCAAGAGCAACGGTGTATAACGATTTAAAAGAATGATTAAGAAATAAATTATTTTTAAATTCCAGCGGAATATAAATCAGTAAAATAAAAAAAGATATCACTTGTTGATATCTTTTTTTATTTCTATTTTTAAATTTTAATAATATAGTGTTTTTTTATTGAAACTAGTTAACTAATTACTTGTGTGTGATTTTTATAAACATAAAAAAACAAAAGGAATAGACTGTCTATAATAATTTTTAATTGATAGGTATTAAAATGAAAATTTCAGAAATACAACCAAATTTATCTTCATCTATAGATACGATTGATAATAAAATAAATAAAAAATTTGGTTTAACAAAAAATATAAATTCCATCGGTAATACTACTGTTCCTTTTGATAAAGGAAAAAGAGAAGAAATATTACAAGAAAATTATTCAAAGTATATTAAAGAATGTCAGAATATATTAAATAAAACAAATCCTGATATTTATAAACCCCATTCTGGAAATCTTAGAGCAAAAAATAAAGAAAATATAGTTGATAAAAAAAATGTAGTTGATAAAAAAAATGTAGTTGATAAAAAAAATGTAGTTGATAAAAAAAATGTAGTTGATAAAAAAAATATATTTGATAAAAATACGAATGAACTTAAAATAGAGGGATATTTTAATGAAGTAATAAAAAATGCGGATTCAATTACTAACTTAGTCAGTGGTGCTGAGGATATAATAGATTCTGGGCGTGATTTGAAAAAAGAAGCTAGAAATAAACTTTCAGAATTTATTACTAATTCAGGAAAGAAGGAATTAAATACAGAACAAAAACTTTATTTTAGAAGCGAGAAAAAAAGGAGCTTTAAAAATCTAATTGTAAATTTAATTTCACCATTTAAATTTATAAATAGAACATTATTACCTATAAAAATAAACTTTGAGAATAAAAATATAAATAAATCGTTAAATACATTTAAATTTGATAATATATCAAATGATAATGATGCGTTTAACAATTTCTCAATTAAGTTAGAACAACTTAATAAAACATTTACTGATAATGTTAATAAGGTAATATCTAAAAAAGTAAATAGTAATAACAAAATAGATATTATGATCAAATATCATACATTAGAAAAAGCTTTGGAGTGTAAGCTTGTTAATGATATTAAACTGATAAATGATGAATTTAAAGCTGATTTGGCTAAAAATAGATTCGAGAATAATTATTCTGATCTACCTGATAAAATAATGAATGAATTAAACGCTATTTTAAATTCAGATATAGATGAATTATCCTCTTCTAAGACAACCGATAAGTTGAAAAATTTAATAAAAGAAAAAATCAATAGTCAGGATAAGGATGTAAAGATTGAGAATTTTATTGATAAAATTATTAATTCTATTTTTAATAAAGATAATATATTAGAAATTAAAGAAACGTTTGATGGTGACTTTGAAAGTGTTAAAAAAGAAATATCTTTACGTTTAACAAAAGAATTATTTAACCAGCTATCAAAAGATGAAAAATTTATTGGCGAGAAAGACTCTATTGCTAAAGTAGACAACTTAATAAGGATGGTGAGCAAAGATATTTATAAGAATATGGGAGAACAAACGGATAAAGAAATAAAATTAATTAATAATAGTTTTTATGAAAATATAAAGAAAAATGATAATGGACATGATTTTCTTACTCGGCTATTTAAAAACTCAAGTAATAATATTAATTATAAATGGGCGCAAGATGCTGTTGTTTTATTAATTAATTATAGCTATTTTGAAAATAAAAAGAATGTAACAATTGATTACGTTAGTCGCGGTAAAGTGAGTGATGGCGGTAATGGTACTAGTAGTACACAAAAAACAGCAGTAGAAAATAACTTAAAAGGTATTTTTAGCCGACTAGGGTTAAGTATTGATGATTTAGATAAATCTAAAGATGAAGTGCTAAGAAAGTATTTTGCTAATTATTTTGAACATATTTAATAATTTCATCAAGTTATTTTTATTTATATGTTTAATGATTTAATTATATTTATTGGTATATAGGTGGATGATTTATGATTAGCAAAACAAATCTATTTAAACCCAACGTGTCATTTGTAAATAAAAAGCATTATCTTCCCAAAAAGGAAGATTATATTTTTACAAAAAAATAACTGAAATAAGAAATACACCAGTTTCACCTTCTTTTGGTAAGAGAATTATTCATGTGTTGACTTCTTTATTTCATAAACTAGAGATTGGTTTTCTTATAAAAGATATAAAAAACAATAAACTATTTGATACTGTTGATACAAACAAACATAGTAATATTTTTAATGAAATAGATAAAAAAAATATTGAAATAAAAAATAAAAAATAAAAATTTAAATTCTATAAATAACATAATTTCTCATGCAAATGATAAATTTGATTTTTACAGTTTCTGTAAATATTTAACTGAAGTAAAAAGAGCTAAAGATTTTTTCTCAGGACTAGATGATATAGAGAATGAAGGCTCTAACAGTAACTTAATTGTAGAATATTTAAATGAAATTATTGTAAATAGAATAACTTCAATAAATGATAAAAGTATGAAAAATATTTTCAAGTTAATAAATTCAATTTTTAATTTTGAAAATATTCATTTAAATAAAAGATATGATTTTATGAGTAACTTTTCAACAGAGAAAGAAAGAGAGAACTTTATAGATTGTGTTAATTTACTTGTTATCGCTGAAGATGAATTAAGTATACTGAGTAATTTTGATAAAACGCTTAGTCATAGAATAAAAAATAATTTATCAACAATACTAAAAGTAGCATTAGGAAATAATGAAAATGCTTCTTTTAAAGAATTATCGATAGATTGGACGAATACATATATTAATGGATATGATATTAGAAAATATAGAAGTGTAGAGGTGAATACAGAGGGAGTTGATATAAAAGATAATATATCTGTTAGGCAAGATCAAGATACAAAGGATCTTAATATAACGGGAAATCAATCTGTAGAGACGAATACAGATAATTTAATAATCGAATTAAATCAAGCTTTCACTAATGACTGGCTACAAGAAATTTTTGGTGAAAGAGAGCTATTTTCTGACGAAAATCTTGAAAAAGAAAATGGTAGTGTTGGCTTTGATGATACAAATAATAACGAAGTTATGGATGATATTGGATTTCCGTTATCTAAGGAACCGATTGAAGATCCTGATACTTTATTATCATCGTTAAAAAGTAAGTTCTATGAATTTTCTGATTATTTAAATGAAATGGAGCTTAAAGAAGAAGAAATAATAAATTTACATGAAGGTTTTTATTCTGAATTTGAATCTTATGTGAATAATATAAATAATATAAAAAGTAGGCTTAATGATATTTCTGAGGCATTAAGTCAAATAGATTTTGAAGAGGAGGATATTTTAAAAAATATAAAATCAAGTAGTGAATTTTATCATAATATTGATTCATACAAAAATGAAATAAGTCAACTTTTTAAAGAAATTAATAAAATATTAGATAATGAAAACAAAGATAATTTTAAAAGTATAAAAGATACTTTAAATTATGATTTGGAAATTTTGAATAATAGTCTAAAGGATATACAAGTTTTTAATATTGAAGATAAGAAAACTATCATTAATGGTTTGATAAAAGACCTTGATAAAATAATATTAAATTCAAAAAATGATTATTTAGATAATGAAATTAATAGGTTAAGTGATATTTTTAAACAAAAATCAAGAAATTCTAATATTGTTGATAAGCCTTTATCAGTTAATTATGAGAGTACGCCATTAGTAGAAAGTGAAGATATCGATATTACATCGCAGTTACATGAAAATAATGTTGACGAATTAAATGTAGACGAATTGTTTTCATCTTTAGAAAATAGTGTAAATGAGATAAGTAGTGATATGTCTGATATTCTTAATAAGGTTAAAAGCTTATCGTATAATACTACAAATGGAATTGTAACTAATTCAGAATTAAGTAAAGTTCAAGAGTTAAAAAATAAGTATATTAATAAAAAAAATATGATTATTGATTCTAACAATATATCTAAAAATAAGTTAAATGACAAATACATTGAAAGTACTAAAAAATCAAAAGAATTACAGGAGCAAATACATTTGCTTAAAGGAAAATTAGAGGAATCAAAAGCGCGATACAGTAAAGAAAACCAACAAGCAAATGAAAATTATATTAGCAACTTAAATGTAATTAATGAAGGATCAAAACGTAGAGAAAAAATAAAAACTAATAATATCAGTATCGATGATAATATCAGTAATCATGATATTAAACAATCTAAAGAAATCACCGGCAATAAAATTACATTAAGTGAAGGTAATAATAAAAATTCAAAACAAAATAACATAGCTAATGGAAGAGGTGTAATTGATGATAATTTTGAAGGTGAATTAAGAACAGAGCATTCTATTGATATTGATTCCGTGAATAACATTGAAATAAAAGATGAAAATATTATCTTGATTAAAGACTACAAAAATAAAAATAAAAACATTGAAAATGTTAGTTTTAATATAAGTGAAAATAGAGTTACCTATTTAAGAGTGGATTATGATAACAAGAAAGTGGCTAAAAGTTTAAAATATATTATTGATGATGAGATAATAAAGGGAAACTTGAAAAAAATAAAGGAAATAAAAGATGTAATATTTAAGTTGAAAGCAGGCAGAGTAATTGATTCTAAAAGTAATAAAATTAATAAGAAAAAACTCGATGAAAATAACGATCAAAAAGAAATTGAGATACAAAATAGAATGTTAGAGTCTAAAATAAGTGAGGTAAAAGAGAAAATTAAAGGCGATATAAAAAATATCATTGATAAAATCAATGAGCTATCAAAAAAATAGATATTAAAGAATAAGACTAGCGTTAAAGTTTTTTCCTTAAATAATACTTCTTATCACTAATTGGATAGTTCTCTAGCGTGCCAAATATTTCAAATCCCTGCTTTTGATAAAAAGGCAGGGCTTGAAAACTAAAGGTATCCACTTCAGCATATTTGGCACCTTTTTCTTTTGCAGCAAATTCCATAGCTTGCAGTAATT
Organism: Proteus sp. LHD240705; assembly: GCF_047921555.1. NCBI lineage: Bacteria > Pseudomonadati > Pseudomonadota > Gammaproteobacteria > Enterobacterales > Morganellaceae > Proteus > Proteus sp. LHD240705. Next base: position 393,931 of record NZ_JBLRMI010000002.1, read on the forward strand.
CTGTTGCTATATTTTTTCCTCGATAGGCTTTATCTACCCACAAATAACGAATACGTAACCAATTTCCTAAAATATCACCTGTTATCCCACCCATCTTTTTACCATTTTCTTCCTTAAAGACCGCAAGTGGTGTGTATTGATCCATATGAATATAGTTGAGGTTATGTGTTAATAAACCTTCATAAATTTCATTGATCTCATTTGATGTGGGATTTGTGGTTATTTTCAGCGACATAATCGGCTCTATGCATTAAAAAAAATAATAATTACATTATCACTATTTGGTTATTAAATATTTATACAAATGCTAGGATGGAAACAATAATTAAAAAAGCTGGATAACACAACATGTCGTTTTTGAAAACTCTACCGGGTATTTTGTTTTGTGCATTAATTGGTGGTGTGCTAACCCTTTCTGGTTTACCTATGGCACTGATGTTTGGGCCGATTATTGTTGTCATCATTGCTTATCGCTTTAAATGGGAACTGTCAGTGCCTAAGCACACATTGACATTTATTCAACTGACTTTAGGTTCGTCGGTTGGCTTAATGTTTAATCAAGTTCATTTAGGCAGTGCTGATAACTTAATTATTCTATTACTGACATTAGTTGTTTGTTTAGCCATTCAGTTTTTTGTGAGTTTCTTTTGGTTTCATCGTCATATCGGTTGGACAAAAGAAGAGTCGATGTTAGGTGCCGTACCCGGTGCGATGGCGGCTATTTTGGCTCTTACTGATCATACTAAAACACCACCACAAAAAATCGTTATTTCTCATACCATTCGTTTAATGGTGCTGATTATTATGGCGGGTTTTATTGTGGGAGCCGATAAAGCCAATATGCCTGAATTTGCAATACCCGAAATGACGATAATTTCTCTGTTGTGGTTATTGTTGATTATTGCGTTAGGGTTGGGCTCTGGGCTTTTATTACAGAAAATCCGATTTCCTGCACCTTTTATGCTGACCTCATTAGGCAGCGCGATATTGGTTCAATCTTTTGTGAGTGAGCCTATTACGTTTCCAATGCTTCTTAATGAATTGAGCATGGTATTAATTGGTATGAATATTGGCGCACATTTTGTTGTTTTCCCGCTTTCATCACTGATTAAAAATGCATTTTCTTCTGTGCAAGTTGTGATTATTAATGTGATTTTAACCGTGATTGTGGCGTATGGGGCGGCTTATCTAACAGGTGTGCCTTGGGCAACGTTAGTATTAGCTTGGGCGCCGGGAAGTATGGAAGCAATGACTTTTGCTGCGATAACCATGAATGTAGATGCGGCTTTTGTTATGTCGAATCATATTTTTCGAATGCTGATTATTCAAAGTATTCCATCTGTGGCTTTGTATTGGAACGAATATAGACAGAAGAAAAATAATTAGCATAAAGAAAGGTAGAAAAATCTTTTGATAACCTCTATGAGTCATTTTATATCACAACTGTATTTAAAGAGGTTATCTCGCTTTATTTATCCAATAGTGAATTAACACAAGTATTAATAATTTAATAGACTTAGCGATTTATTCGCTAATAGCTGACATTTCTTACTGTGTGTTACTTCAATACCTTTCAAATCTTTATAGCTATCTTCATTTAATTGACTCATTGGCAACGTTGAGTAATTACTAACATCCCATTGTTGTGACCGTGAAAAAACCATTAATGCTCTTTCAATTTTAGGTTTTGATATTTGCTCATAACCACAATCTTTATTTAGAAAAAGGTAGATAGCGGTTAAATCTGCCAAGTCTTCTGCTTGCGTGTAAGTTAACGCTTTTGTACTCGAAGAAAAGAGCATAGTAAAAGAAAACGTTAGTGTGCAGAACAAGGCGAACATTTTTTTCATTAGGCGTGCTATTCCTTTGTGTGATGATTTAGCAAGTTTTGTTATTTGGCTTAATGTAGTTAAAAGTTTTGCAAAGACCTTCTATTTTGTTGGGTTTTAAATTGACCTTCCAGTAAGGGGAAACTTTAGCATCAGTAATAGTTTACAAAGCTTTTTTATTCATCTTATTTCGATAAATACATAATAACTTGTTTTTATTCAAAGGAATATATTATGCAACGTCGCGAATTTTTAAAATTAGGCGCCACATTAAGTGCTGTAACATTATTACCGAGCTGGAGTCGTTTTGCGTTTGCCCAAAGTAACACGCCTTCATTGGCTATTCCACCTCAAATTACCCCAGATGCTCAACAAAAGATTGTTCTTAATATTCAACAAGGTGTTTCTCAATTTATTCCGACGGCAAGTACAACAACTTGGGGTTATAACGGCAGTTTATTAGGGCCTGCATTGAAATTGAAACGTGGTCAACCTGTCACTATCAATATCAATAACCAACTCCCCGAAACGACAACCGTTCACTGGCATGGGCTTGAAATTAGTGGCGAAGAAGATGGCGGCCCTCAAGCAACGATTGCACCTGGGAAATCTCGCACAGTGACTTTTACACCAAACCAAGTTGAATCAACGTGTTGGTTCCATCCTCATACGCATGGTGTAACAGGTCAACAAGTGGCTATGGGGTTAGGCGGATTAGTGATTATTGAAGATGATGAAACCACAAGCCGAAAATTACCTAATCGCTGGGGTATTGATGATTTACCCGTTATTTTGCAAGACAAACGTTTAGATAGTGAAGGACAAATTGATTATCAGCTTGATGTGATGAGTGCGGCGATTGGCTGGTTTGGCGATATGATGTTGACCAATGGGGCGATCCAACCACAGCATATTGTGCCAAAAGGCTGGGTAAGATTACGATTCTTAAATGGATGTAATGCACGTAGCTTAAATCTGGCCACTAGTGATGGCAGACCCATGTATGTGATCGCCAGTGATGGTGGATTATTAGCAGAACCTGTAAAAGTGACAGAACTCCCTATTTTAATGGGAGAGCGTTTTGAGGTTTTAGTGGATACCTCAGATGGTCGTGATTTTGATATTGTCACTTTACCTGTACGTCAAATGGGCATGGTGTTAGCACCGTTTGATAATGTATTACCTGTATTACGTTTATTACCGTCAGCAGAAAAAGCACAAGGTACTTTACCCGATCAATTAGCATTAATTCCAGCATTGCCAACCCTCAGTAACATTGCAACTCGTACATTACATTTACGTATGGATATGCGTTTAGATATGCAAGGTATGATGGCATTAACAGAGCGTTATGGTGATAAAGCATTAGCGGGCATTCATCATGGAATGAGTCATATGCGCCAAGGTAATGGCAATGGCATGATGGGCGGTGGAATGAATTGTGGCCATGGTAATGGAGATCTAGATATTTATACTGCTAATAGTATCAATGGTATTCCATTCTCAATGACAGAGCCTGCATTCGATGTGAAACAGGGTATTTATGAACGTTGGGTTGTTTCTGGTCGTGGTGACATGATGTTACATCCATTCCATGTGCATGGTACGCAATTCCGTATTTTATCTGAAAATGGTCGAGCACCAGAAAAACATCGCCAAGGCTGGAAAGATATCGTGAAAGTTGAAGGTCAATTTAGCGAAATTTTGGTGAAATTCGATCATTTAGCCACAAAAGCGCATCCATTTATGGCGCACTGCCATTTATTAGAGCATGAAGATACCGGTATGATGGCGGGTTTTACCGTTAGTAAATAATCAAACACTGTAAAAACCATTAATATCAGTAAGATAAACTAATGGAAGGCACAAGATTAATATTTTGTGTCTTTATTTTCATTAAATCAGATCATCGCATGATGAAGGAAGTTCTGGTACAATCGTTTGCTTTCCCCGTTAACCCAATCGAAATAAATCATGAAACATATTGTTGATGTCATGATCTCTGAAGAAGAGATCAAACAGCGTATTGCTGAGCTAGGTCGTGAAATCACAGAACATTACCGCCCACGTCAAGAACAACACGATCTTGTCTTAATCGGCTTGTTAAAAGGTTCTTTTATTTTTATGGCAGATTTATGTCGTGAAATTAATGTGAACCACGAAGTCGATTTTATGACTGTATCAAGTTACGGTAATGGTATGACGTCAACGCGTGACGTTAAAATCATTAAAGATCTCGATGAAGATATTCGTGGTAAAGATGTTCTGATTGTTGAAGATATTATTGACTCAGGTAATACCTTAAATCGCGTTAAAGAGATTTTAAGCTTACGTGAGCCAGCTTCTATTTCTATCTGTACTTTATTGGATAAACCATCACGCCGTGAAGTTGATGTACCTGTTGAATGGATTGGCTACTCCATTGAAGATAAATTTGTTATCGGTTACGGCATCGATTACGCACAGCGTTATCGCCACCTGCCTTATATTGGGCATGTAACGTTATTAGATGAGTAATGAATTTACTTAAAATAGAAGTGAAAAACCCGCTGTAGGCGGGTTTTTTGTTGGTCTTATTTAATAAAAATAGATACAGGTAAATTAAATCGAGCTGCTAGTTTTTTAATATGTTCTAGCGTGAGATTACGTTCACCATTTAAAATGCGGCTTACATAAGAGCGCGAACCTAATTCTTCTTTAAAATCAGTGGTGTTTAATTGATATTGCTCCATTAATGTACGCAAAACAGCAATGGCATCATCACATTGATTTAGTCTTGCATTGAATGCTCTAAATTCAGGAGCACTATTCTCATATTCATCAATTTTATGACAAAGCATATCAATTAAAGGATTATCTGGGTCGTGTTCTACTAAGTATTCAACTAATTTGACACCTTCTTCATAGGCTTTACGAGATTGGCTACGACCAAGAATAGGAACTATATTGACTAGGCTATTAGCAGCCTTAATTGCATCAATAATCATCATTCTTTTGTTCTCCGATAGTAATCAATGAGTTTATCGTATTCAGCATGAGTAGAAATATGTTTTACAAATATTTTGTCGCGTTCAAAATCTGCAAAGAATAGGATCCTTAGCGTATTTCCACCAATATTGATAACCCACCATTTTTCTCTATATTTCATTCTATCTAAACTTGGGAAGATTTTTTTTAATGCTTCAGGTGTTTGATAAGTATTCTGCTTTAGCGTTCTGTAAGTATCAGTAAGTGATTGAGTACAATTGGGGAAACGTGTAGATGCTAAATCAAAAGGCTCTCGTGATATTACGTGCATTCCCTGTCCCTTGCTTCCTATTTGACAACAGCATAGCACTCTTTTTCGGTGTTGCCAAATAGGCAACTTCATATTTTTAATATATGAAAAAGCCCTAATATTATTTTAAATATCAAGGCTTCTAATGACTTTTTATGGTGAGTAAATTAACGCGGATGGCTTAATTTTGCCATCGCTTGGCGATACGAAAGTTCAAGTTTTTCACGACTATCAGAAGTGACATCAAGGTCGTGTAGCTCACCGTTATTTAAACCGTAAACCCAACCGTGGATCATCACTTTTTGTCCGCGTTTCCACGCTGCTTGCATGATCGTCGAGTGACCAAGGTTGTACACTTGTTCGATAACGTTTAGCTCACAAAGTAGGTTTAATCTATCATGTGGTGCCAGTTCACCTAACATGGAACTGTGCTTGTACCAAATATCGCGGATATGCAGTAACCAGTTATTGATAAGACCTAATTCAGTGCCTTCAATCGCTGCTTCAATACCACCACAACCATAGTGACCACAGACAATAATGTGTTCAACTTGTAATACATCAACTGCATATTGGATCACAGAAAGACAGTTTAAATCAGTGTGGATCACTAAGTTTGCGACATTACGATGAACAAAGAGGTCACCAGGTGCTGCGTTAATTAATTTTTCTGCTGGAACGCGGCTGTCAGAGCAACCGATCCATAAAAAGTGAGGTTTTTGACCTTTACAGAGATCTTTAAAAAACTGAGGGTTTTCTTCAGTAACAGATTCTGACCATTGCTTGTTATTGGCTAACAGCTCTTCAATTTTTCTCATCATGACGTGACTGCCTGTAAATTCGGTTTCCCACCATTTGCGCTGACAGTACGCCAACACGAAATAGCTCTTGTGTTATTGTTGGATGCGAGAGATCCGTTAAGAAAGGGTATTTTTATACCATTACTTTTGAATTAATCAGAGGGCTTTTTAAAGCCAAGTGACAGATAATTGCTTATATTTTTTCGCGTTCAAATAAGATAGATCTTTTTATAGCATTTGTTTAATGAATTTATCAATACATTCTTTGATGTAAATCAAATGTATAAAAAGATAACTGTTTGTTAAGCCTACTGTTGTATTATTCAAAAATAGACACTTATAAATATTATATAAATAAATTTAATGATTATGATTATTGGTTTTATTTTTATACTGAAAGCATAAATGATAAAAAATAAAGAACATCATTGATTGAGGTGATGAATGGCGAGATAATATTCATCAGTAAACTTGAGAAACAAAGGCAATAATTTTATTGGTATCAATTAGGCTAAATGATTGCACTAAGGGATAAATTTATTAAAACATCAGAATATCAGTAAGAAATAAAAGAACCTTGAGCCTTGATTGCTAATTTACATTCTCTTCAGGTCTTATTCTTTGTTATTAAAATAGTTAAAAAATATTTATTTATTCGTTTGTGTCATAAACCCTAAAACGGTTTATTTACGACCTTATTTTCTCTAGAATATCCTTATTCCATTTTGATCTTATTGAACTAAGCCTATTTTCTGAATTGAAGCGTGTGAGCAATGCTTAGCATTAGCAAGGTTTAGTTGAATAGCTATTTTCTGATTTCAGCTCAGTCAATGCTGAATAATGCAGTTGATAAAAGGTAATTCCCACTTATGACGTATGCATTGGAGTTAACGGAGTTAACGAAAACTTATCACAATGGCGTAAAAGCGCTAAAAGGTATTAATCTCACCGTTGAGGCTGGCGATTTCTATGCTTTATTAGGTCCTAATGGTGCGGGTAAATCGACCACGATTGGTATTATTAGCTCTTTAGTCAATAAGAGTAGCGGCAAAGTAAAAGTGTTTGGTTATGACACCGATACCGATATGGTAAATGCAAAACGCCAGTTAGGATTAGTGCCACAAGAATTCAATTTCAACCCGTTTGAAACCGTATTACAAATTGTTCTCAACCAAGCGGGTTATTATGGCGTGCCTCGTAAATTAGCATTAGAACGTGCCGAAATTTACTTAACTCAGCTAGATTTATGGGAAAAACGTGATGATAGAGCACGTTTTTTATCGGGGGGGATGAAGCGCCGTTTAATGATTGCGCGTGCATTAATGCATCAACCGAAATTGCTTATTCTTGATGAACCTACCGCGGGTGTTGATATTGAATTACGCCGCTCAATGTGGACGTTTTTAAAACAATTAAATGCTGAAGGTACCACCATTATTTTAACGACTCACTATTTAGAAGAAGCAGAAATGCTGTGTCGGAATATTGGTATTATTCAACGTGGTGAGCTGGTTGAAAATACCAGTATGAAAGGTTTATTAAGTAAATTAGAGTCTGAAACATTTATTTTAGACTTAGCACCTAAAAGCCCATTACCTGAATTACAAAATTATCAATATCGCTTGGTTGATACATCTACTTTAGAAGTCGATGTTAAAAGAGAACAAGGATTAAACAGTGTTTTTGCTCAACTTAATGCACAAGGTATTCAAGTGTTAAGTATGAGAAATAAAGCCAATCGTCTTGAAGAATTATTTGTTCATTTAGTGAATGAAGATCATACAGTAGAAGGAGAGAGGGAATGATTCAGCTGTATTGGGTAGCCCTCAAAACAATTTGGATTAAAGAAGTCACCCGTTTTGGTCGTATTTGGGTGCAAACATTAATTCCACCAGTGATAACAATGTCTCTCTATTTTGTTATTTTCGGGAACCTAATTGGTAAACGAATTGGCGATATGGGGGGCGTAGATTATATGCAGTTTATTGTTCCTGGCCTGATTATGATGGCAGTAATAACAAACTCTTATGCCAATGTTTCCTCTTCCTTTTTTGGTGCTAAATTCCAACGTAGCATTGAAGAATTATTAGTTTCACCTGTTCCAACGCATGTTGTTATTGCGGGCTTTGTCGGTGGGGGTGTTGCTCGTGGTATTTGTGTTGGAGTATTAGTGACGGTAGTTTCACTCTTTTTTGTACCATTGGAAATACACTCTTGGACAATGGTCGTCGTGACATTACTGATGACCTCAATTGTGTTTTCACTCGCGGGGTTATTAAATGCGATTTTTGCGAAAACCTTTGATGATATTAGTATTATTCCAACTTTTGTTTTAACACCATTAACCTATTTAGGCGGTGTGTTTTACTCACTGTCACTCTTGCCTGAATTCTGGCAAGGTGTATCTAAATTAAACCCGATTGTTTACATGATCAGTGGTTTCCGTTATGGTTTTCTGGGCATTACTGATGTCTCTTTAACAGTGACGATTAGCGTACTGTGTCTTTTCATTGCTGTGTTTTATGTTATTGCATGGTATTTAATTGAAAAAGGTCGTGGTTTAAGAAGCTAATCAAAAAAACACGATCGATAGTTATAAAGTTTGAAATCGGTATCTTAATTAGAGATACCGATTTTTTTTAGCTATTTTTTCAGCATAAATGTTAATTTTTATTTAAATAATGACTTCGCTATTAACAAAATGGTTTTTCTTGTTTAGTATACTAAACACTTTGATGGGGATGGAAAGGAAATGTAATGACAACGGCAAGCCAAACAGGCAAAGCGCCTGAGGCAATCTCTCGTAATAAACTTTTATGTATTGCAGGTATGGGATGGACTTTTGATGCAATGGATGTGGGACTATTGGCTTTTTTACTCACAGCATTAAAAGAAGATTGGGGATTAACCGCATCACAATTGGGTTGGATTGGTAGTGTAAACTCAATTGGTATGGCCGTAGGCGCTTTTGTATTTGGCATTATGGCGGATAGAAAAGGGCGAAAGCCTGTTTTCATCTTCACATTGCTATTGTTTAGCTTAGGTTGTGGATTAACGGCATTAGCAAGCTCTTTAATGGTCGTGCTTGTTTTACGCTTTTTTATTGGTATGGGATTAGGTGGGGAATTACCCGTTGCTTCAACACTTGTCAGTGAAAGTGTTGAAACCCACGAACGAGGTCGTATTGTTGTTTTACTCGAAAGTTTTTGGGCGGTAGGTTGGCTAATTGCGGCTCTGATTGCGTATTTTATTATCCCTGATTATGGCTGGCGTATGGCAATGCTATTAAGCGCATTACCTGCGGTATATGCCCTTTATCTACGTTCAAAATTACCTGAACCTGTATCTCCTCACACTTCACAGAAAAAAACACGCTTATCTATTCGCCAATCAATGGCATTGATTTGGTCACCTCAATATCGTCGTTCAACATTAATGTTGTGGATATTATGGTTTTGTGTGGTCTTCTCTTATTACGGTATTTTCTTGTGGTTGCCTAGTGTCGCTATGTTAAAAGGCTTTAGTTTAATTAAGAGCTTTCAATACGTGCTTATTATGACATTAGCGCAGTTACCCGGTTATTTTACGGCAGCTTGGTTAATTGAGCGCTATGGGCGAAAGTTTGTTTTAGTGACTTATTTAGCTGGAACAGCCATTAGTGCTTATTATTTCAGTGTGGCTGACTCTACTGCAACATTGCTTATTTTCGGGATGTTGTTATCGTTCTTTAATTTGGGGGCTTGGGGGGCTTTATATGCTTATACACCAGAACAATACCCCGATGGAATTCGGACAACGGGTGCCGGAACAGCAACTGCAATAGGGCGTATTGGTGGAATATTAGGACCTTTAATGGTGGGATATTTGGTTCAATATCAATTTGAAATAAGCTCAATATTTCTGATATTCAGTTTTTCGATTGTAATTGGAATATTAGCGGTGATGTTATTGGGGCAAGAGACAAAAAATAAGCCACTTAACTCAATTTAGTCATGCTTTGTGCGACTAAAAATATAGAATTTCTCTTTCTTGTAATATGATAGCAGTTAAGATTTTTATGAGAAAAAGGAAATAACGATGTCTCATTATGATGAAGTGGTTAAACAGGTTGATGATGCTATTGCCACAACCAGTATTCAAACCATGAATGAACTTTTAGTGGAATTAGGTAAAGATAAAACGATTGAGTTTCCACAGCGTTATGAGCAACAAGAGCGTTTACGTACGGCTATTTTCCATCACGGTGAAAAATATCGTTAGTCGGACTGTTGCTAAGAAATAAGAATTAAAAAGCGTTTTCACCTGTTTATCAATATGGTGAAAACGCTTTTTTCTTTTTACTACATTGTATCAACATGAATTAAAACGTCTTTCGACCTTCTAGCACTGCGATCCTATTTTCAATGGAGGGATGCGTTGAGAAAAACGAATCTCCTTTATTAAAAATAAAGGCTGCTTTACGATAAGCACGTCCCGTCGAACCATCTTCAAAATTTTCAGTGTCATGTTGTGCTGAAATTTTCTTTAATGCATTAATCATCGCTTGATTATCTTGGGTTAAATCAACCGCAGCGGCATCTGCCATATATTCACGAGTACGGGACAAATAGAAATAGAGCACCTGTGTAATGATCGGCAACACCAAGTTTAGAATAATTAAAATGAGTCGTGCTTTACTTGCTGCATCATTACTTTTACCACCACGGTTACCAGAGGCAATATATAAGCGGCTACCAAAGATATTTGTTACCGTCAGAATAACGTTAGCTAATATACCAACATATAACGTTAGTCGTGAATCACCATGAATAATATGCCCTGTTTCATGCGCTAATACTGCTTGTACTTCTTGGCGATTAAGGCGATTTAATAAGCCTGTTGTTACACCAATAAAGGCGTTTTTCTCAGACCAACCCGCTGCGAAGGCATTCGCTTCTGGTGTATCAAGAAGATAGAGTTTAGGAATGTAGCCAAGAGTTGCACTTAAGCTAAGCTCTTCAACAATATTAAGGAGTTGACGCTCTTGTGCATTTAAAGTGTCATCAGGGCTAATTAATCGCGCATTCATTCCCGTGAGCATAATTTTATGCCCTTTAAAATGAATAAAGATAAGCAATAAAATCGAGATGGCGAGAATAATTAATGTTGCAATAGGGAGCGTTTTGAAAGTCAGAAATGCCAACATATTATCAGTAAGATCTAAATAAGGATTGGCTCCAATAGCAGTATCCACCAGCAAACCGATCATAAGCATTAAGAGTAAATATGTTGCTATAACAAAACGAGTTCGAATAGCATTTTTTCGTAGAACATTTCTGAAATCCATTAGTGACTCCAAACAGCACCGTTAAGTGCTGTTTTTATCAATCTAGAAGTAATAAGTATCTTTTATCACTATCAAATTAATCGAAATTAATGCGGCGTGCTTCTTCTGCTTTAATGGTTTCTTCATCAAGGCGCCAGTACTCTTTATCAATAACAAGGCTTGGGAAAATTTTGACGATAAATACCGCAGGAATAGAGGCGATGAAAGCACGGTATTGCTCTAAAGTACGGTTGTAACCGCGCTTTGCAAAAGAGAGTTTATTTTCTGTTGAAACAATCTCTTCTTGTAAATTCGCCATGATAGTGTCGGATTTTAATTCAGGGTAATTTTCAACCGCGACATTAATGGCACCACTTGAGACAATTTTTGATAACTCATCTTCAGCCGCTTTGGCTTCTTTGGTATTTGCGCTTTGAGATTGTGTTCTTAATTCAGTTATTTTAGTAAATACTTCAGATTCATGACTAAGGTATTTTTTAACGGTGGCTAATAAGCTATCAAACACTTTGCCACGACGATCTAATTGCACCGAAATTTCAGTCTCACTTGAGATAACCGCTTCACGCATAGAGATAATACGGTTGTAATAATAAAAAATAAGACCTAATAACGCGATGGTAATAATTAATCCAGTCATGTGAAGCGCTCTCTTTTCTAATAGTAAACAGGGAATTGTGCTAAATTATTAATGTTAATTTTGCCTATTATTGATAAAGATAGCCAGATGATTATTTCAACAAAGATAAAAAGAGTACTGATAAGGTAAAATCAATAATATGGGCGAGATAAAAAAATACCCCGAATAAATTCGGGGTAAAATGAAAAGTAATGCTAGGGTAAATAAAAAAATATCAAGTGAAACATCGGGGATAAAACTAGGTTAAATAAGCAAGCTAACTAAGCTATTTAACCCAGCTATTAACCTAGAGAGATAACATACTTAAAACCAAGGTGCTTGCGCCATTACATTGCCATAAAACAACATTCTTCCTGTAATTTCGCCACTAAAAAGCATCAAAATAGCGATAATAGAGAGCGATGTTTTGCTAAATGAAGCACTATGAGACAACGTAATAATACAAATACCCATAATCAGACTAGCAATGACTTGCCACCATAATAATAGGCTTGCTACATCTGCACCGAGTACTTGTGCTCTCATAACTAATCCCACAAGTACTAATAATGCGCCGATTAACGTCCCTATTTTTAATGAATTGCTAATGGTTTTACCTTGTAAACGTAACCAAGGGATCATCGAGCCAAAGCCAAGCAACAAGGCTGTACCAATAAAGCTAATTTGTGTTGCTGGTGTATGCCATAACGGGTGTGCCTGCATTTGGTAATAGATTTGTGCCGTAACCAAAATAACAGGCAAACCAATAACGCCACAAAATAAGCCAAGTAGGCTATTACGGCGGATGGCATGAGGTTGTACCCAACTGGCTAATGCCCATAATGAAATCAATCCATTTAGCATCACGAAGGCAATAGCTTCGCGACTTAACCAAGAGTGAGCGATACCTAATACAGAACGATAAGCGCCAAGTGGATCACCCAAATGCCCCATCGACATTGAGGAGCCAACAACTTCAATTAGCCAAATCAGTGTAATCGTTGTTCGTAACGCTTTGGTATTTAATATCGCTGAGTTTTGTGTCTGGTTTTGCCATTGATACAGTGAAAGTGCTAATACGGCACCAATGCCCCACTGACTCATCACCGTAAACAGGACTAACGGCAGTTGATAATCATGCATGATTAATCCTCCATACCAATAATGACAATATTAGGATTACTGATGGTGTGATCAGGAACGCCATAGCGTTTTTCCAATAAAGCCCAATTTGTTGTATGTTTTTTACGTAAATCTTCAATGTCACCAAATTCGATGGCACTCGTAGGGCAAGACTCGACGCAACGTGGTTTCAAGCCTTCATCCAGTCTATCTGCGCACATGTTGCATTTACTGGTTTTGCCTTCAACGGGATCATAAACGGGTGCATTATAAGGACAGGCCATAATACACATCTGGCAACCAATGCATTTGTCATGATCTTGCACGACAATACCATCCTCACGTTTGGTATAAGTGTCAGCTGGACAGACTTTTAGGCATTGTGGATCATCACAATGGTTACAAGACATAGTAATAAAGGCTTGTGCATTAGGTTGATCTTCGTTGAATTCACGAACACGACGCCATAGCACACCGGGTGGTGTTACGTTTTCAGATTTACATGCCATAGAGCAGGTGCGGCAACCGTAGCAATCTTTGGTATTTATCAGAAAACCATACTGTTTCTTCGCCATGATCATGCCTCCCGTCTTACGTTAACTAAGGTGCTATTACAGCAATGACCATTACCTAAAGGCTCTACGTGATCATTGGTGACATGGCTACTACTTCCGCCTTGTTGCTCCCACCATCCATTGTCTAATGAGATAACACCTTGCTTAATGTGAGTGGTCACAACGGCAATCGCGCGGTGTTCACCTCGATCATTAAACGCGATAGCCCATTCACCATTTTTAATACCGCGAGCTAAGGCATCATTAGGATGGATAAGAATATTCGGCTGATTACGCTGTACTTCTAAGATCCATTCATTCATACCATGACTGGAGTGAACACTACGGGCAAGTTTGCGTTGTACCGCCATAAGAGGATACTTTTGGGCAAGTTCAGGTGAGCCTTTTATCGATTCTTTTACTGGATAATAGGTGACAATAGGGGAGTAATTTTTTCCCTGCCACTCTTCAATAAAGAAGTGCGCTTTTTTCGTTGAAGTACGGAAAATACCATCTTTAAATGGGATCCAATCGCCTTCAACTGGGCGTACTGGGCCTTTTTCAAGCATTTCTCGAGTAATACCAGAGCCTTTTAGGCAAGCATCAATGTAATGTTCGATAGGCTGATTAAAGACTTCACCAAAGCCAAAACGCTCAGCAAGGCGAGCAAAGATCCAATAATCAGGTTTTGCTTCTCCTGGTGGCTCAACGGCTTTTTCCATTAATTGCACATACTGACTACGAACACCCGCCATTAAACTGGTATCTTCAAAAATAGTGGTAACAGGAAGCACAAGGTCGGCATAAAGTGCCGTGGATGACATCAAGTTATCTGCGACAACAACAAAAGGTACTTTTTTCAGTGCATTACGCACCATATTTGTGTTAGGAAGTTGCGTCATCACCCCCATTGTCATGATCCACCAAAAGTTAATTGGGTGTGGTCTTTCATTGACAATCCAATCACCGACTTTTGCAACAGGGATTGGTTTAATGGGTTTTGCATTAGGTGCTGGTGGAATAATCGGGCTAAATTTCGCCATTTGACGAGCACCGCCCGCATCACAAACTCCTGCACCTTTTTTACCGATATTGCCGGTTAATAAGGCGAGATAAAACTGGCTTGCTGCGACATAAGCACCAAACTCTGTTCGTTGAGCGCCTGACATATTTTGCACAATCATCGCTGGTTTGGTGGTGGCATAATCGCGAGCTAAACGAATGATCGTTTCTTTTGGAATATCCGTTTCTTGGCTGGTTTTTTCGATAGTCCAAGGTTGTGCTTGTTGATAAATTCGCTCAAAAACTGTCACATAGTCAGCATTAGCAGGCAGTTCATCATGAGTTAACGCAGGAACAATATTCGCTGTTTCATGGTGAACAAGTTGCTGACTTAATGTATCAAAAACCAGATAGCTATCTTTATCATCATCAGATTGGCGTAATAGTTTTTGTTGTGAGTCAACAAGGTAAACGGCACCGGTATGCGCCCGTAAAAAAGGTTTATCAGTGAGATTTTCTTCAATGATAATTTTGATCATTCCTAAAGCGAGTGCGGTATCTGTACCAGGTACAATAGGGATCCATTCATCGGCTTTAGCCGCAGTTTCATTAAAGCGAGGATCAATAACCACCATTCTGGCGCCATTTCGGCGAGCTTGGTTGTAGTTTTTAAAATAGGCTTGCATAGTGACTGCTGGGTTATTACCCCAACAAAGAATATAGCGACTATCTTTTACCGTATCTCGAGTATCTGCATAGCGTAGACCCACCATTGGGATCATCGCTGCGGTTACAGCAGAACAGCATAAAGAGCCAGCTTGTTTTGTGGAGCCTCCTAAGTAATCGAAAAACGCTTTACCCATATCGTTTTTAATCGAGTCCATATTGCCTGCATGAGTGGAGATAAATAGCCCCTCATTGCCAAACTTATCAATGGTTTCTCTGATATTCTTTTCAATAAGATCAAGCGCTTCATTCCAACTGATCGGTTTAAAGTCGGCTTTCCCTTTTTCGCCAACACGTAATAAAGGTGTGGTTAAACGATCTTTATGGTATACCCACTTAGTTCGGCTCATACCACGCAAACAGCATTTCACATTAAAGCCTTCAGTGGCTTCAACTTTGATAAGTTGCCCATTATGTGTAAAAGCTGTTAGGTTACAGTGCAAACATTCCATCGCACAGGTTGAACGAAAGGTTTTATATTCGGATAATTTGATCCGTACTTTTTGGTTATATATGGGTTTATTTTCATTAACTAGACTGAACGCGTTAGGAGAAAGAGCGGCCACGCCAATAGCGCCCATTCCTTTTAACAACGTTCTTCTATTTAATTCCCATTTTTGATTTTTAGACATAGACATTCTCACGCACAAGAAAAGTTAACTATATATAAACTCAATTCATATATAGTTAACCTTGAGTTAGATCATCTAAAAATAGACAAAGAAAATAATCGATAGAAAATGATTAAAAAGCCCTATTTAAAATAAGGTTTTAGTGAAATAAACTAGTAAAAATGACAAAAAAAGAATAATGGGATATCGTCATAAAGTAAAGTAAATAACGAATAGGTGTGAAGAAAATAAATGCAGAATTCTCAAGGAGTTAACTCGGTTGATATCGCTATTACCATTCTCGAATTTATTGCGTCGAATGGGGGTATTGCCCGATCGTCAGATATTGCAAAAGCCTGTTCGCTTTCAAAAAGTCGCTTACATAAGTATTTAGTTTCACTTTGTCGCTCAGAAATGCTGTATCAAGAAAGTGAAGGAAGCCAGTATTGTTTGGGCCGTAAAATTCTTTTTTTAGCGCAGGCAACGCCAAAACCACAATCCTTTGTGGATGAGATTAATCAGCTATTATGTGAGTTCAGAGACGAACATAATATGTCTACGGGATTGGTGATATCTCAAGGTAATCAACTGTTTTTAACACGTTACAACCGTAGCTTTAAACATGTTGATATCGATTTTTTGCCTGATACTCCTGTTCCTCATAAAATTAGTGCCGCGGGTGCTGTTTTTGCCACCTTTAGTGATTTGATGATTGAAGCAGATTTATCACAAAAGCAGCAAAATACTATTCGCCAACAAGGTTTTGCTATTCGTCAGGAGCCTGCTGATGGTATTCCTGGCGCACAATCTATTTCATGTCCTGTATTTAATAAAAAAGGGGAAATGGTGGCGGCAGTATTGACGATGGGATTTATTGAACCTGAAAGGCAAGTGGAGCTAGGCAATGCATTAAAAGCAAAAATGGCGCATTTCTCCCATTAATTTGCTAAAGAACGTATTTAGGCACTTTTGCATTAAAAGCAAAGTGCCTAAAATCGTGTGTTGATTAATCGAATAGTCCTTTTGCCAGAATGTCGCCTTCTTGTGAAACACCGGGTAACACAAAGTAATATCCACCGCCAAAAGGTTTGATATAACGCTCTAAGGGTTCACCATCTAAACGTTTTTGGGTATCAATAAACCCTTTTTTAAGGTTATTTTGAAATGAGATAAAGATCAGCCCCATATCTAGTTGACCTGAAGGCGTTAATCCTAATGAGTAGCTATAACTACGTCGGCGTAATTTTGCACTGTAACGTTCTGGATTTCTTGGTTCAGCTCGTCGCATATGAGAATCAAATAGCACTCTGTCACCGTGGGGATCTTTTTCAAATTGAGGATCGTCCATCTCTTGCTTCATACCTATTGGTGCACCCGTTGAGCGATGGCGCCCAAAGTTATTTTCTTGATCTTCAAGCGGTGTTCTATCCCAAAATTCCAAAGCAAAACGAATAAGGCGAACAGCTTGATAACTTCCACCTAAACACCACTGTGGCTCTTTTTGTTTCTCAGTGATCCAAACAAGATCATCCATCAAATTATTATCTGAAGAAGGGGCGTTGCCCGAGCCATCTTTAAAGCCAAAAAGATTAATAGGTGTTTGTCGATTATCGATATCACGAGAAGGAAGAAAGCCATCGATTTTCCATACAGCATAAACCTTCCCTGACAGGTGTTTTAAAATATCTCTTAACGCATAAATTACACTTTCTGGGCTATTCGCACAAAGTTGCAGTAATACATCGCCACCACACCATTTAGGATCGAGTCGGTCATTAGGAAAGGGTTTCATGGGCTCTAAGCGCTTAGGTTTTTTAGCTTGAAAACCAAAACGGCTATCAAAAAAACTATCACCTAAAGCAACGGTGACGGTTAATTCATCAGGGTGTAATTGTGTTCCTAAAATACCAGATTCAGCAGGGGGAAGATGCGGGTTAGCCCTTTGTTGAAGTTCTCTGGGTTGAGTTAAAAATGCAATTCGTTGTGTCAGTGTTGTAAATACTCTTTTTATATCATCGGCGTTTGTTACTGTCAGATTAAGTGCAATCAATGAGGCGTGTTTTTGTTCTGGCGTAATAACACCCGCTTGATGTTTACCTAAATAGGCAATAGCGCGCTGATAACGAGGTATTGAAGACGCGCTTTGTTTTTCTACTGCTTTTGCTCCCATACTGGCGAGTAATAGACTCCCTCCTAGCCATTTTAACGTTGTACGTTTATTTAGGTTAACAGGATTTTTTGATAGCGATTTAAAGAGAGTTTTATTTTTCATCACTTGCTTCTTTATAGTGATAGTAAACATCAATATTGAGCGTGCTACGCAAGTTTGCCACTTGCTCTGCTAATTGTGTCACTTGAGAAAAAAGCCAACTTTTTTCTGTTTCAGGAAGCGCGGTTAAAGGCTGGAATAGACCTTCATCGCGCTGATATTTTAAAAGCAGAGCACCTATATCGTCATACTGTTTGATAACCAGTTGATATTCTGTCGTTGGAATATGATTAGATAAGATCTCTACGATTAAGCGCGATCCAGATAAATTGGCATAACTATCACCCAGATCGCTGTTTGAATATTGATTTTCAATACCAGCGAGTTTGTCAGTTAAAATAAACTCTAAGCTATCACCCGCAGATTGAACCAATTTAGGAATAGGAATATCTTCAATCGCGACACGTTTTTTTAAGTCACTAATGCCTCTTAAAAGGGCTTTTGCTGATTCGGTGGCTTTTTGAAGATCTTTTAATTTAAACAGTTGATATTCAACTAAATGAAATCCTGAAAAACGAGGTGAATTTTCTCTTTCAAGAAAGAAATCGGCTCGATTATTCAATAAACGTTCGCTTGTACCAAAAAGGGCAATAATAGGGCGGATCACTTCATAATGATAATGCGCTTGTTGATAAGCATTTTGTGCATTAATAAGCTGATTTTTTTCACTATTTTCGATTAATTTATCGAGCGATTTTTCAACTAGCGTTAATTGTTCAACAGCCTTTTCTCGGTAATTTAAAATATCGGTTTCAAACTTTTTAGGAGTGGGGATATCCCCTTTGGCAATAACGACATTGTCGCTATCTTGAATAATACCCTGAATAATTTTTTCGGCATAAATAGGAAAAGAAAACAACAAGATAAATAGAAAAATGGTGATCTTTTTACTTAACAACTTTACATTATTTAGCATGGCGAGCGCCTCGTTTAAATAACAGTGCTACAACCACCCAATACACAATAAATGTCACGACGCTTAAACCAATGGGTTGAGAGCGATAAGCAAAAAACGAGACTAAAAAATTACCAAAGACACTGGAATCATCAAGAATATGGCTAATATCCCAAAGTGGATAAATAAAGAAATCAGGTAATTCAAAATCCATTTCAATCAGTAGATTTGCAATTTCTTCTACGGCTTTTAATAACAGAGAAACGGCAAGAAATAGTAATAAAAATCCTGTTACGGTAAAGAAATAGCGCCATGAAATAACTTTTGAAGTCAGCAAAAATAGCCATAGTGTGAATGCAGCGACAAGTAAGCCAATAAAGACCTCAATAAAGAAAGGTAGTGCTGTTTGTGCATTGAGAGCCATAATATGGCTAGAGAGGAATACCACGACTTCGCTGCCTTCTCTGGCAATCGCAATGGCAATAATCAATAAAATACCCCATGCACTTTGTTGCTGTGTTTTTTGGGTGAGTTCATTTTCTATATTTGCTTTTAATGATTTTCCTTGCCCATTCATCCAATAAACCATCTGCACAATAAGTACACAAGCGAGGATCTCCATTGCGATCATAAATAGAGATTGCCACATATCTTCGAGTGAGCTAAATACGCCATAAATACTTAGCGCTAGAATAATGGCAAGAAATAACCCAAATACCACGCCACCCCATAAATATTTCATACCTTGTTGTGGTGTTGGTGAACGTTTTATCCACGCATAAATAATGCCTACCACTAATAGCGCTTCAAAACTTTCTCGCCAAACAACAAACAGAACTTGTCCCATAATTACTCTGCCTTTTCAGTTGCAACAATTTCACCTTGAGGATGAGAAAGGTGAAAATCATCAAAGAAGGTGTAACGGCCTGGTTTTAGTGGTGCGATTACAACGACAGAATTGGCGCCCGGTGCTAATACTTTTTCTTTACGTAGCTGTGTACTTTCAAATTCAACAGGGCTAGTGCCTGTATTACGAATTTTTATTCTAATAGGTGTTTTAGCGGGGACTTCAAGTACTTGGGGAATAAGTTCGCCATCTTTCATTTCTAATTCAACGGTGTATTTCTCTGCTGCAAAAACAGAGGATGTCACCATTAACAGTAGTAATAATGTATATTTAGAGAGAGTTTTGATCATCAGCGTTTCACTTAAAAAAAGAGAAAAAGGATAAATCCAAAGGGTTGGATTTATCCGTTATCAAGCTAATTAGTAACTGCCTTTACGACCCGTACCGCTATAGGTGAAATCCCATGACACTTCAAAGGGTTCAAACCAAGGTGAAACACCTGTTTCTTTATCGATATGGCGACCAAAAGCGATATCTTTGTTGTATGAAGGCGGGTAAATTTTATAGGTCACGTTATATTGACCATTCCCGTCTAGTTTCAGGTTTTCACCATAGTGAGGGCCATCGTTGGCAACCATCGCCATAAATGTACCTTGTTGTTTTTTCGCAGGCGCGTCGGATTTTGTTACGGTGTATTCGATGGTGAGGTAAGGGATCCAATCACCCTCAGCAAATCCATTCGGATTATCTTCCGTAGCATGAATATCTGCTTCTAAATGGATATCTGCCTTATCAGCAGCCAAGTGATTCATCGCATGATGACCTTCTTCGGTATCCATTGTGATAGGTTGGAGATAAACCCCTTGAATTTCCATACCATTTTTAAGAATAGGATGACCAACTGGATACTCGACAGCAAGAGCGGACGCAGAAAGAAATGAGAGTGCAGTGAGAGAGAGTGCATAGCGATATTTCATGTTTAACCCCTATTATTGAATGATAATTGTTATTATTCTTAATAAGGTTAACATAATTTGTATTAGAAATAGGAGATAATCTATACGAAAAATATCGCTTAAGTTGGCAGGGAAGTCAGTGAAAATAGTGATAACGTTTTCTTTTATAAAAGAAAAAAATTTGTTGTTCTGAAAGAAATATATGAATGGGATTAATAATTCCAGGTAATAATACTCAATGAAATCATCTAATTAAGAATGATATATGGAAATCTTATTTATCATAATAAGAAGATAAAATAGAAGACTTCCATATTAAGAATATTAAATTTGACTTTGAGCACTCCAAAACTGTTTGGACTGTGTCAGCGCCACAGCTGAAACTTGCTCTTCATTTGGTGGGAGGAAAAATGCAGGAGTGACTTTTAGCTCTTGTGCAATATGAAAGAGCATATCAACATCAATCTTACATAGCCCATTCTCATAACGTGAAAATTGTTGCTGGCTAATACCGACTCGTTCCGCGACAACTTTTGCTGACAAGCGAAGCTGCTGGCGTTGTTTACGAATTTTATGCCCAATAATTTGAGAAATGGGATAAATCTTTGACATTAGTGACCTCATTCTTCCTATCAACCACCAATAATATCCAATAAATTGAATATTAAGTTTCCGTGATGGATCTTCAAAATAAACAAGCACTCCAGCTTGAATGAGTCAAATCCATACTACTGTGTTATCGGTTAATTGGATGAATTATTTATACCCGTTACGTTATAAGATGATATTAATTTTCATTAAACTATTTTGAGATCTTTCTTTTTTCTAGCAGGATAATCGAGGATTTTTTGATAAGCAGTGCTATATATTGCCTAAACACCATTTATTCTGTTATTTATGCTCGCATTTATGATTAATAAAGAGTAAATAATGCAATCACAATAAAAAAGATAAAGCCCTCTTTGACTGTATTTATACTCGAAAATACCTTTTATAGGCTTTTTATAATGGGTTATTTTTGAGTTTTTTTTTATCTCGCTGCGATTTCCCTTCTTAAAATAGCGTCAAACCCAAACAATAATTTTCATTTTATTGTCATTTATAAAATTACATTCACATCCAATAGTCTACGGCGTTAAGATTGTTATCTATAATACTTAGGCAAATTATAAGTATTGCAGGGTAATTATCTATTTATCGTCAAGGTCGAGATTATGAATGTAAAAGATATCATTCCTCATGAACCATTTGGAACATTGCTAGGCTATGCGCCTGGTGGTGTCGCGATTTACTCTTCAGATTACAGCAGTATTGATAAAGAAGACTATGCCGCTAATGATTCATTCCGTAGTTATATTGGTAATGAATATATGGGGCATAAGTGGCAGTGTGTTGAGTTTGCTCGCCGTTTTCTCTATTTACATTATGGAACTGTATTTACTGATGTGGGAATGGCTTATGAGATATTCTCGCTGCGTTTTTTACGCAAAACCATAAATGACGATATATTGCCATTACAAGCCTTTGCCAATGGTAGTAAACAGTCGCCAGCAGTGGGTGCTTTGCTGATTTGGCAAGAAGGTGGTGAGTTTAAAGTAACAGGGCATGTTGCGGTTATTACTGAAGTGCTTGAAGATAAAATTCGTATTGCGGAACAAAATGTTATCCACACTCGATTACCTGCTGGGCAACAGTGGACTCGAGAATTACCGCTTAAAGTGACGGATAACGGTTACTTTATTCAAGATACTTTTGATAATACAACTCTATTAGGTTGGATGATCCAAACAGAGCCTAATGCTTATAGCCTTCCTCAACCTAAAATTGCGCCTGAACTGTTAGCCATTCATGCGGAAAAACTTGAGAATAAAGGCCAGTTGGATGGCAAATGGTTAGATGAAAGTTCACCGCTAGAAAAAGCGTATGTCGTCGCACAACACGGTCATATCATCAATCAAGATAGCTATGAATATTTCACCATTTCAGAAAGTGCAGAGCAGGAACTTATTCGTGCAAGTAATGAAATGCATTTGATGTATTTGCATGCAACTGAAAAAGTGTTGAAAGACGATAATCTACTGCGTTTATTCGATATTCCTGAAGTGTTGTGGCCTCGTATTCGTTTGTCATGGCAAAACAGACGCCATCAAATGATCACGGGACGATTAGATTTTTGTATGGATGAACGTGGTGTCAAAGTTTATGAATATAATGCTGACTCTGCCTCTTGCCATACCGAAGCTGGCTTAATCATCGAGAAATGGGCACAGAAAGGTGGAATTAAAGAGGGTTTTAACCCTGGTGAACGCTTACTTGATGCATTAGCGGATGCTTGGAAACACTGTGATGCAAAACCTTTTGTGCATATTCTTCAAGATGATGATAGTGAAGAAGATTATCACGCTCTCTTTATGCAACAATCACTGAATCAAGCAGGTTATAACAGTAAAATTCTACGTGGATTAGATGAACTTCATTGGAATAGTCGTGGTCAATTGATTGATGCAGACAAGCGGGTTGTTGAATGTGTTTGGAAAACATGGGCTTGGGAAACAGCATTAGACCAACTAAGAGAAGAGAGTGAACAACAAGCACTGATCCCTATTCGTACAGGGCATCCTGAAGGCGAAGTCCGCTTGGTCGATGTGCTTTTACGTCCTGAAATTACCGTTTTTGAACCTCTTTGGACACTTATTCCTAGTAATAAAGCGATTCTACCTATTTTATGGCAATTGTTCCCTGATAATCCTTATTTGTTAGATACTGATTTCACAGTGACACCTCGTCTTGCACAAAGTGGTTATGCGGTTAAACCGATTGCAGGTCGTTGTGGTAGTAACATTGGTTTAGTCGATCATAAAGATAATGTGTTAGATGAAACCAGTGGTCAGTTTGATCATCAAGAAAATATTTACCAAGAATTATGGTGTTTACCAAAAGTGGCAAATCGTTATATCCAAGTTTGCACCTTTACAGTGGGCGGGCATTATGGCGGTTGTTGTTTACGTTCAGACCCAACTCTAGTTATTAAAAAAGAGAGTGATATTGAACCTTTAATTGTGATTGAAGATAAACACTTTCTAGCTAAATAAGATCATAGACGTTTAGAATTAATAAACGATAGACCCGCCTAATTGGCGGGTTTATTTTAATAAAGAATATTCTCAGTGATATGTTTTCTATTTGCGACGATTAAACCTGCATATTTTGCAATAGCGACGATCTGTTGTGTTGAAAAGGTCATCTCTTTCATCGGATTTTCCTTAGAAAATTACATTCTTTCCTTGATTTGTTTTTTCAGCCACTGAATGAAAAGCTGTACTTTAGCATTATTTTTTTCATTTCTAGTGACGAGGTAATAACGCTGAGCACAAAAAAGCTCACTATTATCAAAAGGAATAATTAATTCTTTATTAGCCAGTTGTTTTTGCACTAAACGTTTTCTTCCCATCGCCACTCCTGAGTGGTTAACCGCAGCAATAACAGCAAGATCAGAGCGGTCAAAACAGATATTGCTACGATTAGGAAAAAGTGAAAGCCCCATATATTCACTCCAAGCTCGCCATTCGTCGAAATCAGAGTTATTACTCCAAGCTTGCCTATCATGCAGTAAGGTGCAATTGGATAGATGATGAATATTACCAATAAGCTCATGTTTTTTAGCATATTCAGGGCTACATACGGGAATAATAGATTCTGAAATTAAATCTTCGCAATAAAGATTTTGTAGTTGTTTATCATCAAAATAAATCGCCAGATCAATGCCATAACCTCGAAAGTTAATATCATCATTTCCTGTGAGTAGATTTAATTCAATAGAGGGATAACGTTCAGTAAAATCTGAAATAAGAGGAACTAGCCAACATTGGGCAATAGAAGGTCGTGAATAAACGGTGAGAATGCCTGAGACTTCTTGGTTATGAATATCTAAAATTTCTTGGTTA
The DNA here is from genome assembly GCF_047921555.1 of Proteus sp. LHD240705. Lineage (NCBI taxonomy): Bacteria > Pseudomonadati > Pseudomonadota > Gammaproteobacteria > Enterobacterales > Morganellaceae > Proteus > Proteus sp. LHD240705. The sequence continues at coordinate 418,705 of NZ_JBLRMI010000002.1, forward strand.
ATATCTTCTAGCGTTTTTTTAAGCGCCCAATAAATTCGTTCACCTTCTTCTGTTAACTCTATTCGGCGATGAAAGCGGTCAAATAGCTTGATACCTAATTCTTCTTCTAACGTATTAATACGATGACTAATAGCACTTGGCGTTAAGGACAGTTCTTCTGCTGCTAAAGCGAATGAAAGGTGGCGACCTGTTGCTTCAAAAGTGTGAAGTCTTGCTAATTGATAACTAGATAATCGTTTATTTCTTAAAATCACGCTAGAAGATTCAAACATTCTTTTATTCTCGTTTTGTTGTTAATAGTAACGTAGGTTAACAATCAAGCTAATGTTAAGATGAAATACCATGCTGCTACTTATCATAATGTGATTATTTGTGCATTGTGTCACTTATTTGAGTTAATTGATTTCATCTTAGTGTAAATTTTCATCATTTGTAAGTACCGAATGATTAATATTCAATATGATTAACAATAAATAAAATATTTGGGATGGATATATGGATTCAACGTTATGGGTGCTAGGTACTCTTATAATTAGTATCTTGCTCATTGTTTTTACTATAATAAAATTTAAGTTTCATCCGTTTTTAGCCTTACTATTGGCAAGCTTCTTTGTGGGTACTGCAATGAAGATGAATCCTTTAGAAATGGTAAATGCGATTGAAAACGGTATTGGTGGTACGTTAGGATTTTTAGCAGCAATTATCGGTTTAGGAACTATTCTTGGTAAGATGATGGAAATATCAGGTGCCGCAGAACGCATCGGTATTACATTACAAAAATGCCGTTGGTTATCTCCAGACGTTATTATGGTATTGGTTGGTCTTATTTGTGGTATTACACTCTTTGTTGAAGTGGGTGTGGTATTACTGATCCCTCTTGCTTTCTCTATTGCGAAAAAAACAAATACTTCATTATTAAAATTAGCTATTCCATTATGTACAGCATTAATGGCTGTTCACTGTATTGTTCCTCCTCATCCTGCTGCATTATTCGTGACTAATGAATTAGGGGCAGATATGGGAACCGTTATTGTTGCGGGTCTTGCAGTTGGTTTAGTCGCATCTTTAGTGGGTGGTCCTTTATTCTTAAAAATATTAGGTGAACGCTTACCATTTAAAACAGTACCTGAAGAATTTTCTGATATGGAAATTCGTGAAGAAAAAGATTTACCTTCATTAGGTGCCACTCTCTTTACTGTATTACTGCCTATTGTTCTGATGTTGATAAAAACAGCAGCAGAATTAAATATGACAAAGGGAACATCGCTTTATACTGCATTACAGTTTATTGGTAACCCAATTACTGCGATGTTTATTGCTGCCTTTGTTGCTTATTATATTCTAGGTATTCGCCGTAATATGGGCATGAATACGTTATTGAAGAAAACAGAAGATAGCTTTAGCTCTATTGCCAACATCTTATTAATTATTGGTGCGGGTGGTGCTTTTAATGGCATTTTAAAAGGTAGTGGTTTAAGTGAATCTTTAGCGTTAATTCTTTCTAACTTAGATATGCATCCTATTTTATTGGCTTGGTTAGTCGCCATTATTCTTCATGCTGCTGTTGGTTCTGCAACTGTTGCAATGATGGGCGCGACTGCAATTGTTGCACCACTAATGCCTTTATACCCAGACATTAGCCCTGAAATTATTACATTAGCAATTGGTTCAGGTGCTATTGGTTGTACCATCGTCACAGACTCACTGTTTTGGTTAGTGAAACAGTATTGTAATGCAACTTTAAGTGAAACTTTTCGTTTTTACAGTGTCGCGACCTTTATTGCCTCCTTTGTCGCATTAGGCGGTACATTTATGCTTTCTTTTGTCATATAAAAGAGAACGACTATGAACCATATAGATATAAATAAATTAACAAGCAATTTTCCACTAGTTCGTGACTTAGTGGACTTAAAAGAAGTGGTTTGGTTTAACCCAAAAGTGACCACCACTGACCAGGGACTTCCATATGTTGGTTTAACGCAAGATGACGTAATTGACGCACAAGCGAGATTACAACGTTTTGCACCTTATTTAGCTAAAGCATTTCCAGAAACAGCTGTTACTCAAGGAATTATCGAATCAGAAGTGGTTGATATTCCTAAAATGAAAGTCGCACTTGAAAAGCGTTATAACACGTCCATTAGCGGTCAATTGCGTTTGAAAAAGGACAGTCATTTACCTATTTCTGGCTCAATTAAAGCGCGTGGTGGGATTTATGAAGTACTGACTCATGCTGAGAAATTAGCGATAAACGCGGGATTGTTGAGCACAGACGATAATTATGAAAAATTATTTTCTGATAAATTTCGTGAATTCTTTAGCCAATATAGTATCGCGGTAGGCTCAACAGGCAACTTAGGTATGTCTATTGGGATCATGAGTGCGAAATTAGGCTTTAGTGTGAGTGTTCATATGTCTGCTGATGCACGTCAGTGGAAGAAAGATAAATTACGTTCTCATGGCGTTAATGTTGTTGAATATGAACAAGATTACAGCATTGCGGTAGAAGAAGGCCGCAAAGAAGCAGAGAAAGATCCTAACTGTTTCTTTATCGATGATGAAAACTCAAAAACATTATTTTTGGGTTATGCGGTAGCGGGATTACGTTTAAAACGCCAATTTGAAGAGCAAGGTGTTCGTGTTGATAGTGAGCATCCTCTGTTTGTTTACCTGCCTTGTGGTGTCGGTGGTGGCCCTGGTGGTGTTGCATTTGGGCTAAAACTGGCATTTGGGGATGCCGTACACTGCTTATTTGCAGAGCCAACGCACTCACCTTGTATGTTATTGGGTGTTTATACCCAATTACATGAAGGCATCTCTGTACAAGAGATTGGTATCGATAACGTAACTGCGGCTGATGGTCTTGCTGTCGGTCGTGCATCAGGCTTTGTTGGTCGAGCAATGGAGCGCTTAATTGATGGTTATTACACTATTGATGACCAAGAGCTTTATGACTTACTCAGTTTATTAAATAAAGAAGAAGGGATTAAGTTAGAACCTTCGGCTTTAGCTGGAATGACAGGTGCTGTACATGTCACTCAAGCTAAAGATTATCTGCAAGGATTATCACTAGACAGTCAAAAAATGCAAAATGCAACGCATTTAGTATGGGCTACTGGTGGTGGTATGGTTCCAGCAGATGAAATGCAAAAATATCTCGCTCAAGGAAAATAGAGAGAGAACGGAGGCTATCAGCTTTTGTTCTGATAGCTTCTCAAAAAATAAAGGGAGTAGTACAAGTATTTTTCTAAAACAATAAAAACGTAGCAATATGCTACACCAAGCATTACCTCAAACATTCACACCAGGATGTCACACCAGGGGAAAATGTCGTAGTATTATTATAAAAAAGAGGCACCCATTGGGTGCCTCGCTTACTTTATATCTTGTTAAATTAGAAAATATTAAAAATCAATTTTGATATTCACTCCATAATTTCTACCTGGCAAAGGGGCTAAATATTTCAACTGAGAAGAAGCGGGTCTTGCTTCTGTATTGGTGAGATTATTAATAATAAAATCAACAGAAACATCTAATTTATCAAGATGATATTTTTTGCCAATTCCTGCATCAACTAATGTGTAAGAAGGAAAAGTAATATCCCCACCATACATTAATCCACCACTTTCTTTTTGTTTTTTATAGTAAGTCGCAGTACTAAATGCGGTTAACTCTTCATGCTGATAATTAAGGCTAATACCATGTTTTTCATTGGGAAGATTAGGCAAATAATTACCTGCAATAAAGAGCTTTCTTTTACTTCTGTTTTCAACAAAATCACCAAATAGTGTGAATGTAAGATTATGGTCGTGAGGCATTTCATATAAATATTTAAATTCGTATTCTAAACCTTTTGTTTCAAGATCAGTTTCATCCCATTCCATTACTGTAACGCCACCACGACTTACGCCCGTTAAGCGTCTAAACTTAAAATCGCTATAGTCAGTTTTATACAGATTGAGTTTATTAGAAAAATTACCAATCTCAATAATGGATGATAATTCAATGCTCTTACTTTTTTCTGTATTAAATTTACTGTTTCCTTGTTCTTCAATTAAATAAGCATAGTGGGGACCATGTGTATAAAGTTCATTAATTTCAGGAGCACGATAAGAAATATTTTTTTGTAGCTTTAATGTCCATTCATCAATTGGTGTAAAAGATAAGGCTAATGTATTTGCACTGGTATCAAAATGACGATTTTGCAGATTTGAACCTTGTCCTCGACCGCTATTATAATTATCGGGAATATTTAGATGATGATGGGTATAGCCTTTACGGTATCCCGCAGTAATTTCAAAAGGAGATAAATTTAACGACTCAACCCAATATATTCCATACTCTTTGGTTAATACACTTGGTAAATAAGCATCATAGCCAGACGTTTTCAGATCACGATAATTACCGTTAATTCCGACAGCACCATTAAGACGATTAAATAGCGGAGTATGTGCAGTTTCTATCGCTAATTGATGGCTTTTAGTGTTAAATACCGATGATGCAATTTGACCGACCAACTCCTCATCTTTCGATTCAGAATAAGAGTAATAAAAAGCGCTGTCTCTGAAAAAGGGCGTTAAGTGATAATGTTTTCCTTGTATATCTATTCGTCGATTATGGTTTGAAACTGAAATAGGTTTGTACATTTCTCGTGTCGTTTTCGACGTGAGATAAGCATATCCTGGTACACCATAAGATGTTTGAAAATCAGTAATAGATAGGCCTAAATAACCATCATCTTCAATATAAGAGAGTGATGCATTACCACTTTGGCTTTTTAAAAAGCTATTAGGAATTTCTTTATTATTATTTTCAACATAATGCTTAGGCGGTGTTACATGTTCAATGGATGTGGGACTGCCGGGTTTATATTGTGAGTTAGCTTCATTATCAACATAACCAATACCTGAAAAATAATCTTTATCTTTAAAAGTATATTTATCATCTTCGCTTAATTCATATTCAACTTTGTATTTTTTCCAAAACTCACTAATGTAAGGGTAAGCTTCAGGATTACGGCTGGTAAACACTTTCATATCAACTTGGCATTGATCACGTAACGCAAAGTGACTTTTTAGTTGTTGATAGCTATAACAAGGTGCTGCTTTAGAATGTGTTGGAATTTTATATCTAGTAACTCGTTTAGTGGCACCCGAAATATTAAAAACCCAGTTTTCTTCATTACTGAATTTAATATTTGCTGATCCACCATTACCGTTATTGGTACTTCCATTAAATGTCACGGCGCCTGAAATCGCTTTTTCAGGCAACTGTGTCATTATCCTATCATCCCACAAATGAATTGCACCACCACTGCTACTACCTCCATAAAGTAGTGCTTCAGAGTTTTTACTGATCGATATTTCATTAATTCTGTTCATATCAATGGGAATAGGCATATTTCCGCTGATAAATGAAACATCATTAATAGGAAGATTATTGACTAAAATGCCCACTCTATTTCCAGACATGCTACGAATAACGGGTCTTGCGGCATTAGGGCCAAAACCTTCTGCTTGTACTCCTGCGACTTTTGAAACGGTATTACCAATGGTATTGGACTTTATTTGTTCAAGTTGTTTTCCTTTTATCTCTTCCCGATTATTCAGTAACAATGAAGAGAAAGTCTCTTTGTTTTTTATTGATGTTGCTTTAACAGTAATAACATCGTTTGGTATTTCTTTTCCTTTGCTTTTATCTTCATTATTCTCTTTTCCATATAAAGGAGACGACAAAAGCATAAGTAAAATAATAGAGAATTTACTTTTTTTCATAATTATTTTTTATACTTAGAATGTAAGAGTAGTGCCTAATATGATATTACGACCTGGTAAATACATTTCATCTTTAATATAAGAGGTACTGTCTTTTCCTTTTGCATCAAAGATATTATTAACTTTGGCATACAAGGTATAATTGGTATTATCTAAATAGCCAATATATTCACTACCTAAGCTAACTGTATTGTAAGATGCTGTTGGCGTTTCATATTCGGCTGTTTTATTCTGTTTTCCAAAGTGATCAACCCGAATTTGTCCATTTAGATTTTCTGTTAAACTATGTTTAATATAAACGCTTAATCGATAAGCGGGGATCCTTGGAATATTTCCTTTATTATGCAGTAAATTTGCTCTGACATAATCACCAGAAATACCAATTAAGCTATCTTGGTGATAGTAATAGTCAATATTACCTTCTACACCTTTGAATTGAGCATCATGTTGTACGTATTGTAATGGTCGATATCCATTATTTAATTCAGCGCCAGTAAACTTGCCATAAATATAATTATCAATATGGTTATAATAGGTACTAATATTGAATTGAATATCACCTGTTACTTTAGTTATCCCAATATCAATATTATTTGCCGTCTCTGCGGTTAAATTAGGATCGCCTTTTTCAATAGTTCGACTTGCAGCATGAACACCATTCGCGTAAAGCTCTTCTGCAACAGGTAATCTTTTCGTGTGTGATAGTGATAAATTTAAAAAATAATCTTGTGTAAAATTCCACGCTAATCCAGCAGAAATCGAAGATGCACTCTGTTTATTGTTTTTTTGAGTTTCTCTATTTAACAGTGATTGCCACTCTTGGCGAAAACCTAATTCATAGCGAAAATCGCCGAATTGGTATTCTTCTAATAAAAAGAGTGAGTGATTTTTTGTTTTTGTTGACGGTACATAAGCCTCTTCTCCATAAGCACTAAAATCACGTTGATTAAATTGCCCGCCAATAACACCATGCCAGCCTAAAATAGGTTGATGTGTGAAAGAAAATCTTAATTCATCTCCTTTGTTTTTAAATTGGGTACTAACTTCATGACCTTCTTTTTCATCATGATGATAATGGGTTCTGGCCGCACTGAAACGTACCGATTCAATACCGGCAAATGGGTTACTTTTTTCACCACGAAGATCCCATCGTTTACTCTCCATAATAATATAGGGAATGCCATGCTCATGTTGTTCATCAGGGTATTCATGATTGTGATCATGATGATGATGACCAACTAAAGGTGGGTGAGTAGGGGCGTGATGATGCTCCTCCTCATGATCATGAAAATGAGTATGACCAGGTAATCCATATCGGCGATGTTGCTCACCATAGCCAATTCCAATATAACCCTCATCAAAGATCCATGATGCACCGATATTTGCAGATTGGTTATCTTGATAAGAACCAGCTAAGCGGCTTGCTTCCCCTTGATGTAATGGCTCGGGTTGTTTGTAGTTACTTTGGTAACGTTTCGTGCCTTCAATACGCAGAGCTAAATTATCTTGCCCTAATGTCAAACCTGCTGCACCGGTATTTCCTTTAGAAACAGAATCATATTGATAATGTAATTCGCCATCGTAACCTTTTTCAGGCACTGACATAGGAATTTTGCTATCAATAACATTAATGGCGCCACCGATTGTGCCTCCTCCATAAAGTAATGCTGAAGATCCTTTTAATACTTCAATACGCTGGCTTAAAAAAGGTTCGCTCGTGATTGCGTGATCTGCACCAATCGACGATACATCCATAAGATCACTACCACTGTGCAATACTTTTACTCGGTTGCCTGACATCCCACGAATAACGGGATGCACTGAGCCTCCACCAAAAAAACTGGCATGAAAACCGGGTAGAGATGTCAATGTTTCAGCAATAGATGCACTACGATTAGCGCGTAACTCTTCTTGTGTAATGACAGCAACGGGTGTTGCCATTTTTTCTTGTGGTGTTTGTAAAGGCGTTGAATAAACCTTTAATACCTCATTTTGTGGTTTTTCTTCTGATTTCGTTGTGGTGTTTGCGTTTGCAAATAATGAATAACTTATTGAAATAAAAAGCGTTGTATAACTAAAAACAGATTTTTTCATTTTACTTACCTCCTTTATTTTATAATGTTATAACATAACATTTTGTAAATATTGTAAGTAAATATAATTATCATTAGCAAGTGGTGATTTTTTCAAAATGATAAAATTTTTATAAGTTATTGTAATTTATATATAAAAATATTTTCTCTGAAAGAGGGAGAAGAGATGAAAAAAGGCACCTCAAAGGTGCCTTTAAGATAAATAAGATAAAGACGCTTATTCTAAGATAAACATACCATAAGGGTGAATTTGCAGATAATAACTGTCACCTACATTCGGCTGAAGCTGTGTGGCATTGACTTGTAATAGCAAGGTTTGATTTTGCCATTCTACCGTGACTTCATATTGTGGTCCCATGTAAGCCACATGCACTATTTTACATTGCTGACAGACATCACCTTGTTGAGATAAGGTAATCGCTTCTGGTCTAACTCCAACTCTAACTTCGGTTTTAGTCGTATTAAATGTATCTGGTTTTGGTAGGCGATATTGGAAAATATCAACATAATCAGCGCCCAATGTGGCTGGGAATAAGTTTGCATCTCCCATAAAGCTTGCCATAAATTCAGATGCGGGTTGGCGATAAAGATTTTGTGGTGAACCTAATTGCATTATCTTGCCTTTATTCATCACTAAAACCATATCAGAAACGGCAAATGCTTCACTTTGGTCATGAGTGACATAAAGAGACGTGATATTAAACTGTTGTTGTAATTCACGAATTTTCTCTCTCATACTACGACGTAAGTTAGCATCAAGGTTACTCAATGGTTCATCAAAAAGCAGCACTTTAGGTTTCAAAATTAAGGCGCGAGCTAATGCAACACGTTGTTGTTGACCACCTGAAATTTGGTCAACAAAACGGTCTTCAAAGCCTGCTAAATCCACCAGCTCTAAGGCTTCAGAAACACGTTGTTTGATTTCAGCCTTAGGACGCCCCAGCATTTTTAAGCCATAGCCAATATTTTCGCCCAACGACATATGAGGGAAAAGGGCATAAGACTGAAACACCATACAGATGTCGCGCTGCTGGATCGAACGGTCGGTAACATCTTCGCCATCGATAAAAATTTTGCCTTCTGTCGGTTTTTCTAACCCTGCCACTAAACGTAATACGGTTGTTTTACCGCAACCTGAAGGCCCTAATAATGAAACCATTTTGCCTTGTGGAATAGACAAACTGAGATCTTCAATCACCGTGTTAGTGCCAAAACGCTTAATTACATTTTTCAGTTCAACGAAATGTTGTTGTGTCATGATTTATACTCCGTATTACTGTGCATTTTTGGCTTTAGAGCGTGAAACACGGGCTTCGCCAATCAAATAGTCAAATAAGAAAATAATTGCCAACATCACGACGATTAAAATCGAGCCGTAGGCAATTGCGACGCCGTATTCACCATCTTCAACGCGGTTTAAAATATAAGCGGTTGCAACGCGTGTATCTGGTGTAACAAGGAAAACGATGGCACTGACTGTCGTTATCGCACGCACAAAGCTATAAATCAGCGCAGATAAAATAGCAGGGCGTAATAACGGTAACAGCACATAGAAAATGGTTCTCATTGAGTTCGCTCTTAAACTTAGAGAAGCTTCATCAAGCGATTTATCAATTTGCCCTAATCCCGCAATACCCGCACGTATTCCCACAGGCACGTTACGCATTGTCATAGAGATAATCACAATTGCCGCCGTTCCCGTTAAATAGAAAGGCGAGTCGTTAAACGCAAGAATATAAGAGACACCTGCGACGGTTCCTGGTACGGCAAAACAAAGCATGGTTGTGAACTCGATACTTTTTTTACCTTTAAAGTCTTGGCGCACCACGATATAGGCAATTAATAGTCCGAGAATTGCCGTGATCGGCGCGGCGATACCCGCATATAACAAGGTATCTAATAATGAAGGCCATGCACCGTCACTCATTCCTTGACCAAATAATTTGATAAAGTTATCGAGTGTTAAGGTGTAATCAACTCCCCAGTTAACGGTAAAGCTACCGTAGAAAATACTGCCATAGAGCAGGATATTAAAGACAACCCAAATACCTAAAACAGTAGTCACAAATGCGATCAGTGACGATGGAAGAGGTTGAACATCACCGCGATAAGATTTACCTGATACCGTGACGTAAGAGCGTTTACCAATCCACATATACTGCACACAGAACACTAATAGTGAGAAAACTAACAGTGATGCGCCTAATGTACTGGCTGATTGATAATCAAGCTGAGAGCCTGTGATATAGAAATAAATTTGTGTGGCGATAACGTCAAAGTTGCCTCCTAAAACTAACGGATTACTAAAGTCAGCAAGAGATTGCACAATTACAATTAAAAACGCATTGGCTAACGCAGGTTTAAGCAACGGCATAAAGACGTTAAAGAAAGTTTGATAACGGTTTGCTCTTAAGGTGTAAGAGGCTTCTTCTAATGAAGGATGAATGGTTTTAATGGCGCCATCTAAAATCATAAATGACATAGGGGTAAAGGCGAGCACTTGCGCCAACCAAATCCCTGTAAAGCCATATAACCAGTTGGTATTTTCAAGTCCTGCGTAAGTGGCCAGAAACTCTGTCACATAACCCGAACGTCCCATCATTAACGTCACCCCTAAACCGACAACAAAAGGTGGTGTAACAATAGGTAAGATAGAAAATACACGGCCGATAATGGCAGAGCGCACCGCAATACGTGACGTATAAATGGCCAGTATTAAACCAAAGAAAGTACAACCTATCCCCACAGCAATAGAAAGCACAATTGAGTTAAGCATCACTTGCACTATATGGGCTTGGCTTAAAATCGCGATAAACTCAAAAGGTGCAAAATTGCCCGCGCTATCTTTAAACATCGGAATAAAAATAGCGATACTAGGGAAGATAATAAAGGCGCCAATCAGTGCAACAACAGCTATCAAAGAGCCGATAACAAAGCTATCACCGCCCAGCCATTCAAGGCGTGTTAAGGCGGTTTTCATGATCATTCCCAGAGAAATAAAAAGGATGATCGCAGAATAACCTAAGCCACGTCCTTCAAGGGTTGCACTGACTATCGTAATAAATGCACAAAATAGGGCAAAACCCGCATCAAAATAGTGGCGAGAGCGATTTTCACGTTTAGGTGCAGTTAATGGGCGAAATAGCAGTAAACTCGGTAATAAAAACCAGAGCCAACTGATATTTAGGCTACTCCAGCCATAAGAGGTGAGCAATTCATCTGCTGTTGAGTCTAAAAGACCGTAGTCAAGGCTCCATGATGGCAGTAACGCAAATGCCATCCATGCAATTAGGATCCATAAAAATATGGGATCCCGCCTCTTTTTTTCAGGTAAAGCGAGTGTGTGAGACATAAATCCCCCGAGAGTAAATGTATTTATTATTATGAGAAAAAGAGAGCGAGAGGTTATCTCGCTCTGTTAATGAGCTATTTACCCATTTTTACTTCGGTAACCCACTTATTAATCAGTTCCTTACGTACTTCACTATCGCCATATTTATCCATGTCGTAGTTAATGAGTTTTAAGTCTGATAATTTCAGTGCCATAGGTGAAGATTCAGCCGAGGTATTGGTTAGAATTTGGTAAGATTTACCTTCTTTCCAGCTAATTTCCTGCGCTTCTTTTGAGAGTGTCCAATCTACGAATAATTTTGCGTTATCCATATTGCGGGCATTTTTAATGATACTGACACCACCGATTTCATACCCTGTACCTTCACAAGGCGAGATCAATTCAAGTGGGGCGCCATTTTCAACTTCTAATGAGTAATCATGTAGGAAACCAATACCAATGGCTGCTTCACCACGGGCTGCATTTCGTGCAGGAGCAATACCTGATTTGGTGTATTGAGAGATATTTGTATTGATTTTCTTCAGGTAATCAAAGGCTTGCTCAGTGCCCCATAATTGATCAAAGGTTGCCAGTGCAGTGTAAGCCGTACCTGAGCTTTGTGGATCAGCAATTTGAATTTCGCCTTTGTATTCAGGCTTAATTAAATCTTTCCAGCAGGTTGGAATAGCAATGCCTTTTTCTTTTAAGCGATCTTTATTGACGCCAAAACCTAAAATACCGACATAGACCGCAGAAGAGTAGTTTCCTTTGCGTTTAGCTGGATCACGAAATTGTGGCATGATCTGATCGAGATTAGGAGAAACGTAAGGCTCTAGCAGATCCATTTCACCCGCTTGTGAGTGAGGATCCATTGTACCGCCATACCAAACGTCAGCTTGTGGGTTACGTTTTTCAGCTTCAATTTTAGCTAAAGTACTCCCAGAACCATTACGAACGAAGGTAGTTTTAACATCATACTTTTCGGCGAAGGCTTTTGTTTCAGCTTCACACATCGCATTTGTCGCACTACAGTAAACGACTAAGCGACCAGCCGCATTTGTTGATAAGCTAACCGCAGAAAGAGCCAGACCAGCAGCAACGAGTGTAGAGAGGGTTTTCAATTTCATGTTCAGAACCTTTTAAATGTGTCGTCATCGGAAAATGAAAGTGGGCCAACTGAATGCTCTTGTTTGCTAACATCAGCAATCAACAACGGCATTAGTAAGAGTCCCATTAAGGCCGCAGCACTGGTTAATAATGCAAACATCCCAGTCCAACCATAATGCGCCATGACCTGACTTAATGGCCAACCTGCCATTGCCGCCCCTAAATAGGCATACAATCCCAAGTAGCCAGTTACCGTGCCTGCTGCGTTTTTATGGCAATATTCTGTTGCAGCAAGCCCGATTAACATCTGTGGTCCGAACACAAAAAAACCGATACTAAAAAAACAGGCTGCGAGTAACGCATAATGATGAATTGGAATTAACCAAAGTGCTGTTACTGCGGTAAAAAGGCCGAGTGAAAACAGCAATATCATTGGTGCTCGTTGGCCGCGGAATAATAAATCCGAGCCCCAGCCTGAACATAACGCCCCGAGCAAGCCACCTACTTCAAACAAGGAAAGAATGGCATTTGCACTTAATAAATTGGCGCCATGTGTCTCTGATAACCAGATATTTCCCCAATCGTTTATCGCCATACGTATGAGATAAACCAAAATATAAGAAAACCCTAGCAACCAAATCATTCGGTTAAATAAAATGCTCTCTTTCAAAATAGTTAGCATAGGTTTAGGCGGAGAGGCTTGTTCTTGACGTAATTCAAACACATCGCGCCGCCACACACCCACAGTAGGAAGTCCTTCTTCTGCGGGAGTCCCTTTTAATCGTACACACAACCATAGCCCGATGATGATGCCGATAATACCGGGAACAAGCAGTGCGACTTGCCAACTATAATGCGTCGCTAGCCACGCAGTTAAAATGGGAAGACTCATCCCGCCAAGGTTGATTGAGATATTCCATAATCCCCACCAGAAGCCACGTTCATTGCGTGAATACCAGTGTGTTAACAACCTTGCACAAGGTGGCCATCCAAAGCCTTGAAAGAAACCATTTAGTGCCCAGACCAAAAGCAGTGCAGGAAACGAAAGACAATAGGCAAAGATAATATTCATAATGCCTGTCATTACTAATCCAACACCCATAAACCAGCGGTATCCCCACTTATCGTGGAAAATACCAGAAACAAATTTAGATAAACCGTAAGTGAGATAAAAAAGGCTGGCTATCCAACCGATATCTCCTTTATCTAAATTCAATTCAACTTGCATAACGGGCATCACAAAGTTGACGCTTTTACGTGTGAGGTAGAAGGTGGCATAACCAATAATCATCGACAGCATTAAATTTTTGCGCCAAAAGTTATAGGTCTTATTTATTGATGCCGAATTTTTACCTGACATAACATCCTCTTTGATGTTGCAAATGTAAAAAAAATGTCGCGAAAAAGAATGAGATAAGGTTGTAGATGACTAAGACTTATTCTTAGTTTTCACTGTTTTCTTTTGAATTTGTGGGTAAGTTAACAATTATTTTCGTACCGTGATGATTTACCACTTCCCATTCTCCACCTAAAGCACGAATGCGTTCTTCAATTCCGCGTAATCCAAAGCCACTACTTTGTTGTGCTGATAATGACGTGGGTAACATGCCAATACCATTATCACTAATCATCAGTCGTAATCGGTTTTGGTTTTGAGTCAGTGAGATTTGGATATAGGTCGCGTTGGCGTGTTTACTAATGTTGTTTAACAGCTCTTGTACTAAACGGTAGAGGGTAAAAATAATGGTTTCATTTTTAGGCTCTTTATCTAACGAGTAATTAAAATTACAGATGATACCGTTGTCATCAAAAGCAAACTCATTAATTAAATGGTGAAGGGCTTTTTCAAGCGACATTTCTTCTAAAACAGGCGGGCGTAATTGTCGGAGTAGTTGACGTGTAGATTGATGAATTTGCAGTGCAAGCCGTTCGATTTGTTCCCCTGTTTGGCGCGTTTTATCGTTATCAGCCATCTTTTTTACTAACATTGATTGAATTTGGATGGCTGTAATATTTTGCCCAATCTCATCATGTAATTCACGAGCAATGGCTTTTTTCACATCTTCTTCGGTGTGAACAAGTTGCTCCATTAGTTCGCGTCTAGCCTGAAGTTCTTGCTCTAAGCGTAATCGATAGTGACGTAAATTATGGGCTAATTGCTGTTGGCGGCTTATTGCTATCCCTAAACCAATGCCAATAATAGCTTGCGTAGTTAAAAACATTTCTAACTCACGTAAGTCATTAAACGCGCCATTAACTTGTCGAGCAAAGGTGATAATTAAGCTGCCTAATATTGCAGATAATACGCCGCCTTGCCAGCCATAACGATACGCCATAAATACATTAGGGATAAAAACAAGAATAACTAATAAGCGTTCTATTTCGGGTGTTAAGAAAAACTGTGCACTTAATCCGATAAGGCAAAATAGAAATCCCCACATGAGTAAGGAGGTTCTTAATGGCGGATCGAGTGTGCCGTCAGAGACTAAAGTGCGACTTTGTAATTCGCGTAGATATTCATAAAGTAAAAAAACAAAAGGGGCGAGTAATATGCCACCAGTAACGGATGTCAGAAAAATACCGCTGGTGGTATTAATTACAAAACCAAGAATAAAGGCTTGTAGCAGGCTATTAAAGCCAACGGCACTAATTAATAGGGTTAGGCGTTGCCAATAAAGAGGATATCGCCACCAAATACGCTGAACTTCTAACGCGATAATAAGGCTTAGTATTGGTGAGAGATAAATAATGGCGTGGGTAATTAATTGCTCTTGCGCTAACCAGTAATAAAGCCCCCATTCAGCAAATAACATTGGTAGCCAAAAACGCCGCCAAAGTAAAATTATTAGGGCTAATCGTAGACCTTGAGGTAAGAAAAGGGCGGCTTGTTGCCCGTTTTTACTTAAATAGAAGCCAATCACCCAAAGTGATAGCCAAAGTAAAGAGTAGGTGAGTAATAAAAAGAGGGATTGAAGAAAAAAACGCAGTCCCCTTTTCATTTTACAGCGAGCCTGTAATCAATTGATTTTTTAAGGCGAAATGAACCAGATCGATAGTGGTTTCACAGCTTAATTTACCAAGAACATTGGCTCGATGAACGTGAACGGTTTTGTGGCTAAGGTTAAGTTGTACCGCAATTGTTTTGACATTAACGCCTTGAACTAAAAGATTGAAAATCTCTCTTTCGCGAGGTGTTAACGTATGTAATGCATCTTCTTTTTCGGGTGTTTGTCGTAACGCTTTCATTGCATCAGAACAAAGATAACAGCCACCTTGATGTACAGCGCGTACGGCTTGTACTAACTCTTCAGGGCCACAACGTTTTGTTAAATAACCGCGGGCGCCCGAATCTAATGCGCTTTGAACAAAAGCGGGCGTATCGTAGATACTTAAAATAATGGTGCGAAAATCAGGGCGCTTTTGTTTTAAGCGACTTTGGAGTTGTAGACCACTTTCGCCAGGCATAGAGAGATCCATCACAGCAACATCAATATCGTCATGTGCTAAATAAGGCCATGCTTCTTGCCCATTAGAATATTCACCCACGATATGAATATCGGGTTCTAACATTAAGAGTTGTGCAAATCCTGAACGCACAACAATGTGATCATCTACTAAAGCAACTTTTATCATAATTTTTTATTAGTCAGAGAGTAGTCAGACAATACTTATATGATTTATAACAAGCTACAGAAAGATAAGCGAGGAAAAATGGAGAAGAAACACGGTTTTGAATCTTATGTCTCGTTTTTGTCGTGGTGAATCGTGACAAGCAAATAATAACAATAGATTATTTATTATTCAGGTGATAATTCCCCATAAACAGGGAACCTCTGTTTATGGGGAAATGTGTTATTTCTTATTGATTAAGCAACTTGAACAGGAACCGCTTTTGCAATACGTTTCATCTCGTTGTTATCTTCAAAATAAGCAATATTAGGTTTATGGCTACGCGCATCACTATCAGGAATTTGCACATAAGAACAAATAATTAAGCGATCGCCAACGGCGGCACGACGCGCAGCTGCTCCATTGACTGAAATAATCCGAGAGCCTCTTTCGGCACAAATGGCATAGGTTGAAAAACGCTCACCATTATCAACGTTATAAATATCAATCGCTTCATTTTCAAGAATGCCTGCGGCATCCATAAAATCCTGATCAATTGCGCAAGAGCCTTCATAGTTAAGATCAGCTTGTGTGACTTTTACGCGATGAAGTTTGCCTTGTAACATAGTGCGTAGCATTGTTGTGTTTCCTATTTTTCTAATAATGAATATTAAACAAGGTTAACTTGCTGGTTATCAATCAAGCGTGTATTACCTAGCCATGCAGCCATTAAAATCACGGCCCGATGGCTCTCTTCATTTAATGGTGTGAGTGTATCCGCATCACAAATAAAGCACTCATCTGCACGAAAACCTTGCTGCTCTAAGGTGTTTTTTGCATTTTGCAGTAGCTGATTAACATCATGATTACCCGACTTTAGTTGTTCTGCAATTTCTTGCATCGCTTGATAAAGTGCAGGGGCTTGTTGTTTTTCGTTATCAGATAATAGACGATTGCGCGAACTGAGCGCTAAACCATTTTTGTCACGTACGATAGCAACAGGAACGATGCTGATATCCATACATAAATCGCTTACCATCTTTTTGATAATTTGCAGTTGTTGGAAGTCTTTTTCACCGAACATCGCAACATCAGGTTGTACAAGGTTAAAAAGCTTACTGACAACTGTCGTGACACCACGGAAATGACCAGGACGGCTTGCGCCTTCTAATACGATAGATAATACAGGGACATCAACAGTTGTTTGATTTTCCATACCGTGTGGATACATTTCTTTTGCTGAAGGCGCAAAGATAATATCGACATGTTTATCACGCAGTAACTCGCAATCTTCTTGTAAAGTACGAGGATAATTTGCTAAATCCGCTTCTCTATCAAATTGAAGTGGGTTAACAAAAATAGATGTGATCACAACATCTGCGTGAATACGCGCTTCTTCAATTAATTTTAGGTGACCTTCATGCAGATTACCCATTGTTGGAACCAATGCAATGCGTTTACCTTCTTGCTTTAATCGCTTGATTTCTCTGCGTAAGATAAGCGTAGTTTCAATAATTAGCACGGCGTGACTCCTTTTAAACAATATTGATAATTAAGATAATAAATCAGTTAAATGAATGTTTTTCTTCTGGAAACAGGCATTGTTCAACTTGTTGAACATAAAGACTAACC
Organism: Proteus sp. LHD240705; assembly: GCF_047921555.1. Classification (NCBI taxonomy): domain Bacteria; kingdom Pseudomonadati; phylum Pseudomonadota; class Gammaproteobacteria; order Enterobacterales; family Morganellaceae; genus Proteus; species Proteus sp. LHD240705. The sequence goes on from NZ_JBLRMI010000002.1 coordinate 436,251, forward strand.
GCACCTTTTAAGGAGCCTGCTTCTTGTAAAAAGTCTTTTGAAAACTTAGGGGCTTGAGGTGTTAAACCTAATAAATCATGCATAACAAGAATTTGTCCATCTGTGACATTGCCTGCCCCAATACCAATAACAGGCATCGTTAATGCGTCTGTAATTGTTTTAGCCAGAGTAACAGGAACACATTCCAATACCGCCAATTGAGCACCCGCATTTTCAAGGGCGATGGCATCTTGCTTCAATTGCTCGGCTTCATCGTGCTCTCTACCTTGGATTTTATAACCTCCAAAGACGTTGACAGATTGTGGTGTTAGACCTAAATGAATACAGACAGGAACCGCACGCTCAGTGAGCATTTTAACGGTAGGAATTAACCAACTTCCACCTTCAATCTTCACCATATTAGCTCCTGCTTGCATCAGAATGCCGGCATTAAGACAAGCTTGCTCAGGGGTGGAATAAGACATAAACGGCATATCTGCAATCAAGAAAGCATTAGGTGCACCCGCTCTTACACAACGAGTGTGGTAGGCAATTTGTTCAACGGTGACAGGCAAGGTGCTGTTATGACCTTGTAGTGTCATACCCAATGAATCACCAATCAGCATGGCTTGAATACCTTCTTGTGCAAAAAGGCGAGCAAAACTTGCATCATAAGCGGTGATTGTGGCGAATTTTTTCTTTTCTTGCTTATAGCGGTTCAGCGTTGAAAGCGTAGTGGGTTTCATTGTAACAAACTCCATCATTGTCATTTTTTTGTGTGTAGATAAAATTAATTACTTCACATAATTGTTTGTTTATTAAAGAAAATGTTAGAACATCAAAATAAAGCCGCTTTCGATTGTAGCATTTAAGGACTAAAAACGAAGAAAAAGTAATTAAATGAGTAATGAAAAATAATAAATGATAATTTTTATTTATATTTATCAATTGCCTATATGTGAAAAATAAATATAAAAGAGTTTAGAGATTGGGGCGGAGAGATGTGTTTGAAAAATTGAGGGAAAGTAAAAGAGAAGAGATAGGCTGATACTGTTTATATTTTTTACAGTATCAACCTTTAGCATTAAGAACGTACTAGTGTGAAATTACCACTTTTCCATGCCATTTTCAGGCACTAACGCCAATCTATCTGCTAATAACTCACCATCAGGAAAGCGAAGGTCGGGTGCTAATTCCGCTAATGGATAAAGCATAAATTCACGTACTTTAAGCCCGTAATGAGGTACGGTTAATCGCTCGGTTTGGATCACGTCATCACCAAATAACATAATATCAAGATCAAGCGTTCTTGGGCCCCAACGGTTGCCTTCTTTTCTAACACGACCTTGCGCTAATTCAATCGCTTGTGTGTTATTAAGCAACTCTTCAGGTGCTAACGTTGTATCAACCGCAACAGCGACATTAAGATAATCAGGCTGATCTTGTGGTCCCATTGGGCGAGTACGATACCAAGATGATTGTGCAATCAATGTTGTTTGTGGGATCTCACTGATTGCCTTAATCGCTGAATTCACCTGATTTTCAGGTGAATTCAAATTGCTACCTAAAATGATATAAACACGTTTTTTCTGTTTACTCATTGGTATTCTCGTGTCTTGATGCTGGTTTTGCGCTTGGATGACGAGGGCGTTTACGTGGACGCGGACGTTTACGAACGGGGGCTTGGCCTAATTCAGAGACCATTGAGCGCTGTTGCGTATTGTTAGAGGCTTGGAAATCAGCCCACCAACCAGCTAACGCTTGAAGCTCTGGATTGTGTTGTACATTGGCACGTAATTCCAGTAAATCGAATGCTGCACGGAATTTAGGGTGCTCAAGTAATTTATTCGCACGACGACCTTGGCGTTTAGGTAAACGTTGCTGTAATTGCCAGATATCACGCATTGTTGTGGTAATGCGTTTTGGTATCGCAATAGTACGGCATTGCTCATCTAAAATATCGTTCATCGCCATAGAGAAAGAGTCATAGTAAGAAAGACCACTTTCTTGGACTAATTTTTCGGCATGTTCAATTAATGGATACCACAGCATCGCCGCAAATAAGAACGCCGGATTGACTCGCATCTCTTTATTGATGCGGTAGTCCGTGTTTTTGAGAACTTGATCTAGCATTCTCTCCATCGGCGTATCATGTTGCTCTGTCATTTTAGATGCAATCAGCGGAAACAGCGGTTCAAGTAATTGATGACGACACATTAACTTGTAAGTTTTGTATCCTTGCCCCGTTTGTAATAATTTCAGCGATTCTTCAAAAAGACGAGCCGATGGAATATTACGTAATAAAGGAGCAAGTCTGGCAATTGGCTCTGCGGTTTCTGGCGCAATTTGCATATCCAATTTACTAGCAAAGCGAATGGCTCTAAGCATTCTGACGGGATCTTCGCGATAGCGCGTTTCAGGATCGCCAATTAAGCGAATAATACCCGCTTTCAGATCCGCTAAGCCGCCAACGTAATCACGTACAGCAAAATCATCAACACCGTAATAGAGGCTGTTTAATGTAAAGTCACGACGGATGGCATCTTCTTCAATTGAGCCAAAAATATTGTCGCGCAGTAACATACCGCTTTGTGCTTGCTGGGATTGGTTATTGTCTGAAACTTCATGATCTTCATGAGAGCCGCGGAAAGTCGCAACTTCAATCACTTCAGGGCCAAACATAATATGAGCAAGACGGAAACGACGACCGACTAAACGGCTGTTACGGAATAATCGACGTACATCTTCAGGTGTTGCATTAGTGGCAATATCAAAATCTTTTGGTTTTTTTCCCAGTAATAAGTCACGGACACCGCCACCAACTAAATAAGCCTGAAAGCCAGAGTTATTTAGGCGATAAAGCACTTTTAATGCATTATCACTGATGTCGTTACGTGAAATTGGGTGTTGATCTCTTGGGATCACAGTCATTGGCAAATCACTCCCGTTCGCCTTTTCTTTATTACTCTTTTTTTTACGGGGACGGTCTGCGGATATAGCAGGACGCCGACGCACAGGTTTCTGTGTTTCTTGTATTGGTCGGTCAGATGCAGTGACTGGCCTTTCACTCGCTACCGGTTGTGTGTCTGATGACGTTGTTTGTCGCCCTAGCAGATTACGGCAGAAATGTGCTACTCGATTAAAAATATGACACCTCGAATAATAAATTCTAATAATTAAAAAATTAAGCGGCTAATCATAGCCTACTGAACATTTTTTGAGAATGCTTTGTGTGGTTTATTCATACCCTTGTTGCTGATGATTTTGTTTTAAAATCTCAGAAGGTGACCACTGCGCTATCGCAATCTCTAACAATGATGCTAACGAATAATCTTGCCAACCCGCAATAATAGGCTGATTAAGAAACCGTAAAGCATCGATAATGACGGGTCTTGGATCAGTATCTGGTAACGCATTTGCGTGATTTTGTTTTGATAATTTATTACCGTCATGATTTATTGCTAAAGGTAAATGAGCATAACGCGGAATAGGTAAATTCAGTTGTTTATGTAAACTGATTTGTCGCAATGTGGGATCAAGTAGATCGGCACCTCTAACAACTTCGGTTACACCCTGATAACTATCATCAATCACTGTCACTAGATTATACGCAAATAAGTTATCTTTTCTGTGAATAATCATATCTTCTAACACGATAGACGTACTCTTTGAATAATATGTACCTTGAATGACATCTTCAAAATGATAAACAGGATGCTGTTGGATCAACCTCCATGCACTCTCTTTATCAAAAGGTGTAACATTAGTTGTGAGTGGCTCGCGATGACGACAGTGGTTATCATACACACCCCCTAAGTCATGTAAACGATGACGGCTACAATGACAGTGATAGCAAACACCTTCTTTCCAAAGAGTGTGTAAAATCTCACGGTAAGCATCATGGCGTTGCGATTGATAGAGGATCTCTTCATCCCAGAACAAACCATAATGTTCTAATGTACGAATAATTTGGGATGCAGTGCCGGGAGGTTCTCTAAGAGGGTCGATATCATCGATGCGCAAAAGCCAACGCCCGTGGTGTGCGCGAGCTTGAAGATAACTGCCAAGTGCAGTAACCAATGAGCCAAAATGAAGTTGACCCGTTGGCGATGGCGCAAAGCGCCCAATATAGTCTGTAATCTCGTGCATCGAAAGATTCAGATTAACGCCTCAACGTATTAGGCTGAGGCGTTTGCTCATTATTAGCCAGCCATCTGTTTTTCACGGATTTCAGCTAATGTCTTACAGTCGATACATAAATCTGCTGTAGGACGAGCTTCTAAACGGCGAATGCCGATTTCCACTCCACAAGATTCACAGAAACCAAAGTCATCATCTTCGACTTTTTTCAGTGTTTTCTCGATTTTCTTAATGAGTTTACGTTCACGATCACGGTTACGCAGCTCAAGACTGAATTCTTCTTCTTGTGCAGCACGGTCAACGGGATCTGGGAAGTTTGCCGCCTCATCTTGCATATGAGTAACGGTGCGGTTGACTTCATCCCTGAGCTGATTGCGCCAAGATTCAAGTATTAGCTTAAAATGCGCTAATTGGGCTTCGTTCATGTACTCTTCGCCCGCTTTTTCCTGATATGGCTCAACGCCAGCAATAGCGAGAATGCTCATGGACGATGTTTTACGCTTTTGCCCTTCTTGCATAATGCTTCTCCTACATACGCATTTCTGAATAATCCCCACCTTCAAAACAGGAAGGGGAAAAAATAGGGCGCTATAAATAGCAGATGCCCGCGAGGATAGCAATTATTCCTTCAATAAGTTTTCTCATGGTGTGAAGGCACGCAAGTAAATGTCCCTTTTTAGTTAAAAAATGCTTAACTAATGCCATGCGTTTCAATTAACTATTTGAAATAAAAGGTAATTGCTGTCCAATTGTTAAATTGTATTCACTAATATTGATGCGATAACACAAGATTTCAACCCCTGCATCACTCGCTTCTTTTAGCAGTGAAGCATAGTTAGGGTCAATCTCTTTAGCAACAGTCACTTCCGTAATGCCAGTATGGGGAACTGCGTAGAATAAGACAGCCCTTAAACCCAATTTTGCGATAGCGGTCAACTCTCTAAGATGTTTCTGGCCACGTTCTGTCTTTGCATCAGGGAAATAACCCATACCGTTGTCGAGTAAGGTGACTGACTTCACTTCAATATAACAGTCAACTTTATGATTTGATTTAAGTAAAATGTCAATACGACTGTTCTCACTACCGTATTTCACTTCTCGTTTTATCTCGTCATATTCAGATAATTCTGGAATGTCACCTGCTTCAATGGCATCTGCAACAATACCGTTTGCTCTTAAGGTATTTACACAAATCCAATCATCGGTTTGGGTCTGTGTAAGTTCCCAACTGTGCGGGTATTTTCTTTTTGCATTTGAAGAGGTGGAATACCAAACAGTATCACCGGGAGTCGCACATCCCGTCATTGCACCTGTGTTGGCGCAATGGAGCGTGAATTCTTCCCCATTTGGGGTGACAACGTCTGCTAAAAAACGCTTATATCGTTTTAGTAAAGTGGCGGATTGTAGCGGTTGCTCAAATTTCATAATGACTCCGAGGAAAATATGACCTTTAATAAAGCGCTAATGCTACAATGCCAAGCCAAGAAAGTTAATGAATCATGGAGCCTGTGTGCATTTATTGCCAATCTTTGATGTAACAGAAAAAATCGTTGCTGCGTTAAAACAATCCCCACAAGTTTTGCTTCATGCTCCCACTGGTGCAGGTAAATCCACGGCGCTTCCCCTTTATTTACTGGAGCAAAATTGCTTTGATGGCAAAATAATTTTATTAGAGCCAAGACGAATTGCTGCCAAAAGTATTGCTTATCGTTTAGCCAGTCAGCTAAATGAAGAAGTTGGCAATACGGTGGGGTATCGAATGAAAGCGGAAAGCAAAGTCAGCTCAAAAACTCGACTTGAAGTGGTAACAGAAGGGGTATTAAACCGTATGTTACAGCAAGATCCTTAGTTGGCTGGCGTAAGCCTTGTGATTTTAGATGAATTTCATGAACGCAGTTTACAGGCTGATTTAGCATTGGCTTTATTGCTCGATGTACAAATGGGATTACGTGATGATTTGCGTGTGTTGATTATGTCAGCAACATTGGATAATCAAAAGCTCACCGCATTATTACCTGATGCTCCTATGATCAGCGCTGAAGGCCGTAGCTATCCTGTAGAACGAGTCTATTTTCCTATCAATACACATCAACCCTTTGAGCAAGAAATTGCCACTATGGCTTTACGATTACTTGCGCAAGAATCGGGTTCCATGCTGATTTTCTTGCCGGGTAGTGCCGAAATCGTGCGTGTTGCTGACATTCTAAAAGATAAAGTGGATAACAATGTTTTGTTATTTCCTCTTTATGGTGCGCTTTCATTAGCTGAACAACAAAAAGCGATTGAACCCACAGAGAAAGGTTATCGGAAAGTCGTTCTTGCGACCAATATCGCAGAAACGAGTCTTACCATTGAAGGAATTCGTTTAGTCCTTGATAGTGCTATTGAAAAGCGCGCTCAATTTGATTTGAAAAGTGGTGTCACTAGCTTATTGCGTCAACGAACTAGTCAATCATCACAAACGCAAAGAGCTGGGCGAGCAGGGCGTCTTGAGGCAGGTATTTGCTGGCATTTAATAAGCCAAGAACAAGCAGAGCGCGTTGCTTCTCATCAATTGCCTGAAATATTAAGCAGTGATTTATCATCGTTATGGCTTTCTGTTTTGCAGTGGGGATGTCGTGATATTAATCAGTTGAACTGGTTGGATACACCAACACCACAAGCATTACATGCCGCTAAAGACTTATTGTATCGTTTGGGGGCGATAGATAAACAAGGTGGATTAACACCACGAGGTTCACGTATGGCGCAATGGGGCATTGAGCCTCGATTAGCCGCAATTTTGGATTATGCGAGTGAGCAAAGTGATAATCATCTTGTTACTGCCGCACGTCTATGTGCAATTTTAGAAGAGCCTCCAAGAGGACAAGAAATTAATCTAGAGTGGATTGCACAACAAAAGAATACCTTCTGGTCACGACGTGAAAAACAGCTCTCTCAACATCGAAAAGGAACGTTTTGCTCGGAATTGTTAGGTTCATTATTAGCGGTAGGATTTCCTGATAGGATTGCTAAAAATCGTGATAATCAAGGGCGTTTTCGTTTAGCAAATGGGCAAGGTGCTATGATGGATGACTCGCAATCTATGAGTAATGCACCGTGGATTTTAGCGCCATTATTACTGCAAAATGCACATTATGCTGATGTCCGTATTTTATTAGCTTTGCCTATTGATATTGATGAAATATCAGCTACCTTTCCTAAGCTTATTGAAAATAATACCACGGTTGAATGGGATGAAAAACGCGGTACGTTAGTTGCATGGCAACAACGTCAATTAGGGCGATTAACCTTAAGTCAGCGTCAACTCGACAAGCCCAATAAACAGCAAATGCAACAAGCGTTATTGAATTGGTTAAGAGAGAACGGCTTAAGTGCTTTAGCACTTAGTGAAGAGACTCAACAGTTTTTTATTCGTCTTTCTTTAGCGAAAAAGTGGTGCCCAGAAGCGTTATTGCCTGATTTAGAAGAAGCTGTGTTACTTGAAACGTTAGAAACATGGCTCTTACCTGAACTTGGAGAAGTTCAGACATTAAAAGCATTACAACAAATTGATATTAATACGATTATTAAAAATCAATTAACATGGCATGAAAATCAGTTGCTTCAAAGCTTATTTCCAACGCATTATTTGGCGCCGACAGGGACAAAAGTGATTATCAATTATGATTTGGAGTTGCCGCCTGTGATTGCTATTCGTATTCAAGAAGTTTATGGCGAACAACAAAGCCCTATTATTGCGAATGGTCAATTGCCTGTAGTCATGGAATTATTGTCACCAGCACATCGTCCTATCCAAAAAACACAAGATTTAGCCACGTTTTGGGCAGGAAGTTATAAAGAGGTGCAAAAAGAGATGAAAGGGCGCTATCCAAAGCATTTATGGCCTGATGATCCAGCGAATACGGCACCGACTCGGCGAGTAAAAAAATATAGCCAATAAATGAATATTAGTTTCACCCCAGATCAATATGCTCTAGTTTTATTCGTATTTGAGAGCTTTCTTGTGGGATCACACAGAAAAATAGCGACAATGTTAGGCTTCTTTATCCCGTGATAAAGGGGTTTTAATGAGAGATACAGTTCATGAGTAGAAAGAAAAGACCAGCGAAACAAACCAAAAGAGGTCGTTCTTGGTTTTGGTTATTTGTCAAAATCGCCATTGTGGTTGCGGTTTTAATGGGCATTTATGGTGTTTATTTACATTCTCAAATCAAAGAGCGTCTTGATGGCAATGTTTGGGAATTACCTGCTGCGGTTTACGGACGTACCGTTAACTTAGAACCGGGCATGAATTATAGCCAAAAAGAGATGGTGAGCTTACTTGAGGGTATGCAATACCGCAATGTTAACAAAATCACACGTCCTGGCGAGTTTGTGGTAAGAGGCAACACCATTGAAATGTTGCGCCGACCATTTGATTTCCCTGATGGTCGTGAAGAGCAAATCTTAGCTAAATTAGCCTTTGAGCAAAATTCACTTGTTAGTATCACTAACATGGATAATCAGCGCCAATTTGGCTTTTTCCGTCTTGATCCTAAGCTGATTACCATGATGCAATCTGCAAATGGTGAGCAACGTTTATTCTTAGCAAGAGACAAATTTCCACAGTTATTAGTGGATACGTTAATTGCAACAGAAGATCGTCGTTTCTATGAGCATGACGGTATCAGCCTGTATTCTATTGGTCGTGCTGTACTAGCGAATTTTACTGCGGGTAAAGCGGTTCAAGGCGGTAGTACGTTAACGCAACAGTTAGTGAAAAACCTATTTTTGACTAACGAAAGAACGCTAAAAAGAAAGCTTAATGAAGCCTATATGGCAATCATTATGGATGCGAGTTATAGCAAAGATCGCATTTTAGAGCTGTATCTTAACGAAGTCTTTTTAGGGCAAAGTGGTGATGAACAGATCCGTGGTTTCCCATTAGCTAGCCTTTATTATTTTGGTCGTCCCGTTGATGAACTAAGCCTTGATCAGCAAGCGCTTTTAGTGGGTATGGTTAAAGGTGCATCAGCTTATAACCCTTGGCGTAATCCAAAAGCGGCGTTAGAGCGTCGTAATGTAGTATTAAAACTGCTGGAAACCCAAGAGATAATCGACCAAGAGCTTTATAACGTGCTTAGTGCGCGTCCTTTAGGGGTGAAGCCACGTAGTGAAGCGTTAACGCCTCAACCTGCGTTTATGCAATTGGTTCGCCAAGAGTTACAAACAACCCTAGGCGATAAAGTAAAAGATTTATCGGGTACGAAAATCTTCACAACATTAGATCCTGTCTCGCAAGACGCGGCTGAAAAAGCGGTTGAAGTGGGTGTCGCTGATTTACGTAAAACACGTAAAATAGACGATCTTGAAGGGGCAATGGTGGTTGTTGACCGTTTAAGTGGTGAAGTTAGGGCGTTAGTAGGGGGCTCTCAACCACAATATGCGGGCTTTAACCGCGCATTATCAGCACGTCGTTCTATTGGCTCTCTGGCAAAACCTGCCACATATTTAACGGCATTAAGTGAGCCTGATCGTTTTCGTTTAAATACATGGCTTGCTGATGAACCTATTTCAGTGCCTATTCCGGGGAGTAAGCCTTGGCAACCCCGTAACTACGATCGCGGTTATAAAGGTAAATTAATGCTGGTGGATGCATTAGCAACCTCACGCAATATACCTACTGTAAATCTTGGTTTAGAAGTCGGATTAGATCGAGTAATTCAAACTTGGATTAACTTGGGCGCCCCAGCGGAAAATCTGGAAAAAGTACCCGCGATGCTATTAGGTGCATTAAACTTAACACCAATGGAAGTGGCTCAAACCTTCCAAACAATTGGTAGTTTAGGTAATCGTGCAAAACTATCATCATTGCGCTCTGTTATTGCCCAAGATGGTACAGTGCTTTATCAAAGTTATCCTCAAGCGGAAACCACTGTTTCACCTCAAGCGGCTTATATGACGCTATTTGGTATGCAGCAAGTGGTGAATTCAGGAACAGCATGGCGTGTATTAAAACCAAAATTTGGTAATTACAACCTTGCGGGTAAAACGGGTACCACTAACGATTTACGTGATAGTTGGTTTGCGGGGATTGACGGCAAAGAAGTGACGATTTCATGGATGGGACGTGACAATAATGGTCCAACGAACTTAACGGGTTCAACAGGGGCATTATTGCTGTATCGTAACTATTTAGAGAATCAGGCACCGTTGAAATTAAATCCACCAGCACCAGAAGATATCGCAGAGATGTCTGTTGATGCCCAAGGTAACTTTGCTTGTTATGGCGGTGGAGTGCGTACATTGCCAGTATGGACATCAAACCCAGATGGATTGTGTACGCCCGTTCAGCAAGATACCGATGAAAGTGGCGCGCCAAAGTGGTTACAAGATCTGTTTTCTGAGTAAGTCATCACGTAGGTTAGGTAAAATAAAAACGGCACGTAAGTGCCGTTTGTTTTTTGTTGCTATAGCGTAGTTATTTTGAGCAAGTTTAAGGTTAATATCAATTTGCATAGCCATCTCTTCATAGGTAATGCCTTGCTTTTTTAGCTCTAAGGTAATGATTTTTTTAATCTCATGCTCTTCTAGTGCAAATAGATTAAGTGATTTTTCAGGGTTGCATATCTCATTGAAATAACGATAGTTATTTGATTTTTGCTTAGAGTTTAATTCTAAGAATAGCCTTGTTTTTTCTTCAGCTGATAAATCATCGATTGTCTTCAAAATTTTATTAAGGCTCATTTTTGATACTTTGAGTCGTATTTTAAAGCCACTATGGCAATAAATGATTAAATTTAACACGAAAGTATCAAATATGACGCTTCGATTTGTGTTTTAAAGTCATTATGGCAACAATGGGTTGAATTTAATTCAAAGATGTCAAAAATGATACTTCTATTGATATTGGATAGGAAAAAGAAACCATAACCGCCCGTAAAACGGGTGTTTATGATTTAAGACGCTGACGCGACTTAAACTGGCTAAAGCCAATAATAAAAAGCCAGTCACTTCACAATTGTGAACTGACTGGCTTTTATAAAGGGATATTTAAACTAGCCTTTCATTTTTTCAAAAGCATATTCCGCCGCATCAATAGTGCGTTGAATATCTTCTTTTGTATGAGCGATAGACATAAAGCCCGCTTCAAATGCAGAAGGCGCAAGGTAGACGCGTTTTTCCAGCATTAAGTGGAAGAATTGTTTAAAGCGCTCGACATCACAATTCATCACATCTTGGTAGCAAGTGACTTCTTTCGCATCAGTAAAGAATAGGCCAAACATACCACCAACATGGTTGATAACCATTGGAATGCCTGCTTGTTGAGCTTTCTCAAGTAAACCGTCAGCTAGCATCGTTGTTAGCTCATCTAATGTTTGATGAACACCTGGCTGTGAAACTTCGTGTAAACACGCTAGACCTGCTGCCATTGCAATAGGGTTGCCTGATAAGGTTCCTGCTTGATAAACAGGGCCAATTGGCGCGAGTTTAGACATTACATCCATATGTCCGCCAAAAGCACCTACAGGCATACCGCCACCGATAATCTTACCAAGGCACGTTAAGTCAGGATCAACATCGTAATAGGCTTGTGCGCCACCTAATGCCACGCGAAAGCCTGTCATAACTTCATCAATAATCAGTAAAGCACCAAACTCATCACATAACGCACGTAAACCCGGTAAAAAGTCTGCTTTAGGTGGTACACAGTTCATATTGCCAGCAACGGGCTCCACGATGATACAAGCGACTTCTTCAGGATAGTTTTCAAATGCTTGGCGTACAGAGTTTAAGTCGTTGTAAGTGCAAGTTAAGGTGTGTTTGACAAAATCAGCAGGTACACCTGGTGAATTAGGTTGTCCCATAGTTAATGCGCCAGAGCCTGCTTTTACTAATAAGCAGTCAGCGTGACCGTGATAGCAACCTTCGAATTTGATGATTTTGTCACGTCCAGTATAGCCACGAGCAAGGCGAATGGCGCTCATTGTCGCTTCTGTGCCCGAGTTCACCATACGAACCATGTCCATTGATGGCACAAGTTCAGTGACTAGGTTTGCCATTTCAACTTCAGCGGCTGTTGGGGCACCAAAGCTTAAACCTTTTTGTACCGCATCAGTCACTGCATCGCGAATAGCAGGGTGGTTGTGTCCTAATACCATCGGTCCCCATGAGCCAACATAGTCAAGGTAAGCGCGTCCGTCGGCATCATAAATATACGCACCATTAGCACGTTCAATAAAAAGAGGGGTTCCACCTACACCGTTAAATGCTCTAACAGGTGAGTTGACACCGCCGGGGATCACTTGTTGTGCGAGATTATAAAGCGTTTCAGACTTGCTCATGTCAGACTCCTAATGATGGGTGAGCGTAAGATTAAGGCGTATTCTAAAGCACCGCGCAGATGAAGCCAAATACACGGCAACAAGATTTTGATTTATCACTGTTATTGTGAGTATGTGAATTATCGTAAAAAGCGATAGGTAGCAAAAAGTGTATTTTGTCCACAACAAACTTGAAGGTTATGAGCAGGTATTAGATAATCATCACATTATATCAGCAAGAAAGATAAATTTTTGCTGGCTGTTTTTTTGCTGGAATACCCAGTCTGGAGTGAACAATGAGTGATGATATGGCTCTGCCGTTACAATTTACTGACGCGGCTGCAAATAAAGTAAAAGATCTGATTGCAGATGAAGAAAATCCAAATCTGCGTTTACGTGTTTATATCACGGGTGGCGGTTGTAGCGGATTCCAGTATGGTTTTACCTTTGATGATGCAATGAACGAAGGCGATATGACCATAGAAAAACAAGGTGTTGCCTTAGTGGTTGATCCTATGAGCTTGCAGTATTTAGTGGGCGGTTGTGTGGATTATACCGAGGGGTTAGAGGGTTCGCGTTTCATTGTAACTAATCCTAATGCTAAGAGTACCTGTGGTTGCGGCTCTTCTTTTAGTATCTGATCCTTCTTTGGCGTCGTGGCTGTGCAGTAGTGCCACGGCGTTAGAGCAGTGCTCGTAATGCTCACATACTAATGTATGCTCCGCTTACTGCGCGCTGTCTGCCTTGTCGCACTGCTTGCTCGCTCACAACTTTTGTCTGTCGGTTAAAATTTTTTTCTCTTCTTTATTCTTTCTGAGCTTATTTCATAAAATCACTCATTCATTATTAGCGATGGCTTCGCAGATTTGCTGTGCTGCATTAATAATACGTGGTGAAGGGCGACTAAAACTGTCTTCATCAATAGCAATAACTGGAACAGTAAGCTGGGGTTGCCAAAATGTTTGTACGGTAGGTATTTGCTCTGCTTTACCACTGAATACAATCAAATCAGGTCGCTTTGTAAGTACTTGCTCACGATTTACTTGAGGCCAAGTGACAGGGCTATTAGCAAAGATATTCTCCCCACCACAAAGCGCTGTAATATGGCTCTGTAATGTGCGAGCTGATGTCGTAAATAAAGGTTGCATCCCAAACTGAATAAACACCTTTTTTTTAGGGTGATTCGATATATTTGATACATATTTTTGCTGTAACGCTTGATATTGCTGGCGCAATTGTTGGGCATTTTTTAATGCTATATCAGGATGATGGCTATAATTGGAAAGAGTAACGAGATCGTCTGCGATTTCTTCAATACTTTGTGGATCAGAATAAATGATAGAAATACCCAAAGCTTTTAATTGATCTAATGAACGTTGTGGATTACCGCCTTGCCATGCAATCACTAAATCAGGCTTTAATAATAGAATGCGCTCTATATTAATACCCTGCCAATTGGCAACTTGTTCAATATTTTTAGCATCCTCTGGATAATCAGAGTAAGCACTAACTCCGACAATATTATCACCCATACCTGCGGCATAAGCCATTTCAGTGGCAGATGGTGATAGTGTAATAACACGATCAGCGGGCGTGATAGCAATGGCGAAATTGAACCAAAATAATGAACAGAGTAATAACCCAAAATTGATAAATAAACGCATTACATTTCCAATAGTAAAAAATACCCACCTATTTTTTATCTTAGAATAAGCAAAAAATAAAGGCGGGATATTGATAAAGCAATATTAGAATTATCTCGACTTAATTAGTCTTTTAATTTATCCAACATCGCTGTCACCATTAAGCTTGATTGTTCTGCAGCAACAGATAAAAATTCATCAAAACTTAAGTGCGATTCTTTATCGGCTACATCAGAAATAGCACGAACAACAACAAATGGTGTGCCAAACTGATGGCAAACATGGCCAATCGCGGTTGATTCCATTTCTACGGCTGCAACATCTGGGAATGTGCGACGAATACGGGCTAAAGGTTCAGCGCCATTAATAAATGCATCACCACTACAAATTAAACCGCGAACAGCATTTAATTTTAGCGATTCAATACATTCTTCTGCTATTTGAACAAGTTTGGGTTCAGCAATAAAAGCAGGAGGACATTGTGCCATTTGACCAGGTTCATAACCAAACGCAGTAACATCTGCATCGTGATAGCGAACTTCCGTTGAAACAACGATATCACCGACATTTAATCTTGAGTCTAAGCCACCCGCAGAGCCAGTATTGATAACGACATCAGGACGAAAATGCTCAAGTAATAATGTTGTACCAATCGCTGCTGCAACTTTACCAATACCTGATTTTAATAATGCAACATCAACACCGTTGATTGTGCCTGTATAGATTTCACAGCCGCCACGAGATAAGATTTGGCAATCTTCAATTTTCTCACGCAGAAGTGTGACTTCTTGCTCCATTGCACCTATTACGCCAACTCTCATTGTGTCATACTCACTTGTAGGTTAATAATAAATAGAAATTTAAATAGAGTTTAACATCTATCGGAAAAACACGATATAACACAAAGAATAGAGAATTCGTTTCATCGAAACCAGAAAGAGGACAGAAATGATCGATTTTAAGCTGAAGTTAAATTATCAACGCAAATATAACAGCAGTGATATCGATATTAACGATGAAATACAGGTTTCTCGTCAATTTGAAAGTGATCGTGGACGTATTATTAACTCAGCTGCTATTCGTCGTTTACAACAAAAAACGCAAGTCTTTCCCCTAGAGCAAAATTCTGCTGTACGTAGCCGTCTTACTCATTCTCTTGAAGTTCAACAAATTGGGCGTTATATCGCTAAACAGATTATTGGCGAATTAAAGAAACAAAATAAGCTTGAAGAATATGGTTTAAGTGATCGTATTGATAGTTTAGAAAGCTTAATTGAGATGGCGTGCTTAATGCATGATATTGGTAACCCGCCTTTTGGACATTTTGGTGAAGCCGCGATTAAGCATTGGTTTCAAAAAGTATTATCACCAGAGGCGACAGCCGAATTCGATAGTTGTCCTTTTATTCCTATGCAGTATTCAGCTAAAGTGCAATTAAATGAATTGCGACAAACTTTACGCCAAGATTTATGTCAATTTGAAGGGAATGCTCAAGCGATTCGAATGGCGCATCATCTGCTTAAATTGAATTTAACCTATGCTCAAATAGGTTGTGTATTGAAATATACCCGTCCTGCTTATTGGCAAGGGGAAGTGCCTAAAGAATATAGCTATTTAATGAAAAAACCGGGGTATTACTGGTCTGAATTAGCATTCGTAAAAGAAGTGCAAGAAAAATTAGATATGGGAGAATTTTGTCGCTTTCCTCTCACTTATATTATGGAAGCGGCTGACGACATCTCTTATTGCATTGCGGATTTAGATGATGCGGTAGAAAAGGGGATTTTTGATATCAACCGCCTTGTTCAGCTTTTACGAGATGCATGGCGTGAAAATGGTGATGTGATTGAAGGTGATTTATTCGATATTACTGTGAATCGTGCTTATAAAAAAGTCGATCAAAATGAAGCCAAACGCAGTATGCAAGACCAGTTTTTTATGTATTTACGAGTTTATATTACTGGAAAATTAGTGCCTTATACGGCGTACCGTTTTATAAAAAACCTTCCCCAAGTTTATGAAGGGAGCTTTAATCATGCCTTGCTTGAAGGAAATAGTGCGGAGCATCGTTTATTAACGACATTAAAAAGTGTCGCTAAAAAATGGGTATTTAGCCATCCTGAAGTTGAAGAGCTTGAAATGAAAGGATATCGTGTAATCAGTGGATTACTTGATATCTATAAGCCCTTGCTTTTATTATCAACTGAAGATTTTTTAAGATTGCATAAATATAATGAACATCCTAAATATGTAATTGAGACGCGTTTATATCATAAGCTTTCTGTTAAACATAAACTGGCTTATAACGAGATGTTAGAAAAGCTAGATGATATAAATTCTGAAAAAGGAAAGATTTTAGAGTTTTATTATCGAACAAGATTAATTCAAGATTATATCAGTGGAATGACCGATCATTATGCTTATGAAGAATATAGGAAATTAATGGTTTGTGATTAATTTATAATCATTAAGAGAAACGCTATCTAATTGATTGGTGATAATTTTTAGACTTTTCTTAGTGATAATAAAGATTTATTAAAATAACAGAAAATAGATGTTATTAATTGTAAATATATTCAATATAAAAGTTATATATAATATTTGTTAGTTATAGAACAATATAAAATCCATAAAACAAGTATCTTAGGTTGTTATCATTAAAAGTTTTCTCAATTTAACAAAAATATTGCTTATATCAGTTAAGTAAATAACTTGTTCGATGTTATACTCTCCCCATGTTTTCTTCTGAAATGCATAGTCATTCATGTAACGCTGAAAAACATACAGCGTATTCTAAAACGATGTCATTTCACTGTTAATCCGTCATTGATACTTAATTTAATACTATGGTGCAGTTTTATTCCCCTAAAAAACGTCCTGTGAAAAAACAGGCAACAACTCTGGAAGTGACCGCCAGTGCATTGGATGCAAATGGTCAAGGTATTGCTCATGCTGAGGGCAAAACGATTTTTGTAAAAGGATTACTCCCACAAGAAACTGCTCGTATTCGTTTAACAGAAGAAAAGCGCCAGTTTGCTAAAGGCGAGGTTATTAAGCGTTTGACTACCAGCGAACAGCGTATAGCGCCTCATTGTGAATATTATGAGCGTTGTGGTGGTTGTCAGCAGCAGCATGTACCTATTGCGCTACAACGTACAACAAAAGCAGGTGTGTTATCGCACCTTATTAAGCGTGAAACGGGTGTAATTATTTCAGCCGAGCCTGTGATTGCGGGAGCCGAATATGGCTATCGCCGTAGAGCAAGATTGGGATTACGTTATCAACCCGAAAAAGGGTTGGTGATGGGTTTTCGCCAAGAGCGCTCTAATGATTTGGTCATGATAAAAAAATGCCCAGTATTAAAGCCACAGCTAAATGATTTATTGTCTCCTCTTTGGACATGCCTTAAAAATTTAACATCAGTACGTGATTTAGGGCATGTTGAAATGGTGCTCGCTGATAATGGACCGCTGGTTATTTTACGCCATTTATCGCCATTGCTTGAGAGTGATAAACAGAGTTTGAGTGATTTCTCTCAAACTCATCAAGTTACGATGTATCTTGCAGGTGATAATAGCGAGATAGCACGATTAACTTCAATTGAGAAGGAACCCTTCTATCAAATAGAAGGTCTTAATTTACGTTTTGCACCCACTGATTTTATTCAAGTGAATGATGAAATAAATCCTAAGATGGTTGCTCAGGCCATTGAGTGGCTTGATTTATCGCCAGAAGATCGCGTGTTAGATCTGTTTTGTGGTATGGGGAATTTTACTTTGCCTATTGCAAAACGTGTCAGTGAAGTGGTGGGTATAGAAGGTGTGCCCGCACTGGTTGAAATGGCGAAAAAAAATGCAGAACTAAACCAATTAGGTAATGCGTATTTTTGGCATGCAGATTTATCGTCTGATTTTTCTGCGATGCCGTGGTCGAAAGAAGGGTTTAACAAAGTATTGTTAGATCCTGCAAGAGCAGGGGCTTTGGAGGTAATGTCACATATTGTGAAGTTATCCGCAGAAAAAATCGTGTATGTCTCCTGTAATCCGACCACGTTAGCCAGAGATAGTAAGATATTATTAGATTCTGGATATCAGCTTACTGGTTTAAAAATGTTGGATATGTTTCCACAAACGGGTCATCTGGAATCAATGGCACTGTTTAGTCGAAAATAAATTTAGTCGAAAATAAACAGTTAGCCAGTAAATAAGTCGCAAATAAGATTTATACCGTGTAGGGAGAGAATATGGTTGCAGTAAGAAGTGCTCACTTAACACCTGCAGGAGAGTTTGCTGTTGATAAATGGGTCAACAGCTTGAACTTAACCCATGTCAATGCGGGTAGTGAAATCATGCAAACCTGGGAATACTGCCATCGTACTGTTCAAGGGCATGAAGATGCCGAACTGCTATTGTGGCGTGGTGTTGAAATGGTTGAGCTTCTTTCGACATTAAGCATGGACAAAGACAGCATGAGGGCAGCGCTTCTTTTCCCACTTGCTGAAGAAAATCTTATTGATCAGGAAATCGTTACTGAACATTTTGGTGATGCGATTTGGAGCTTAGTTCGTGGTGTAATGGAAATGGACGCCATACGCCAGTTAAAAGCAACGCATACCAATGAAACAAGTTCTGTTCAGGTGGATAATGTTCGCCGTATGTTGTTGTCTATGGTGGAAGATTTCCGTTGTGTGGTCATCAAACTTTCAGAGCGTATAGCCCATTTACGAGAAGTGAAAGATGCCACAGAAGATGAGCGCGTACTGGCTGCAAAAGAGTGTTTTAATATTTATGCACCATTAGCTAACCGATTGGGTATTGGACAATTAAAATGGGAATTAGAAGATTTCTGTTTCCGTTATCTTCATCCTGATGAATACAAGAAAATAGCCAGCTTGCTTCATGAGCGTCGTATCGACCGCGAACAGTATATTGATAATTTTGTCAGTACAGTACGCGGTTATATGAAAGAAGAGAATGTTGATGTAGATATTTATGGTCGTCCCAAACATATCTATAGTATCTGGCGCAAAATGAAGAAAAAGAATCTTGCATTTGATGAGCTGTTTGATGTGAGAGCGGTGCGTATAGTCGTAGAACGTCTTCAAGATTGTTATGCCGCATTAGGTATTGTGCATACTCATTTCCGCCATTTACCCGATGAATTTGATGATTACGTTGCAAATCCAAAGCCAAATGGTTACCAATCTATTCATACCGTTGTTTTAGGGCCTGAAGGTAAAACGGTTGAAATTCAAATTCGTACTCGACAAATGCATGAAGATGCTGAATTGGGTGTGGCTGCGCACTGGAAATATAAAGAAGGTGCAACAGGCGCTGCGACGAAAGGTGGTACAGGCAGCTATGAAAACCGCATTGCATGGTTACGTAAACTGATTGCATGGCAAGAAGAGATGGCGGATTCTGGCGAAATGCTGGATGAAGTTCGTAGCCAAGTCTTTGATGACAGGGTTTATGTCTTTACGCCAAAAGGTGATGTTGTTGATTTACCGGCAGGTTCAACACCGCTTGATTTTGCTTATCATATCCATAGTGATGTGGGGCATCGTTGTATTGGGGCAAAAATTGGCGGACGTATTGTGCCATTTAGCTATCAATTACAAATGGGCGACCAAATTGAAGTTATTACGCAAAAACATCCAAATCCAAGTCGCGATTGGTTAAATCCTAACTTAGGTTATGTCACGACAAGCCGTGGACGTGCGAAAATTCACAATTGGTTCCGTAAGCAAGATCGCGATAAAAATATTCTTGCGGGGCGTCAGATCTTAGATAACGAATTGGCGCATATGGATATCAACATGAAAGAAGCAGAAAAACTGCTGATCGCACGTTATAACGTTCATAGTGTTGATGAAGTATTAGCAGGTATTGGTGTCGGTGATATTCGAATCAATCAGTTGGTAAACTTTATTCAAAGTCGATTGAATAAAGCCACAGCAGAAGATGAAGATAAAGAAGCACTGCGGACACTCGAAAACAAAACGCCAGCACCAAGAACCACTGGTTCGAGTGGAAGTATTGTTGTCGAAGGTGTGGGTAACTTAATGCACCATATTGCACGTTGTTGCCAGCCTATTCCGGGTGACAATATTGTCGGTTTTATTACTAAAGGTCGTGGTATTTCGATTCATCGTGCTGACTGTGAGCAACTGGCTGAATTACTTTCTCATGCACCAGAGCGTATTGTTGATGCGGTATGGGGAGAGAATTATTCCAGTGGTTATTCATTGGTAGTACGTGTTGTAGCGAATGATCGTAGTGGATTATTACGCGATATCACGACAATTTTAGCCAATGAAAAAGTAAACGTACTTGGTGTGAGTAGTCGTAGCGATGTGAAGCAACAAATTGCGACAATCGATATGAATATTGAGATTTATAATCTCCAAGTATTAGGTCGTATTTTGGCAAAACTTAATCAGTTGCCTGATGTGATAGAGGCGAAACGCTTTTCTCACTAAACTATTAAAATGATAAGATGCCGAGACAACTGTTCTCGGCATTTTTTTATCTAAAAATCAGAAAATCTGTATATTTAGTTAGTAATTTAATTGCTAGGGTTTATTTAAAATAAATATGGCTTTAAATAAAAGGGATCTAGTAGATAGATATGAAGATAACTAAACAATACTATATTAAGAATATGTGTTGGGGATGGTTTATTGGCGCTCTATTTTTATACTCTTGCTTAGAGTATGAGTTGAAGTATGAAAGTCTAATATTGTTAATTAGTATTGCTGGTATTGGATTATATCCGTTGGCTAAATGGGGGATTGAATATTTTTTTCTTCAATTTACTACTAGAGAATTTTGGAATCGAGGACTATTTTTAGATACAGCTGGTAAAGCTGGTGGTTTAGCTTTATATAGTTTCATCGTGTTTTTATTATCTATACCAATTACAATAATTTTTATATTATTTGTGTTAGTGAAAAGGTTGTTCCTCTAAATAAACAACCTTTAAAGTATTAATTAAATACCAATCAAATTATTGGCTTTTTCAATTAAGTCGTTATCAATCAATGCCCCAATACTTGCTATAAGCAATCCATATCCTAATATCCCTATGGGACCACCTAGAAGTACACTAAATGTAAATCCTGCTACAGATGTAGCCGCCATTCCTACAAATATAGTCTCTGCTTTAACAAAAAATGGACGCCAATTATCTGTTTCTGTTGCTTTTATTAACTCTATCGATAGATCTTTGACGTCAAGAGCTTTACTCACAAAAAACATACCTTTACTAAATTTTTTTAATTTTTGAGCTATATCATCGAGTTTGATCGATTCCAATGCAGTTGCAATAGCTTTACGATCTTTGGCATTAATTCTTCTATTAATATCCGCTTTGTATTTTTCGTAAGCTTTTAGCGCATCATCAACGTTACGTATAGTTTTTCCTCTGGTTTGTTGTGCTAAAGACTCCGCTAATTTCCTTGCTTTATCACCATAAGCATTAAACACTTCTTTATAAAAATCAGCCGTAAACTTTACTGAATCATGCAACAGATTAAATTCATCGTTTGTTTGTTCTTTTTTATTTGCTTGTTGAGCTAAAATATCAGCAATTTGGAAATTGCGATGTGTAAACGTCATATTATTATGGAAATCTTGGCATGCGGATTTAAAATCTTGTTCTCTAATATATTTTTGCATCTCAGGAAAATTATTTATATTGTCTGCGCCTTTATCTGTATATAAGGCATGTAAGGCTAATCGTACTGAGGGTAGCCAGCGGGAATATTCCCCAAATTTTTCACCTATATTTTGTAACATAGGATCTGGATGAGGACTAAAATGAATATCAAAGAGAAAACCATTTATATAGTTCATTTTTTGGTAAAACATTCTACTTAGATTTAGATCTGTTTCAAATATACGACCTATATTTTCATTATTTAATGGAATATTGTTTTCTTTCATATTCAATAATAGTAATGGAGAGCTTTCATTAAACTCGTTTGATCTATGCATTAAAGCACGGCCATAAGGTCGCATTCTTAATGCTTTTTTTAATGCTAATTCGGTTTTCTGTTTTAAGTAAGATTTACATTCATTTTTAAACTCAGGGCAATTTTTCTTTCCGCAAACAGGGCATTCTTGTTTTTTATCCTGTATAAAATTATTACAAATAATATTTGTAGCTTGATTAAAAGAAAAACCATTATTAAAAGCATACTCAGGAATATAAGCACTATGTGGCGTTACAGTTAATGAACTAAATTGAATTATATTTTCACTCATTTTATTAATCCTTTGATAAAAATGACGTATTTATATGGTGTTGAAAAGTAGATTTATAGCGAGGAGTATATTTGTAAATAACAAATTCATAGTTCAATTTAAAATGTCATTATTCTTTCAAAAAAGTTATTTTTAAGATCTTGAGCTTGAAATGATAAGATGCCGAGACAACTGTTCTCGGCATTTTTTTATCTAAAAACGTGTTAGGTAGAATAAAGCTAACTCTTATTTAAAAGGCAATATGATGTCAGAAAATCGTGAAATCTTTCGTTTATTAGAAATTATGGCGCAGCTACGTGATCCTAATACTGGATGTGAATGGGATAAAGTGCAGACTTTTGACACTATCGCACCTTATACATTAGAAGAAACCTATGAAGTGTTAGATGCTATTGCTCGTAAAGATTTTTCTGATTTAAAAGAAGAGTTGGGTGATTTGCTTTATCAAGTTGTTTTTTATTCACGAATGGCAAAAGAGCAAAATTTATTTGATTTTAATGATGTCTGCGAAGCTATTAGCAATAAATTAGAACGTCGCCATCCTCATATTTTTGCATCTGAAAGTGACAATAATTTAGCTACAGAAAAGCATCGTTGGGAAAAACTCAAAGCCCAAGAGCGTGAAGCCAAAGATCAATTTTCTCTGTTAGACGATATTCCTGCTACTTTGCCTGCCTTAATGAAAGCAGAAAAAATTCAAAAGCGTTGTGCTTCAGTGGGGTTCGATTGGAATGAACTAGAGCCTGTTTTAGGTAAAGTTTATGAAGAAATTGATGAAGTGATGGCTGAAGTGAAAAAAGAGCCTCAAGATGCTTCTCGAGTTGAAGATGAACTGGGTGACTTACTGTTTTCTGTGGTGAATTTATCGCGCCATTTAAAACAGAAACCGGAGCAAGCATTAAATCGAGCTTGTCGAAAATTCGAACAACGCTTTCGTTTTGTTGAAAAAATGCTCTCAGAAGAAGGTATAGGCATAGAAAATGCCTCATTGGAAGATATGGAGATCTGTTGGCAGAAAGCAAAAAGACAACAGGTTGAGTGAATTGTGACACGCAAATTAACGTCAACGTGACATAAAGTGCGATAAAAATAGTCTATAACATCTCGTTTTTTCAGCTATTTTTATAAAAATATTTAAAAAGCGAAATTATAAAAGGTAATTTCGTTTTTTTGTTTTTGGGTAATTTAAAATCTCGCAGTTACATTTTATTGCATTAAAAATGTGATTAACCTCAAAAAAATTAAAAGCATGATCATAAGCAAAAGATCTCGCTATAAACCTGCTACACTTAATATCGTGAAAAAAATAAAGCATCTCTTGTTTAAAAGTGATATCTTAGCTGAAAGGATTAAGCTAAAATGCTTGAGAAATATTTTCACGGGTTTAGTTAATTGAATTTTTACTGTTTTTTCGTGTTTAAACGGATAAGTGGCGTGATGAAAAAGAACTTTATACTACTAAGAATGTTTGTAGCGAAAATAAGGTTCGGGTATACTGTGTTCCCGTCCAGTTATATCCATCATCCTAATACACCTAAACTTTCAGGTTCAGCATGAAAACGAATTATATTTTTGTGACCGGCGGGGTCGTATCCTCTCTGGGTAAAGGCATTGCCGCAGCCTCTCTGGCGGCTATACTCGAAGCCCGTGGACTCAATGTCACCATGATGAAGTTGGATCCGTATATCAACGTCGATCCAGGTACTATGAGCCCAATTCAGCACGGGGAAGTCTTCGTCACTGACGATGGTGCTGAAACTGATCTCGACTTAGGACACTATGAGCGCTTTATTCGCACGAAAATGACTCGTCGTAATAACTTCACGACAGGTCGCGTATACTCTGAAGTATTACGCAAAGAGCGTCGTGGTGACTATCTTGGGGCTACAATTCAAGTTATTCCTCATATCACTAATGAAATCAAAGAACGTATCATCCGTGGCGGTGAAGGTCATGATGTCGTTTTAGTTGAAGTCGGCGGGACAGTTGGTGATATCGAATCTTTACCATTTTTAGAAGCGATTCGCCAAATGGCAGCAGAAGTGGGTCGTGAGCACACATTCTACTTGCATTTAACTTTGGTGCCTTATTTAGCCGCTTCTGGTGAAGTGAAAACCAAACCAACTCAGCATTCTGTAAAAGAGTTACTGTCGATCGGTATCCAGCCTGATGCGTTGATTTGCCGTTCAGACCGCGTTATTCCTGCAAACGAACGTGCCAAAATTGCACTGTTCTGTAATGTGCCAGAAAAAGCGGTTATTTCATTAAAAGACGTCGATTCCATTTATAAAATCCCTGCACTATTGAAATCACAGGGATTAGATGATTATATCTGTAAACGATTCAGCTTAGATTGCCCAGTTGCAAATCTTGCAGAGTGGGAACAAGTTATTTACGAAGAAGCTAATCCTGAAGGCGAAGTGACCATTGGTATGGTGGGTAAATATGTCGAATTACCAGACGCCTATAAATCAGTGATTGAAGCGTTAAAACATGGCGGTTTCAAAAGCCGTGTTGCAGTAAATATCAAATTGATTGATGCACAAGATGTTGAAACCCGTGGCGCTGATATGCTTAAAGGGTTAGATGCAATCTTAGTACCAGGCGGTTTTGGTGAACGTGGCGTTGAAGGCAAAATTATGGCCGCTCAATTTGCCCGTGAAAATAAAATCCCTTACTTGGGCATTTGCTTAGGTATGCAGGTTGCTATGATTGAGTTTGCTCGTAATGTTGCCAATATGGCAGATGCGAACTCCACTGAATTTGCACCAGATTGTAAATATCCAGTCATTGCGTTAATCACAGAATGGCGTGATGAAGACGGTAATGTCGAAGTGCGTTCAGAAGACAGTGATTTAGGTGGCACGATGCGCCTTGGTGCTCAGCCTTGCCATTTAAGTGGTGATAGCTTAGTACGTACTCTGTATGGTAAAAACACCATTACAGAACGCCATCGTCACCGTTATGAAGTGAATAATCTGCTATTAAAACGTATCGAAGATGCGGGTTTACGTATCGCAGGTCGTTCAGTAGATAACAAGCTGGTGGAAATTATTGAAAATCCAAACCACCCTTGGTTTGTTGCTTGTCAGTTCCACCCAGAGTTTACCTCAACGCCGCGTGACGGCCATCCGTTATTTGCAGGCTTTGTGAAAGCAGCCTTTGATAACCAAAAAGGTCTGCTGAAATAGGATATATGAGAAGAGATAGGGTATCTCTTCTCGGAAATTTAACTTGTACAGAGGAAAACCGAATGTCCAAAATCGTTAAAGTACTTGGTCGTGAAATTATTGATTCTCGTGGCAACCCAACAGTTGAAGCAGAAGTTCACTTAGAAGGTGGTTTTGTTGGTATGGCGGCTGCTCCATCAGGCGCATCAACAGGTTCTCGCGAAGCTTTAGAATTACGTGATGGTGATAAATCACGTTTCTTAGGTAAAGGTGTTCTGAAAGCGGTTGCTGCTGTTAATGGTCCAATCGCTAAAGCGATCCTTGGCCAGGATGCAAAAGACCAAGCTAACATCGATAAAATCATGATCGATTTAGACGGTACTGAAAACAAATCAAACTTTGGTGCAAACGCAATCCTAGCGGTTTCTTTAGCAAACGCAAAAGCGGCTGCTGCTGCAAAAGGTATGCCTTTGTACGAGCACATTTCTGATCTGAACGGTACTCACGGTCAATATTCTATGCCTCTGCCAATGATGAACATCATCAATGGTGGTGAGCACGCAGATAACAACGTTGATATCCAAGAATTCATGATCCAACCAGTTGGCGCACCGACTCTGAAAGAAGCTGTGCGTATGGGTTCAGAAATCTTCCATCACTTAGCTAAAGTGCTGAAAGCAAAAGGTATGAACACTGCAGTGGGTGACGAAGGTGGTTATGCACCAAACTTAGAATCTAACGCTGCTGCATTAGCTGCTATCAAAGAAGCAGTTGAGAAAGCGGGTTACGTTTTAGGTAAAGACGTTACTCTGGCTATGGACTGTGCAGCTTCTGAGTTCTACAACAATGAAACTGGTAACTACGAACTGAAAGGCGAAGGTAAAACCTTCACTTCACAAGAGTTCACTCATTACTTAGAAGAACTGACTAAACAATACCCAATCGTTTCTATCGAAGATGGTTTAAACGAATCTGACTGGGATGGTTTCGCATACCAAACTAAAGTTCTTGGTGACAAAATCCAACTGGTTGGTGACGACCTGTTTGTAACTAACACTAAGATCCTGAAAGAAGGTATCGATAAAGGCATCGCTAACTCAATTCTGATCAAATTCAACCAAATCGGTTCACTGACAGAAACTTTAGCAGCAATCAAAATGGCGAAAGATGCTGGCTACACAGCAGTTATCTCTCACCGTTCTGGTGAAACTGAAGATGCAACTATCGCTGACTTAGCAGTGGGTACAGCAGCAGGCCAAATCAAAACGGGTTCAATGAGCCGTTCTGACCGTGTTGCTAAATACAACCAACTGATCCGTATCGAAGAAGCATTAGGTAATAAAGCGCCTTTCAACGGTCTGAAAGAAGTTAAAGGCCAAGCATAATCGCTTATTTGATTAGAAAATCTAATTGATTCTAAATGGGTAAACCTGATGTTTACCCATTTTTTTTGCCTAAATATAAAAAAAATAAAATTACCGCTGCCTTTAAACGATCAAAAAGTGTGATGCATAAGAGATAATAGTGTTCAATTATTACTCTTTTATTAATAAATTGGTTAATTCTCGTGGATGAGATCCCAATTATCGCTTTTGCGCATTTTCAATGGTGCGAAATGTTTTTATATTTCACATATAACCTATTTCGTTAACAATTCAAGCTTAGTGAACCTAATGTTCACATCAGTTAATGTGGAGTATTATCATGGACGCGTCCAATTTAGCCCCATCGGCAAAATCAAGCCCGATAAATAAGAGAGGGTTAATTATTCTAGCAATAGATGTTGTTTTGCTACTGCTATTGTTAGAGTTTTTACCTTATGATCCAAAGGCTAATGCTGGCCTAGCATTAATGGTATTTGTAGGGGTACTATGGCTAACTGAAGCTATTCATGTAACGATCACGGCATTATTCATTCCTATTTTAGCCGTTGTACTTGGGCTAATGAATACCAATGAGTCATTAAAATCATTTGCTAACCCTATCATTTTCTTGTTCTTTGGTGGATTTGCTTTAGCGACAGCACTTCATATTCAAGGGTTAGATCGCTTAATTGCTAACCGCTTACTAATGATTGCAAAAGGTAAACTTTCAGTCGCGGTATTACTGTTATTTGGCGTTACTGCATTACTCTCCATGTGGATCAGTAACACTGCAACAGCAGCAATGATGCTCCCTTTAGTCTTAGGTATTTTATCTAACTTAGATATTCGTTCAGAGCGTAATACTTTTGTATTCGTATTATTAGGTGTGGCTTATAGTGCCAGTATTGGTGGTTTAGGTACGTTGGTTGGTAGCCCTCCAAATGCGATTGCCGCAGCTCAACTGAACTTAGATTTTATTACATGGATGAAGTACGGTATTCCAATCATGTTGGTGCTATTGCCTATCATGTTTATTGTGATGTACCTGATGCTACGTCCTAACTTAAAACACAAATTTGACTTAAAACTAGAAGTGTTAGAGTGGAATAACAAACGTGTTATCACCATGATTATCTTCTTAGTTACCGTATTTTGCTGGATCTTCAGCTCTTTCATCAGCAGTGCTTTTGGTGGTGTAAAAGATTTAGATACAGTTATTGCTGTGAGCGCGGCCATTGTTATTGGTGTAACTGGTGTCGCAAGTTGGAGTCAAATACAAGAAAACACAGAGTGGGGCGTATTAATGCTGTTTGGTGGTGGTTTAACGCTGAGCGCAATTTTACAGTCTTCTGGTGCAAGCCTTGTTATGGCTGACTTTATGAAAGATACTTTCGGTAATAGCCATTGGTTTGTGATTATTCTTGCCGTGACCACCTTTATCATCGTATTAACTGAATTTACCAGTAACACAGCAAGTGCCGCATTGTTAGTGCCAATCTTTGCAACAGTAGCACAAGCATTAGGCATGCCTGTAATGGCGTTAACAATGATTATCGGTATCGGTGCATCTTGTGCATTTATGTTGCCTGTTGCAACCCCACCAAATGCGATTGTCTTTGGTTCAGGTTACATTAAACAAACTGAAATGGTACGTGTTGGTGGTGTACTAAACTTAGTGTGTATCTTTGTTATCTCTCTGTTTGCTTGGTTCTTCTGGCTGTAAGTGAATACGCTGAATTAATCAGGTAGAGTTAAAAAAACAAGGCGCTTGATAAGTTAATATCAGGCGCTTTTTTATTGGTAATAAAAAAGCCATCGACATTTATCACCTGTAAGGTATTAAACATATCGATGGCTTTTAAAGAAGCATAAAACAGAGACGATATTAATTATTTAGTATAAAGCGTGAGTTGTGTACCCGGTTTTAACATCTTAATGTCGGCGTTCCAACTCATTAATAATTTAAGATTAATGCCGTGACGGCGGGCAATACTGTAATAAGAGTCACCTTGGCGTACTTTATAGTAGCTTGGTGAAGGTTTTGTTGGTTTCGTTGTCGTGGTATTACTGACACTACCTGCATTATGAATTTTTAATGTTTGACCAACCAGTAATGTGCTCTTTGCATTCAATCCATTAATACGCTGTAAGTCTTTTACACTCATATTGTAGCGACGAGCAATAGCGTAAAACGAATCTCCTGAACGAACCTTATAAACGCCTTCTTGCTTAATAGATTGATTCGTTTTGGCAACAGCCAAGCGAATAGTTTCTAATACAGCTTCATCTTCAAAAGCGTTACGGAATTGGTCAAGCTTATTGCGAGGCAACATAATGACATGAGGGCCATTCGGTGCGGTTATTCCACGCTTATAGCCGGGGTTATAATCTTTTACTGTATTAATAGGTAACTGACTTAATTCAGCGACTTTATTTAACGTGATTTGCTCGCCGACATCAAATGAGGCTAACGCTTTATCTCGGTAGTTACTTTTTGGAAAAGTAATGGTTTCTTCGTTTTCACGAATAACTTTGCTCAATGCTAGAATTTTAGGAACATAATTCATAGTTTCTTTGGGTAAAGAAAGCGACCAATAGTCTGTTGGTAAATTCTTACTTTCATTTGCCTTTATTGCTTGCATAACACGGCCTTCACCTGCGTTATAAGCAGCAAGGGCAAGTGCCCAATCACTATCAAACATCACATAAAGGCGCTCAAGTAAATCAAGGGCAGCTTTAGTTGATGCCATAACATCACGACGACCGTCATACCATTGGTTTTGTGCCAAACCATAGTAATTACCGGTTATTGGTACAAATTGCCATAAACCTGCGGCATTTGCAGAAGAGGTAACATGGGGATTAAACGCACTTTCAACGACAGGAACAAGTGCAAGTTCCATCGGTAATTCACGCTTTTCAATTTCATCAATAATCGAATACATATAAGGTTCAGCACGAGAAGCAACACTCTGTATATGTTTGGGATTATTTAAAAAATATAATTCTTGCTGCGAGATCCTTTCATTTTCAGGGAGATCCATTTTCAATTCACTTACCACATAACCCCATAAATTGGTTTTTACATCATATTGAGGTTGGTGAGAAGTTGAAGTCCCTTTCGTTGATGTTGGTGTGATCGCAGACAAATTAGGTTTAATGTTCTCCGATTGCTGGCAACCCGCCAAGAGCAATATGGAGAACAAAATCGCTTTTGTCTTCATAATAGAAAAATTCATCCTGTGTGTTTTTTGAACCAAATAATACTTAGTGTGCCAAAATAAAACAACCAATAGAAATTAAAAGTTGTCTTTTAATTCTCTTAATTTTGTAAATGTCTTAATTGGCGCGTAAGTATTAGGGGTTATACCTAAAATCCTTTGTAAATCAATATCGTCAGATTTCAAAAAAAGATTAATATTCTTTTCGTTTTTTAGTGTTATTGGCACAGTAGGTTGCAAATTTTTACGCATTTCACTAACTTGGGCTAAATAATCGGTAATAAGTGCATTTTCTGGCATGATATGATGTGCAAAGACCATGTTTGATAGGGTGTATTCATGAGCACAACAAATTAATGTGTTATCAGGTAAAGCACTCAATCTTTGTAATGAACTAAACATTTGTTGTGCGGTACCTTCGAATAAACGACCACAACCACCAGAAAAAAGTGTATCGCCACAAAATAAATATGGTTCACAATAATAAGCAACATGACCTAATGTATGACCTGGTGTGCCAATTACATTAAAAGTGAAAGAGCCAACAATAATACGCTCTTGATTATGAATAATATTTTCGGCACCTTTATTTTGTGTTTCTTGTGGGCCAAAAACGTCAATGTTAGGATATTTTTTTACAAGTTCAGCAACTCCACCAACATGATCATCATGATGGTGGGTTAATAAAATCGCGATAGGTATTAGTGAGCGTTGAGAGAGCATTTCAATAACAGGTTTTGCTTGTGACGGATCCACAATCACACATTCACTATTTTCATTACTTAATAGCCAAATGTAGTTATCGGATAAAGCAGGAATTCTGATAAGCTCCATATAAGTTACCTTACTTATAAAATATAAAGGGGTAAACAATGAAAGCAGCGCGTTCAGTAAAACCAATTACAATGCCGGATTCTTGGCGTGATATTCCTTGGGGGGAATATTATCGCATGGCGATTGAATTGCGTTTACAAAACTGGTGGCCGAAAATGTATGGCTTTCATTTGCTAAAACTCGGTCAACTCAGTGCCGAGTTGGATACCAAATTAAGTATCGTTTCACATCAAGTCAATGTGACATCAAATGCAATAAATGCGGATGTTATCGCGTCTTTAAATTATCTACCCTTTGAAAATAAATCGGTTGATGTTTGCCTTATGGCTCATGTACTTGATTATAGTGCAGATCCTCATTGGCTATTAAGAGAAGCTGATCGTGTTTTAATTGATGATGGCTGGATAGTATTAACGAGCTTTAACCCTATTAGTTTATTAGGACTGGGTAAATGCACGCCTGTTTTACGACAAAAACAGCCTTATTCAAGTCGTATGTTTTCACTTCGACGCCAAATTGATTGGCTTAGTGTGCTAAATTACGAAGTGATGACACAACAGAATTTCCAGATTATGCCATGTTCAAGACCAATAAAACGTGATGGTAGCCGCTATCACGCCGGTGGCTGTTTAAATTTAATTATTGCTCGTAAAAGAACGCTTCCTTTAACACCCACTGCATTGAAATTTGCATTGCCACGCATGAGTGTAAAAGGTCGAGTATTAGGTGCTACACGCAATCACTCAGAGCTATAAAATATGATTCATTGTGTTTTATCTTTCTGGCTTTCAATATAGCCAGTATCTTCTTGTGTAGGTGATTGAGCCGCCGTTTTTGCTAATTCATCACAACGTTCATTTTCATCATGACCTGCATGGCCTTTTACCCAATGCCATTCAATTTCATGACGAGTAATAGCACTATCTAAGCGTTTCCATAAATCGACATTAAGTACAGGGCTTTTGTCTGCTTTGCGCCATTGGCGCTTTTTCCAGCTATGGATCCACTGCGTGATACCTTGTCTGACATATTGGCTATCTGTTGTCAGTGTAATTTTACAAGGGAATTTTAATGTTTCTAATGCTACGATAGCGGCAAGAAGTTCCATTCGGTTATTGGTGGTCATAAAAAAACCTTCACTTAGGGTTTTTTCATGTTGTTGATAGCGTAAAATAGCGCCATAACCACCAGGGCCTGGGTTGCCTAAGCATGAACCATCGGTGAATATTTCTACCTGTTTGTGCATAAAGGCGACTTATCCTTTTTGATTAATACGAAAAACTAACCCTAAGTCTGACATAAAAACGGATTATGAGCACTCCAATCACACGACAAATTGTACTTGATACCGAAACCACCGGTATGAATAAGCTGGGCGTTCATTATGAAGGTCATAATATCATTGAAATTGGTGCCGTAGAGGTTATCAATCGTCGACTAACAGGGCGAAATTTCCATGTTTATATTAAGCCTGAAAGATTAGTTGATCCTGAAGCGTTTGAAGTTCACGGTATTAGTGATGAATTTTTAGAGGATTGTCCTTCTTTTGCTGATATTGCCGATGAGTTTTTAGAATATATTCGTGGCGCAGAGCTGATCATTCATAATGCATCGTTCGATATCGGCTTTATGGATTATGAGTTTAGAAAGCTTAATCGTGATATTCCGCCTACTGAAACGTTCTGCCAAATTACCGATAGCCTTGCAATGGCAAGGGCATTATTTCCTGGTAAACGAAATAATCTTGATGCTTTATGTGATAGATACTTAATAGATAACTCTAAACGTACTCTTCACGGCGCGTTATTGGATGCTGAAATACTTTCTGATGTTTACTTGGCTATGACCGGTGGACAAACAGCATTGGCATTTTCAATGGAAGGCGAATCAAGTAACGAGCAAGAGCAAAATGATATTCAGCGTATCGAGCGCCCAGTTTCAGGATTAAGAGTAATAAGAGCAACCGCAGATGAACTTGCTGAGCATGAGTCTCGATTAGATTTAGTTGAGAAGAAAGGCGGGCATTGTTTATGGCGTCCTGCACCAAATGATGAAACTGTTTGAATATAAAAAAAGCACAAAGAGTAAGTTGAGATTAAAAATTATCCAAATGCATCTTTTTGTTAGAAAAACAGTTGACGACAAGGCAAGAGATTCGTAATATTCACCTCGTCCGAAAGGATACGCGGAGCGGTAGTTCAGTTGGTTAGAATACCTGCCTGTCACGCAGGGGGTCGCGGGTTCGAGTCCCGTCCGTTCCGCCAACATTCCAAACCCCAGCATTTATGCTGGGGTTTTTGCGTTTATAGCCTATCAAACTGTTCCTTTTATCAAACTAAAGCACTTTGCTTATCTGTCTTAATCATGCTATTTCTTATCTTTATTTATAAGGATGGTTTGCTATTGATAAAAGACATCAAATCATACTCTTAGGTATATTTAGGATTCATTTATGAAGCAGGAATTTCGTTTACGTTTAAATACGCTATCCAAAGAACTCGATAACTTTTATTATCAAGAATTCGAAACGGAACAAGCCGAATACAGTAAAAATAAAGAGATAAAACAAGCGATTGTTCAATTTATTCTTGAAATAAAAAAATATGATGAGCAAGCATTAATTGATAAAGCGCTAACCCTTATATTTCATAATACAGGTTGTCATATTGATTGCGAAATTCTAGATGAAATTATGCTTCCTGTTATTGAACAAAATATTATCACACCAGAATTGATTGATAAAAATCTGAGAGAGAATTCACCTATGGGACGTTGGTACTGATCCTAAGGAGAAATAATGACATTTTATAAGTTTGGTTTTATTGCTAATACATAAGGCGCACTTATTGATGTAAAAGAGACGAAAAATCGGTTGATTAGTTATTTCTCAAAAATTTGTTGATCTTTGTTCGTTACATAGGCTGAATATCGAATTTATAACGGCTCATTAATATTTTTATTTTAAGGAAAGTAATGGAATTTGTTTAATAGAAAATACGTTTTCTTACCAACTTACTGGAATGTTGTTCGATAACAAATTGATTGTTGCTAATTTAGTCTTTGAAGATGATCTTTTTTATCATTACACATATTTTGAAAATCAGTATATTACTGTGACTGTTGATAGAATTGATGTTGAGTTTATTGAGCCGATTAATCATGATTTTTTTTGACGAAGTACGACACAAAATAGAGAGCTCCGCTTTTTTTTCTAATATGGGAAAAGCGGATTTACAGGCTGATAATGTGATTTTATTTTCAGGTCTGGAGAGTTTATTGCTCTCTGAGTTAGATTTTATATGGTTACCTACCTCACCAACTCAAGATGATCCTTTTTATACAAAGCAAACCCTACCTAAGGCATTAATAGAACAACGTATAAAGATAACGCGTTGTGTGATGGATAGCGTGAAAAATATCCCGTGTACTCCATTTCAATATGATGCCCATGATTTCAATATTGCAGCTAAAAATGCGATTAGTTACGCATTTCGGCAATACTTATCAGAAAAATACTTTTCCCTTGGAGACAACTGGGAAAATATTGTTAATATCTACTATCAAGGATATTGGCCAATAGGGATCTACCATAATAAAGTAATAACTATTTAAATTTGCTGGTTTTTTTAAGGTTTTATAATAACGTAAGGACGTAGAGAAATGGATATCACTAAAATTTATCAATATAAATTAAGAAAATTATTTAATCCAAGAGCGCTTTCTTTTGAACATGGTATTTTATTTTTACAGCCTTGGGAGGGGGAATTGGATGAAATTATTTCAGTAAAACTAAAAAATAAATCAGCTCTTTATCTTTCGTGGTGGAATGAGCTTTTTAATTCAAAAAAAATAGATGAGATTATTAGTGATGAACCTTATGATCAAAATTATTATCAATTTTTTTCTTTTCTGAGAATATTACCTAATTTATTATCTATAAATAGAAATGAAAATTTTTATAATAAAAATTTATTTTCAAGCTATATTGTTTCGCAATTAAAATCCGATCTTTCTTTTTTAGGTAAAGAAAAAGAGAATACCTATAAAACCGAACTTATTAATTATTTATTCTATGATATGGGATTTGCTGATTTTTATTATCATTATTTTATTGTTAAAGATAATAAACTCTACTTTCGTTATTCTAGTGATGAAGTAATAAAAGCTGACGAGCTAATTAATACAACTTATGATCTTGTATTAAAATACAGTAATGAAAAACATCATGATGATTTTAATATAATTAAAAAACAACAAATAGAGATCGTTAATTTTCTTCTAGAGAAAGATGAAAACTTTGTTTTTACACTAGAAGATCAATGTTTAATTTATCTATCACCTGAGAAATTTATCAAAGCGTATAAAAATGATACGGATAAAATATTTAAAATATTAGCCAGTTTCTTAAGTAAAGATCAATCAGCACTCAATGTCTTTGTGTCTAAAATGATCATCATGAATTATAATTATTATATTTTGAAAAACAATCCAAATGAAATTTTGAAATTAAAAGCTTTTTGTAGAAGAGATAATTTAAAATTTTTTCTATTATTGAAATCAATTATTGATTTGCATTTTTTTGTCAGAAAAGAAGATTTTAAGGAATTACACTTAGAATATTACTTATCTAAAATTAATTAAAAATAAGTAGAATATATAAATAAGTTATTTTTATAAAAGGGGTAACAACTGTGTTACGCGATGTTTTCCTTTTATTTATATATGATGTAAATAGGATTTTTATTACTGAATCAGTGAATTATCTGCTTTTTATCTTTTTAAAATTTGTATAATTCTACTTCCTGATAACAAGTCCAGTCAGTTATTAGGCTATAATTAACACAAATACGGTATTTATTTGATTTGATGGATAATTCAGCAATGAAATTTTATCTTGATTAGTCATATCAAGCTAGGGTTTAATAGCACGCTTCTCAATTGCGCAAATTATTGTCTCTTTTGCTTTTTGTTGCGCAACAATGCGGTGGTGTAATGTTATTTCCCGCTTTGATTGTAAAAAATGCTGTGCAAATCAAAGAATTATTGCTTTATGCTAATTACGATAGCCACCTTTGTGGATTTTTTATATTGCGGTTTTTTGCCCGCATTGAGAGAATCAGCTATCTAGATGCTTTTTATCCGACTTGGAGTAGAAAATGACCACTCGTAAAACCCTTGCTAATGCGATCCGTTTTTTAAGTATGGATGCTGTGCAAAAAGCGAAATCAGGACACCCTGGCGCCCCTATGGGTATGGCTGATATTGCAGAAGTATTATGGCGTGATTTTTTAAATCATAACCCAACTAACCCTAACTGGGCTGATCGTGACCGCTTCGTTTTATCTAATGGTCATGCTTCAATGCTGATTTACAGCTTACTGCACCTGTCTGGTTATGAAGTTTCTTTAGATGATCTGAAAAACTTCCGTCAATTGCATTCTAAAACACCAGGTCACCCAGAATATGGTTATACCCCAGGTGTTGAAACAACAACGGGTCCTTTAGGTCAAGGTATTGCAAACGCAGTGGGTTTTGCTATTGCAGAACGTACATTAGCGGCTCAATTTAACCGTCCTGGTCATGACATTGTTGACCATTACACCTACGCCTTTATGGGTGATGGTTGTATGATGGAAGGTATCTCCCACGAAGCGTGTTCTTTAGCGGGAACATTACAATTAGGTAAACTGATTGCATTCTATGATGACAATGGCATCTCTATTGATGGTCAAGTGCATGGTTGGTTTACTGATAACACAGCAGAACGTTTCGACGCTTATGGCTGGCATGTAATCAGTGGTATTGATGGCCACGATGCAGCAAGCATTAAAGCAGCTGTTGAAGCAGCAAAACAAATCACTGACAAACCTTCACTGCTGATTTGTAAAACCACTATCGGTTTTGGTTCTCCTCATAAAGCTGGTACTGCTGATTCTCACGGTTCCCCATTAGGTGATGCAGAAATCGCTGAAACACGTAAAGCGTTAGGCTGGGAATACGGAGCATTCGAAATTCCACAAGAAATTTATAAAGAGTGGGATGCGAAAGAAGCGGGTAAAGCAAAAGAAGCTGCATGGGATGCTAAATTTGCTGCATACGCAGCACAATTCCCTGAATTAGCGGCTGAATTCAAACGCCGTGTTTCTGGTGAATTACCAGCAAACTGGGAAAAAGATTCCAAAGCATTTATTGAAAATCTGCAACAAAACCCTTCAAGCATTGCAAGCCGTAAAGCGTCTCAAAATGCATTAGAAGCATTCGGTAAAGTATTACCAGAATTCATGGGCGGTTCTGCGGACTTAGCACCAAGTAACCTGACTATGTGGTCTGGTTCTAAAGCGCTGAACGAAGACAAAGCGGGTAACTACATCCATTACGGTGTACGTGAATTCGGTATGTCTGCAATCATGAACGGTATTGCACTACATGGCGGTTTTGTTCCTTACGGTGCTACCTTCCTGATGTTTATGGAATATGCACGTAATGCTGTACGTATGGCTGCACTGATGAAGATCCGCAGTATCTTTGTTTATACTCATGACTCTATCGGTCTGGGTGAAGATGGTCCAACTCACCAACCTGTTGAGCAAATGGCAAGCCTGCGTGTAACTCCAAACGTGAGCACATGGCGTCCATGTGACCAAGTTGAATCAGCTGTTGCATGGAAATATGCAATTGATCGTAAAGATGGTCCAACAGCGCTGATCTTCTCTCGTCAAAACCTTGCACAACAACCACGTACTCCAGAGCAACTGGCAAATATCGAGAAGGGTGGTTACATCCTGAAAGATTGCGTTGGTACTCCAGAATTAATCTTTATTGCAACAGGTTCTGAAGTTGAATTAGCGGTTAGCGCTTATGAACAACTGACAGCTGAAGGCCGTAAAGTACGTGTTGTTTCTATGCCAGCAACAGATGCATTTGATAAACAAGATGCAGATTACCGTGAAGCAGTATTACCAGCATCAGTGAAAGCGCGTGTTGCTATCGAAGCAGGTATTGCAGACTACTGGTTCAAGTATGTTGGTTTAGATGGCGCGATTGTAGGTATGCGTAGCTTCGGTGAATCTGCACCTGCAAACGAGTTATTTGAAGAGTTTGGTTTTACTGTTGAAAATGTGGTTACACAGGCAAAATCTTTACTTAAATAATCAATAAATGTTAACAAGAGCACATTTTTGGGAAGAATTTCTCAGATGTGCTCTTTTTTTATCCTTCCATCTTTGTTTACTATTGCGATCTTCTCTCATTTCTCGTAATCTGATTATCAGTAAGCTGAACCGTTTCAGTTAATCCTAAAATGTCGGTGACTGCACAATTTCTAGATTTACTTGATTTATCGTTGTTGATTAGTATCTTGCTCTATTATTCTAAGCGGTTGCAAATCACTAGTTATCAAGGAAGTCACATGACAATCAGAGTCGCTATTAACGGTTTTGGTCGTATAGGGCGTAATGTGTTAAGAGCGCTTTATGAATCAGGTAAACGAGCTGAAATAACAGTTATTGCAATAAATGAATTGGCTGATGCACAAGGTATTGGGCATCTTCTCAAGTATGACTCCAGCCACGGACGTTTTGCTTGGGATGTACGAATTAATAACGATTTATTGCAAGTGGGTGATGATACTATTCGTTTATTTCATCACGCTGATATTACTGATTTACCTTGGGGTGAACTTGGTATTGATGTTGTACTTGATTGTAGTGGTGCTTACGGCTCACGAGCTGATGGCGAAGCGCATATTGCACAAGGCGCAAAGAAAGTACTTTTTTCTCATCCCGGTACAACGGATTTAGATGCAACTGTCGTTTTTGGTGTGAATCAACACGAACTTAAAAAAGAGCACCGAATTGTTTCAAACGCATCTTGTACAACAAATTGCATTATTCCCATCATTAAAATGATGGATGACGCGTTTAATATAGAGTCAGGAACAGTAACCACAATCCATGCAGCCATGAACGATCAACCTGTGATTGATGCATACCATAAGGATTTACGCCGTACTCGTGCAGCAGGACAATCTATTATTCCTGTTGATACGAAATTGGCGGCAGGAATTACTCGAATTTTCCCGAAATTTAAGGATCATTTTGAGGCAATTTCTGTACGAGTTCCTACAATTAATGTGACGGCAATTGATTTAAGTGTCACTGTAAAAACTGCTGTAAATGTGTTAGATGTCAATCGGTTAATTCAAAAATCAGCAACTGGCGCATTTCGTGGTATAGTGGATTACACAGAATTGCCATTAGTCTCAACTGATTTTAACCACGACCCTCATAGTGCAATCGTTGATGGCACACAAACAAGAGTCAGTGGGCAACACCTGATCAAGACTTTAGTCTGGTGTGATAATGAATGGGGCTTTGCTAACAGAATGCTTGATACAACGTTAGCAATGGCTGCAACTGGTTTTAAATAATCATGTTTTAATGACGGTGTCGCGTAATAATACAAGGCACTGAACAGAAGATTACTAAATTTTAGAGAATCAATGAGAGGATTCATCATGTCTGTAATTAAGATGACCGATTTAGACCTAGCGGGTAAACGAGTTCTTATCCGTGCTGACCTGAACGTTCCAGTTAAAGATGGTAAAGTGACTTCAGATGCGCGTATCCGTGCTTCTTTACCAACAATTGAAGCCGCGTTAAAACAAGGCGCTAAAGTGATGGTAACTTCTCACTTAGGTCGTCCTACTGAAGGTGAGTACAACGAAGAGTTCTCTTTAAAACCAGTTGTTGACTATCTGAAAGATAAATTAACTGCACCAGTTAGCCTTGCTAAAGACTATTTAAATGGTGTTGAAGTCAATGCAGGTGAATTAGTTGTTCTTGAAAACGTTCGTTTTAACAAAGGCGAAAAGAAAGACGACGAAACTCTGTCTAAGCAATACGCTGCATTATGTGATGTTTTCGTCATGGATGCATTTGGTACCGCTCACCGTGCTCAAGCATCAACTCATGGTGTTGCTAAATTTGCACAAGTTGCTTGCGCGGGTCCTCTGTTATCAGCAGAGCTTGAAGCATTAGGTAAAGCATTAGATAAACCTGCTCGCCCAATGGTTGCGATTGTTGGTGGTTCTAAAGTTTCAACTAAACTGACTGTATTAGATTCTTTATCAAAAATTGCTGACCAATTAATCGTTGGTGGTGGTATCGCAAATACCTTTATCGCAGCAGAAGGCCATCCAGTAGGTCGTTCTTTATATGAAGCAGACCTTGTTGATGATGCTAAAAAACTGATGGAAAAATGTGATATTCCAGTACCAAGTGATGTTCGTGTTGCAACTGAGTTCTCTGAAACTGCTGAAGCTGTTTTAAAATCAGCAAGTGACATCAAAGATGATG
This sequence comes from Proteus sp. LHD240705, assembly GCF_047921555.1. Lineage (NCBI taxonomy): Bacteria > Pseudomonadati > Pseudomonadota > Gammaproteobacteria > Enterobacterales > Morganellaceae > Proteus > Proteus sp. LHD240705. The sequence goes on from NZ_JBLRMI010000002.1 coordinate 476,531, forward strand.
AACAAGTGCTGGATATCGGTGATGTGACAGCAGAACGTTTAGCTGAGATCCTGAAAAACGCGAAAACTATCCTGTGGAATGGTCCAGTCGGTGTGTTTGAATTCCCTAACTTCCGCAAAGGTACAGAAATCATTGCTAATGCAATCGCAGATAGTGAAGCATTCTCTATCGCAGGTGGTGGTGATACGCTGGCTGCTATTGATTTATTTGATATCGCAGACAAAATCTCTTACATTTCAACCGGTGGTGGTGCTTTCTTAGAATTCGTTGAAGGTAAAAAACTTCCTGCTGTTGCAATGTTAGAAGAACGCGCTAAACAGTAATTAAGTCAGCTCATACAGGTAGAAAGTTATTTTCTACCTGTTCCAAATATAGGATCTTATTACATGTCTAAAGTTTTTGATTTCGTGAAACCGGGTGTCATCACTGGTGATGATGTACAAAAAGTATTTGCGGTAGCAAAAGAAAATAAATTTGCTCTGCCTGCGGTTAACTGTGTAGGTACTGACTCAATCAATGCTGTGTTAGAAGCTGCTGCGAAAGTTCGTTCTCCTGTTATTGTACAGTTCTCTAACGGTGGTGCTGCATTTATCGCAGGTAAAGGTCTTAAATCTGATGTACCACAGCAAGCTGCTATTTTAGGCGCAATTTCAGGTGCTCACCATGTGCACCAAATGGCTGAATATTACGGCGTTCCTGTTATCCTGCATACTGACCACTGTGCGAAAAAATTATTACCATGGATTGATGGTCTGTTAGATGCTGGTGAGAAACACTACGCTAAAACAGGCAAACCACTGTTCTCTTCTCACATGATTGACTTATCTGAAGAGTCATTAGAAGAAAACATCGAAATCTGTGCTAAATATTTAGCGCGTATGGCTAAAATCGATATGACTTTAGAAATCGAATTAGGCTGTACGGGTGGTGAAGAAGACGGTGTTGATAACACGGGTATGGACAGCTCTGCGCTTTATACTCAACCAGAAGATGTTGCTTACGCATACGAAAAACTGAGTGCGGTAAGCCCTCGTTTCACTATCGCGGCATCTTTCGGTAACGTTCACGGTGTTTATAAACCAGGTAACGTTCAGTTAACGCCAAAAATTCTACGTAACTCACAAGACTACGTATCAGAAAAATTCAACTTACCACACAATAGCTTAGATTTCGTATTCCACGGCGGCTCCGGTTCTTCAGCAGAAGAAATCAAAGAAGCTGTTGGCTATGGTGTTATCAAAATGAATATCGATACAGATACTCAGTGGGCAACTTGGGATGGTATCTTACAGTTCTACAAAAAGAACGAAGGTTATCTGCAAGGTCAGTTAGGTAACCCAGAAGGTGCTGATAAACCTAACAAGAAATACTACGACCCACGTAACTGGTTACGTCAAGCACAAGCATCAATGGTTGTTCGTTTAGAACAAGCCTTTAAAGAACTGAATGCAATTGATGTTCTGTAATTGAATCATTCTTAATGATTAAACTAAACCCGCTTATTTAGCGGGTTTTTTTATGGCTAGCAAAAAGAGAATAATCTTCTTAGCCCAAAATAAAAGCGCCTATAAATAGGCGCTTAATATTCAATTAGATATTGATTGAAAGATTAGCCAGCGACTTTAACGTCTTTGCTTTCTTCTTTCATCATGCGGTTCAGTAAAGGTACTGTTGCCCACATCACTAAACCAACAATTAAGGTCACAATACCAATTTTACCAAATACATCAGTGTAAATAGGTAATGTTTGTAGTGGATCAGTAATACCTTCTGGTGCTGCTGTGAAAGTCGCTACATAACCCCCTAACAGATAAGCCGTGGCTTGTGTTAAGAACCACATACCTAAAATAAAGCCCATCATGTATTGCGGTACGAATGCTGCAACCATTGCTAAACCTAACGCACTGATCATCAGTTCACCTAAGCTCTGGAATAAGTAAACCAGAACGATAAACCAAGGTGATGTTAAGCCTTGAGCATCGGCAAACCACATACCTGATGCTGCCGCTGTAAGGAATCCTAATGAGCACAGAAGCATACCAGCAGTAAACTTCGCTGGCATTGAGAAATCTTTACCTTTCGCGCCAAAATGGCTGTAAGCGATAGCAAGGATTGGGCTAGCAATAATGATCCAGAATGGGTTTAGTGCTTGGAAGCTTACAGGGTTAATATCAAAGCCTAAAAGCGTGTGATGAACATTATGAATAGCAAAGAAGTTCAGTGACGTTGGCATCTGAGCATACAGAATGTAGAAAACAACAGCTTCTAACATCAGAACAAATGCAACATACATTTTATTACGAGCAACTCTGTCTTTTTGTTTAAACGCTTCACGGAAATAAATGAAGACAACAATAATAGACAAGCTAACTAAGACAATATTTGCAATCATAACGTTGTGCAATAACCATGCACAAACAAATACCATAGCAATTGAGCCAGCAATAACTAATAACAGTTTGCTAAAGTTCATCGGTAAATGGTCTGGTTCAGAACCAATATTGGCAACCATTTTACGACAGAAGAAATAAACTAATAACGCCATGAGCAAGCCAATACCACAGATATTATAAGTCAGTGCATATCCGTAACGTTCAGCAAGTACTGGGGCGATAGATAAAGAAATTAATGAGCCGATATTGATCGACATATAAAATAGCGTAAATGCGCCATCAAGACGTGGATCTTTAGGTGGATAGCATTTCGCTAATAAACTTGCAGGATTGGCTTTAAATAAACCATTACCTACTGCGATAGTTCCCAATGCGTAGAAAATTAAATTAGGATACATAATTGACATACCAGTCATGAAATAACCGATAGCCAAAACAATAGCACCTAAAACAATGGTTCGTTTTGTTCCTAATAAGTGGTCACCAACATAACCACCAATAGAAATAAGCCCATAAACCAGTGCAGAGAATGCACCAAAAGTAATGAAAGCCTGTTCTTGAGAGAAACCGAGTTTACTAACAAAATAAACGGCAAGAATACCTTGTACGCCGTAGTAACCAAAACGTTCCCATAATTCTACAAAGAAAATCATAAAGAATGGTTTAGGCTGTTGTAATAAACCGACTTGAGCGGGTTTATCCATATCTGTAATGCCCCTAATTATTATTTATTTTCAACAACGATGTTATTTACTCACATTCACGAGGAATGTTACACGACGGTAACATTATCTGTCGCATTTAGAGTGATGTTTGCAAATTTAAGAAGGTAATCAGCAAGTCGAGTAGACTAATATATTGATGGAATGACTTCTCAAAGGTTGATCACACTGTGGGTAAGATTAATACCAGATTGAAAAAAATATTCATTAGTTTATTTTAAAATAAAGTCATTTAATTGATCTTTGGTATAAAATATAATCAGGAAGATTATTATTTGTTTGTATTTTAATCTGAGTAAATTAAATAAAGATACAGGATAAAAGTAGAGAGAAAATATTTTTGATTATGTGACTGATTGATTCTAGAAAGAAATTTTTCATTATAATTAAAAATTAATCTTTTATAACAAACAGATGTTAATAAATATTTAATAAATATCTAAACGCTAGTGAATGTTATTTAGTTAAATAAATATTCATTTAATATAAATAAATATTTAATTTATGATGTGATTATAATCAATAAAAAAACGCCCTTATTAAAAGTGCGTTTTTATCTTGAGGTAAAATAGGTGAAATTTAAACAGGGATTGGTACTTGTTCATTTTTAACAGAATGGAAACGACGCTTGAAATAAATAAGCCCATCACCATCTTCACGCACCGAAATATTCTTAATTTCGGTCATATAAACAAAATGTGTACCCACTTGGCGTACATCATAAATATCACCTTCTAGGCAGGCAAGCGCATTTGTTAATACGGGTTGTTGTAATTGTCCGTTTTGCCATCCTGGTTGGGTAAAGCGCTCAGCCATCGCAAGCCCTGTCATTCCGGCGAAATGACATGCCATTTCTTCTTGCTCATGATTCAATATATTGATGCTTAATTTTCCATTTTCTTGAAAAATAGCGTTCATTTGGCTTTTACTGTTGATGCAGACCATCACGGTAGGCGGGTTATCAGTAACAGAACATACAGCTGTTGCTGTTAAGCCACAACATCCCGCATCACCATTTGTTGCCACGATATTGACCGCAGCACCTAAGCTTGCCATCGCATCCCGAAAAAGTGGGTTAGCCTGTTTTTCCTCAGACATTATTTACTCCTACTGCCAGACTTCTCGTCTGTGGGCGTCTTCACTTAAAATAATTATTAGTTAGATAACTAAAAAAATCACCTAACTACTTCGCTAACAAAGTTGTGATGTTATTGCCGGTTTCTTTGTTGCGTTGTTTTAAAGCCGTAACGCTACCGCGCATGAACAAAGATAGCAATCTTTCTTTGTTACAACTCGTTAACTTTATCTCAAATAACGGTGAGACAACCTTATCTCTAAGCGCCATTATTCCTAATATAGAGGTAGGATAATAGGCAAATTAGGCTACTTTTTTTGATTGGTAAACAGATAACACAAATTGCCAATTCATAAAAATTGCGTATAGCTCAAGATGTTGCGGAAGATGAAATTAATCCTAAAAAAGGAACGTGGGTGATAAATTGCACAAAGGGAAGAAAATTGCAAAAATTGAGTCAACTTTATTTATTTGTTAATATGAATAATTGTAACAATTAGTCTATTCTTAGAATATAGTCATTTTATAAACCATAAACAGCGGTACTTTTTCACTGTCTATATTGAGTGATATTTTGTCATTTCACCTATAACACCATATAAAGAGCTTCTTGATTATGCATGAATCATTAACTATCGCGCTATTACAAGCTCGGGAATCTGCAATGGGTTTTTTTCGACCTGTTCTCAAAGAGCATAATCTGACAGAACAGCAGTGGCGGATTATTCGAGTACTTGCGGATAAGCGTTCTATTGATTTTCACGAATTAGCGCAAAAAGCGTGTATTCTTCGACCTAGTTTAACGGGCATTCTGATTCGAATGGAAAGGGACGAATTAATTTGTCGCTTAAAACCCGTGAGTGACCAACGTAAGCTGTTTGTCTCTCTTTCTGCTAATGGTCAAAATTTATACGACATAATTCAGCCTAAAATAGATAAGGGCTATCAATTAATTGAGCAAAAATTTTCCACTGAAAAATTACAGCGACTGTCAGGTCTATTAAAAGAGTTGATTGCTTTAGAGGCTGATGACTCGGCGCAAGCTGAAAAATAAGTTATCTTGAAAGTAAGAAAAAAAGGTGATGTTTAACACATCACCTTTTGGACTTTTATCAGTGGATAGAATTATTGTTTACCTAACACATGTAAAAAGTGAATGTGTTTTTCGTACTGATCAAGAATATCGTGAATGATTTGTTCTTTCGTCCAACCCATTACATCGTAATCTTGCCCACCTTCTTTTAAATGAATTTCAGCACGATAATATTTATGTTCTTCGTCTTTTTCTTCATCACTTAATCCAGCTAAAGCAAAGGCAGGTTGAGTATAAAAACGTAGGCGAACTTCATAGAAGAAATTCATGTCATCGCCTAAATCGACTTCAAAACCAATTCGATCATCTTCTTCATTATGGATAAAACATTGCGTTGCTTGCTTACTTAACTCAGCAGATACCATTTCCATTGAGGGTTGGATCACTTCATCCATAAAACGTTTTACATGAGAGCGTTTAGGAAAATAGGCAATATTTCTTAAACGGCGTTGCCAAGGGATCGGATTGCGGCTTGCTGGTGGTGCAATTGTCGTGAGTTGTTGGCTATCACGTTTATATACATCCACTCGCAATGCTTTTATTAGTCCATAAATAGAAGCAAGCAATACTATCGAGAAGGGAAGTGCACTTGCAATGGTTACTGTTTGTAGTGCAGTTAAACCACCCGCTAACAATAAAGTAATTGCAGAAACGCCCATTAAACCCGCCCAGAAAATGCGTTGCCATACTGGTGTTTCGCTATCACCACCAGAAGCTAAAGTATCAACAACCATCGCGCCTGAGTCTGCTGAAGTCACAAAGAAGACAACGACCATCAACATCGCAAAGAAGGATAAAACAGATGAGAATGGGAAATAATTTAAGAACTCAAATAAAGCCAATGACACATCTTGTTGTACGATATTGGCGAGGGCTTCTGCCCCTTTATCTTTGATTAAATGAATCGCTGTGTTACCAAAAACGGTCATCCAGAGTAAAGTAAAACCAGCAGGAACAAACAGAACACCGACAACAAATTCACGAATAGTACGACCTCGTGAAATACGTGCGATAAACATCCCTACAAATGGTGACCATGAAAGCCACCAACCCCAATAAAGCAGTGTCCATCCCCCTAACCAATCACTCGATTTTGGTTCGTATGCATAAAGATTAAAGGTTTTACTGACAATTTCGGATAGATATCCCCCTGTATTTTCAACAAATGATTTTAATATCAATACAGTTGGACCGAGAATAATGACTAATAAAAGAAGAATAACCGCCAATCCTAAGTTAAGTTCAGATAAAAAACGAATGCCTTTTTCTAAACCAGAAACAACAGAAATGGTTGCAAGCCCTGTGATCACAACAATCAATACGACTTGAATCGTTGGGTTAATAGGTACATTAAAGAGGTGGTTTAAACCCGCATTAACTTGTAGAACACCAAAACCAAGGGAAGTTGCGACACCAAATACGGTTCCCATAACAGCGAAAATATCAACAGCATGACCAATTGGGCCATGTATGCGATCACCAATAATTGGGTAAAGTGCAGAACGCAGTGTTAACGGTAAACCATGGCGATAAGAGAAGAAAGCTAAGATCAAAGCGACAATGGCGTAAATTGCCCATGCATGTAATCCCCAGTGGAAAAAGGTTAATCGCATGGCTTCTTTTGCGGCTTCTATGGTTTGAGCTTCACCGGTTGGAGGCATCAGATAATGCATAACAGGTTCAGCAACACCAAAGAACATTAAGCCAATCCCCATTCCTGCTGAAAAGAGCATGGCAAACCAAGCAAAATAACTAAAGTGAGGGCGAGCGTGATCAGGGCCTAATTTGATTTCACCAAATCGAGAAAGCCCTAAATAAGTCACACTCAGCAAAATCAATGCAACGGCTAGAATGTAGAACCAACTCGCATTCGTGAAGAGATTTTCCTGAAGATGACTGAGTTTATCATTTGCCAGCTCTGGAAATAATGCAGAGAAGCCAACGACCAATAAAATTAATAATGCAGATGTATAAAAAACGGGAGGATTAATTTTCATCCTAACTTTTTGAGGGGTTATATCGTTTTGTTGACTCATAGCTAACCTATTTTTTGTTATTTTCCTAGAAAGAGACTTTTCGCTATCAATTTTCTGATTGTCTATGTGATCAGAAAAGAAAAGTTCATAAGAAAATTTGAATAAAGCATCAAATTAGTGTGATGTTTTATAAAAAGAACGGAAGCAAATTATTTTTTCCGTAAGATGAAGAAAATGACAATTAAATCAATTTATTGCTGTTTTTTGTTTATAGGTGCTTTCGCACTTTAATAGGTTTCTCCTGTTGAAAAAAGGAGAACATGGTTACATTTTTTGCTTAATCGATCAACCCTTGTCTTTTTTATGAACAAAAAAAGCCAGTAAAAATTTACTGGCTCACAAATCATCAAAAAAACTGAAATCGGATTATTTGTTTTCAGTTTTTAACTCATCAATTTTTTGTTTCGCTTGATCGGTTAATTGATCCGCTTTATCAAGTGCTTTGTTTTCAGTTTCTTGGGCTTGCTGTTTTACATCATCACTTGTTTTTGCAGCATCACCTTTTAGCTGATCAATTTTGTTGCCTGCTTCTTGCATTAGGTTATCTGCTGTTTTACTCGCATCTTGTTTTAACTCTGCGGCTTTTTCAGATAATTTGTTACCTTCAGCTTCTAGGTTTTGCTTAACTTCTTCAGCTTTTGCAGCACTTGCATCTTTTAGCTCAGCTGCTTTTTGTTCAGCTTTATCTTTTAGCTCTTGAGCTTGTTGTGTTAATTCATCTGCTTTTGCTGATGCATCTTCTTTCAAGTCAGCAGCTTTATCTTTGGCTTGTTCAGTTAATTCATTCGCTTTATCTTGCGCAGTTTCGGTGACTTGAGTTGCTGTCTCTTTCGCCTTGTCAATGCCTTCATCAACTTTTTTAGATGAATCATCACAACCAGCTGTAATGGTAACAAGACCCGCTAGAACCAATGAAGTAAGTAGTTTTTTATTCATTTTTTTCTCCAAAATATGTGTTCAAAAACAATTCAGTGATATCCCGCGTAAAAACTAGAAAAGGCGAGAAACTATTGCGTTGATTGTAAGAGATTACGGCAAAACTATCTTAATAAGTATAGTGCGAGTCTTAAAATCAACAAACCTAAGTATATTAAGTGTTTTTTCTTAGTCAAATCCCATGAAAAACAAAGTAAAAATAATTTAGATTTTTATCTAGATGAGATTTTCTGCTTTATAATAAGTGCAGAAATTATTGGAAATGTGAGACGCAAATGGAATATTACTTTCTGGTTGTTATCAAATTTATTATTGGTTTTACTATCATACTAGCCCATATGAATTTATCGGGTAAAACACAACTCTCCCAATTAACACCTATTGATTTTATTGGTAATTTTGTGCTCGGTGGCATTATGGGTGGGGTAATTTATACCGATGCGATCCCTCTTTATCAATATATTATCGTCTTCTTAATTGGTGTCTGTTTTATCTCTTTGCTTAATTATATCAGCAAACATTTCAATTTTTTCCGTGCAGTGACCATTGGTAATCCTATTCCTATTATCAAGAAGGGAGAGTTTATTATGGAAAACATCATGGAGAAAAAAAATAAAATAGACATTCTTAACATCACGTCTCGTCTTCATGCTCAAGGTATTCATTCATATCAGGAAGTCAATTACGCCCAGATTGAACCTGATGGACAAATCACGGTGGTATGTGATGGTGCAAAAATGCCTTCGATTATTGTCATGAAAGACGGAGTTATTCGAACATCAGAATTAGCGCAAATAGAAAAAGACGAAGTGTGGCTACAAGATGAGATGAAAAATCAACATATTGATAAACCAGAAGATGTTTTTTTGGCGGAATTTTGGGATGGCAAAGTGAATTTTATTTTGCAAGATGGAAAGATAAAACGTACCGCGCTATTGAAGGATAATTAAAGAAGTTTAAATCAATGGTTGGATGATTTGTGAATAGCGAAATGGCGACATCATGCCGCCATTGTTATTTAGCGAAAATGCCATTACAACTTAAATACCTCAAAATCAGAAGCCATTTCAGTATGGCTAAAGATCTGTTGGCTTTCATTGAGTAACTCAACGCAGTCTTCGGGTAAATAACGGCTACTAATATGAGTAATAATCAGCTTTTTAGCATTAGCCTCTTTTGCTAATGTTGCCGCTTGCACAGTTGTTGAATGCCCGCGACTATTTGCTTGCTCTGCCATTTCATGCTTAAACGTTGCTTCATGAACAATAACATCGGCATTATTAGCCAGCTTTAATGCATTAGGTGTAGGTTGAGTATCCCCAAAAATAGCAATACAACGACCTTCTATTTCATCACCAATATAGTCTTTACCATCAATTGTTCGTCCATCTGGTAATGTTATAGTTTTGCCTTGCTTTAAGTCTTGTAACCAAGAGCCTGCTGGAATATTTTCCGCTTTCAGTTTTTCTGCATCTAACTTACCTGGTTTGTTTTCTTCTTCTAAGCGGTAACCAAAACAAGGTACGGGGTGAGACAATGCCTCACAACTGACTTTCATACCTTCTTCTTCAAAAAGAAAACCCGCTTTGTCAATTTCAACAATATTAATAGGGTAAGTTAAATAGGATTGGCTTAATGTTAGCGACGTTTCTATAAAGGCTTTTATACCCGTAGGACCATATACTGTTAAAAGTGTTTCCGTTCCACCCATTGAGCGACTACAAAGTAATCCCGGTAAACCAAAAATATGATCGCCATGTAAGTGGGTAATAAAAATTTTATTTAAACGCGGTAGTTTCACGCGGGTATGCAATATTTGATGTTGTGTCGCTTCACCACAATCAAACATCCACATACTTTTTTGTTTATTTTGTAAATCGAGCACCATACTGGTGACATTGCGATCTTTAGAAGGAACGCCTGCGTTAGTGCCTAAAAAAGTGAGCTCCATAATGAAATATTATTCTCCATGTCGAATTTGTTCCCAACTTAAATCGAATTTCGCAAGATACTTACGTAGGCGATCGGCATCGTTGGGTTGTTTTTTATTTTGTCTTGATACTGCGAAAAGTTTTCTACCGGCTTCTGAGAGTGTTGATGATTGCTGACACGTTTTGATAACGGTATTCAGTTGGCTAAGATCGAAAAGATCAATATCAGTGCTATTAAATAAAGAAGAGGAAGCAACTCCCCAATTTTGTTTTAAACGATTAATTTCTTCATCAACAAGAGGAAGGGTAATACGACCATTTTCGGCAAGTGTTGCCATTCGCGTTATACTAGCACTAAGTTCACGGAAATTACCACGCCATAATGCCTGTTCAGACGTTGCAAATCGAATATAGTGTGATTTTGCATCAGCGTTAAAACGGATTGCCTTTTGATAAAGCTTTGCAAAGTGATGCAATTCATAATCGATATTAGGCTCAATATCCTCTTTACGATCGGCTAAACCCGGTAATGAAAATGACCATAAGTTGATCCTTGCATAGAGATCTTCACGGAAAAGTCCTTTCGCAATTTGCTTGTCCATATCACGATGCGTTCCTGCGATCAGCTGAAAATCACTTTGTACCTCAGTATCTGAGCCATAGGGATAAAAAGATTTCTCTTCTATCGCTTTAAGCAACATGGCTTGCTCATCAAGTCCTAACTCTGCAATTTCATCAAGAAATAAAATCCCTTTATCGGCTTCTCTTAATAATCCTTGTCTGGTTTGTAATGCACCTGTAAATGCCCCTTTTACATGCCCAAATAAAGTGGACATCGCATTGTCACCACGCAAAGTGGCACAGTTAACAGCAATAAAACGACCTTTTACAAAATGGCGAGACTGTCGTAATTCATAAATACGCTGAGCAAGGAATGATTTCCCAGCGCCTGTAGGGCCTGTTAATAAAATAGGTGCAACGGAGCGCAATGCAACACGTTCAATTTGAGCAATTAAAGTATTAAAACGTTCATTACGTGTGGCGATCCCCGATTTTAAGAAAGAGAGGGACTCATTATGGTAATGCTCAAATCGGCTCGTTAGTTTTGTATAACGGCTTAAATCGAGATCAATAACAGCATAACTACCTGTGGATGATTGTACTGTTTTGTTGCCATCTTCATTTTCTATTTTAGAAGAAGGAGAGGTTTGTAATAGTTTTGCAGGTAAGTAATGGGCTTCAGTCAGGAGGAACCAGCAAATCTGGGCAATGTGCGTACCTGTTGTGATATGTACATAATATTCTTCATTTTCAGTATCAAATGGGTAATTTACTGCAAAATCAAGAAAGTGACTATAAACCTCTTCTAGATCCCAAGGATCACAAATATCAATTTCGTAAGGTAATACCTCTGTGTCAGGGGAGACAGTATGAATATCTTCAGTGATTTTTGACGCTAACATTGAATCATTAGGTTGATGGATCATGACCAATCGACTAACGGGGAAATCTTTTTGATGGCAAATCGAAATTGTTGGGCGCCATGAGTTCCATCTTTTATGACTTTTACCTCGTTTATCTAATGTTGTGCCTAAAACACCAATCACCACTTTGCGTTTCATTAAGTTATCCCTACTTATTTTTTATCTATATTTATAAATGTATAGATAAAAAGATAGGTTTTTATCATTTTTAATTCAATGGCTAAATATTTAAAAATTACGTTAAAAATATTTTTTCAAATAAAAACAATGAATTAAAAATATTTTTAGTGAGATTTAAAAACTTGGCACGATCCTCGCAATATTATGAGTGTCTTGAGCAGATTTTAAATCTGGTAGGCACATAAAGAACACTCTGTGGTGTTATCTAAATGTGTTCCTCCACATCGGGACTCTGTAGGTGAAGAGGGTTATTTTCAGGTTCGATTCCTGACACCAAAAACCATTACAAATCCAAATGTAAAATTAAAGATAGAAAATCGTTGTGACAGCAGTACCGTCACCTTGCTTATCCACCAGCAACTACGCTGGATTGAAGGCAGAAGAAGAGACAAACAAAGTAACGTTCCTCTCTTGTTTTCCCTTCGATTTCGCCAAGTTTGTTCGTGGAAAGCAAGTCACGATAAAAATGGTAATAAAAGAAAGCTAATAATAAAGAAGAGCAAAAGGAAGCAATGATGATAAGAACAACAATAAAAGTGAAACAAGGACAGCTGGGTTTATTAAAGAAGGATGATGAGTATATTGACGTCCTTGTAGCTGGTGAGCATAAATTTTTCGATCTTCGTCGCCAATTAAGTGTTGAGCTGGTGGAGTTAAACGGCCCTGCAATTGAAAAAGAGAAAGCCGAGTTTTTACGCCAATATCATCCAGAATGGGTGAGTGAATATTGTTTTGATATTGTGCTATCTGATGAAGAGATTGGCTTACTCTATGAAAATGGCTCACTCAAAGAGATCTTAGCGCCGAGTACTCGCCGTCTCTATTGGAATTATGCACAACGCTCAATGGAAGTGTTGTCAGCAAATGAATTGGAAGTTTCGCCAACTTTGGTTAAAAAATTGCAGCATCCAAAATTACGTAACCAAACTGTAAAAGGCAGTGAAGGTGTATTAAGTGTGGATATTCCGACATGGCATGCTGGCATTATCCGTGTTGATGGTGAAGTTCAATCACTATTGCCACCGGGATTAAAAGGCTATTGGCGTTATCAGCACAAAGTTGATGTTGAGGTTGTTGATATGCGCTTACAAACACTCGATGTGAGTGGTCAAGAGATCTTAACGAAAGACAAAGTAACATTACGCATTAATTTGTCAGCAAGTTGGCGTTATAGCGATGTGCTTTCAGCGTACCAATTACTGAGTTCACCTCTTGAATTCTTATATAAAGAGTTGCAGTTTGCGTTACGCGAAGCCGTAGGAACAAGAACATTAGATGAATTATTAGAGAATAAAACGCTGATTGACACCTTAGTGAGTGAAAAAATCAGTGAAGTGACTAAAGGATATGGTATTGAAGTGGCTTCATTAGGGGTAAAAGATATTGTTTTACCAGGCGAAATGAAAACGATTTTAGCGCAAGTGGTTGAGGCAGAAAAATCAGCACAGGCTAATGTTATTCGTCGAAGAGAAGAGACATCCGCAACGCGTTCTTTATTAAATACGGCAAAAGTGATGGAAAACAATCCAGTAGCCTTACGATTAAAAGAGCTAGAAACCGTAGAACGTATTGCAGAACGTATTGATAAGATTTCCGTTTATGGCGGTTTAGACCAAGTATTAAACGGGTTAGTACAAATTAAAGGAGCACAGGCATGATATTGGATCATCAAATAGTAAAAGAAGCAGGAACTGCTGAAATCAAAATGTGGACAAATGGTGTACCTGTTGAAGCAGATGCTCTAAAACAACTTATTAATACCGCGAAGATGCCTTTTATTTTCAAACATATGGCGGTAATGCCAGATGTTCACTTAGGGAAAGGTTCAACAATCGGGAGTGTTATTCCAACAAAAGGCGCGATTATTCCGGCTGCTGTTGGTGTGGATATTGGGTGTGGAATGATTGCGGTGAAAACATCATTACACGCAAATGATCTACCAGATAATTTATTTGCCATAAGAACGGCAATAGAAAGAGCAGTACCTCATGGAAGAACAAGTTATCAATCAGGGAATGATCGTGGTTCATGGAAGAACCCACCTAAACTTGTTGATCAACATTGGCAACAACTTGAAGGGCGTTTTAAGGTTTTAACCGATAAGTACCCACGTTTACGAAATACGAATAACTATCGTCACCTTGGTACATTAGGAACAGGAAACCACTTTATCGAATTGTGTCTTGATGAATCAGATAATGTTTGGGTAATGCTACATAGTGGCTCTCGTGGTGTTGGTAATGCTATCGGTACGTTATTTATACAAATGGCACAAGAAGATATGAGGGAACATATCGCTAATTTGCCTGATAAAAACTTAGCGTACTTAAAAGAAGGAACGCTTTTCTATGATGACTATATAGAAGCCGTAGAATGGGCACAGGATTTTGCCCGACATAATCGTGAAATTATGATGGAACGCGTGTTGACGGCATTATCGACACAAATAACTAAACCTTTTACGACACAGCAACAGGCGGTGAACTGCCACCATAACTATGTACAAAAGGAAATGCACTTTGGCGAAGAAGTACTGGTGACTCGAAAAGGAGCCGTTTCAGCTCAGAAAGGTGAAATGGGGATCATCCCTGGTTCAATGGGCGCTAAGAGCTTTATTGTAAGAGGAAAAGGAAATGCCGAAAGTTTCTGTTCATGTAGTCATGGCGCAGGACGCGTAATGAGCCGAACAGCAGCGAAAAAAGCTTTTAGTGTTGAAGACCAAATTCGAGCAACAGCACATGTGGAATGTCGAAAAGATGAAGATGTGATTGATGAAATTCCGATGGCTTATAAGGATATTGATGCTGTTATGAAGGCTCAGTTATCACTTGTTGAGGTTGTTCATACACTACGACAGGTTGTTTGTGTAAAAGGATAATTGTATTTTTTAAGGAAATTAATAACTATCCCCAAACGATAACGTTGGGGATAGTGAGATATGAAAGCGTGTGCATGGAATGCAAATGAATAAAATTTTTAAGAATAGATATTTTCTTTAAATAAGACCCTTATTTCTTGATCAAAAATCAAACAAATAATGTTTAATATTATTAATAAATAAAGACTGATATTAAATTTATTGCCTTCCAATAAAGATAATCAAAAAAAGAATAATGATATTGGGTTATTCTTTAATTAGAAAACGATTATTAATAAATTATTAATACCTGCAATCGTGATTATTTATTTAATATAAAACAATTCCTAATTTTCTTAGTTATATTAAAATTAACTGTATTCTTATTGAAAAAATATAGCCTACTCTATTTAGTGTATTAATTCTTAGAGAATATATTAATTAAATAAATATTGTTAATTTCTTGCGTCCCAAATGTGAACAAAACGTTTTGAATTACTTGCGGTATAGATAACAGTATGTGAAATATTACGATGTCCTAAATAATCTTGAATTAAACGAGTATCTCTACCTAAATCAGCGAGTGCATAGCCACATGCATGGCGTAACATATGGGGATGAGGGGCTATGGATACATTAGCATCTTTACCTAAACGGCGAAGTAATCCATACACTTGTTGACGAGAAATTGGACCTGTTTTTTGGGATAAAAAGACCCATTCTGAGTCAGCCTCTCTCCATGTTTCCCTTTTTTTCAACCAGTTAACTAACGCTTCATACTCCTCTTCGATAATCGGTTGTGTTGTTGATAAACCGCCTTTTAAGCGTCTGACATAGAGTATTCGACTTTCTAAATCAATATCGCTTAAGGTTAAATTACATAGTTCACTCACGCGAAACCCATGTAAAAAACACATTAAAAACATACAGTAATCTCTTTCTGGATACCGTCCTTCCTTTGCTTGCTTCAAAATAGAATTGATCTCAAAACGTGTAAGAAACTTGCGCTGCTTCATTTTCATAACCTTTTCAATGAGATAACAAGGAACAAAAGTCAATTGATGCATCACTATAACAAGTAATATGCATCAATAAAGAGTTGTATTTTTTTTATGCTTACACTTTTACTTGTTCATTTTAAACAAGTTTATTGAAAGTTTATTTATTTTTAGAAAATGAAAGTGATTGATTGAAAAAGCGAAAAATGAGTATGGATAGGAATTTGGTTATCTTTAGAGAAATAAACAGAATACACCAAATTGTTTACTATTATTCTCTGGCTTCTCACTTAAGTCAAATTTAATGTTAATCACTTATCTTCATTTATTTAACATATTGATATTTATCATTATTTTAAAAAACAAACATGATTGGTTACTTTGTTTAAAATCCAGAAATAATTTTTTTTACTTTTTTCACAAATTATAGTAATTGCACTAAGAATTATAAACTCTTTTTTCGATATTTAAAGTTTGATTATCTAAATGTGTTTAATTTCGAGATGAAAATTTTTAACAAAACAATTTGGTGTATTTTGTTTTGTTTCTAACGATATTTAATTTCGTTTTGGACGGGCACAAGTATACCAAAATTCAAAAACTCAATAAGTGAGTCATTCAATTAGGAATAATTCAATCCTAATGAATTTATTATTTTTAATGTCTTCGTCCTTTATATTTTAGGAAACAAAAAGATGAAATTAAATAAATTAGCGTTAGTTCTTGGCTTAGGTTTAACTGTTGCTGCAGGTTCTGCTTTTGCTGCTGATCAAGGTCACGGTACCGTTAAATTTGTTGGTTCAATTATTGATGCACCTTGTTCTATTCATCCTGATTCAGAAAATCAAACTGTTCCATTAGGTCAAATTTCTACTGCTTCATTAAAAGATGGTGGTCGTAGTAATTCTCGTGATTTTAAAATCACTTTAGAGAATTGCACAACAGAAACTTATAAAACTGTTCAAACAACCTTCACTGGTTCAGAAGATGCAAACATCTTAGCAGGTTCTTTAGGTATTGAAGGTATCGCTAAAAATGCTGCTGTTGTTATCACTGATGCAGGTGGCAAACAAATCAAATTAGGCACACCAAGTGCTGCTCAAACATTACGTGATGGTAATAACGATCTGAACTTTGCTGCTTACTTACAAGGTTCTTCAGCAGAAGCTGCCGTTCCAGGTGACTTCACTGCAATCGCAACTTTCGCACTGACTTATCAGTAAGAAAAAATAAGCACAGTACAAGGATGTACAGTGCTTTATTTCCTGTGTCTATTTTTAACGATTTTTTTCTTACGGAGAAAAATATGAATCGCAAGATGACACCACTATGGCTATGCCTTATTGCCAGCTTACTGATAACAACAGCAGAAGCGAGTGATGTAAAACAAGATAAAAACATGCATCAGCGATTTGGGGTACTTAATCTTTCAGGCTCGATCTTAGAACCATCTTGCACGATTGCAGCAGGAAGTGGAGAACAAGTTATTCCACTGACAACGGTTTCTATTCCAATGCTAGTGACTGAAGGGCAAGGACCTATTGAGTATTTTTCTATCAGATTAACGGAATGTACGCTAATTGAACAAAAAGGTCAGGAAGCGGACAACCCTCGTTTTATTGCAACGTTTGAAGGTCCCTCTAACGAGAATGGTAATTTTGCACTTTCTGGTGAAGCGAGAGGCGCGTCATTAGCGATAGCTGATCGTTACGGTAGGCGAGCCATCCCCGGTAAGCCATTACCCCCAGTAGGTATTGACTCCAAATCAATGGCGTTACTTTACCAAGCGCGAATAGTCAAAAATAACGAAATACCAAAAGCTGGAAATTACCGAACAACGCTGCGATTTAAGCTGGAATACTATTAAATGGATCGGGTTGGATAACTTATGGTTAGAACATTCAAAACCGTTGGTTTAGGGACGGAAAAAAAGAAAAAACAACATACTATTCGGCCTGTTGCTGTACTGATCTATTTAATTCTTACTGGCGCTTCCAGTATTTCAAGTTCAGCTTTAGCAAATAGTGATATTGAATTTAATGCCGATATTTTAGATCTAAAAGATAAGCAAAATATCGACTTATCAGATTTCTCTCGTGCTGGCTATATTATGCCCGGCCGATATGAGTTTGTTGTTCGCGTGAATAATAATGAACTCCCTGAACTCTATAACATTAGCTATGTTGTACCAGCCAATGATCCTAAAGGTAGCGAAGCTTGCTTACCGCCAGAATTGATTCATCAAATAGGGCTCAAACCTGAATGGGCTGAAAAAGTTAAATATCAAGATAACGGAAGCTGTCTTGATATCTCTTCTATTCCCGGAATGACGGTAAATGCAAGTCTGGGAAATGGCAATCTTATTCTTACTATTCCTCAAGCGTATCTTGAATATTCAGCGCCAAACTGGGATCCACCTTCTCGTTGGGATCACGGTATCTCAGGTGTGCTTTTTGACTATAACGTCAATGCTAACGTGACAGATCCTGCTAAAGGAAAACAGCGTCAACAAGTTACAGGCTTAGGAACCGTGGGAGCGAACCTTGGTGTTTGGCGTTTCCGTGCCGATTGGCAAGCAAGTTACCAGCATACAACAGGTCTTCCTGATAGTACTGAAAATAGTTGGAAATGGAACCAGCTTTATCTTTATAGAGCCATCACGCAATTAGGGGCTCGCCTTGTGATGGGGGAAACTTACTCTCGTTCTGACATTTTCGATAACTTCCGTTTTACTGGGGTTAACTTGTCTACGGATGACAATATGCTGCCACCTAACTTAAGGGGATATGCCCCTGAAGTAACGGGTGTGGCAAAAACGAATGCGAAAGTGACGATTAGCCAGCAAGGCCGTGTGATCTATGAAACTCAGGTTGCTCCAGGACCGTTTCGCATTCAAGACATCAATGATGCAGTGAGTGGTAAATTAGATGTACGTGTTGAAGAACAAGATGGATCTGTTCAAGAATTCCAAATGGATACGGCAAGTATTCCTTATTTAACACGCCCCGGCCGAGTGCAATATAAATTATCTGCGGGTAAACCGTCGGATATGAACCGTAATACTGAAGGCCCTATTTTTGGTATGGGTGAATTCTCATGGGGGATCAGTAACGGTTGGTCACTTTATGGCGGTTCATTAGTATCGGGCGATTATAACTCGGTTTCTGCGGGTATTGGTCGTGACCTAATGGCACTGGGTGCTATCTCTTTTGATGCGACACATTCTTGGGCAAAAATTCCAAGTGATGACAAGCGTTATCATGGGGGCTCTTATCGCGTCAGTTACTCAAAACGTTTTGAACAAATAAATAGCCAAGTGACATTCGCAGGCTATCGCTTCTCTGAACGTGACTTTATGAGTATGAACCAATATTTAGATCGCCGTTATCGTGGTGGTGAAGAAGATAATAATAAAGAGCTTTATACCATTATGTTTAGTAAGCAGTTCCCTGAATGGGGATTGAGTGCTTACTTAAACTATAGCCATCAGACTTATTGGAATAAGCCTAATAACGATAACTATAACTTGTCATTAGCCAAAACGATGGATATTGGTAGCTTTAAAAATATCAACCTCAGTCTGTCGGCGTTTCGCAATAAATTCAATGGCACCAATGATAATGGCGTTTATATGAATGTCAGTATGCCTTGGAGCGATCGCGCAACTATTAGCTACAACACGGTGATTAATAAACACGGTAATTCACATAATGTCAGCTATTACGATCGTATTGATGACAATAGTAGCTATCGAGTTGGTGCTGGTTTAAGCAGTAACGGTAAACCATCCGCAGATGCCTATCTCATGCATTACGCTGATGCTGCATTGGTCACTGCTAGTGCGAGCCATATTAATGGTGAATACACATCAGCCACATTATCACTACAAGGTGGGGCAACATTAACACCAAAAGGTGGTGCATTACACCGAACAAGTCGTACGGGTAGTACTCGTTTACTTGTTGATACAGATGGTATTTCAGATGTTCCAGTGAAAAGCATCGGCGCTATTACGCGTACCAATGCTTTTGGTAAAGCAGTACTGCCTGATATCAATGATTATTATCGTAGTAGTGCCAGCATCGACCTTGATCAGATGCCAGATAACGCTGAAGCATTACGCTCAATTCAACAGCTAACCCTAACAGAAGGCGCAATAGGCTACCGCCACTTTGATGTGGTCTCGGGGCAAAAAGCCATAGCTGTCATTCGCTTACAAGATGGAACTTATCCACCATTTGGTGCCAGTGTCACAACCGAGAAGGGGCGTGAGCTTGGTATTGTCAATGATGGTGGGAATGTCTATCTGACGGGGATTAACAGTGATGATCTATTGAGTGTTCGTTGGAATGGTCAAGAGCAGTGCAAAGTCCGTATTCCAACATTAGTTGAAGGATTATTTATGTCTTCATTATTACTGACTTGTAGTGATGGTGACGCAACACCTTCAACAATCAATCAAAGAACAGAGCCCTTACCTAAACCTCAACTGATCACGCAATAAGGTTAGGAAAAAAGGGAAAGATAAAAATAATTTCAGATAAAAAGAGTAATTTAAAATGATGTTATCAAAGCGCTTATTCATTGTAACAACCACTTTATTGACTGGAATGGTCTTTACTAGCCAAGCTCTTGCTGCGATTGCTTTAGATAGAACGCGTGTCATTTTTAATGGTGCCGATAAGTCTATTAGCTTAAATGTCAGTAATCAGAATAAAGAGTTGCCTTATTTGGCTCAGGGCTGGATGGAAAATGAAAATGGAGAACGTATTGACAGCCCATTATTAGTTTTGCCTCCTATTCAGCGTATTGAGCCGGGCGATAAAAGCCAAGTAAAAGTGCAGTCATTACCTGATATTGCCAAATTACCACAAGATAGAGAAAGCGTTTTCTATTTTAACTTGCGTGAAATTCCACCACGTAGCGATAAACCTAATGTACTGCAAATTGCACTACAAACGCGCATTAAACTTTTTTATCGCCCAGCATCGATTTACGCCACACAAACGGATCTCACCCATCCTTGGCAGGAAAAAATCACCTTAATAAAGAAAGGTGATCGCTATGAAGTGAATAACCCAACACCTTATTACGTGACATTAGTGGATGGGTTAACAGGATTGCAAGGAAAAAGCCTAGATGGTTTTGAACCAATCATGATTGCCCCTAAAAGCACAGGAACGATAAATCTGCATACTTCTGCGTTTGGCTCATCACCTGTACTCAGTTACATCAATGATTACGGTGGACGACCACAGATGAAATTCACCTGTAATGGCAATGAATGCAAAGTTACAGAAACATCAGCAGGAAACTAAATAGGTCTATTTTATGAAAATGGAACAGCGGTTTAGCCCAAGCAAAGCAGTGTTGATTCTTATTTTGGCAACGTTTACTGGAGGCCTAAGTTTTACTGCTGTTGCGAATTTACCCGCTAGAGCGGTGAAAGATGTTATTCCAGGAATTGTTTATATCAATATTTCAGGGAATGTCATTGCGCCACCGCCTTGCTTAATTAATGACGGCAAAATGATCGAAGTTAATTTTGGTGAGGTGATGAGTACACGTATTGATGGTGTTCGTTATAAAGAGCCTGTCCACTACACCGCGACTTGCCAAAAAATGCCAACCAATGCCATGAAAGTTTATGTTACGGGTAGCGCAACAGGGTTCGATTCAAATGCGCTACAAACAAATATTACGGGATTAGGGGTGCGTATTCTGTATCAGGGAAACTTATTAGATTTAGGTAAGGCGGTGAATTTTACCTATCCCAACTTACCTGAATTAGAAGCTATTCCTGTTCGTGATCAGAATGAAACCTTAGTGGGTGGTGATTTTGTCGCAAGTGGCACACTGCATGTGGATTATCAGTAAGAGGTCAGAAGATGAATAAATTAAAGTACCTATGTCTGATCGCATTACTGAATTCTTATTCTGTTGTGAGTGCAGACGCACCTAATATGAAATTATTTGGCACCTTATTAGTACCACCTCCTTGTGTCATTAGTAATAACGAACTGATTGATGTCTACTTTGGACACAACGTAGGTATTCATAAAGTAGATGGCATTAACTATACCGAATCGGTGAATTATCGATTGGTCTGTGATCCAAATTTAAAAGGTTGGGATTTAGGGCTTTCTATTATTGGTCCTAAAACACAGTTTGATGAAGCTGCGCTACAAACCAATATTCCAGATTTAGGCATTCATCTTACGCAAGATGGTAAGCCTTTTAAATTAAACGAGCGTATTGCGATATCACCCGATAATCCTCCCGTGATCCAAGCGGTGCCCGTTAAAAGACCGGGTAGCACTTTGCCTGAAGGTGCATTTGAAGTTTCGGCAACACTGCTTGCTGAATACCAATAGGAGCGTATTGATGAATATAAAAAGGTTATCGATCCCGTTCATATTGGGTCTTGCCACATTTACGGGATTAATATCAACCGCTTTCTCAGCGCCAGACAATATGCGTTTTCACGGCATATTAGTTGACGAGCCTTGTACCATAAAGCCTGGTGACGAAACCGTTGAATTAGATTTTGGCAATATACCAGACAAGAACCTTTATGCGTATCAAAGAACACCAAGCAAGTTGTTTCAAATACGCTTGTCTGAATGTGATTTAACGATTGGTAAAAGCGTCAAGATCACTTTCAAAGGGGATGAAAATCAAGCTATGGCAGGACAAGGTTTTTTAGCGATTAGCCCAAGCAGTCAAGCGGCGGGTATTGCTGTTGGACTGGAATCTGAAAATGGAAATGCGCTACCTGTTAATAAAGAAACAGACAAACTCTCGTTAAATGCGGATGACACGATTTTAAATTTTTATGCCTTTATTCAAGGGGAGCCAGATGCGATTGCTAACCAATCCATTAAACGCGGCCCATTTAGTGCAATCGCCACATTCCATTTGAATTATGACTAATTATTAGGGTTGAGGTTTTATATGTCTATATTAAAGCGATTTCCGGCTTTATGTATTGCAATAGGTTTGTTGTTTTCGGCACCCGCAATGGCATCTATCTTTTCTTATATTACTGAATCGACAGGAACACCCTCAAATGCAACCTATACCTATGTTATTCAGCGTTGGGATCCTGAAACGTCGGGAACATTAAATCCTTGTTATGGATGGTCTACTTGTTATGTAACGATTAACCATAAACATGATCTTGATGGGTCTGGTGGATCAGCTAAGCAACTTATCACAAGAATTGAGAAGTTGCGTACTTTGGCTGAAGTTAGAGAGGAAGTTTTAAGAAATATATCCTTTCCACTTGAAGGAAAGACAAATCACGTAGGGCCTGCTTTAAATTCTAATCAGGAATGTGTGGGATTATTTTATCAACCAAATTCAAGTGGAATATCACCGAGTGGACGTTTATTGCCGGGATCATTATGTGGTATCGCACCGCCACCTGTTGGTGCCTGCAAAATAACAGAAGGTGCTGTAAACCTTAATTATGGTGATATAGATGAATATAGTTTAGAAGGTGCTCAGCGTTATCAGAATATCAATGTTACTTGTAATTTAGCGATGAAAGTCATGGTTATTGCATCAGGTTCAGATAATGGGAGAGTGCCTTTACGTTCAGACAACAGTTTATATGCTGATTTATTTCTTGATGATTATCCAGGCGAGACCGGTAGCATAATTAATGTTCCAGCTGGCGGTTCAGTGCCTGTAAAAGTAAGTTCTACTTTACATACAAATGGTCGCGTTGCACCGGGCTATTTCTCTGGTTCAGGATCAATTATTTTAACGATGCCTTAATCATGATAATGGGTGAATATTATGATGAATTACGATTTTACAGATATTGATGTTAATGCGTTGGTTGGAAAACGTATTCAGAAAAAGCGTAAAGAATTAGGTTATACCGGTATGCAAATTGCTGAGAAAATTGGTGTAAGTCAACAGCAATTCTCTCGATATGAGCGCGGGATGAACAAGATAGATTTAAGTTATCTTGTTCTATTAGCCAACTATCTAAATACACCTATTTATTGGTTTTTTGAAGACTGTTTTATATCAAAATCGTCATCAGAAAATCAATGTACCGATAAACGAAGTAGCATCATTGCTGAAGCGATGCCTGATGTTTTTTTATACTAATGCATATCGCTAAAGGATACTCAAACTTGGTGTTTTAGAGCGTATGCTTTTTCTTTGATTGATTACCAAATTGGTAAGGCAGGGGAAACCCTGCCCTTTTTTTATGCTAAAAAAGCTAAGTACCGTTAGTCAAACTCAAGTTATTGATAGTGTGATCAGCAAAAAGGAAGGAACGGATAATCAATTTTTACTCTTTTATATAGAGAAGAAAATGGGGCATAAATATAAAATTGTCATTTTATGATGATGATAATTATCTAACACAGGTATTTTTCTTGAAATGTAGGATAGGAATACTCTTAAAGCGAGTATTTAGAGAATATTGATTTCTATTAGGTTGAAAATGCTTTTTTTTATTTCATCGTGAAAAAGATAAATAAAGCTAACTTAATTTATTAAATAAAGATACTCTAATAATGATATTCTTATTAAGACGTCATTAGTTAAATAATTAAATAATGCTAATGTAATTCTCTATTTTTATTTAAATTATTAACTTGTTATTATTCAGTCTATAAAGGATTGTTTCCAATATATACCTTAAAACTTACTTCTTTAGATTAATTAACTATTCGAAAATGAGTTAAATCTATTCAGATAATATAAAATTATTCCTAATTTATCGTAAAAATAAAAAAAACACCAATATTCTTATTGAAAAAAATTTGATAATTAAAAAACAAGTAATAACGACTAATATTTATACGCATTATATGGGTAATGTTAAATTAATGAATTCGTAATGTAAATAAAATGTATTTTACTGTGTTTCTATTTGGATAAGAAAATGTGGATTCTATGGAGATTTAATAATATGAATAAGCTAATAATGAAATTAGTAGCAATACGTAAAATAGTCAAGGAGCCAATAAATAATTAATTTAAATTTTTGAAGCCGCTCTTAATAAATACATTAAAATTTTTACCCAAAAAAAGCGTAATTATTCTCAATCAAATGATTAAATTTTTAGGTTTTTCTGAGAAAAAAATAGGCGTTACACGAATTTCTTTTTTGAATTATCAGTTAGTTAACTTATAAGAGTGTTCTTAATCAAAAAATGCAATTTGTACAAAAAACTCGCTTTATGACCTCAACTTCCTAAGTGAAAACACTTAATCTCAAGTGTTAAATTATTATAAAAATACTCTATTCTTGATTAGTTTATTTATATAATAAATTGTAAATCAATTACTTATGATTTTTCTGCTCTTTTTATTTTGTTTATTGTAAATATACGTAACTATAAAAAATGTAACTATTAATTTTTATATTAAATACAGATACTTATGTTTATTTTGTGTTTTATTTTTAATGCTTATTTCAATTTTGGATTATCATTAAAGGAGTTATTTAATGTGGTTTATACATGGGATTAAATAATGATAATAAATAAATTAACAAATCCATTATTTTGATCTGCTTATAAATCAATTAATTAAGTCTAATTTGTTTCATTATGTAAAATTTTAGTTATATTGAGTTAAAATAAATAAATAAGAAAATGTTATTTAATTGACAATTAATCCTATTCGTAAAAAGATAATCAGATCTTTTCACTTTAAATTCCAAAATAGCAGAATTTAAATCTTGTATATCTCTTTTTAAGAGTGTCGATTTGGCTTTAAAGTCCATTTCCGTCATTTTCAAAAAGTAATATTTTGTATGAAAATGTAAAAAATACACCTAATATCAGTAAATTAATAAAAATAGACTTAATGAAATTGGGGTGGTTTGACTTAAATAAAACCAGAGAGAATAATATATCCAACTTGATACGCTTCCTTTATCTAATTTCATAATTAAATATGAAATTGGCTGGGTGAACTTTATCAAAATATAGAAACTTTATTTAGTGTGACATTCATTTAAGCAATTTGCTTATATTGAATTTTATTATTTTAAATATCTTCGTTCTTATATTTTCAGGAAACATAAAGATGAAATTAAATAAATTAGGTTTAGTTTTAGGTTTAGGCTTAACTGTTGCTGCTGGTTCTGCATTCGCTGCTGATCAAGGTCATGGTACTGTAGAATTTTGGGGTTCAATCATTGATGCTCCATGTTCAATTGATCCTAACTCAGGCGACCAACGTGTTCCACTAGGACAAGTTTCAGCAAATGCACTGAAAGATGGCGGCCGTAGTGTTTCTAATACTTTCAAAATTAAATTACTGCAATGCTCTACTGAAACTTATAAAACAGTTCAAACTACCTTCACTGGTGCTGAAGCAGCGGCTATTCTGCCAGGCTCTTTAGGCATCGAAGGTTTAGCGAAAAATGCAGCAGTTGTTATTACTGATGCTGGTGGTACACAAATTAAATTAGGTGAACCAACAAAAGCTCAAACTATTCGTGACGGTTCAAATGATCTGAACTTTGCTGCTTACTTACAAGGTTCTGCAACAGATGCAGCTGTACCTGGTGACTTTACTGCAATCGCTACTTTTGCATTGACTTACCAATAATAGATGTCCTTTTAGGCCCTGTATAAGGATGTATAGGGCTTTATCTTTAGCTGTATTTTTATGGTTTATCTTATGGAGTAGAAAACAATGAATCGCAAGATGGTGCCACTATTATTACTTGTTACAACAGGATTATTTGTTAAGCCTGTAATGGCAGTGACCGATATAAAACAAGATGTAAAATCACATCAGCGATTCGGCGTGGTTAGTCTACAAGGTTCTATATTAGAGCCAACATGTACTATCTCGGCAGGAAGTCGAGAGCAAGTTATCTCTTTGAGTACCGTGTCTATTCCGACCTTAGCTGTTGAAGGCCAAGGACCTATTGAACATTTCTCTATTCGATTAACAGAATGTTCCCTTGTTGACCAAAAAGGTACACAAGCTGAACGTCCTCGTTTTATTGCTACTTTTGAAGGCCCTGCACAGAACGGATTATTCCAACTTTTCGGCGACGCCAAAGGTGCTTCGTTAGCTATTGCTGACCGTTACGGAAGATTGGCAACACCAGGGAAACCTTTACCTCCTGTGGATATCGATACTAAATCGTTGTCTTTGTTGTATCAAGCAAGGCTTGTTAAAAATAACGACATTCCACGAGCAGGTAATTATCAAGCAACCCTGCGTTTTAAACTCGAATATTATTAAATGGATTGGTTGGATTATTTATGGCTAAATCATTCAAAACTGCTTCAAGAAAAGCAGAAAAAAAGAGTAATCAGCATACAATTCGACCTGTAGCAGCACTGATCTATTTAATTATTGCTGGTATGGCGAGTGCCTCTAATATGGTATTTGCAGCCGGTGATATCGAGTTTAACTCTGATATTCTTGATCTAAAAGATAAACAAAATATTGATTTATCAGATTTTTCTCGTGCCGGCTATATTATGCCCGGTAAGTATGAATTTATTGTTAAAGTTAACAATAATGAATTACCTGATCTCTATACCATTAATTATATTGTCCCCGCAAATGATCCTAAAGCGAGTATTCCTTGTATTCCTCGTGAATTAGTCAATCAATTTACATTGAAACCTGAGTGGCTCAAAGCGGTAACTTGGAAAGATGATGGCTCCTGTCTTGACGAGTCATCGATACCAGGTATGACAACAAGTACTAACTTAGGTGCAGGTAGTTTTATTGTTACTATTCCTCAAGCCTATGTTGAGTATGCAACCGACGATTGGGATCCACCATCTCGTTGGGATGAAGGTATTTCAGGGCTTATTTTTGACTATAACCTGAATGCTAATGTGACCGATCCTGCTAATGGTAAACAAAGACAACAAGTTACAGGTAGTGGTACTGCGGGTGCTAACTTAGGTGTTTGGCGTTTTCGTGCGGATTGGCAAGCAAACTATCAACACACAACAGGCATGAATGGCAGTACTGAGAATAATTGGGATTGGAGTCAATATTACCTTTATAGAGCAATAACCCAATGGGGTGCTCGCCTTGTTATGGGTGAGACTTATTCACGCTCTGATATTTTTGATAACTTCCGTTTTACGGGTATTAGTTTATTAACGGATGATCAGATGTTACCTCCTAATTTAAGAGGTTATGCACCTGAAGTCACTGGTGTTGCAAAGTCGAACGCAAAAGTGACGATTAGCCAGCAAGGTCGTGTCATTTACGAAACTCAGGTCGCGCCAGGACCTTTCCGTATACAAAATCTTAATGATGCGGTAAGTGGTAAGTTAGATATTCGTGTTGAAGAACAAGATGGCTCAGTACAAGAATATCAAATGGATACAGCAAGTATTCCTTATTTAACACGCCCAGGTCGAGTGCAATATAAGCTATCGGCAGGTAAACCTTCAGATATGGATCACAAGGCTGAAGGGCCTGTATTTGCAATGGGTGAATTTTCATGGGGGGTGAGTAATGGTTGGTCTCTCTATGGCGGTTCATTAGTTGCGGGAGATTATAACTCTGTTTCTTTAGGTATTGGTCGTGACTTGATGGCTCTGGGGGCAATTTCGTTTGATGCCACACATTCATGGGCAAAAATTCCGAATGATGATAAGAATTATCATGGTGGTTCTTATCGAGTCAGTTACTCAAAACGTTTTGAGGCGATTAATGGTCAAGTAACATTCGCAGGTTATCGTTTCTCTGAACGTGATTTTATGAGTATGGAGCAATATCTGGATCGTCGTTATCGTGATAACAATCGAGATAATAATAAAGAGCTTTATACCATAACATTAAGTAAGCAATTCCCAGATTTAGGCTTGAGTGCTTATCTTAACTATAACCATCAAACTTATTGGAATAAGCCTAATAACGATTATTACAACTTATCTTTATCTAAGTTTATGGACATTGGTAGTTTTAAAAATATCAATATCAATTTATCGGCTTACCGCAATAAATTTAAAGGCACGAATGATGATGGTATTTATCTAAATGTCAGCATGCCTTGGAGCGATAAAGCCACAATTAGCTATAACACCGTGATTAATAAGCATGGTAACTCTCATAATGTGAGCTATTTTGACCGCCTCGATGACAATAATAACTATCGCTTAGGTGCGGGGTTAAGTAGCCGTGGTCGTCCATCTGCTGATGCTTATTATACGCGTTATGGCGATACAGCATTGGTAACAGCGAGTGCGAGTCATATTCAAGGTGAAAATACCTCAGCATCACTTTCGCTACAAGGCGGAGCAACGTTAACACCTAAAGGCGGAGCATTCCATCGTACTGCAATGCCAGGAGCTGCGCGTTTATTGGTCGATACTAATGGTGTGGCTGATGTACCAATTAGAAGTTTAGGGGCTGTGAGCCATACTAACTATTTTGGTAAAGCGGTACTTCCAGATATCAATAATTACTATCGGAGTAGTGCAACAATTGATTTAGATAAATTACCTGATGATGTTGATGCAGTGCGTTCAATTCAACAATTAACCCTGACCGAAGGGGCGATAGGTTACCGTGAGTTTGACGTTATTTCAGGGCAAAAAGCGATGGCGATTGTCCGCATGAAAGACGGTAGTTATCCACCATTTGGCGCTAGCATTACCACAGAAAAAGGCCGAGAACTGGGCATCGTGAATGATAGCGGTAATGTTTATTTAAGTGGAATAAACTCTGGTGATATTTTAGATGTACGTTGGAGTGGTAAAAAACAGTGTGAAGTACAAGTACCTAAATTAGATGAAGGTATCTTTATTTCTTCACTATTATTAACGTGTGGGGACACTCCATCAATCTCTTATTCAGCACAAGAGAGAACCGAATCACCATCTCAGCCACAATTAGTCAAAACTGAAGGTTGAGAAGGGAAAAATTAAACGATTTTATAAACAAAAGAGTAATTAAAGATGATGTTATTAAAGCGCTCATTCATTGTAGCAACAACCTTATTGACAGGCATGGTATTTACTCAGCAAGCCATTGCTGCAATTGCATTGGATAGAACTCGTGTCATTTTTAATGGTACTGATAAATCAGTCAGCCTTAATGTCAGCAATCAAAATAAAGAATCGCCTTATTTAGCTCAAGGTTGGATGGAAGATGTGAATGGGCAAAAAGTAGAAAGCCCTTTAATCGTTCTACCGCCTATTCAACGTATTGAACCAGGTGATAAGAGCCAAATAAAAATACAGGCTTTACCCGATATTGCGAAATTACCGCAAGATAGAGAAAGCGTGTTTTATTTTAATTTACGTGAAATTCCACCACGTAGTGATAAGCCTAATGTACTGCAAATTGCATTACAAACACGCATTAAACTTTTTTATCGCCCTGCTGCGATTTATGCAACACAAACGGATTTAACTAATCCGTGGCAGGAAAAAATCACCTTAACGAAAAAAGGTGATACTTATCAGGTAAATAATCCAACCCCTTACTTTGTGACAATTGTCGATGGGTTAACTGGGTTAAAAGGTGAAAGTATTACTGGTTTTACGCCTTTAATGGTTGATCCAAAAAGTAGTGCAGATCTTAATTTGAAAGCTTCTACACTTGGTGCATCTCCTGTACTTAGTTATATCAATGATTACGGTGGACGCCCTCGTTTGAAATTTAGCTGTAGTGGCAATGAGTGCAAGGTTGTAGAAACAGCAATCGGAAATTAATAGGTTTATTTATGGATATGGAACAGCGGTTTAACACAAGCAAAGCAGTGTTGATTTTATTAATGACAACATTTACTGGTGTCCTGAGTTCAGCTGCTGTTGCAAATACACCACCTACAGCGAGAGCGGGTAGCACTATACCTGGGATTGTATATGTCTATATCTCGGGTAATGTTATCGCTCCACCTCCTTGCGTTATCAATGGAGGAAAAACGATTGAGGTTGATTTTGGTGAAGTCATGAGTACGCGTATTGATGGTGTTAATTACAAAAAGCCTATTACTTATAGTGCTGAATGTAGAAAAATGCCAACAAATACAATGAAAGTCTCTATTTCTGGAAATGGTACTGGGTTTGATTCAAATGCTTTGACCACAAATATTACAGGATTAGGGGTACGTATTCTTTACCAAAATAAATTATTAAGATTGGGGCAAGAAGTGAATTTCACTTATCCTAACTTTCCTCAATTTGAGGCAATTCCTGTTCGTGATTATTCTGCATCATTAACTGGAGGTGATTTTTACGCTACTGCAACGCTTCGGGTAGAATATCAGTAAGGAGTCAGTACATGCTTATTAATTTAAAAAAGGTTTGTCTGACAACATTACTCGTCATGTCGCCTTTATTTGTCAGTGCGGATGAACCGAATATGAAATTATTTGGAACATTATTAATTCCGCCTCCTTGTGTGATCGAAAATAATAACTTAATTGAAGTTTATTTTGGCCATAACGTTGGTATTCATAGAGTTGATGGCATTAATTACACCCAACCCGTGAATTACAAATTAAAGTGCGATCCCAATATTAAAGGGTGGGATCTGGGGCTTTCTATTATTGGCCCTAAAAGCCAGTTTGATGATGCAGGATTACAAACTAATATTGCCGATTTAGCGATTCATATGACTCGCAATGGTGAGCCTTTTATTTTAAATGAGCGATTTGTTATCTCACCAGATAAGCCACCTATTATTCAAGCTGTACCGGTAAAAAGACCAGGAAGTACTTTAGTAGAAGGCCCATTTGAAGTAACAGCAACGTTGCTCGCAGAATATCAATAGGAGTGTGAAAATGAAGCTTAAAACATTGCCGCTTCCTGTTATTTGCGGGCTTACGCTTCTAATAGGAATATTTACAGCTGCCAATGCAGCACCGAATAATATGCGACTTTATGGCACATTAGTTGATGAACCTTGTGTGATTAAACCGGGGGATGAAACCATTTCTCTAGAATTTGGTAATGTGCCTGATAAAACGTTTTATATTGGCGCAGGTAGAACAAATAGCCAAAATTTTCAAATTCATTTATCAGAATGTGACCTTTCTATTAATAAAAGGGTGAGAGTGACATTTAGTGGTACTGAAAATCAGGCAATGGTTGGGCAAGGTTTTCTTGCATTAAGTACAGGAAGTCAAGCTGAAGGTATTGCCATAGGGTTAGAAAACTCTGATGGCAGTCCACTGCGGATTAATCAGGAAACAAGCAATATTGCTTTAAATTCAGGAGATTCTATTTTAAGGTTCCGAGCTTTTATACAAGCCGAGCCTAATGCTATTGCTAATGAATCAATAAAACGAGGTCGTTTTAGTGCTATAGCCACATTCCACCTGAATTATGATTAATTATTAAGATTGAGGTTAATATGTTTACCCCAAAACGATTATCAGCATTATGTTTATTTAGTGTGATGATGCTCTTTTCTGCGTCATCAATGGCTTCTATTTTTTCTTATATTACTGAATCCAAAGTTCTTACTCCTTCCTCTGCAAATTATACTTTCATTATTCAACGTTGGGATCCTGAAACAACGATGACCTTGAATCCTTGTTATGGTGGCGCATCTTGTAAAATTACGATTAATCATCGACATAATGCATCAGGACAAGGTGGGGCAGCGACAAGAACAGTTTTAACAGGGGCGCAAAAATATCGCACTATGGCGGAATTGCGTGATGCTGTTATGCGAGTGCAAAGTTTTCCTACGTCACCTACTGTAGCTCACCACTCAGGGGTGCCTAATAGTGAAATTCAAGAGTGTGTTGGTTTATTTTATGAAACCGGAACGACAAAATTACTACTTCCAGGATCAATGTGCGGTATTGCACCACCTCCTGCTGGGGCTTGTGAGATAATTGATGGTTCTGTCAACCTCAACTATGGCGACATTGATGAAGATAAACTAGGCGACTCAACACAGAATAAACGTTCACAAACAATTCGAGTGACGTGCAATAAAGATTTATCGGTTGTTGTTTATGCCTCATCTCTAGATGGTCCAAATGTCAGATTACGTCCAGACGGTAGCCTATTTGCGGATTTATATCTTAATAATAGACCCGGTGAAAATGGTGAGACAATTTTTGTACCTGCGGGGAGAGCAACACCTGTAGTTGTTAGCTCTGTATTACGTCCTTATGGTCGAGTTGCTCCTGGTTCATTTTCTGGGGTAGGTACATTAATTTTGGCAATGCCTTAATATAAACGAAGTTGGAAAACGCGATGATGGATTATGATCTTATAAACATCAATGTGAATGAGTTAGTTGGTCAAAGAATACAGAAAAAACGCAAAGAGCTTGGTTATACAGGCGCTCACATTGCT
The DNA here is from genome assembly GCF_047921555.1 of Proteus sp. LHD240705. Classification (NCBI taxonomy): domain Bacteria; kingdom Pseudomonadati; phylum Pseudomonadota; class Gammaproteobacteria; order Enterobacterales; family Morganellaceae; genus Proteus; species Proteus sp. LHD240705. The sequence goes on from NZ_JBLRMI010000002.1 coordinate 509,524, forward strand.
GATAAATTGGGAATTAGCCAACAACAGTTCTCACGTTATGAAAGAGGGTTAAATAAAATAGACCTAAGTTACCTTGTGACATTAGCTGTTTATTTAAAAACTCCAATATACTGGTTCTTTGAAGATTGTTTTCATGTTGAAGCTGAAACGGAAGATAAAAATATCCGCAAATCTACATATTTTATGGCGGAATCCACACCCGATTTTATTTTCTAATTACAGATATTTTTAACACTGGGTTTAAGTTATACAGAAGAAGGCAGGAGAAATCTTGCCTTCTTTTTTTATCCATAATAATTATTTATTGTCGATTTTTTTATTTTATTGCTGTTTAAATGATGGTTGGTTTATTATCTTTTGCGTTACAAATAAACTCATTTTTAACCTATTTTGTATTTTTATTCGCCACTAATTTCCTCTTTATAGTAATTTCGTCCGTTACTATCAGGTTTATCAGAGTATTGATTCGATTCTTCCCATTATTTCAGCAGATCTTTAACTACTAAAGGTTAACAATTAATCAAAATATTGTTAAAAAATGTTACCTTATGCACATTTTTTAATTTTAGATATTATAAATTAATTTTAATGTAAGTGATTTGTAATTGTGTGATTTATTTTTATTTTATTGTTTATTAAGGTGAAAAATATTTTATTTGATAACTTTATTATGATGTTTATCTTAAATAAAGCATTTATAAATAGGATTAACAGATAGTCATAATAAAAAGGGTTGTGTACTGTGCATTTTCTGTTTTTTTATAAAAAGGATAAATGATGCAAACAAAAAAACAGGGAGGCAGTCGCTTTCTTCGCACAGTGGAATGGCTAGGAAATGCGCTACCCCATCCCGTTATTTTATTTATTATTTTAATTGCTATTTTACTTGTCTCTTCGGCAGTTGGTGAATACTTTGGTGTTACGGTACAAGATCCCCGACCAGAAGGCGCCAAAGGACGCGCAGAAGATGGCTATATTCACATTATCAGCTTATTAGATGCTGATGGTATTCGCCGTATATTGGCAAATATTGTCACAAACTTTACTGGATTTGCGCCTTTAGGTACGGTGCTGGTGGCGTTATTAGGTGTCGGCATTGCTGAACGAGCAGGTTTATTATCTGCGGTTATGCGTTTAGTGGTAATGAAAGCACCTCGCAAGATGACCACGTTGGCGATTGTTTTCGCTGGTATTATGTCAAATACTGCAGCTGAATTGGGTTATGTGGTATTGATACCGTTATCAGCGATTATCTTTCATTCGTTAGGACGGCATCCTCTTGCTGGTTTAGCGGCTGCATTTGCAGGAGTTTCTGGTGGCTATTCTGCTAACTTACTCTTAGGGACGATAGATCCGTTATTATCGGGTATTACGCAGCAAGCCGCGCGCATTATAGATCCAACTTATATCGTTGGTGCTGAAGCAAACTGGTACTTTATGTTTGTCAGTACATTCCTTATTACTTTCTTAGGTTACTTCATTACAGAAAAAATCGTTGAGCCTCAACTAGGGCCTTATAACGGTAATGAACTTGATGATGAAGAAAATGATTTAAGGAATGCTGCTGAAGTTACGCCACTAGAAAAGAAAGCATTATGGGCGGCAACAGGAACCTTTATTGTTATGGGCGTGATTTTGGCGCTAACGGTTGTTCCTGAAAATGGCATATTAAGAAACCAAGAAACAGGGCTAATTGGTAATTCTCCTTTCTTAAAATCTATTGTTGTCTTTATTTTCTTATTCTTTGCAATTCCGGGTATTGTTTACGGATGGGTTGCTAAGACAATGCGTACAGATAAAGATATCGTTGATGCTATGGCGAATTCGATGAGCACATTGGGGCTTTATCTGGTCATTATTTTCTTTGCGGCTCAGTTTGTTGCGTTTTTTGGTTGGACAAACATCGGTCAGGTTATTGCTGTCAAAGGTGCAGCATTACTTAATAGCATTGATATGCCAAGTGGATTACTGTTCTTAGGTTTTATTTTAATCTGTGCTTTTATTAACTTAATGATTGGCTCGGCTTCGGCTCAATGGGCTGTAACCGCGCCTATCTTTGTACCCATGTTAATGCTTGCAGGTTATGCGCCTGAGACAATCCAAGCAGCATATCGAATAGGAGATTCTGTTACTAATATCATTACACCAATGATGAGTTATTTTGGTTTGATATTAGCAGTTGCAACAAAATATAAGAAAGACACAGGTATTGGTACGATGATCTCTATGATGTTGCCATATTCCGTTATTTTCTTAATTGGTTGGTCATTATTATTCTACTTATGGGTATTTGTATTCAATTTGCCAGTAGGACCTGGCTCACCAACGTATTATTCTCCAACAGCAGGCTAATTCTCTGCGATAAATGAAAGAAGCTTATACAGGGATGTATAGGCTTTTTCTATGTTGATATTTCATTATTTTTGATCGGTTTATTTTTTATGATTTGTCAATTTTTCTGTCAGCTGTGTGGCATAGTCCGCATGTAAAAATTGAGTATCTAAACCAGCCTGCTGTAATTTCAACTCAAGTAATGCCAAACGTTTTTGCAGTGATCCATTGTCTATTTCGGTTTCATTTAATGTGCTTAAGATTTCAGCTAGAGATAAGGCTTCTTTTCTATCTTGCATTTCAGGTGGTAAAAAACCTGCATTCTTTAATAAGTGATAGCTTGCTCTAAGTGACTCTGGAACATGGCTATTATCATCAAGGATCAGCGGTTTTCCTTCACCTTTAAGTGATGAAAGTTCTCCTTTTTGTAACGCTTTTTCGATATGGCGTTCAGCCCACTCGTCTAAAATAGACACTTTAAACCTCTTTTTCGGTAACTATCACAATAAAAAAGATCACCTCAAATTAAATTCCCTTGCTTATATTATATGGTTTGATAATATATTTTTATATTATATAAATAAGTATATTGTTAAGGGATCAAAAATGAGCAAGTACAAAGAAATAGTAACAGACATTGCAGGTAACATGGGGGCATTGTCTCAAAATATTCCAGAAGTGATGAAAGCTTTTATGAGTACAACAAAAGCGGGTGGTAAAGACGGTGCTTTAGACGCAAAAACAAAAGAACTGATCGCCATTGCAATTGCTGTCGCAAATCGTTGTGATGGTTGTATTGGATTTCATACAAAAACACTTGTGGAGCTTGGCACAACAGAACAAGAACTCGCTGAAGCATTAGGCGTTGCTATTTATATGGGGGGAGGCCCTTCAGTTATGTATGCATCCAACACCATGGGCGCTTTTAAAGAGTTTAGTAAATAAGATTTTTATCATTATATAATTAAACAAAGTAATCAAAAACCAGAATAAGTTCCTTCTGGTTTTTTTATTTATATACTTTGTTTATTTTCTGTTTATGTTTAATTCTTTATCCTTCATTTTTTAATTTAATACTATTTAGGTAGATTTTTGATAAAAAACTTGCTGTTACTCAAAAAAGATTAATAAAAAATTAATGTGTCGTTATTTTAATTACTAACTAAATTTTATCAATATCTTATTGATTAGTATTGATAATGCTGTTTTTTTAGTATCTTTGTCGTTGGTTGAAAATAAAGCAATATGTTAATTAATTATAATTTAATAAATAATAATTGAATCTTTTATAGGATAGCTATTCTAAGTGAATAGTTCGTATAAGGTGATATTGTTTTATTTTAACGAGGAATATATGCGTGTTGATTTTGTAGAAAGATATAAATGGTTTCTACTTTTTATTTTTATATTTTTAACTTATTTAATTCCTCTCGAAACGCGACTGCTCTGGCAACCAGATGAGATCCGTTATGCTGAAATTAGTCGAGAAATGCTTGCATCAGGTAATTGGTCTGTACCTTATATGCTGGATATTCGTTATTTTGAAAAGCCAGTATTGGGGTATTGGCTAAACAGTATTGCACAATGGTTATTTGGCGGCGGTAATTTTTCTGTTCGTATTGTCGTTGTAACTTCAACCTTATTAACCGGCTTATTTGTTTATCGTGCTGCTATGCTAGTTTGGCATAACCGTACTTTGGCGTTTAATGCACTGGTAGTTTTTTTATCCTCGTTTCTTGTGTTAGCTATTGGTACTTACAATATTCTTGATCCTATCGTGACAATGTTTGTCACGGCAACAATGTATTATTTTTTATCTGGATTACATGCAACTAATAGAAAGAGTAGAATTAAAGCTTATATTCTCGTTGGTATTTTCTGTGGATTAGGTTTTCTAACCAAAGGTTTTATTGCTGTTGTATTACCTGCATTAGTTTTTTTTGTGACCGCAATTAGCTTATCTCGTTTTAAAGAAGTCCTTTGTTATACACCAATAGCGCTTATCTCTATGGTTATTATTGCTGGTCCCTGGGTGATTTCAGTTGCACTTCAGGCACCTGATTATTGGCACTACTTCTTTTGGGTTGAGCATGTTCAACGTTTTGTTGAAAAGGGATCAGCAAGATCACAACCTATGTGGTTTTATTTACCTATTGTAATTTTGGGTATTTTGCCTTGGTTAGGGTTCTTATTTGGGGCTATCAAATCAGCTATTTTCTTGAAGAAAGGAACTCTTTATTTTTCGTTTTGGTTATTCCTGTTTTTTGCTTTCTTTTCTGCCTCCAGCGGTAAGTTATTAACCTATATGCTGCCTTGTTTTGTGCCACTTTCTATCTTGATTGCACATTATATGGAAGAGCTAAAAAATAAACAAAATGAAAAAATTCATAATATTAATGCGATCATAAATACTGTTTTTGGGCTTGTAGGCGTCTCTATTATTGTTTATTCGCTTCTCTCTACACGATTTACGTTATATGAAACAAATGAGCAATATAAAGCGTTGCTGGGTATTGTGGGCTTCTTATTTTGGAGTGTGATAGGGATTGCTTCTTTCTTTAAACCCACACGCTTACTGACTTTATTTTGCTCGATAGGATTAAGTTTAGCAATTGGGTATGCTATTCCTCATAAAGTAGAAAGCAAAAGTACCCCTGAAAAGGCAATTAATTACTATTATAGTGAGCTAGCAGATAAGCCTTATATTTTAACTGATGAAGTTGGGATCGGAACGTCTTTAGCATGGGGGTTAAAACGCACTGATATTCGTTTAACAGAGACGAAAGGGGAGCTTGCTTATGGTCTGGCATATCCTGATGTGCAAAATAAATATTATGATCTTAAGCAGCTAGTTAACTTAATTGAAGAGAATAACTATCAAGGGCTTGCGATTATTTTAGTCCGACCAGAGCGAAAAGAAATATTATCTGTTATAAGCCAGTTAAAGGTAAAACCTATTGTAGAAAAACAGGGTGATTTAACATTTGTTTTCTTTAATTGACTGATTTTAAATATTATTTATTTTTTTTCAAAAGACGGTTATAAAAAAGCAAATAAATTTAACTTCGGCTTTTAAAATGACATAAATTTGATTTTTTGTGTTGTTTTTATGTGATCAAAGCCCAAAAATGGATTTTGTTGAGAAATATATTTTGCTCTTTTTAGTTTTAATGGTAGGTTTAAAATGTGTCCATTAAATCGGAGTTAGCTAAGCACTATATGACAAGTCACTTTACTTTATCAGAACCCCCGCCCAAACAAAATGTACTTATGAATGGGGGTAATTTATGCTGATTTTCCTAGCTGAATGTTTTATCGGTCTAGCATCAATTGCTCTTACTCACCGTGTATTAACGTTGTACGGTACTAAAAAGAAGTGATGATACCCGCTAGCTAAAATAAGTGATTAACTATTGCTTATAACTAAAAGTCCTATATCTATTCCATGATCTAGGACTTTTATAATTATATTCATATCTCTTATTAAACAATTTAACAACTCTATTGAAAATAACCTTCAATTAATTTTATTTTTTCAATATCTAATGTATTAGTGTATTGATGTAATAATGTCCAAGCCTGAATATAATCATATTTAGCTTTAATCAAATCCTGTTGAGCGCGATATAATAATTCTTCAGCATTAAGAACATCAACCATTGTCCTCTGCCCACCAATATAACTTTTTTGAGTCGCATCTAATTGTAATTTAGCAGAGGAAACGGACTGCTCATAAGCATTCAATTTAATATTACTCGTTGTACATATTTGGTATTGATGACGTAGTTCTTGCGTGATTTGTTGGATAATTGAATCTCTTTCAAAAGCACTCATTTGATACAATGCAGTAGATTGACGCATCGAAGCTGTTGTTTTTCCACCATTAAATAAAGGCAAACTGACATAAAAACCAACATTCGCTGATTGATATTTTTGATTTACAGTATTATTACTATCGGAATCACTATTAGAGTAAGAGGCATAGAGTTGTACTGTCGGGAAAAATTCACCTCGATTTTTCTCTACTTCTTGTTTTGCTATTGCCATTTCATAACGAGCTGTTTGAATATTGAGGTTGCTTTGCATAACCTCATTTTCCCATGACTCGTAATTATTGGGTGTGATAGGTTGTAATATAAAGCGATTACTGCTTAATTTTGCTATATGTTCTGCATAAGGTAGTGGCGTGCCAATCATTGAACTTAGTTTATTTTTAGCATTATCTAATTCAAGCTGAATATCTGTATATTGAGATTGAGTTAAATATAATCGCGTTTGGATCTCTGAAATATCTGTTTTTGTTCCTTCACCTAATTCGAATAAACGCTGACTTGATGTTAGCTGTTTTTTATAAATCTCTTGCTGTGAAAGGTTTAATAATAATTTATCCTGTGCATAAGCCAATTCTATATAATTATCCACTAATCTGATCACTAGCTCGGAAAATTTTACTTGATAACGGCTGTCTGATAATAATGTTTTTATTACCGATGATTTATAATCACTAAATGCAGTGTAATCAAAGAGTGGTTGGCTAATAATTGCACTGATAGAATGGCTTTGATAATTTTGATATTCTGTTCTTTCCATTTCCCCTTGATTCGTATTAATAGGATAAACTTTTCGTTGCCAATTTCGTGGATTGTTTTGATAGTTTACATGTACGCTTGGGAGTAATTGAGATAATCCAATATTTTCATACTCTTTACCCGCAACCTGTTCTTTAATCGCAGCATTAAACGTAGGGTCATTTTTTACTGCTAAGAAATAAAGATCAGATAAATTGATCGCCAAAGCGTGAAAACTTAGCATCCATATAAATAAAATGGTTGAGAGTTTTTTTATTTGCATCATTATTCTTCCGTTAATGAAGTATGGATCCTATCTAAAACAGGCTTGAAGAGATAATTTAGTAATGAGCGATCGCCTGTATTAATAAATACATCAACTGGCATTCCAGCCTTTAATTTATTTTTATTGTCTGTAAGAAGAGCATTATCTTTAACATTAATAAATACTTGGTAATAAGGTTCTGTTGTTCTTTCATCAATGAGTCTATCAGCTGAAATTAATGTTACCTCTCCAGGAATTTTAGGTGTTGTATTTTGATTGAATGCACTAAACATTAAATCAACAGGAAGACCAAGGGTAACTTTATCAATTAGGTGAGGTGCTAAACGTGCCTCAATAATTAATTGATGATCTTGAGGAACAACTTCCATTAATGTTTGACCTGTTCTTACAACGCCACCTTGGGTAAAAACAGATAAATCCATTACTATTCCCGAAATTGGGGCAGTAATTTGCATCTTTTTTAGTTTATCTATTTCAATGATAAGTTGTTTTTCTGTTTCACTTATTTGTAATTGAACTTGGTTAAGTTCAGTACGTGCCGATTGGTAAAAATTAGCATTACGTTGCAATATTTTTTGTTGATATTCCAATTTTTGTTTTTCTAATGTACTTATTTGTCCATATGTATCATTAAGGTGGTTATTATTTTCAGCAAGTTCACGCTCAATTTCTTGATAACGATGACGGGGAATATAGCCCTCATTAGCAAGAGTATATAAATCTTTGATTTGAATTTTTAAGCTATCAATTTGATGTTGTTTATTTAACGTAGATCTTTTTAAATGAACTAAACGATTAGAGATACCATCAATAATAGCTTTATAGCCATTTATCTCACTATGCAATTCAATATACTTTTCATTAAGTAGTTTATTTTGCAGTAGAGATAATTTATTTAAATTCTCTGAAGGAGAATAATATTTTTCATTGGGATCTAAGATAAACTCTGTTTTTTCATTTAATTGAGCATATAAGCGTTGTTGAGTAATCAGTAAATTATCATATTGATCAGATAAAGATTTGACTAAAGCTTTCGATTGAATAGGGCTTAATTGAATAAGCGTTTGGCCTTCGATTACGTTATCACCATTCTTCACTAAAATGTCAGTGATAATACCTTCTACTGAAGCTTGAACACTCTTTTTATTACCTGAAATTGAAACATTTCCTTTTGCAGATACGCCTTTATCTAAAGGAGCAAAGGCAGCCCAAAAAATAAAAATAGCAAGACCTAAAAGAATAACTGACCATCCTATTATTAAGAATTTTCTAGGATCATCTGAAATACCATGAACAATATCGATTTCATTTTTTTTTGTGATCATAATAATCTTCTCAATATTAAATATTGCTTTGAGTAATAGGTGTAGTTGCTGGTGTTGGCGTACTCTTTATTACTGATGAGTTATTTAACTCAGCAACAACAGCTGTTGTAGAGCCAAATAATTTTGTGTGACCATCGAAAAGAACCAAGAGTTTATTGGTCACTGAGAGTAATTGTTTTTGATGCGTGATTAATATAACGGTTTTTTTATTTTGCTTAAGTGTTTGAATTGCTTGCATTAGAGCTTTAATGCCCAAATCATCTAAATTAGAATTGGGTTCATCTAAAACGACTAGAGCAGGGTTACCATATAATGCGCGAGCTAACGCAATACGTTGTCGTTGTCCTCCTGACAACCCTTCACCATGAGCACCAATAATGGTTTCATAACCATCAGGAAAACGTAAAATCATTTCATGAACATTTGCCATCATTGCAGCTTGAGTGACTTTTTGAGGATCTATTTCAGAAAAGCGAGCAATATTTTCGGCAATCGTGCCAGGGAAAAGGGCGATTTCTTGAGGAAGGTATCCGATATATTGGCCAACTTCACTTTTATTCCATTGGTATATATCTGCATTATCAAGGCGTATGGCGCCCGTTTTAACTTCCCATATGCCAACAATAAATTTAGCTAAAGAGGATTTTCCTGAAGCACTCGGGCCAATAATGCCAAGTACATCGCTGGGGCTTAGCGAAAAATGAATATTATTTAATAGTGTGCGTTCCGTTTGAGGATATTGAGCTTGATTAATATTTACTGTTAATTCACCTTTAGGAGCAGGTAGCGCCATTTTTTTATTTTCTTCAGGATACGTTTTTAATAGTGTGGTTAACCTTTTATAAGCTTCTTTACTACTATCCCAGTTTTTCCATACACCAATAACTTGTTCAATTGGCGCTAAAGCGCGACCTAATAGTATTGATCCTGCGATCATCATTCCTGGGCTAATTGTATTATCTATTGCTAGCCATCCACCTAATCCTAGCATTAAAGATTGCAGTGCCATTCGGGTGACTTTTGTTATTGCATTGATACTTGCTGCATTATCACTTGCATGAGTTTGTGCTTGTAGATATTTAAAGTGAGCAATTTGCCATTGGTTACGTAAATAACCTAGCATTCCCATTGCTTCAATAGGCTGTGGATGTTCAAAATGATGACCTTGTATTACCTGAGCTTGATTAGCAAACTCATTGGCTTTTTTTAATGATGATCGAGACAAGTATTCATTAAGAATAGCCAAAGAAAATAAAACGAGCGCACCACATAATGCAAATAATCCTAACCATGGATTAAATAATGCGATAACGAGAAGATAGATTGGGAACCAAGGTAAATCAAAAAAAGCAAAAATGGCGTGACTTGTAATAAATTGCCTAATAGTCACTAAGTCATTAAATGCTAAAGAGGAATTAATACTGGGCGTTTTGTTTAATTTTGCTTGATATGCAGCAGTATAAATTCTTGAACTTAAGGATAAATCAAGTTTGTTACTCATTCTAATGACAATAATGCTTCTTAAGTATTCCAATCCTCCCATAAAAATAAATAATGCTAACATAATGAGTGTTAGCATTAATAAAGTCATTTCATTACCTGATGGTAAGACTCGATCATAAACTTGCAACATATAAATAGAAGGAACTAACATTAAAATATTTATTAAGGCTGTAAATATTCCAATGGAAAGAAATACTTTCTTTCTTTCTTTTATAATATTTGTTATTTCATTATTTTTTTTGCTTGCTGACATAATGTTATTCCTGATTTTATTCCTATCTGTTTTATTGCTATTTACTGCATTTCTTCTATCAATATGGAGTGATCAATTTATCTTTTTTTTAATAAGATAATATAAAAATAACTCCTTATAGGTAAAAGAAAGGTAGGAGAAATATCTCTCTCCTACCCAATGAAAAATTAAACAATAAAGTCAGTTTCGTAATTAACAAATCCTACAATGTCAATTTTGAAATCAGGGCTGTAACCATAAGCGTTAATAGCAAGTTCACTTGAGTTTGTTGATTGATCATATTTAATGGTTGCTTCACCCGAGCGACCTGTAAAATTATCAACAAAGTTAAGGAGTTTATGGCTAAAGGTATTTTCGATTAATGCTGATAAATCAATCTTATCAATACCTGATTTGAAGTCCATTATCTTGTCAGCGGCAGATACCAGAGAGTCAGTGATCTCTTTATAAACAAAGGTATTGCTACCTGTACCACCCCATAATGTATCTTGACCACCGCCACCATACAGTATGTCGTTACCGCCACCGCCGATGAGAATATTATCAGCATCATTGCCGTAGATAATATCATTACCAGAGCCACCGATTGCATTTTCTATTGTTACACCTTGTGCAATAGAAACGTTTTTCTGTAGTCCGCCAACATCAGAGAAATGACCCTCGCGTAAATCAATAACTTGATCTTGATAATATCCTGAGAAGTCAAAAGTATCGTTACCAGCACTGTCCCAAACAGAGAATATTAATTTATCGTTTCTGCTTGTTGCAGTGTAATAATCAATACCTGTGTTTGAGTTAAAACCATAAACATCATCACCTGTTCTGGTTGTGGTATTTGCGCCATAAAGATATTGCATTGCTGAAATATCATGAAGTAAAGGAGCGCCTGCATAAGCACCTTGGAAGTGCGCACCTGTTTCATATTCTTCCCAATAACTCATAACAGTATATTGGCGACTATCTTCAGCGTAGTCAGACTTTAAATAGCCAGGTACGTTTTGCCCTGCGTTATAATCGCCAGGATGCATTAGACCAAGTGCATGGCCAATTTCATGGATAATAGTTAAACGACCATAATTACCTAATTCAGGTGTTGTATTACCAGCATAATAATAGTCACTAAACCAAGCTTGGCCTGAAAGATCACGTCCATAACTATAGGTATTTGGCAACGTCGCATAAGCTTGGAATGTGCCGTTTGGATCAGTAATATTACCAAAAGTAATATCTGATTTTACACCTGGCGCTACTTCGGTAAATTTGATATTTGCAATATCAGACCATGCATCTAAAGATTGTCTTGCATGATCTTTTTGTACTGAATTAAATCCATAGGGATTTTTATCACCAAAATCATTAAACTTTTTACCAGCCCAAGTTGGGAATGAATATGTCACTTCTGCCGCTTGTCCAACAACATATTTCCCATTCCATGTGGAATTTTCGCGTGCAATATGTTTTCCAGCAGTATCATAATCAAAAGAAGGTAGAGTCTTAGCTGAGAAATTATAAAAAATTCCACTTTTATCTAATAAGTCAGAAACATTAGATAATCCTACTGCTTTTTTTAATAAAGAAGAACCCATAATATCCTCCGGATATCAAGTTTAGGTTAGGTTTATTTTCATGTTGAAAATAGTTTAATTATCTGGCGAACACCAGCGATAATAAAGATAGCTATTTATTGATATTAATCTAGAGGGGAAAAATAAGTTTTTAAATAATTGTGAAGTGAGGTGTGTTTTAAGTCAGAATAATTTTACTAAGTAAATAAATTTTAGGTTATCTTCTCTAGAGAGATGTTTTTTAATGTTATTATATAATTCCGTCATGATTTTATAATGTATTTCATTCTCTTATTATAAGGCTTGGGTAAATACAAGCCTTATAAATTTTTCGTTATTTTTTAAGGTAATTAATTATATTAATAAAATAGATCTTCATAACTGAAATTCCCAACAATATCTATTGTTAAATTTGGAACTTCTAGTTGTTCTTTTGTTTTTATTGCTAATCTTGTTAAATTATCTTCTTCTTGAAAACTCATCTTAAGCGAGATTGAATTTTGAGATATAAGTTTCTTGATATTTAGGCTTATTTTGTTTTCATCTAAAAAAATAAGGAAATCTTCATTTATATGATAATCCATAATTTTATTATGGCTATTTGTCTTGTTGCTAATTTCGAAAAAAAACATATCAGCATTCTTTCCTCCGAACAGCGTATTATGTCCATTACCTCCAGAAATTATATCGCAGTCATCTTCTCCATTAATGAAATCATTGCCCTCGTTACCATAAAGTGCATCACTACCTTTACCGCCAAAAATTTTATCATCCCCATCATATCCATAAATAATATCATTACCCTGATTACCAATTAAGTGGTTGTTTACTTCATTACCAATGATGTGGTCATTGTTTTTTCCTCCTATTACATTTTCAATTATTGTTCCATACGCAATAGAAATGTTACTTTTTAGCCCACCTACATCAGAGAAAGCACCTTGGTTAAGGTCTATTTTCTGCTCAAAATTATATTTTGAAAAATCAAGAGTATCACAGCCACCGGCATCCCAAATACAACTAATAATGACATCATCTGATGAAGTTAAACTATAACAGTCTCTTTGCGTATTAGAATTAAAACCATAAATAGTATCACCTGTTCGTGTCGTTAGATTTACGCCATAGAACTTTTGAATAACATATATATCGATTAATAATGGAGACATAGGAAATAATCCAACAAAATCAGCTTCTTTTGTTTTTGGGTGGCGGTATGACATTATAGAATATTTAAAACTATTTTCTTCAATATCAGGATTATTATGATCATTCACTCTAAAGGTATGTGGTAAACCAAGAGCGTGTCCAGTTTCATGTATATAAGTTTGAGTTTCTTTATTTCCTTTTTGTAATATTATAGGTTGATTATTTATATGACCATTTTCATTATTGTTTTTATATAAAGTAATATGAGTATCTGTTTCTATATAATAATATTTTATATTGTCTGATTTTTCTTTAAATAAATCTATTTCATTTTTTTGCTCTGGTGTTATTTCATGTTTATTGAATTTTTTTATACGTGTAGTTGAAGATATATTAATCCAAACATGTCCTCCTATACTGTAATCAGTGATTTTTTCTATTTTTTTATCTGGCTCTATATTATTTAATGGGAATGTTGCAACACCAGCGACTAAATGAGAATTATCTTTCGTTAGTTCATTTATATTATTATAAACACCAAATTTAATATTAGTATCATATTTATTGTCTTTCTTAATGAATGTAATATTGGCAATGTCAGCCCATAGTTGTAATGTTTTTTCGGCAAGATTTTGTTGATATTGATTTAATGTTGTAATGGTTTTATATTCTTCACCCCTTAAATTGCTCCAGTCAGGAAAACTATATGTTACTTCAGTAAAATCACTATTAAGATCTTGTTTTTTCCATCTGCGTAGAGGTTTAAAACTCTTTATTAAATTGATAATATCACTATTTTCTAAAGGGTCATTTTGATGAATAGCATTCATAATATATAAATATCCTTTTTTTATAAACATTTTCCATGTTAAAGCATGCTTATTTTATTTTTCTTAATATTAAATTTCTTTTAAAAATGGATTTCATTTAAAAAAAGAGAGGCGATTTAATAATATTTATATTGAGAAAAGTAAAAATGATAATAAACCAATAAAGGTTTATTATCATTTAAAAGAGGGAATATATAAGTTAATTATGAAAAATCTTTTTTATAATTACTCACCTTATTTTCTTTAAATGCAAATATAAATACAATAGCAAGTATAAGTGTATAGGATGCAAAAATTAACCAAATAGATTGCCAGTCTTTCATTCCATTAACTGTAAAATGATCAACGACCATACCACTTAAAATAGAGCCTGCGTATGCACCAATACCATTGACCATGGTCATAAATAACCCTTGAGCACTGGCTCTTATTTCAGGATTAACTTCATTTTCAATATAGATAGAGCCTGAAATATTAAAGAAATCAAATGCACAACCATAAACAATCATTGAAAGCATTAGCAATACAAATCCCCAAGGAGATGGATCGCCATAGGCAAATAATCCGAAACGTAAAGTCCATGCAATCATACTAATTAACATGACTTTTTTAATACCAAAGCGTTTTAGGAAAAAAGGAATTGCTAAAATAAAGGCAACTTCAGCCATTTGTGATACTGATAATAAAATTGATGGATATTGAACAATTAAACTATCAGCAAATTCAGGATTTTTAGCAAAATCATGAATAAAAGGACTACCAAAAGTATTGGTAATTTGAAGTACCGCACCTAATAGCATGGCAAATAAAAAGAATACTGCCATTATAGGTTTTTTGAATAGAACAAAGGCATCTAATCCCAAACGAGATGCCCAAGAGGTTGATTGTTTATGCTGGGCTGTTGGAATTTTAGGTAAGCAAAATGAATAGAGAGCTAAACAAAGAGAAGCTACTGATGCAATATATAATTGAGTGTTGCTGAGTTCTAATTTAAATAAACTTACACACCACATGGCGATAATAAAACCTATCGTACCGAAAACACGAATAGGGGGAAAATTAGCAACAGAATCTAGCTTGTGTTTATTTAAGCAAAAATAACCAATTGAATTTGAAAGCGCAATAGTTGGCATAAATGCTAATGCATTAATGAACATAACCCAGAACATGATTGTTGGATCAGTCACTGATGCTGCAAAGAATAAAGCAACAGCACAAATAAGATGACAAATGATATATAAGCGATTTGCAGGAATAAATTTATCGGCAATGATACCTAATAAACCAGGCATAATCAGAGCAGCAATGCCTTTAGAGCCATAAACTAATCCAACTTCAATCCCAGTGAAGTTTAATGTTTGCATCATGTATGCACCTAGGGTAATTAACCAACTTCCCCAGATAAAATATTGCATAAACATCATGCCTTTGAGCTGTATTTTTATACCCATAACAATCTCCACTGTTGGGGATATTGATTTTAGTGGAGCATAGGCAGCTATCTATTCTCCACTTTTTCTTTTATTGATAAAAAGTTATAAGCGAGCGATCACTTCACTGATCAGTTTTAAGAAGGTAGATTTCACACGTTCTGCGGTTTCAATAACTTCATCATGACTAAGAGGCTGTTCTAAAATGCCACAAGCCATATTGGTTAAGCATGAAATACCAATGGTATCAATACCTGAATGGTGAGCAATAAGTGCTTCTGGAACGGTTGACATGCCTACGGCATCGGCACCTAATGTTCTTATCATGCGAATTTCTGCTGGGGTTTCATAAGTTGGCCCTGTCCACCATGCATAAACACCTTGACGTAAGGTAATGTCTTGCTCTTTGGCAATATCAATAACAATTTGGCGCATAGCTTTGTTATAAACTTCACTTACATCTAGAAAACGAACACCTAATTCAGGGTTATTTGGCCCAATCAGTGGGTTATTTGCAGTTAGATTAATATGATCCGTAATTAGCATTAGATCACCAGGATTAAAATCTGTATTTACAGCGCCACATGCGTTAGTGATAATCAGCTTTTCAACACCCAATGCTTTCATTACACGAACAGGAAAGGTGACTTCATCGAGCGATACACCTTCGTAGTAATGAAAACGACCTTTCATTGCAACAACTGTTTTTCCTGCAATTTTTCCAATCACTAATTCATTTGCATGCCCCACAGCTCCTGATGCTGCAAAGTGTGGAATGGTGTGATAAGGAATATGTACGGCATCTTCTAATGTATCGGCAAAAGGACCTAAACCTGATCCTAAAATGATCCCAATAGTTGGTTTTTCTGTGGTTTTAGATTGAACAAATTCTTTTGCTTTATTAATTTCAGAAATCTGGTGCATGACTCTCTCCTATGTAAATCGTCATTACATTTTTAATTGTGCTTGAGAGTACTTTGCCTGATACACAGAAATGAACAACTTACTTTTTCTCATTTTGAGATTAAGATCATGTTGTTTGTTTTGATTAAGGAACTATTGCTTTTTTTACAGTAAGATAGCGATATTCTTCTTTGAGTGGCTAAATAATTTAATAAAGGAAATGGCTATGCTATTGAAAAATTTAAAAGAACTTCAGTCTTCTAAGACTTCAAAAGCATTGAAACTTAAAAGCCTTTATAAATTAGTGGCAGAAAATGGCCCAATAAAAACAGAAACACTCACTGAATTGGCACAAATGAAGCCTGCTACTTGTGCTCGACTACTGGACGAGTTAAATGCTCTTCAATTAATTACAACCGCAGAATTAGGTGAATCAACGGGGGGACGAAAACCTATTTTGTATAATATCAATACAGAAGGGGTGTTTTTAATCGGCATTGAATTAAGTAAGGTCTATTCAACCATTGTATTGATGGATCTGAAACTTAATATGTTGGATAAAATTAAAATATCGCCAGAACCTTACTTATCTGCATATGAGATGACAGATAAGCTATTACCTAAAATTGATGCCTTGTTATTAAAAAATAACATCAGCTATGAAAAAGTTTTAGGGTTAGGAATTTCTATTGAGCATGTTGTCGAACATCAATTGGCTTCAAAATCCCTCGATGAAGAATTCAGTGAATTAGAGGCGTTATTATGTAAAAAAATTCCTACTTACGTCACAGTGGGAAGTGGAGTGCATTTTGCCGCTTTAGCTGAATTTCGTTTATATTATCGCCAAAAAACACAACGATTTTTATTTACTTCTTGTGATACCGAAGTAAGAGGATGCGCCATTATTGGTAATCAGTTTTTAACTGATACCTCAGCGACGATGAATTGTTTTGGTCATATGACGATTGATGTAAAAGGGCTATTGTGTGAATGTGGCTCTTATGGTTGTTTAAATACATTGTGTTCTTTAGACGCCATAAAAAATAGTATTATTCATCAAATAAGGCGGGGAAAGCACTCCTTATTAACTTCTCTGGTCAGTACCGATGATGAAATTAACTATCACACGATTTTTCAAGCAATAGAAATGCGAGATCCTCTGTGTATTGATGCATTAGAAGAAGCGGCTTATTACTATGGGCTTGCTATTGCAAATACTATTTTAATGCTCCAACCTGATATTGTTGTTTGTGGCGGAACATTAATACCTAAATATACGTTTTTTGATACCGTCAAAAAAACGATTGAAACTAAACTCGCTCTTTTCCCAAATATAAAAACAGAAGTTTATCCAGCAAGCCACGCTTATGAAATCGTTTCTCAAGGCGCTGGCGCTATGGTATTAGAGCATTTAGTTAATTAAATAATGAAAAAGGCGGTGTAATATCAATTACATCGCCTTTTAGTTTTTTTATTGTTGTTTGTTTTTACTGCTTTAACCCTGGTGAGGTTACCTGCTAGGAGACAGGTTTATTGATATAGACTAACTTTTTACTGCAAACTTTTTTTATTTACCTCATTGTGAGAAAGGTGATTCTTTTTATTTTTGGTTTAATTTAAACTATCTGAACTAACATCTTATTATTGTGCCGTTACTTTACCCTGGTACTTTGTGCATTTGGGAGCCAATTATAAATATGCCTTACATACCTAGAGAAAAAATAGATTATCAAGCCATTGGCTATCGCTTGCGTGCTTACCGCATAGCCTCTTCATTAAAAGCTGAAGATGTAGCAGAAAGCTTGGGTATTTCTCGTGCTGCTGTGTATCGGTTAGAAAAAGGCGAAATTGTTAAAATTGAGACACTTGATAATCTTGCTAGATTATTAAATACCTCGTTAACCAGTTTGTTGGGTATTAATACTGAATATTATTCAAGTGCAAATGGCTTTTTTGAACGAATGCGCCAACTTGAAAGTCAATCTTCACATATTTATACCCACTTCGAACCTTTCTCTTACTTATTAACTTCAGATTGTTATGACAAAACATTGGTTGAAATGCTAACAGAGGCATCACCTTTAAATCTTTTGTCTGAAAAACAACAAGAAGTTTTGTCTATTTTAAAAGAGCGTAAGAAACATCAGTCCTTACATTCGCCCCATATTTATAACCTTATTAGCCAGCAACAAATTGAAAAATTTCTTTATGTTGGCATGCTAGGTTCGGTTAATTTAACTAAAACACTGCAACAAGAAAGAAAACAACGAGCAAAAAACGAAATTCTTCATTTAATTGAAAAGTTAGAGCAAAAAAATAGTTATCTTAATATTGCAATTATTTCAGATACTATGCCGTCTTTAACTTTCCAATTATTTTATCAAGACAAAGTCCCTCTTTCTTTAGCCGTTAGCCCGTTCCGTTTAGGTGAATTTCCTAATGTCAGTACGGGCATTGCTACTGTAACCTCTTCAACTGAGGCGATATTTCAATATCAATCCCTCTTTGATAAATTATGGTTAAAAGCAACCAAGGGAGATGATGCAATTAACCTTCTAAAACAAATAGTCAGTCATTATTGATTGGCTAATGTGCCTAATGTTTCTGCTAATAAATCTGCAGCGACAGCAATATCACTAAATTCGGTAAACTCATCAGGATGATGACTAATACCGGCAACTGAAGGTGTAAAGATCATCGCAGTTGGATAAAGTGACGCCATATTCATTGAGTCATGGCCAGCACCACTTAGCATTGTCATATAGCTGATATCGTGTTTCTGGCACAAGCTTTCAATAACTTGGCAAATTGAATCATCTAGTTTGACTGGCGATTCAGCAGAAATCGGTTGAACATCAATAGAGACGCCAAAATCTTTTTCTGCTTTTTCCACACTATTATTTAGGCGTTGTACAACACGTTGAATACTTTCAGTATCAATACCACGAATATCAACAGAGAATTTTACTTGTCCTGGAATGACGTTCATGGAGTTCGGCACAACATTGAGTTTACCCACTGTACCTACAGTGCCATAAACTGCTTCAGTGCATGCTGCACGGTTGATATCGGTAATAATCCCTGCACTTGCCACTAACGCATCTTGGCGTTGATACATAGGCGTTGCACCAGAGTGATCCGCATGACCATTAACAGTGACTGAAAAACGAGTTGGTGCCGCAATACCATTGACAATACCAATAGTTTTTTTGTCATTCTCAAGGCGTTTACCTTGCTCAATATGAAGCTCAACAAAGGCACTATAACGATCAGCTTTGACTAAACAACTATCCAAATTATCATGCTGATAACCTAAAGATTTTAAAACTTCAAAGAAGTTATTGCCGTCATCATCTCTATTTTGTTCCCAGCGAGCTTTATCTATTTTTCCTGTTAATACTTTACTGCCAATACACGAAAAGCCAAAACGGCTAGATTCTTCCGCACGAAAAACAACAAGCTCAAGGTCACGTTTAAGTTGTTGTGGTTTGTATTGCATTAATGCATAAAAACCTGCAATAACACCTAAAGCTCCATCATAAGCACCGCCTTGAGGGACTGTATCAAGATGAGATCCTGTACCTACTGCGGGTAGTGAACGATCTTTACCTGGTAAACGTGCGTAAAGTGTACCAATACCGTCACGATAAACTTCAAGACCCGCTTCTTTCATTAAACCAGCAAGGTACAGATGGGCGGCTTCATCTTCTTCGCCATAAGCAATACGAGTTATCCCTTTGCCACTGTTGTCTTTTTTATAAATCTGCATTGTTTCAATTAATGCTTTCATATCATCAATTGAATAATGAGTTGCTGTATCTTGTTGAGTCATAAGAGAATTCTCCCGTGGTTTCTGTAATATTTATTTGTCTAAAAAATGAGACAATTTAAGGATTAAAAAAGCCATCTTTAAAGATGGTCACTGTTTTTATAATCATTGCTTATTATATTTACTGCTGAAGCTATATTTCGTCAATGACAATTAAGGTGAATTTCATATTCTGTGAGGTAGGTTTCAATTAAAAAGAGATATATAGCAGGGGTATTTCTTAAATGAACTTAAATTGTATTATAAATGTTATAAAAGCGATCGCTTTTTTATGTTAAGTATATTTAAAATTATATTTTTAATTTCAAAATGAAAATAAGAATTATTATTGGTGGTAAATTTATTATTTTAAGAGTTATTTAAATTGTGATTTATATACTAATAATAAAAGATAATTAAAAATATCCCTGACTTTTCGTATTAATAAAGATATCATTTTTATATATAAATAATATTTATAACATTATCAGGGGAATGTTGGGTTTTCCTGTAAATATCATAAATACCATGTAAATATATAGAGGTCTTTATATAAAATTAATTTTATAATTATAAAAATAAATAATAACCTATCTTATATATTTAGATTTATAGTCTATTTATTTTATTGCTTTGGTTAAATGGACTTTTATCTCTCTGCTAAGTAGAAAACTAAATATTTACTATTAATAAGAATTATTAAATATTACACTATAATAGCCGATAATTTGGATGAGATATTACTTAAGTTTTTATTTTAAATAAGGATGTGAAAGAAATGACTGAGTATGAACTAGACTATAGTTATAGTGATGTATATAGCGATACATTAAGAAGAGAATCCAGTTATTTAAGAAGAATAGCAATGAAATTTGCCTATCAATATATTGGTGATTCTTTTGATTGCTAGAACAGAGTTACAGAGTTAGGAAAGAAAGTAAAAGTTACAAATAAAAAAACAGCCTTGGTTTGAGCAAGACTGTTTATTCAAAGCTTTTGATTAATTTTAACAACAGATAACTTACGTTAAATTTGTGTCTTATCTTAGCTTTTTTGCCCTCTCAGTAATTTAACTCACTGACGAACAAATGAAAGATGGTGCCCGAACTCGGAATCGAACCAAGGACACGGGGATTTTCAATCCCCTGCTCTACCGACTGAGCTATTCGGGCAACGGGGCGTATTAAACCCGATATCGCCTTGCTCGTCAACGTTATTTATCACAAAACCGTTCGATTGCTGTTTTTTTAAACTCATTGGGTATTAAAACGCTATTTGTCGTGGGAGATGAGTAAAAATAAAGCTAAAGTCTTTTGCGATACTCAAAAAATACATGACGATAAAATCGTTTATTAAGTCTCAATAACAAAAAAGCTTCCCCAAATTCATTGAGGAAGCTTTGTTTTTTGGATTAAGCATCAACTAACGATAGTTACGTTGAGCTGTACTGACTTTCTCAAGATAACGACGAGATTGGTCGGCAGGGTGTTTATTACGTAATGTGGTATACACCTGCATTGGCTCTAAGTTGTTAATCATGGCAGCAGCTTGTTTCTTATCGTTGTGGAATATCCGCAACACACTACCTGCACCACCGTTGTAAGCCTGTATCACGGCGTAACGGCGCGAAACAGGATCTTTGATATCGCCAAGGTAGCTATTTTGCAGAATTGAGATATAAGCCGCACCAGCATCGATATTATTAGCTGGATCAAATAAGTAACTACGACTTGGTTGCCCAGATTTTCCTTGCATTCGGAATACATCTCGTCCAGCCGTTGCTGGCATAATCTGCATTAAACCTAGCGCATCAGAACTACTCACGGCATATGGGTTAAAACTTGATTCAATTTGCATAATTGCCAAGATCAGTGATGGTTCAACCCCATATTTAGCCGCAGCTTGTTGAACGAGCGGTAAATATTTATGAGCACGTTTATCAAGGTGATTAGGAACAAGATTAATGGTGACATACCAAATGGTATTCATACCAGATTGGCGTTTTTGTAATTTATTGGCAATCAGATAATCTGCAAACTTATTGGCTCGCCATTCCCAGCGTATAGGTTGTCCCGTATTATCAAGAACCTGCCCAGATAAAAACGGTTCAGTGCTGTGAGGAATATTATTAACGTCAGAGTAGAGGTCAATAGAACCTGGATCTTCACCCATTAATAACGTTGTGACTATCGCCTTATGCAATTGGAATTGAGGCGCATCATCACCTAAAGTTTCTATCGTAATTGTACCTGCTTCAAAATTAATATGGCTACGTGTTTTATAAGCATTGGTATATTTTACGTAATCTTTAGGGCCTGCGATTAATACTTCCTTCATACCCCAAATCATTTCGATATTATTGGCAAATTGCCCCATAAGAATATCGAACGCATTGGTATCCTTTGCGTAATCAGGTTCAAATGTTTTTGGTGGTTGGCTACTACATGAAATGAGTAGAGGGGCGATAATCAGCAAGAGAAGGATTTTTTTCATGGTCAATTGCATCGCTATGGTGAATAAAATACCAGAGCCTTAAAGGCTCTGGAAAAGTGAATATTATTTTTCAGGTGGTGTGTAACCGTCAATATGAACATCATGGCCTTCGAATAAAAATCGCACCATTTCTTGTTCTAATAGTTTGCGATCATCAGGATTCATGGTGTTAAGTTTTTTCTCATTGATAAGCATGGTCTGTTTTGTCATCCATTGAGCCCATGCTTCTTTTGAGATCTCATTGAAAATGCGCTTTCCAATTTCTCCTGGGTACAACTGAAAATCAAGTCCATCAGCTTCTTTGTTAAGGAAAGTACAAAAAATAGTTCTGCTCATAATAAATCCTCAATATCGCAGGGATTAGCTTAGGCTAATTGTCTAAGTAAATTCTCTACAGGTGCTGCTAACCCTACGGTTGCAGGTGTCTGTAAGTTATACCAAAGTCCTTTTTGCGCCTCCATCATAGAGGTAAACGCTGAGAGTTCTACGCAAATTGGCACAATATCTAAATGAAAGTGGCTAAAAGTATGTCTAAATGAAATCAGTTGCTCTGATTTATTATTATCGAGCCCATGCTCGGCTAGCCACAGTTCTAAAAGCGCTTTTGTTTCAAATTGAGGAAAGGCAAATAACCCGCCCCATATTCCTGCTGGTGGCCTTTTATCTAACCAAACAAGATTATCATATTGTAAAATAAGAAAATAAGTTGTTTTTTCTGGGATGACTTTTTTCGGTTTTTTCCCAGGATAATCCGCCCAATTATTTTGAGCATAAGCGATACAGCCAGTATTTAATGGGCATAATTCACATTTAGGCTTACTTCTTGTACAGACCATTGCACCTAAATCCATCATTGCCTGATTAAAATACTCTACACCTTCAGTTGGAGTGATGTTTTCGCTGATCTCCCACAACTTATTTTCAACCTCTTTTTTACCCGGCCAGCCTTCGACAGCATAGCAGCGTGCTAAAACACGTTTTACATTACCATCAAGAATTGGGTAAGGTTTTTTCAGTGATAACGATAAAATAGCACCGGCGGTTGAACGTCCAACACCAGGTAAGGCACAAACGTCCTCAAAGGTATCAGGAAACTGCCCTTGATGTTTATCTACAATGTGTTGTGCTGCTTTATGTAGGTTTCTGGCTCTTGCGTAATAACCAAGTCCTGTCCATAAATGAAGCACTTCATCAAGAGGTGCTTTAGCCAATGCGCTAACATCAGGAAAACGTGCAATAAAACGCTCAAAATAAGGAATAACCGTAGCAACTTGAGTTTGTTGCAGCATTACTTCAGATAACCATACGTGATAAGGCGTTTTTTCTTGCTGCCAAGGGAGCGTTTTACGCCCATATTTGTGATACCAATTGAGCACGACTTGCGAAAATTGCTGAGCTTCCATCATGTTTTATTTTATTAACTCATGTTCTGATTAAGGTAAGATTGCACCACAGAGAGAATAAACTGTAAACACTCTTAATATTTATCTTATAGAGTGATGCTTCTATGAGTGACTCTTGCTAAACTTAGTGATCTTTGGATAATGTCGGTTAAGTTGTACTATAGCGACATTATAACGATTTTAAGTAAATAATTGGCCTAACGACTGACAGTATTAGACATGATCAAGAATGTAATTTCTCCGGAATTCAATGAAGAAGGACGTGCTTTACGACGCGTTCGTAGTTTTGTTCGTAGACAAGGTCGTTTGACACCTCGTCAAGAGCAAGCATTAGAAACACAGTGGCCTGTCTTTGGTATTGAATATCAACCGGAACCTATCGACTTCAGTCAGGTTTTTGGACGCGAAGCGCCTGTAATTTTAGAAATTGGCTTCGGCATGGGCGCATCGCTCGTGACTATGGCAAAAAATACACCAGAAAATAATTATTTCGGTATTGAAGTACATGCACCGGGTGTTGGAGCTTGTCTTGCAAATGCTGAAGAAGAGCAATTAAGTAATCTGAGAGTCATGTGTCATGATGCGATTGAAGTGCTCAATCATATGATCCCAGATAATAGTTTAAAAATGGTTCAGCTATTCTTCCCTGATCCATGGCACAAAGCGCGTCATAATAAACGCCGTATTGTTCAAGTGCCTTTTGCAGAATTAATTTTAAAAAAATTAACGTTAGACGGTGTTTTTCATATGGCGACAGATTGGGAACCATATGCAGAACATATGCTTGAAGTGATGACAAGTGTTGAGGGTTATCAGAATTTGTCAGAAACTCAGGATTATGTACCACGACCAGAAACACGACCTGTGACTAAGTTTGAAAAACGCGGTCATCGTTTAGGGCACGGAGTCTGGGATCTTATGTTTAAGAGGGTAAAATAATGGCTAAACAACGTAGTCGCCGCTTACGCAAAAAAATGCGTATCGATGAATTTCAGGAATTAGGTTTCTCAGTTAAATGGACTTTCCCAGAAAATACCCCAATTGAGGAAGTAGATCGCTTTGTTGATGAACTGATCCTCAAAGTTATTGAGCCAAACGGGCTGGCATTTGATGCAAGTGGTTACCTGAGCTGGGAAGGCTTAATCTGCTTACAACAAATTGGTAAATGTACAGAAGAACATCGCCAATTAGTCGAAAACTTCCTCAAAGAAAGCAAAATGCAAGATGTACAGACCTCTGAACTATTTGATGTTTGGTGGGATTGATAGAAAGTTATACATTTAGCAAATAATTACAAGGGCATCCAAAAGGATGCCCTTGTCTGTCTGGGGAAGGGACTGTGACTACAACGTTATCTAACGCATTACTGTCAGATATTTTGCAACAAATTCGCCCATTAATCGGGCAAGGAAAAGTCGCGGATTATATTCCCGCATTGGCTCAAATACCTCCAGAACAGCTTGCTATGGCTGTTTATACGGTTGATGGTGAACTCTATCAATCAGGCATGGCAGATAAGCGCTTTTCGATTCAATCTATTTCTAAAGTACTTAGCTTAACGCTTGCTTTAACACGTTATGAAGAAAATGAAATTTGGCAACGTGTAGGAAAAGAGCCATCAGGTCTACCTTTTAATTCCTTGATACAGCTAGAAATGGAAAAGGGAATACCGCGCAATCCTTTTATTAATGCGGGTGCCATTGTTATCACTGATATGTTGCAGTCTCGACTTAGTGCGCCTAAGCAAAGAATGTTAGAAGTGATCCGTTTTCTTACTGATACTCCAGATATTTGCTATAACTCAGTGGTTGCAAAATCAGAGATGGAGCATCTTAGCCGAAATGCATCAATCGCTTATCTGATGAAATCTTTTGGTAATTTTGAGAATGATGTTATTACGGTGCTTGAAACTTATTTTCACTATTGCTCCATAGAAATGAGTTGCACCGAGTTAGTACGATGTTTTAGCTATTTAGCTAATCAAGGTATGTGTGTGGTTAATAAAAATCAGATTATTACGCCAAGACAAACCCGACAAATAAATGCGTTAATGTTAACTTGTGGCATGTATGATGGTGCAGGTGAATTTGCATTTCGTATTGGTATTCCCGGAAAATCAGGCGTGGGTGGTGGCATTATTGCAGTCGTTCCCGATGCTTTTACGGTTGCAGTTTGGTCACCAGAGCTGGATAAATCAGGTAACTCATTAGCAGGTTGTGCAGCACTTGAATTATTAGCAAACAAAGTCGGGCGTTCAATTTTTTAGGTGTGTTTTCAGGAGCGTTGTTATGAATTTAAGAAATATTGCTGTCACACTGTTTTTTGTTGCGGGTACAGCAAATGCATCACCAAGTTTTGATTGTGCTGTAATGCCAAAAGATGATTTACGCATAACCTCTGAATTTGTTGAAGTCGCTGGTTCACATGGTTTAATGGTGATTTATCCTGATGGCACATTATTTCAAAATGAAAAAAGTGCCACATTGACACCACAACAACAAGAATTAGCAAAAAAATATCAAGCCACAGTAAGACGAGACGTACCTTGGCTAAGAACTGAAACTGGGGTAAAACTGCAAGATTCTCGCAAAGTGCTTGATAAAGTAGTGATTGAAGCTTTTGGCAAAGAAAGCAATATCCTCAATAGATTAAGTAGATTAGAGAAAGATCTTAATCAGCAAATGGATAGAGTGGTCAGCATAGAACCTAATAACATTACGTTCCATTCTCAAGCCATTAAAGAAGTTGAAGCTAAAGGCCGTGAAATCGTAGAAAGCAGCCTTGGTGGTATGTTGCAAGACAGCATTAATGAATTGGGGAAAAAACAGTTATTAGCTGCTGCAGGTGGCGACAGTAAAAAAGCCTTAGGCGGATTATTAGGAAGCTTAGATGGTTTTCAAAAGATCATAGATCAGGAGTGGAAGCAGCAAGAAGCTGCGTTTACTCAATTTGGTCAGCAAGCTTGTAGCAAAATCACACAGATGGAAAATCAACGTGTTGAATTAATTAATGCATTAAAGAAGTAGCTGATCCGTCTCTCTAATGATTGGGTTATTAACCAGATAATTAATAAGCTTTACAAATGGCGGATTCACAATAATTGAAAATAATAATGAAAATCATTCTTGTTCAATTGACTTGTGGGGAGAGCTGTTTAGAATGCCCTGTTTGAGTATTCCACTTAAACAGGGCAAAATTAATGAAGAAGATCCTTCCTTTAGTTATCGCATCTATCTTTTCTGTAACGAGTTTCTCAGCGTTAAGCAAAACGCCAATCGAATACCAACCTAACCAAGTTATTAGTCAGCAGAATGACAAAATGGTGATTAAACATCTGTTGGGTGAAACGTCGGTTACTAAGAACCCTTCAAAAGTTGTTCTATTTGATTTTGGTTTATATGATTCTTTAGTTCAGTTAGGTTTAGCTGATAAAGTGGTGGGGTTACCATTAGGTAATGCGCCTGCTTATATTAAAGGAAGTATTGCAAGTAATGTGGCTAATGTCGGTGGTATGAAAGCGCCTGACTTAGAAAAATTAGCCGAAATTAAACCTGATTTAATTATTATTACGGGTCGACAAGGCGCTTCTTATGAGGCTTTAGCGAAAATTGCACCAACCGTTAACTTAGGCACCAATAGCGCTAATTATCTTGATTCAGTTGAAGCGAATATTAAATTAATGGGAGAGTTGTTTGATAAGCAACAAGCAACCCAAGAGCAACTGACAAAACTGAATACAGTGATTGAGCAGGCTCAGAAAAAAGCGGCAGAGTCTGATAAAAAAGTTTTAGTGTTACTGCATAATGCAGGCAATTTAATGCCAAATAACCAAAGTGTTATTTATGATGTGGTTAAAGTGAAGAAAGCCGAATTACCCCCTGTAGCTGAAGAAGATAAAGATAAACGTCGAGTTGTCACTTCTGAAATGATCGCAAAAGCAAACCCTGATGTGATTTTCATTGTGGATCGTAGTGAAGCGATTGGTGCTGATAAATTAGAAAAAGCTACTTTTGAAAATGATGAAATTAAAACGACATCTGCTTATAAAAATGGCGATATTGTTTATCTGCAAGCAGACCTTTGGTATCTCTCTGGCGGTGGATTAGACAGCTTAACTAAGCAGATTGAAGCGATAGAAAGCGCATTCTAAGACTTTTATGATCGTTTTATCATAAATAAAAAATACCCATATTGTGAATAACAGTATGGGTATTTTAAAATTAGCTATTTGAAATCAGCAATATTAAAGAAATAGCTCAAGTAATGAATTTAAAAATAGCTTACCGTGAGGGGTTATTTGCCAGTGAGAGTCAGTTTCACTGATATAACCCAACGCCAAAGCTTCATCTATTTGATGGCGAATCACTTCTTCTGAAAGCCCAGTGTAATCACTGAAATCTTGTCTTGGAAATGCTTCTAATAGGCGAAAACGGTTCATAAAAAATTCAAATGGACGGTCATCATTATCAACAAAATTTTGCTGATCGAGATAGCGACCTTCCATAAAACCTTTAGGGTGCTTGGTTTTTACTGTTCGCATTATGCGACCATCTTCAAAGCTTATTTTCCCATGAGCACCACAACCGATACCTAAATAATCACCAAAACGCCAATAGTTTAGGTTGTGCTCACACTGAAATCCTGGCTTGCAATATGCCGATGTTTCATATTGTTGATAACCTGCTGCTGTCAGTAATTTATCGCCTTCTGAGAAAATATCCCACAGCATATCGTCATCAGGTAATTTAGGTGGGCGAGAGCCAAATTGTGTATTAGGTTCAATGGTTAATTGATACCAAGACAAATGTGGCGGAGATAACGCTATTGCTTGCTGTAAATCCGAAAGCGCTTGAGATAATGATTGGTCTGGTAATCCATGCATTAAATCTAAATTAAAGCTACGTAAGCCTAATTCTTTGGCTAAACGAGCCGCATTTTTAGCTTCATCTGCATCATGAATTCGACCTAAGCGGATAAGCTTGTCGTCGCCAAAACTTTGTACACCAATAGAGATACGATTTACACCAGCACGTTGGAATCCAGCAAAGCGTTCCGCTTCTACGGTTCCTGGGTTAGCTTCCATGGTGATTTCTGCATTGGAGCTAACAGCAATACGCTCTTTCACTCCATAGAGTAAATCAGCCATTGATTCAGCACTTAATAAGCTAGGTGTACCGCCACCAATAAATATTGTCTGGAGTTCACGGGAGCCAACGTGAATAAGATCGGCATCTAAGTCATTGAGTAAATGTTGCACATATTCCTTATGTGGTACTTCTCCCTTTAAGGTGTGTGAGTTGAAATCACAATAAGGGCATTTTTGTACACACCAAGGAATATGAATATACAAACTTAATGGGGGCAACTTAAGCATTCTTAAGGGCATCCAACATTAATTTAAGTGCTTTACCACGATGCGAATGCTGATTTTTTTGCTCTTTAGTTAATTGCGCCGCCGTACAATTTAATTCAGGAACAAAGAAAATAGGATCATAGCCAAATCCACCTTCACCGTGCATTTCTGTGCTTAATACACCATGCCATATACCGTGGAAAATCAGCGGAGTTGGATCGTTCTCATGGCGCATATAAACCAATACACAGTTAAATTGCGCTTGGCGTTTTTCAGCAGGTACATCTTTCATTGCATCAAGCAATTTATCCAGATTTTGCTGATCGTTTGCATCAACACCCGCATAGCGTGCTGAGTAAATACCCGGAGCACCGCCTAAAGCATCTACCGAAATACCTGAGTCATCAGCAATGGCTGGAAGACCTGTCACTTTTGCCGCATGACGTGCTTTGATCAGCGCGTTTTCAACAAAGGTTAAGCCCGTTTCCTCCACTGAATCAACACCTAGCTCTGTTTGGGCAACAATATCTAAACCAAAATCAGAAAGCAAAGAGGCTAGCTCTTTGACCTTCCCTGGATTTCCTGTTGCAAGAACGACTTTTTGCATGAGTATTATCCTTAGTAAAGCGTTACGCTAAGTAGCCATTGTAAAACGTCTACACGTAGATAATTCAAGGCATAAAGTACCAGAATAACAATCATTGCAGAGAAATCTAAGCCACCCATTGCCGGAATTACACGACGAATTGGTGCCATTAAAGGTTCTGTTAATTGAAATAAAAGGTGATCAATTGGATTACGACCTTGGCTTACCCAGCTAAGGATTGCGCGGATAATAATCAACCAGAAAATCATCTTACCTGCTGCTGTGAGTAGTTCAATAAAGGCAAAAGGGAACATTAAAGCGAAAGGAATTGATGTTCCTGATAAGTAAGATGGAATAATAATACCAAGCAGAATGAGTATATAGGCTAATAAGACTGACGCGGTATCAATAGGGCCAATAGAAGGAATAACACTTCTTAATGGACGAACAATTGGCTGTGTGATCTTGACGATAAATTGTGAAAAAGGATTATAAAAATCAGCTCTAACACATTGCATCCAAACACGTAATAGAAGTACGGATGTATAGAGTTGAAGAAGAGTCAGAATGACGAAATTTAAAAAATTCATTAGTTGGCCCTGATGAAATTAAAATTGTTTTTCCATTTCTTGCGCACGTTTAATCGCAGCTTGCATGGCAGAAGCGACGTTTTCAGGTAATTTTCCTTCATAAAACTGCATAAGTGCAGCCGCTGTCGTTCCACCTTTTGATGTTACTTGCTCTCGTAAAGTTGAGAAAGGCAACATATGTTGTTTCTCAGCTAAGGCGGTAGAACCACTTGCGGCTTGTTGCACAATAGCTCTTGCTACTTCAGGAGAAAAACCCAAACGTTCAGCTTCTTGTTGCATTGATTCCATAAACAAGAAGAAATAAGCGGGTGCACTACCAGCAACGGCGATAATATCATTGATGGCAGATTCTTGCTCTACCCAAACAGTTGTTCCGACACTTTTCATTAATTCGTCGGCAAACTGTTTATCTTGAGATGAAAGTGAATTGTGCGCAAACATACCACTTAAGCCTTTACCTACCAGTGCTGGAGTATTTGGCATAATGCGAACAAGCTGTAATTGGGTCGCAAAATAGTCGTTATAACGTGTGGCAGGGATGCCAGCAGCGATAGTAAGGACTAACTTTTTGCTCATATCTATATTTTGTAAGGGCTTACAAACTTCTTCCATCATTTGTGGTTTTACTGCCAGCACAATAACATCCGCTTTTTGAACGGCATCAATATTGTCATTAGTACTATGAATGCCGAACTCTTTTTCTAAAGGTTCACGGCGAACGGCAGAAGGTGAGCTGACGGTTATCTTATGTGCTGGATATCCACCTTGAACCAATCCTGCAATAATGGCCTGAGCCATATTTCCAGCGCCAATAAAAGCGATGTTACGATGTTCCATATAAACCTCTATTTCTACTTAGCCGCGTAATCTCTTGCGCCAAAAATTGCTGTACCAATACGAACGAGTGTTGAACCGCAAGCAATAGCTGCTTCCATATCACTCGTCATTCCCATAGATAACGTATCTATATTGGGATATTGAGATTGTAATTGCTTAAATGCGAGATGCATTTTTTCTAGCACTTCAACTTGTTTGTCATACTTGCTTTCAGGTGCTGGAATAGCCATTAATCCACGTAATTTAATGCCTGAAAGAATAGAAATTTGTGCTGCTAACCCATCAAGCTCACTCAGATTAATACCTGATTTACTATTTTCATCACTGATATTTATTTGAATAAGTACATTCAATGGTGGCAATGAGTCAGGGCGTTGGTCACTTAATCTTTGAGCGATTTTTAATCTATCAATGGTATGGCACCAATCGAAATTCTCAGCAACAAGGCGTGTTTTATTTGACTGTAAAGGGCCGATAAAGTGCCAAACTAAGGTGTGGTTATTAGCAAAATAATGGATTTTATCAACACCTTCTTGGACATAGTTCTCACCAAATTCAGTTTGTCCACATGCTATTGCTTTTTCGATGTCACTCACAGGTTTGGTTTTACTCACTGCAAGTAGTGTTATTTCTTCTGAAGAACGGCCGCATTTCTGCGCTGCTGTGTCAATGTGAGACCTGACATTGACGAGATTCTGTTTAATAGTATTCATGGCAACTCAGGAGATAATAAGATGAAAATGGAAAATTTAATTGCATATAGTGTAAAGCATAACGCTTCGGATCTGCACCTTTGTTGTGGTGATGTACCTCGATTGCGGATCAATGGAATACTTTATCAACAAAATCAATGTAAACCTATCACTTCCGATAGTCTACTCACGTGGCTCAAGCCTTTTTTAAGTGATGCTCAAAAGCAAACTTTTGAGCATGAAGGGCAGGTTGATACGGCACTTACGCTGTCTTGTGGGCAACGACTTCGTATTAATTTATTTCGCCAACAAAAAGGTGTCTCAGCAGTATTAAGAATAATTGAAACACAAATTCCTTCTTTAGATAAACTTCGAGTACCCAAGTCGGTTTCAACATTATTAGATAATTATTCTCATGGACTTATTTTAGTGACTGGTGCAACAGGAAGTGGAAAATCATCGACATTAGCCGCAATGATCAACCATTTAAATCAATATCAACGTCAGCATATTTTGACATTAGAGGATCCTATTGAATTTATACATGGCAATAAGCAAAGCATTGTACAGCAAAGGGAAATAGGGCGAGATGTTCAACATACTGCAAATGCAATAAAGAGTGCTCTACGCCAAGATCCAGATGTCATTATGTTGGGTGAGTTAAGAGATGCACAAAGTATTCAGTTGGCATTAACGGCAGCAGAAACAGGGCATTTGGTGCTGGCAACATTGCATACTCAAGGAGCAGTACAAACGCTTGAGCGCGTCACTAATGTCTTTACAGGTAATGAGCGACAATGGATTTCATCGCAATTAGCGTGCAGTTTAAGGGCGATAATTTCACAAGAGTTAGTGCCTTCAACTGAAGGTGGGCGTGTGGCGTTATTTGAAATAATGCAGGTTACGCAGGGTATTTCACATCTTATAAGAGAAGGAAAATACCACCAAGTGACAACATTAATGCAAACAGGTAGTGAATACGGAATGCAAACCTTCATGTTAAGTCGGCAGCAACGCCAACATGAAGGTTTAATTCAAGCTGAATGATAACTTATAAGTAAAAATAGGTGGGGATCACGAAGTGGAACCTATTTTTTAGGATTGCTGTTCAAACCAGCTTTCAAGAATAATAACGGCAGATGCTGCATCTACACTGCCTTTATCTAAGGAGCGGTAACCACCACGTTCAAAAAGATGAGCGCGAGCTTCTACGGTGCTAAGGCGTTCATCATGCAACGCAATTTGTACACCAAATCGACCATGAAGGCGATTAGCAAACTTTTTAGCTTGAGTTGTGACTAACTGTTCGGTGCCATCCATATTAAGAGGTAAGCCGACAACCACTAAATCAGGTTGCCACTCTTTTATGATTTTTTCGATTTGAGTCCAATCAGGAATACCATCTTTTGCTTTAAATGAGGCTAAAGGTCTAGCGGTTCCTGTAATTTCTTGACCAATAGCGGCACCAATGCTTTTAGTGCCGAAATCAAAGCCCATTACCGTTCTGTTTGACATTATGCGTGACCCGCTATTGGTGAAATGGTGTGGATATTAATCCCAATTAATTCAGCGGCTTTATGCCAACGTTCAGCAATAGGGGTATCAAAAATAATTTGAGGTGAGGCTTCAACTGTTAGCCAGCTATTTTCTAAAATCTCTTTCTCTAATTGGCCTTGTTCCCAACTGGAATAACCTAGAGAGACTAATGTTTTTTCTGGTTGCCTTGCTGTACCTAGGGTTTCTAATACATCTTTGGAAGTTGTGATCATTGTGCTGTCACTAATTTTGATGCTAGAACTAAAACCTGAAACTGGAGTATGCAAGATAAAACCATGTTCTTCTGCAACTGGGCCTCCTGACATCACCGGTTTTTGTAAGCTAATTGCTTCGTCTCTATCAGTCGAAAAAATTTCCAATTGATCTAATACACCTTCCACAGAGATATCTTCGATAGGTTTATTAATAATTAAGCCCATCGCACCGTTTTCATTATGTTCGCAAACATAGACGACCGAGCGTTCAAATAACGGATCGCTTAATGAAGGCATAGCAATAAGAAAATGGTTAAGTAAATTCATAATAGTAGTACTGTTCCCTGATCATTTTTATTAAAAAAACCTAGCCCTTTTATACATTGTATTTCTTAATGTATACCGCTTATTGATTAATATGTGGGGGCTAGGTTCATACTTTTAAACCCGTTAATCTCTGTGTCTAAAAGTTAGTTTTTCTTGTTTAAGCGCACTTCAATAGCATCCATTAACATGCCTGTAATAGAAATATCAGGATAAGCGGCTTCAATCTCACGGGCACAAGTTGGGCTTGTAACGTTAATCTCAGTCAAACGATCGCCAATAACATCTAGTCCGACAAAAATAAGACCTTTTTGTTTAAGAATAGGTGCAACTTGACGCGCAATTGCCCAATCACTTTCTGTTAATGGACGAGCTTCTCCACGACCACCAGCAGCTAAGTTACCTCGTGTTTCGCCTTTTGCAGGAATTCGAGCTAAGCAATAAGGCACTGGTTCGCCATCAACAACAAGGATACGTTTGTCGCCGTTAACGATTTCAGGTAGGAAATTTTGTGCCATACAGAAACGATGACCATGTTCTGTCAATGTTTCAATAATAACACCTACGTTTGGATCATCTTTTTTCAAGCGGAAGATTGATGCACCACCCATACCATCTAGTGGCTTGAAAATAACATCACCGTGTTTTTCATGGAAAGCTCGTAAATGCTTAGCTTCACGAGTGACTAATGTGTCGGGTGTTAATGTCGGGAACCATGCAGTAAAGAGTTTTTCATTACAGTCACGTAAGCTTTGTGGCTTATTAACTATCAGTGTTCCCATATCTTCAGCACGTTCTAAAATATAGGTTGCGTAGATAAATTCGGTATCAAAAGGCGGATCTTTACGCATTAAAATAGTATCTAATTCACCTAAAGCAATATCCTGCTCTTGGCCAAATTCAAACCATTTTTCTGGGTTCTCTTCTACGCTGAGTAAACGAGTGTGAGCGCGTGCTTCACCTTGGTGTAGGTAAAGATCGTTCATCTCCATATAATGAATTTCCCAGCCACGGCGTTGCGCTTCTAATAGCATGGCAAAGCTGGTGTCTTTTTTGATTTTGATGGATGAAATTGGGTCCATCACAATACCTAATTTAATCATTACTTCTCCTTTATCCCAGATCGCCGAACCGAACCTGCAAAGCGGTGATTGCGGTGAGTGCTGTTGTTTCAGTTCTTAATACACGAGGACCTAATAAAATATCAGTAAAATGGTGCTCTGCTGTCATGGCGATTTCTTCAGGAGAAAGTCCACCCTCAGGGCCAATCAATAAGCGCACTTTTTTAACCGGTAAGGGTAAGGTATTAATACTTTGGTTAGCCCTAGGATGTAAATTGAGTTTTAAACTACCATCATCTTGAGCACACCATTCTTCTAATGACATCACTGGCATTAATTGTGGAATGCTATTTCTGCCACATTGCTCACATGCCGAGATAATAATTTTTTGCCATTGCTGATGCTTTTTCTCTAAACGGCTAGGGTCAAGTTTAACACCACAGCGTTCTGAGATCAGTGGAGTGATCGTATTAACACCTAACTCAACTGATTTTTGAATAGTAAACTCCATTTTCTCGCCTCGTGAAAGCACTTGCCCTAAATGGAGGTCGAGAGGGGATTCTTTATCATCAACAATGCCACCATTAATTTGCACAGTGACTGACTTCTTTGTGCTTTCGATAATTTCAGCATCAAATACTTGATTTGAACCATCAAATAGTGCCAGTTTTTGCCCAGTAGACATTCTTAATACACGCCCAACATGATTAGATGCTTCTTCATCTAATGCTGTTTGAGTACCTGCTGTGAGTGGTTCTGGATGATAAATGCGAGGAATACGCATAACGTGAAACCCTTACGTAAAAGATGGTTAACCGTGATAAATAAAATATGTGATATGCATCATACGCATGACATTATGGCATGCAAGTTATCACTTTGCTTTTATCGTTAGTATAGCGCGGATCTTATTGCGTGTTTTGTCGCAAAATTTCATGTTTTCATTGTTATTATAAAGAAAATTCTCGGTATTAAATGGAGACTCTTATACAGTCGTTTAACAGGGATAACGAGGTATCTAAGGAGTAGATATTTATGCCATTAAGCCGTTGTTGTTTTATAAAAACACCTTTACTCTCTTTTTTGAATGAGTTTCTTGTTTTTATTAAGTTTTGTCTGCCTTTTTTACTATTATTTTTGTTACCTAAAACCCGTCGTAAACAACTTGCTATAAGTTATATTATTATTTGTTTATATTGGTTTTTTTCAATTTATTCGCTTTCTTTATTGATAATACTTTCTGTATTAAGCTTTTATTTATTAATGCTCTCTTTCTTTGATGCTGACTATTTTCTTTTGCCTAATACATTGACTTATTGGCTAATATTTTTAGGGCTATCGTGCAATTACACAACCTTTGGGCTAGTACCTTTTGATCATGCTTTTTATGGTTTTTTAGGTGGTGCAGGGCTTTTTTATGGCATCTATTTATGGGGATATTTGATCTATCAAAAATGTGTTTTAGGTTTTGGTGATGTGAAACTATTTAGTGCGATAGGTGCATGGTGTGGATTTGAAAAATTACCTTATATTTTATTACTCGGCTCTTTGTTGGGATTAAGTGTGTATTGCGGAGTATTGCTCACAACGAAAGAGTTTTTAAAAAAAGTAGCATTTGGCTCTTGTCTTTCATTTTCAACATTAATGATATTAGGTTTTTATTTTTCGTCTTATAACTCCTTTAATTAGTTGATTTCAATCTGTTCTGGTTAGGCATTTATAACAAAAAATATAATAGTAAAAATCGAAATAAAGAAGGCAGTGTGCGGAAATTAATCAGCACACTGAAAAGAAGATTATAGATTTTCTTTTATAAATTGCTGCCAACGTTTTGTATCACCTAAATATTTTTCAATCGATATCAGGCGATAACCTTGGTTATCTTCAATAAATAAAGTCGGAAAACCACGACCATTAACTTGGTGCATTAATTGTTGTGTTTGGTTTAAATGTTGCTGAACTTGGTTATTGCTGATGTCAGATAATAAGGATGCAAATTGTTCAACATCA
This sequence comes from Proteus sp. LHD240705, assembly GCF_047921555.1. Taxonomy (NCBI): domain Bacteria; kingdom Pseudomonadati; phylum Pseudomonadota; class Gammaproteobacteria; order Enterobacterales; family Morganellaceae; genus Proteus; species Proteus sp. LHD240705. The sequence continues at coordinate 546,575 of NZ_JBLRMI010000002.1, forward strand.
AAGCCAAGTTTTTTCACAATAAATAGCAGTGTGTCTTTGTCACTGATATTTAAACCATCAAGATAATAGGCCTCTTGTAATGCTTTTAGTAAATAAACATCACGGTTTCCCATTTTTTCGGCAACAAGAATAGCTGAAATAGGTAGCAGTGAATTTAATACCATCTCCGTATTACCAAGGCAATCACGATACGCATGACTAAAAACTTGGCCAGATAATTGACTAATACGGTCATCAATTGGCGTGACATGCTCTTTCCATGATTGACCACCCGTTACTACTCTTGCGGGTGTAAACAATCCACCACCATGTAGCTTAATGGAATGTGGAAATGCATTGCTTACTGCTTCAATCAAAGGGGCAATGCCGTAGCACCAACCACAAAGAGGATCATAAATATAGTGCAATATTTTAGTACCTTGGGTATTACCTGTATTGCTTGCTACTGAGGCCACTGCATCTCTCCTTTTAGTACTTTTGCACTAAGCTCTAGGCTTGATTTATCTGCTAAATTCTGATGATTTTTTTCCATTGCTGCAATAAATTCATCTGAATTTTTTGTCTTTTCAAGATTTTTCTCAGCTTCAATTAGGTAATTCATTGTGAAGTCAACAGCTTGTAGGTCATATGTTGCTTTTGGTAAATAGTGACCAGGAATAACGGTTTTTGGGGATAGTGATTTTATTTGCTGCAATGCACTAACCCAATGTTGGCGTTCTGCCACAGTTTGGGTATCAGCCAACCAAACATGAATATTTTCAGAAACTAAAACACCACCCATTACTGCATTAAGTTTTGGAACATAAAGGTATGTTCTATCTGGAGATTGTCCGTCTAAGCCTTTGACTGAAATGGTTTCGCCTTCTAAAGAAAAACTATCACCTTTTAGTTCTTCAGGAATGATAATTTTCTGAGGGGCATTTTCTTTAAGCACAGGCCCCCAGTAGGCAAGTTTTCCTGCTTGTGTTTCATTAATGGCTTTAATTGTGGGGGCGGTTGCAATCACTTTGGCATTTGGAAATGCATTAGTAATGACATCTAACCCAAAATAAAAATCAGGATCAGAATGGCTGATATAGATATAAGTCAGGTTTTTTCCAGAGGCTTTTATTTTATCAACCAGCGCTTGTGCATCATTTTTTTGAAATTGTGCATCAATTAATACGGCATCTTTATCGCCATAAATAATTTCAGAAGAGACAGGAAAAACACTCGCTTCTCCTGGGTTATAAATATCTAATGTTAAATCAGTTGCTAGCGCTGATGTTGCGAAGAATGCGGTAGTTGCAAGTGTTAAAGGAAGTAATTTTTTCATCTTTTGTTTTCTCCATAATGTTGTTGCTGACTATAATATGTTGCATAAAACAAGAGAAAAACCCTATTTTAGGCAATTGATTGTTGCGTAAATCGAGTAAATGAAATGGATAAAATAAAAGCATCAGAAGTGTTTGTAACCATTGTGAAGCAGGGAAGCATGATAAAAGCTGCTGATTATCTAGGTATGTCTAGAGCGATGGTGACGCGATATTTAAATGAAATGGAAGAGTGGGCAGGGGTGCGTTTATTGCATAGAACGACACGCAAACAAAGCCTAACATCAGTAGGTGAAATGGTATATGAACAGAGTTTACAGCTATTAGAAATGGCTGAACGTATTCCTGCCAATATTCCGAAAGAACGTCATCAAATCAGTGGGCTTGTTCGTATTACCAGTTCACAATCATTAGCAAATAGCATTTTGTCAGTGGCGATATGCGAGTTTATGCAACGTTATCCTTTAATTGCGGTTGATTTACAAATTACCAATCAAACCGTGAATTTGGTAGAAGAACGAATTGATATTGCATTGCGTATTACGAATCACCTTGAGCCTAATTTAATCGCACGCTCATTAGCGACATGTCTTTCAGTGGTGTGTGCTCATAAAGATTACTTAGCAAAAAAAGGTATACCTCAAACGCCAGATGAGCTTGCGCAGCATCAATGTTTAACTTACCGATTTTTTGGTCGTAGCTTGTGGGAATTTAATTTAGGTGATGAACGTTATTCAGTCCCTGTTGGCGGTAATTTAAGTGCAAATGAATCAGTTGTTTTATTGCAAGCTACGTTAAAAGGAGTCGGCATATCGCTACAACCTTATTATTCAGCCAAACCTTATCTTGAAAGCGGTGAATTAGAACAAGTTTTGGCTAACTATCAAGCTTTGCCGATGGGGATTTATGCAGTTTTAGCGAGTCGGCAAAATATGCCCGCAGCTGTCAGAGTATTGTTGGATTTCTTAGTTGAGTGGTTCTCATCATCACCTTACTGGCTTGCTTTATCGGGTAAAAGCTTGGGTTAATTGCTTAGGGTAATCTGATAATGTCTCTTTCATCACATCAATAAAATAGGAAACAAGTTGTGATGACGGGCGATGTGTTGGAGTAATTAAGCTGATGGTAAAGGGGATAGAAAAGCTTAAAGGACGAAGACAAATAGACTTATCTAAGTAATCAAGTGCGGTAATCGGGTTAACAATTGAAATGCCGATATTTTCACTCACCATTGCACAAATAGAGGCGGCGCTTTGTGTTTCCATCACTAGCTGTCGTGTAATTCCATCTTTAATAAAAACGGTATCAATCAATTGTCGGTAGCTATCATTGGCAGACAAGCTAATAAAACGCTGGCTTTGAAAATCAGCAGGATTTAACAATGGCTTTTTACACAATGGGTGTGATTTTGGCAAAACTGCAACTTCATTGAGTGTGAGTAGCGTTTCTTGTCGCGTTCCTGCTGGCGTTTGAGTGTGTTCAGTCAATCCTAAATCATAATGTTGAGCCGATAACCACTCCTCTAATAATGGGGATTCTTGCGGAACAATGGTTAAGTTAACATCAGGATATGTATCTAGAAATTGTCGGCAAATTGAAGGTAATAATGACTGAGCAAATGCGGGCAAGCAGGTGATATTCAATTCTGCTTGGTTAAAATGGCGAATATTTTCAGCTGCGTTAATTATTCTATCTAAGCCATAATAAGAACGCTGTACTTCCTCAAAAAAGCGTAACCCTTCAGTTGTGGGTTGTAAACGGCCTTTTATTCTATCAAATAATTTAAATGCTAATAGATGTTCAAGACGAGATAACTCTCTACTGACAGTGGGTTGTGATGTTTTCAGTAACTCTGCGGCTTCAGTTAGATTCTGAGTGGTCATCACTGCATGAAAAATTTCAATATGCCGCCAATTAAAAGGAGCTTTCATTGTCTATTCCTATATCACGGATGAATAGAGTGTAGCTTATTTGATATTTTTATTCCCTTGTAAGTTAATAAATAATGAATTTATTCCCCCGTGATTTTTATGAGTAGATAACATGACAACATCAATAACTATGGCTCAATACCAATTAGCACAAACTTATGGAACGCCATTATGGATTTATCAAGGCGATACGATTTCTCAGCGTATTGCTCAGCTTAAATCTTTTGATGTGGTTCGTTTTGCTCAAAAAGCCTGCTCCAATATTCATATCTTACGTTTAATGAAAGCACAGGGTGTTAAAGTTGACTCTGTTTCATTAGGAGAGATTGAACGTGCTTTAGTTGCGGGTTATCAAGGAGGTAGAGAAAAAAGTGAGATTGTCTTTACGGCTGATTTACTTGATGAAAAAACCATTGAGCGTGTTGTTGAATTAGATATTCCTGTTAATGCTGGCTCCATTGATATGCTTCGTCAATTAGGTAAACGCAATCAAGGGCATGCGGTTTGGATAAGAATTAATCCTGGATTTGGTCATGGACATAGTCAAAAAACCAATACAGGCGGAGAAAACAGTAAGCATGGTATTTGGTATGAAGATGTGCCTGAAGCGTTAGCCGTGATCCAACAATACAATTTAACGCTAGTTGGTTTTCATATGCATATTGGCTCTGGTGTTGATTATCAACACCTTTCTAGTGTCTGTGATGCAATGGTAGAGCAAGTGCTTACCTCTCAAGTTGATATTCAGGCTATTTCGGCAGGAGGTGGATTGTCAACGCCTTATCAAGAGGGTGATGCGACAGTCGATTTGGATCATTATTTTTCTTTATGGGATAAGGCTCGTCAGCGTATTGCACAACACTTAGGACATTCTGTTGAGTTAGAAATCGAGCCAGGACGTTTTTTAGTGGCTGAGTCAGGGGTATTGATTTCACAAGTGAGAGCCGTTAAATCAATGGGAAGTCGTCATTATGTGCTGGTGGATGCTGGATTTAGTGATTTAATGCGCCCTGCAATGTATGGCAGTTATCATCAAATTTCAGTTTTAGATAGCCATGGTCAAATAAAACCAATGACAGAATTACAAGAGACGATTGTGGCTGGTCCTTTGTGTGAATCTGGAGATGTTTTTACTCAGCAGGAGGGAGGCACTGTTGTTCCTCGTTTATTACCTCAAGCACAGGTAGGTGATTATTTAGTTATTCATGATACTGGAGCTTATGGTGCTTCAATGTCATCAAATTATAATAGCCGACCACTTATTCCTGAAGTGTTGATAACAGAGGGCGTTCCCCAATTAATTCGTCGTCGTCAAACAATAGAAGAGTTATTAGCGTTGGAATTAGATCTCTAATTCATTTTTTTATTAAATATGCTTTCATTGAAAAATAAAAAACACCTCATGACAATTTTAGTGATGAGGTGTTTGTGTTTTATAGGGAAACATCTTCCCCTATATATTTTTAAGCGGCTTTATCTGTTTTGAGATTGTCAGCTTTCTGCTTTTTTGCAGGTACCGCCAATGCATCAAAGTCAAACTCATCAACATTGATACTCCGTAAGCGACTCTGTTCTGCTTTACGTAAGATATCGGCTTCTTCTTGAGTTACTCGTTTATCAGCCAGTGCTTTATCCGCTAATTTATCTAATTGAGTAAAGCTAAATTTCTTCTCATAGAGGCGGCAAATGCGGTCGAAAATAGGCTCAGCAGCTAAGATATCCAGTAGTGCTTCTTCCATTAAACCATGTGGATTATGCTCGCTCGGTGTTAAGTACTGACCTCTACCAATGCGATCACGAGTCTCAGACGGTTGTTGGATAAGTTGTGCTACTTTGCTATCTAATTTATCTGATGGTAATTTTTGAGCTTTACCTAGTGGGAAAATAATTGCACGCATGGTGCCTGCGATAACACGGCTTGGAAAATTGCGTAGCAGTTCATCAATTGCATTTTCAGCTTGGTATAAGCACTCTTTTACGCTCCAATGTACGAGAGGTAAATCCGCGGTATGGCGACCTTCATCTTCATAACGCTTAAGCGCGGCAGAAGCGAGAAAGATATGACTTAATATGTCACCTAAACGTGCTGAAATACGCTCACGACGTTTTAAGCTTCCACCTAAAACTCCCATTGAAACATCAGACAATAGCGCCATATTGGCACTTAGGCGGTTAATTTGTTGATAATAACGACGGGTTTCATCATTAGTAGGAGAATTACTTAATCGACCATTAGTGATACCCAACCACAAACTACGTAAGGTATTACTTGCCACATGACCAATATGACCAAATAAAGCGCGGTCAAAATCATGTAGGTTATTGTCTCGTGCTGCTGCAATTTCATCTAATACATAAGGATGACAACGGATAGCACCTTGACCATAAATGATCATGCTACGAGTTAAAATATTGGCACCTTCAACTGTGATGGCAATTGGAGAGCCTTGATAAGAACGTGCGACAAAGTTTGATGGTCCAAGGCAGATCCCTTTACCACCCACGATATCCATTGCATCGATAACGCCACGTTGCGCTCGGTGAGTACAGTGATATTTGACGATAGCTGATAATACGGCGGGTTTTTCTCCTAGCATAATACCCGTAGTAATTAAGGTCGCTGCAGAATCTAAAAGATAGGCGTTACCAGCCAGACGTGCTAATGGCTCTTCAATACCTTCCATTTTGCCAATTGGAATTTTGAACTGACGACGGATACGAGAATAAGCACCAGCTGCCATTGCCACACTTTTTAATCCACCAGTAGAATTTGAAGGCAGAGTAATCCCTCGACCTACAGAGAGACATTCCACCAGCATTCTCCAACCTTGACCTGCCATTTTTGGCCCACCAATGATGTAATCGATAGGAACAAAAACATCTTTACCACGAGTTGGCCCATTCATAAATGGTACGTTCAATGGGAAATGACGATGACCGATTTCAACACCTTTGACATTAGTTGGAATTAACGCGCAGGTAATGCCTGGGTTCTCGTCATTACTTAATAGATGGTCAGGATCGCGTAATTTAAATGCTAATCCTAATACGGTCGCGATAGGAGCAAGAGTGATATAGCGTTTATTCCATGTTAAACGAAGGCCAAGCACTTGCTCTCCTTGCCATTCACCCATACAGACAACACCACTATCAGGAATAGCTCCTGCATCGGAACCCGCTTCAGGGCTTGTTAAGGCGAAACAAGGAATCTCATCCCCTTTGGCTAAGCCTGGTAAATAGCGTTTTTTCTGTTCATCAGTACCGTAGTGTTGCAGTAGCTCACCAGGACCTAAAGAGTTAGGTACACCAACGGTGATGGCTAAAATACCAGACACTCCTGACAGCTTTTGCAATACGCGTGATTGAGCGTAGGCTGAAAACTCTAACCCGCCGTACTCTTTTTTAATGATCATCGCAAAGAAGCGATTATCTTTAAGGTATTGCCAGATTTCAGGAGGTAAATCAGCTAATTCATGAGTGATTTCAAAGTCATTTGTCATGCGACAAACTTCTTCGACTGGGCCATCAAGGAAAGCTTGCTCTTCAGCTGTTAGCTGTGGTTTAGGGTAATTATGAAGTTGTTTCCAGTCGGGAGCACCACGGAACAACTCACCTTCCCACCATGTTGTACCTGCATCAATAGCTTCTTGTTCTGTTTTAGACATAGAAGGCATGACTTTTTGAAATGCTTTAAGTGCAGGTACTGAGATATAGGCTCTACGAATAGAAGGAATAGTAAAGGGTAATAAAACCAATGCAACGGGAAGGAGTAACCAGTAGCTCCAAATATTGGCGACACCCATGACTAATGTATAAGCAATAAGCGCGAGGCTACTTACCGCGATACTGAATTTGCGATAACTAAGTAAGCCAATAAGAACGATAAAAAGTACGATACTGAGTAGTGTCATAATAAACTCCTGTATTTAGCAAGAGATCAGAGGTCAGACCTGTTGTTTGTTATTTAGATCTAATCTAGTCACTAACTTTTATCAATATATTTACATTCTAATTACAATATAGCTCACAAATTATTCGTAAATGAGAGAAGTTAGCATTTGTCTATAATAGGCATCTTCTTTCATGACATTTAATCCGTTACACTGAGAAACAGAAAATTTCGATTACCCTTTCTGGAGTAAAAATCCTATGTACCAAGATCTTATCCGTGGTGAATTAACAGAAGCAGCAGATACGCTATCTCGCTTTCTTCAAGATGACGCAAATATTGAAGCTATCCAAAAAGCTGCGGTGTTATTAGCAGATTCTTTTAAAGCAGGCGGTAAAGTATTATCTTGCGGTAATGGTGGCTCTCATTGTGATGCAATGCATTTTGCAGAAGAGCTAACTGGACGCTATCGTGAAAATCGCCCTGGTTATCCTGCCATTGCTATTTCAGATGTAAGCCATATCTCATGTGTAAGTAATGATTTTGGCTATGAATATATCTTTTCTCGCTATGTTGAAGCTGTGGGTAAAGAAGGTGACGTTCTGCTGGGTATTTCAACCTCAGGCAATTCAGGCAATATCATCAAAGCAATTAGTGCTGCGCGTGAGAAAGGCATGAAAGTCATTACGCTAACGGGTAAAGATGGCGGAAAAATGGACGGTACAGCAGATATTGAAATTCGTGTGCCTCATTTCGGTTACGCTGATCGTATTCAAGAAATTCATATTAAAGTTATCCATATTCTGATCCAATTAATTGAAAAAGAAATGGAAAAATAATTTGTTGATATTGCTATAAATTAGCAAGAAACATCGGCAAGAAGGAGTGAGCGATGTGTGAGTTGTTAGGTATGAGTGCAAATGTACCGACAGATATTAATTTCAGTCTAAGTGGATTAATTCCAAGAGGTGGTAAGACAGGACCTCATAAAGATGGTTGGGGAATTACTTTCTACGAAGGGTTGGGATGTCGTACATTTAAAGATCCTCAAGCTAGTGCAATTTCACCAGTCGCTCGCTTTGTTCAAGAATACCCGATTAAATCAGAGGCTGTGATCGCTCATATTCGTCAAGCGAATCGAGGTAATGTCTCTTTAGAAAATACCCATCCTTTTACTCGTGAATTATGGGGAAAAAACTGGACTTATGCACATAATGGTCAACTAAAAGGTTATCAATCTCTTGATACGGGGCGTTTTAGAGCCATAGGGCAGACGGATAGTGAAAAAGCTTTTTGCTGGATCTTAAATCAGCTCGAAAATCGTTATAAAAGAACCCCTGTGAATTGGCCTGCTGTATTTCGTTTTATCGCTGTTTTAGCCTCTCAATTAAAGCAAAAAGGGGTTTTTAATATGCTGTTGTCAGATGGTCGATTTGTAATGGCATATTGTTCAACTAATTTACATTGGATCACGCGTAAAGCACCTTTCGGCAAAGCCAAATTACTTGATCAAGATGTAGAAATCGATTTCCAGCAACACACACAATCAGATGATGTGGTTTCTGTTATTTCAACATTACCATTGACTGGAAATGAATCTTGGCAGCGTATTCCCGCTGGTGAGTTTGTCTTATTTGATCGTGGTGTGCGTATCCTGTAACCATTTGCTTTCACTATTTTGCGATAAGTTAAGGACAGGGTTTACACTATTAGGTGAAGTCAAAGTGCTATTAACGAAATAACGTCCATTTTGAACGGTAACAGATGGGATTTGTTTGTGTTCTTCAACATATTGGTAGGCTGGCATAAGCTGTTGCCAGAAATCCATATCTTTTGAATACTGATGTTTCTTCATATTTTCAGTGGTCATTTTAAATGGAAAAATATGAATATTAATCGTAGATTGACCACCTTGTAGCGCCAATTCAGCATACTGATAAATTTCATCCATCACAGAATCTGTCATTGCATAGCAACCAACCGATTTACAAGCCCCGTGGATCATTAAAAAATCGCCAGTGTATCCTTTTGATTTATCATATTGATTAGGAAATCCTAGGTTGATAGCTCGGTAAAATCGACTGTTCGGATTTAATTGTGAGAAATTAACCTGATAAAAACCCTCGGGGCTTTTTAAATCACCTTGAAACTTTTTAGGTCCAAGGCCTCCAGAATAGCTACAAATGGGGTAAGTACGTACTTTTTCTAATTGCCCATCTAATTTTTCCGTATAAAGTTCAAGTAAGCTTTCTTCTTTGAAAATCTGAATATAGATAGGCTGACCTGTACTTTTTTTAACAGGTTTCATTAGAAAACTTGAATTATTTTCAGCGTTAACAAATAAAGAAATTAACATTAATGTTAAAAAACTGATTAGTTGTTTTGCGTGACTGGTCATGGTTTTATCAGAAAAATAGCTTAAAATTTGTTGATAAAGTAGATCGTAGATTGCTATGAAGCAATAAATTTGTAAATTAAAATCTGATATGGTTTCTTTTCTTTTACAAAATATTCTGTATGAAATTTAAGCGCTCGTCGAAAAAGATGATATTTTAATTCGGTTTATACGAGTTATTAACGTTTCAGTCAAAATAATATTCCCATTTGCTTGAGCTAAATCACTCGAATAGTCAGACAGGTTTAGGCTGAGATGATAAAATTCAGTTCGGCAGAATAAGAGAAATAGTTAACAATTATCGGAGATAAATAACTTAGGGTTCAAAAACACCTTAAGATGTTTTTATTACAGAGTCGCTACATTTTCGGGGTGAATTTGTAGCTTAGGGTTTAACTGATAAACTTGTGCAAATCTTATGATTAAAATTAAAAAAGGACTCGACCTCCCAATTGCAGGAGCACCTGCCCAAGTGATAGAAGACGGACCCGCGATTCGACGCGTAGCATTGCTAGGTGAAGAATATGTCGGTATGCGTCCTTCTATGATGGTTTCGGAAGGTGAGCATGTAAAAAAAGGGCAAATTCTTTTTGAAGATAAAAAGAATGCCGGTGTCATTTTCACCAGCCCAGCTTGTGGTAAAGTCGTTGCAATTAACCGCGGCGAACGCCGTGTGTTCCAATCTATCGTTATCGAAATTGATGGCGACGAAGAAATCACCTTTAACCGTTATGATAGCTCAACGCTTTCAGACCTGACCCGCGAACAAGTTGAAACTAACCTCGTTAATTCGGGAATGTGGACTACATTAAGGACTCGTCCTTATAGCCGTACTCCGCGTTTAGGCACAACACCTGTTGCCATTTTTGTCTCTGCAATGGATACAAATCCGCTTGCAGCAGATCCTATGGTTATTATTGAGCAAAATGAGAAGGCATTTAATGATGGTCTTGTTGTTTTAACTCGTTTAACCGAAGGCAAAGTCTATGTTTGTCATGGTGAAAAATCACCTACAAAATTAAATGATGGACAAATTAGCTATAACCAATTTGCAGGCCCACATCCAGCAGGATTAGTTGGTACGCATATCCATTTCTTAGAACCTGTGAGTGCTAAGAAAATGGTTTGGCATTTAAATTACCAAGATGTCATTGCTATTGGTTATTTGTTTACAACAGGTTCTTTATATACAGAGCGTGTTGTTGCATTAGCCGGCCCTCAAGTAAAAGCACCTCGTTTAGTGCGTACTCGTTTAGGGGCTGATCTCTATGAGTTAACTAAAGATCAATTAGTTGATGGTGAAAACCGCATTATTTCTGGCTCTGTATTATGGGGATGGAAATCTGATGAGGCTCATCACTATTTAGGTCGTTTCCATAACCAAGTTTCTGTATTACGCGAAGGTCGTGATAAAGAGTTATTTGGTTGGGGTATGCCGGGTAGCGATAAATTTTCTATCACTCGTACAACTATCGGTCACTTCTTAAAAAATAAACGCTTTGCATTTACAACCACAATGAATGGTGGCGAACGTTCAATGGTACCAATTGGTAACTATGAGCGTGTGATGCCGTTAGACATTATGGCAACGCATTTATTACGTGATTTAGTTGTAGGTGATACTGACAGTTCTCAAGCATTAGGTTGTTTGGAATTGGATGAAGAAGATTTGGGATTATGTACTTATGTTTGCCCAAGCAAATATGAGTATGGCCCAGCACTGCGCCAAGTATTGACCAAAATTGAGCAGGAAGGGTAACTCATGGGTTTGAAAAATTTATTTGAAAAAGTAGAGCACCATTTTGAGCCCGGTGGCAAATTAGCAAAATGGTACGTACTTTATGAAGCCGTTACCACGGTATTTTATACGCCAGGTACTGTCACGCGTAATGGTGGGCATGTTCGTGACACTATTGACCTAAAACGCATGATGATCTTAGTTTGGTTGGCTGTTTTCCCAGCAATGTTTTGGGGAATGTATAACGTCGGTCATCAAGCGATCCCAGCACTTAATCAGTTATATAGCGGTGCTGAATTACAGCAAATTATTGCTTCAGATTGGCACTATCGCCTCGCTGAATTTCTCGGTGCATCATTAACAACAGATGCTGGATGGGCAAGTAAGATGCTACTTGGTGCAACTTACTTTTTACCTATTTATCTTGTTGTTTTTGCGGTTGGTGGATTTTGGGAAGTTCTTTTTGCCTTTATTCGTGGTCATGAAATTAACGAAGGCTTCTTTGTTACATCAATCTTATTTGCCTTGATCGTACCGCCAACATTACCACTTTGGCAGGCTGCATTAGGTATTACGTTTGGTGTTGTTATCGCGAAAGAAATCTTTGGTGGTACAGGGCGTAACTTCTTAAACCCTGCATTAGCAGGTCGCGCATTCCTGTTCTTTGCCTATCCTGCTCAAATCTCAGGTGATCTGGTTTGGACTGCGGCTGATGGCTTCTCTGGTGCGACACCATTATCGCAATGGTCTGTATCGGGTGAAAGTGCATTATTAAATACCGTCACTCAACAACCAATCTCTTGGATGCATGCTTTCCTTGGATATATTCCAGGGTCGATCGGTGAAGTTTCAACACTGATGATTTTAATCGGCGGAGCTGTCATTCTTTTTGCTCGCATTGCTTCATGGCGTATTGTTGCTGGGGTAATGGTGGGCATGATTGCAATGTCATACCTGTTTAATTTTATCGGTTCAGATACTAATCCTCTCTTCTCAATGCCTTGGCACTGGCACTTAGTATTAGGTGGTTTTGCTTTCGGTATGATGTTTATGGCAACAGATCCAGTATCCGCATCGTTTACCGATAAAGGTAAATGGGCTTACGGTATTTTGATTGGCGTAATGGCTGTGCTTATTCGTGTCGTCAATCCGGCTTACCCAGAAGGTATGATGCTGGCAATCTTATTCGCAAACTTATTTGCACCACTGTTTGATTACGTGGTTGTTCAGGCGAATATTAAGCGGAGACAAGCTCGTGGCTAAAGAGAAAAACAAAGATAGCGTCGCAAGAACGTTCCTCGTTGTATTTATTCTATGTCTGGTGTGTTCCGTGGTAGTAGCAGGAGCCGCTGTTGGACTGAAGTCTAAACAAGAAGAACAAAAACTTCTTGATAAACAACGTAATATTCTTGATGTTGCGGGTCTGCTCGTACCTAAAATGAGTGCGACAGATGTACTGAAGGTGTATGACACTCGTATTAAAGCAAAAATTGTTAATTTCCAGACAGGTGAACTGACTGATAGTAAAGGCAGTTTTGATTTAAGTGCGGCTTTACGCAGTGATGACACTTCAATCGCATTATCGCCACAAGAAGATATCGCCAAAATTCGCCGTCGTGCTAATACAGCAGAAGTCTACTTTGTGCTTGATGAACAAGGCAAAACCACAGAAGTTGTTCTACCTGTTTATGGTTCTGGCTTATGGTCTGTAATGTATGCTTTCGTTGCGGTTGATATTGATGGTGTGACTTCTAAAGGCATTACCTATTATGCTCATGGTGAAACACCGGGCTTAGGTGGTGAAGTAGACAATCCACAATGGAAAGCACAATGGAAGGGTAAGCGCTTAATTAACGAACAAGGTACTCCTGCAATTAAGATAGTACGTAGTGGTACAACTGATAGCCCTTATGGTATTGATGGACTTTCTGGCGCGACACTGACCTCAAATGGTATCCAGCATATGTTCGATTTCTGGTTAGGTGAAAAAGGTTTCGGCCCATTCCTGAAAAAAGTTCGTGAAGGAGAGATCAATGGCTGATACAAAAGAAATTAAACGAGTTTTACTTGGGCCATTGTTAGATAACAACCCGATTGCCTTACAGGTATTAGGTGTGTGTTCTGCATTGGCTGTAACAACAAAACTTGAAACCGCATTAGTGATGACAATTGCGGTAACTTTGGTTACTGCATTTTCAAGCTTCTTTATTTCACTCATTCGTAATTACATACCAAGTAGTGTTCGTATTATTGTTCAAATGGCGATTATTGCTTCATTAGTTATCGTTGTTGACCAAATACTACAAGCTTATGCGTATGAAATTTCTAAGCAACTTTCTGTTTTCGTTGGTCTTATCATTACTAACTGTATTGTAATGGGACGTGCTGAAGCTTATGCGATGAAAGCACCTCCTGTTGAAAGCTTTATGGATGGTATTGGTAACGGCTTAGGATACGGCGTTATCTTGATCCTTGTTGGTTTTTTACGTGAGCTTTTTGGTTCTGGTAAATTATTCGGCATTACAGTGATGGAGTCTGTCCAAAATGGTGGCTGGTATCAGCCAAACGGTTTATTCCTGTTAGCACCAAGTGCGTTCTTTATTATTGGCTTGCTAATTTGGGGATTACGTACATTAAAACCTGCACAGGTTGAAGAGGACTAATCGCCATGGAACATTATATAAGCCTGTTTGTTCGTGCTGTTTTTATTGAGAATATGGCGCTCGCATTCTTCTTAGGGATGTGTACATTCCTCGCCGTTTCTAAAAACGTAAAAACAGCTTTTGGATTAGGTATCGCTGTTACCGTTGTTCTAGGTCTTTCTGTACCGTTGAATAACTTGGTTTACAACTATGTGTTACGTGATAATGCATTAATGGAAGGTGTTGATTTAAGTTTCTTAAACTTTATCACTTTCATTGGTGTGATTGCGGCACTGGTACAAATCCTAGAAATGATTTTAGACCGTTATTTCCCTGCGCTGTATAACGCACTAGGGATCTTCTTGCCACTTATTACCGTTAACTGCGCCATTTTCGGTGGCGTGTCATTTATGGCACAACGTGACTATAACTTCAGTGAATCTATTGTTTATGGTTTCGGCTCTGGGATTGGTTGGATGTTAGCCATCGTATTACTGGCTTCTATCCGTGAGAAAATGAAGTACGCGGATGTACCGGCAGGTATGAAAGGGTTAGGCGTTACTTTTGTCACCACAGGGTTGATGGCATTAGGTTTCATGTCCTTCTCTGGTGTTCAGCTATAAAGGGTGAGAAGAACTCATGGATATAATTATTCTAGGTGTCGTGATGTTTACCCTGATTGTATTGGTATTAACAGCGTTGATTTTGTTCGCAAAATCAAAACTGGTCAATACAGGGGATATTTCAGTTGAGGTCAATGGAGACCCAGACAAAAGTTTTGATGCACCAGCAGGTGATAAATTACTTAACGTACTATCAAACGAAGGTATTTTTATTTCATCAGCTTGCGGTGGCGGTGGCTCTTGTGGTCAGTGCCGCGTTAAAGTGCTGGAAGGTGGCGGTGATATTTTACCGACAGAACTTTCACATATTAATAAGCGTGAAGCTAAAGAAGGTTGTCGTTTAGCGTGTCAGGTAAACGTAAAAAACAACCTGAAATTAGAATTACCGGAAGAAATCTTTGGTGTTAAAAAGTGGGAATGTGAAGTTATCTCAAATGATAATAAAGCCACTTTTATTAAAGAATTAGTGTTAAAAATCCCTGAAGGTGAGGTTGTACCTTTCCGTGCAGGTGGATTTATTCAAATCGAATGTCCTCCTCATACGGTACGTTATGAAGATTTTGATGTACCAGAAGAGTATCGTGAAGATTGGGATAAATTTAATTTGTTCCGCTATGTTTCTGATGTTAAAGAAACCACTGTACGTGCTTATTCAATGGCGAACTATCCAGAAGAACATGGCATCATCATGTTAAACGTGCGTATTGCAACACCTCCGCCACGTAATCCTGATGTGCCACCAGGAATTATGTCATCATATATTTGGTCATTAAAACCAGGTGATAAGGTGACGATTTCAGGGCCATTTGGCGAATTCTTTGCTAAGAAAACTGATGCTGAAATGATCTTTATTGGTGGTGGTGCAGGTATGGCACCAATGCGCTCACACATTTTTGATCAATTAAAACGCTTACATTCTAAACGTAAAATCAGCTTCTGGTATGGTGCGCGTTCTGTTCGTGAAATGTTCTACACAGAAGATTTCGACATGCTCGCGAGAGAGAACGAAAACTTCACATGGAATGTCGCGCTTTCAGATGCATTGCCTGAAGATAATTGGACTGGCTATACTGGATTTATTCACAATGTGTTGTTTGAAAACTACCTTAAAAATCATCCAGCACCAGAAGACTGTGAATTCTATATGTGTGGACCGCCAGTGATGAATGCAGCAGTTATTAAAATGCTCAAAGACTTAGGCGTTGAAGATGAAAACATTATGCTGGATGACTTTGGGGGTTGATCCTAACTTCCGATAAAGCATAAATGAATGAAATGACAAGCGCCCACTTATGTGGGCGCTCATGATCAGAAGAGAGAGTTATGTTAAAAAGAAAGATGATAAATTGGATAGTGATGCTGTCTGCATTAGTTCTATTATCTGCATGTGGTGAAAAGCAGCAGGTATTAGAAGGTGAAACCATGGGAACTTATTACTCGATTAAATATGTTCCTGACAGTAATTCACCTCCACAAAACGTCTTACAAACAGAGATTGATCGTATCCTTGAAGAAGTTAACGATCAAATGTCAACATATCGTCCTCATTCTGAACTCAGTCGTTTCAATCAAAGCCGTGAAATTAATACCCCATTTCCTGTTTCACCCGCGACAGCTAAAGTAGTCAGTGAAGCTATCCGTATTAATAAAATAACAGATGGTGCTTTAGATGTGACCGTTGGACCGTTAGTTAATTTATGGGGATTTGGCCCAGAAGGCCGATTTACGCATCAACCTTCTGAAGATGAATTAGAAAAACGTAAACAGTGGATTGGAATTGATTACCTTGCTGTTGAAGGTAATACATTAATTAAGAAGATCCCTGAGCTTTATGTCGATCTCTCTTCGATTGCTAAAGGCTATGGCGTTGATGCTGTGGCTGAATATTTAATTTCACAGAATATTACTAACTATATGGTTGATATTGGTGGTGAAGTAAGAACCCAAGGCGTGAATGGTAATGACAAGCTTTGGCGTATAGCGATTGAAAAACCAGCAAATGACGGCACAAAACAGAGTGTTCAGTTAATTATTGAACCAGGTGATAACTCAATAGCCACTTCTGGTGATTATCGTAACTATTTTGAAGAGAATGGTGTCCGTTTTTCTCATACTATTGACCCAACCACAGGTCATCCTATTAAACATAACCTTGTTTCTATTACTGTGATTGTGCCAACTTGCATGAGCGCAGATGGTCTTTCGACAGGATTGAATGTTTTAGGGCCTGAAAAAGGGTTAGCAGTAGCAAACGAGCTAAATATTCCTGTCTTTATGATAGTGAAAACTGAAAATGGGTTTGAAGAGCGTTATAGTAAAGCATTCGCCCCGTTCTTGAAAAAGTAGAATTTAAGGAGAGAAGGTTATGTTAAAAATATTTCTATTTGCCTTCATCTTATTCTTGATTGCTTTCTTTGGTATGGCGTTAGGCTATATTGTAAAACGTAAAAGCCTTCAAGGTAGCTGTGGCGGTTTAGGTGCTATGGGCATAGAAAAAGAGTGTGATTGCCCCGAACCTTGTGATGCACGTAAAAAACGTATGGCAAAAGATGCAGCAAGAGAAGAATTGCTTAATAAAAATAGAATTCTTTAAGTAAGATATAAAAATAAAAAAAGAGTGGTGTATATATTTACATCACTCTTTTTTATTTTCTTCTTTCTGAAGAAGCGAAGCTAAAAGCTAGGGACTTACTCTTTTCTAAATGTTTCCATCTTTGCTAAATGTTTTCATCTTTGCGGGTGAATCGACCATAACTGCATCAGCACCTAATTCTGTGGCTTGAATTATGAGCATTGCCACCAGCACGAAAACAAGACATAGCGTCTTTATCCCAACTTAGAACCGATGCTGAGCGTGCTTCACCTAATGTGTATTTCTCAACAACTTCTACTTTGCGGTGAAGCTCAAGCCCATACCAACGAGTAATATCTAAATTTTCAGGTAGTAGGCAAATATGGCTCATTGTGATATTGGCTAAAATATCACGAGTAATATCACGACTTTCAAAACGTTGTACATTAGTTGATAAGGCGTCAAGAAATGCAGTATTTGTAGAATAAACGCGAGTTCTATCCAGTGCGTTATGATTATGAAGTACGGTGGTTAATGCTTCAGCTTGGATTGCAGGATCAGCATCTGGTGATTTTAAATCAAGATAAAACTGTGTTGTAGGGAATTGAGTTAATATCTCATCCAATGTCGGAATGGTGACACCTTTATTTCGATAAGGAAATTGTTGTGCTTCACCAAATTTATAGCCAGCATCCCATTGTTTAAGTTGCTGTGCCGTAAAGTCAGAAACACTACCTTGCCCATTTGTTAAGCTTTTTAAATCACTAGGACGATAAAGGACAGGAATATTATCTTTCGATAATTGAATAGTGATCCAAATTGCATCAGCTTGATTAGAGAGGGCTGTTTTTATAGCAATTTCAGTATTTTCAGGGGCATCAGCTGTGCCACCACGATGTGCGATAATTTTAGGAGATGCCATAAGAATTACAGAATAAAAAAAGAGAGAAATAGCGATAAATAATTTGATCATGAAAAATTATTTCCTTGTTTTATATATAGTTACAAAACAATATTTAAAATTAATGTAATTAATCAGCGAGCTAAAACAATCTATCACCACTTTGTGACAATTCTATAAATAAACAGACTAATTCAGATTTTTATGAGAAATACACCTCAATAGAGGGATATGAGAAGGAATAAAAATTGTAGTTAATATTTATTTACTGTATATTTAAACAGTAAATGAGGCGAGGTGATTGTATGCGTAAAATTATTCATGTTGATATGGATTGTTTTTATGCTGCGATTGAAATGCGAGATAATCCAGCACTAAAAGAGATCCCAATTGCGGTTGGAGGCAATGCTTCTAGCCGAGGTGTGATCTGCACGGCGAATTATCCTGCTCGTCGTTTTGGCGTCCGTAGTGCTATGTCAACGGCGACAGCGTTGAAGTTATGTCCTCACTTAAAAGTTTTACCCGGCAGAATGCCTCTCTATAAAGAGACATCAGCAAAGATCCGCCAAATTTTTTCTCGTTATACCCACCTTATTGAACCTCTTTCACTCGATGAAGCTTATCTTGATGTATCTGACAGTAAGCATTGTCATGGTTCTGCAACGTTGATCGCTCAAGAAATTCGCCAACAAATTTTTGATGAGTTAAATCTTACTGCATCCGCAGGCATTGCACCGATTAAATTTCTCGCCAAAATTGCCTCTGATATCAACAAACCAAATGGGCAATTTGTTATAACACCAGAGCAAGTCGATGATTTTATTTTAAAATTACCGCTTAACAAAATACCAGGTGTAGGTAAGGTGACATTTGCTCGCTTGCAAGAAATGGGCTTAGAAACGTGTGCTGATATTCGCCGTACTGATGTCATTTCTTTAGTAAAAGTATTTGGGAAATTTGGTCAAAATTTATGGGAACGCAGTCATGGCATCGATGAGCGTGAAATTAACCCTGATAGACTTAGAAAATCAGTCGGAGTTGAACGTACTTTTGCTTCAGATATTAATTCTTGGGATGATTGCTTGGCATTACTTGACGGATTATATAGCGAATTAGAACGGCGACTAACAAAAGTGAAACCCGATTTAAGGATAGCAAGGCAAGGCGTTAAACTAAAATTTGATGATTTTCAATTAACGACACAAGAGCATACTCATCCTATTTTAGAAAAAGCCGATTTAATAAATATTGCCTACCAAGCATGGCATGAGCGCCGAAATGGCAGAGGTGTGCGATTAATCGGATTTCATGTCACCTTACAAGATCCGCAAATAGAACGACAACTTCTTTTAGCACTGTAAGAATTAAAAAAACCATAGCCGATCAACAGACAGGCTATGGCTAACGTAGTTAATTTATGTAGTTAATCTATATAGTCTTACCAGCGATAATTCATTGTTGCTGTCATTGTTCTGCCGATCCCATAAAAACATGCAGTATCACCAGCACAAGATGCAACATAGTGTTTATTCGCAATATTATTCATATTAAGCTGAATTTCAGCACCTTTTAAAGAAGGTGATAGCTCACCTAATGAATAGCCAATCATGGCATCATAAAGCGTAACTGCGGGCACACTGACTGTATTTTTGGTATCACCTTGAGATACGCCAACATATCGCACGCCAAAGCCTGCTTTAGAGCCATTAAATAGCCCTGATGTTTCATCATATTGACCCCAAAATGATGCCATGTGCTTAGGAACTCTAGGGAGTTCTTTTCCCTGTGTTCCCGCAATAATGGTTTTTCTTACTTCAGTATCGGTATAAGCATAACTGCTGATAAATGAAATATTTTCAGTTAATTGGCTATTAATTTGCGCTTCAACACCACGACTTCTAATTTCACCCACTGGTTCAAAATACGCTTTTTCAGCATTGTAGTTGGTTACATTGCGTTGCTGTAATTGATAAACAGAGAGTGTTGCCAATGTTTGTTCATTTGGTGTGAGGTATTTAATTCCAGCTTCTAATTGACGACCTTCGCTAGGCTCAAAAGGGGCACTTCCTGGTGCGCGGCGAGTTTGTAAATTAGGTTCAAACGAGGTGCTATAACTAATATAAGGAGAAATACCATTATCAAAAGAATATAAAAGCCCTGCGCGACCCGTTAACTTATGATCATCTTGTTGAACATAGCTTTTAGCTAAGAAATCATGAGTCCGAACTTGAGCCCAATCTTGGCGTAAGCCTGCAAGTAAGATCCAATTTTTCCATTGGATCTGATCTTGTAGATACAACCCGATTTGATCACGTTTTTGTCGCTGATCGGTTGCGGGTTTTTGTAAGCTCATATCAATTGGATAGTGATAATTAGGATCACGCCAATCAAGATCGTACTCGGGGCCCATTGCACGAAGTAAATTATCTTGGTCTTTACTCCACTGATAATCAATACCAGCAATCACAGTATGATTAAGTTTTGCAGTAGCAAAGTCAGCTTGTAAGCGAGTATCTATTCCTAAAGTATCTGTTTCTCGCTGCTCTTGTTGAGCTCGGCGCTCAAGAATATAAGGGTTATCTTTTCTTAAAGAACCAAAAACAAGATATTTATATTTTTGATTAATATGGCTGTATCGAGCATTTTGTACAATTTTTAGTGTGTCATTAAATTCGTGTTCGAATTCATAACCTATACCATATTGCTGGCGCCATGACTTATGGTAATCGGGATTGTTGACATCAAAATCAAAGGGAATAGTACCTTCTGGCGTACTTTTTACTGTACCGTAAGCGGGTAAAAAATTACGATATCCCGCTTCAGGCTCTTGCTGAATAAAGCTTAATAATGTTAAACGTGTTTGTTCATTCGGTAAAAAGGTAATGGCAGGAGCGAGCGCAAAACGCTCTTCTTTATAATTTTTTATTTGGGTATGTTGTGTTTTAGCAATACCATTTAGGCGATAAAGAACTCGATTATCATCACTCAATGTACCCGAAAAATCAAAAGCGGTTTCTGCTAATTTATCATTACCTGCACGTACTTGAATGTGACGAATAAGGGATGCAGTTGGTCTTTTACTTGTCATTGCAACAAGGCCACCTGGGTTTACTTGGCCATAAAGAACAGATGCAGGTCCTCTAATAACTTCAACACGCTCTAATAACCATGGATCAATTGCGCCAGTTGACGATGAAGCTCCCATTCCATAACTTAATCCATCAAGAAAGCGTGGTGCATAACTGTATCCACGAATAAAAACCTCATCATTACGATTAGAACTTCCACGATATTCTGTGAAAACTCCAGGTGTATAACGTAACGCCTGAGAAACTGAGCTGACATCTTGAGCGTCCATTTGATCACGGGTGATCACGCTAATGGATTGTGGTGTTTTTTCAATTTCAGTCGGTGTTTTATTTGTTGATAATGTTTTTGTTGCCACAAAACCTGAAACAGGCGCTTGTGGATCTTGTGATGAAGTTGCTGTCACAACTATTTTTTCAGGCGTATTTTGATTAACTGCTGCATGAATTTGAACAGATAACAGACTTAGCGGTAAGGCGAGTAAGACGCTAACAGCATAATTTTTATTAGACACAATCGATCCCTTTGAATTTTTTATTTTTAACTTTAACTGCGGAGCAGTGAAAATATCACTCATTAAACATTAATGCTAATGATAATAATTAGCATTCTATAAATTATGATATTTAAGGGAAATTCATTGAGAATGAGAGAGAAATGATTTTTTTGCAGAGACTTCAGTAACAAAAAACCCGCCAATAAGCGGGTTTCATTATTAACGTTAAAGCGAGATTATTTAGCAGGGATTGCTTTTAAAATCGCGGTTAATAATTGCCAGTATTGACCGACGCTCTTAATGTGAACGCGTTCGTCTGGTGAGTGAGCACCACGGATTGTTGGCCCAATAGAAACCATATCCATATCTGGGTAAGGTTTTTTGAACAGACCACACTCAAGACCTGCGTGGATAACCATGATATTTGGTACTTTATCAAACAGTTGTTGGTAAGTGTCACGAACTAAATGCATAACAGGAGAGTCTGCATCTGGTTTCCAACCAGGGTAACCGCCTTTCGTTTCAATATCGGCTTTAGCCAGTTTTGCTAATGCTGTCAGCATGCTAACAACATAGGTTTTACCACTATCGATTAGAGAACGAATTAAGCACAGAATTTCTACTTTATCATCAACAATGCTAACAACACCGACGTTTAGTGAAGTTTCAACAACACCTTCAACATCGTCACTCATACGAATAACGCCGTTTGGCATTGCATTAAGTAAGTTAATGACACGAGATTGGCAATCTGCGGTGAACGCTTTTTTATCTGTTGTTGTATCAATTAATTCAACTTTTAGATTCTTCTCTGCGATCGCTAATTCGCTTTTTAGCAATTCTTCAAAGCGTACTTTTAATGCTTCTAATTCTTTGACTTTATCCGCTGGAATTGCAAAAACAATGTTTGCTTCACGAGGAATCGCATTACGCAGTGTACCACCGTGGAAATCAATTAATTTCAGTGATAATTCTTCTGCATGACCCGCTAAAAAACGTGCCAATAATTTATTTGCGTTACCTAAGCCTAAATGGATATCACCACCAGAATGGCCGCCATTTAATCCTTTTAGAACCAGTTGTTTAACAACGTGACCTGCTGGGATTGCATCGTAAGAAAGGCTTACTGTGGTTTTAACATCAATACCACCCGCACAACCCATGTAGATTTCACCTTCTTCTTCTGAGTCTGTGTTGATAAGAATATCAGCTTGTAACCAACCCGGTTGTAAACCAAAAGCACCGTCCATACCTGTTTCTTCAGTCATGGTTAACAGCACTTCTAATGGGCCGTGTTTAACAGTGTCATCAGCTAAAACAGCTAATGCAGATGCCATACCAACACCATTATCTGCACCTAATGTGGTGCCTTTCGCTTTGATCCATTCGCCATCAATGTAAGGTTGAATTGGATCTTTAGTGAAGTCGTGAACGGTGTCGTTGTTTTTTTGTGGCACCATATCTAAGTGTGCTTGTAAAACAACAGTTTTACGATCTTCCATGCCTTTGGTTGCTGGTTTACGAATTAAAATATTGCCAACGGCATCGCGCTCTGCAAAAAGTCCTTTTTCACTTGCCCAAGAAAGAATGTGGGAAGCTAAGGCTTCTTCATGATGTGATGGATGTGGAATCGAACAAATTTTTGCAAAAATATCCCATAGTGGTTGTGGGGATAGAGTAGATAGTTCAGACACGATGGATCTCCTCTAACAGCATCTGTGTTATTGATAGCCTACCGCTTTTTTAAGGGTTAGCTTTATTATTCTGAGCGTTATACGCCAATATAGTTGAGAATATCACTTTCTTCTGATGAATGCGTCATTCTATTCACATCTCTATCTAAGAAATTAGATCTCTATTTTGCATTCATTTTTTATATATGGTTCATTTTTTAATCGAAAAAAGACATTACAGAAAAAAATTAGGATAATCTCACCTGTTTTCACGTTTTTTCTGGTTTTTAGGTGCTCAAATCACTATAATCTCGCGCAACCTTTTTTTCCGCAAAAAAGCTTCTCTCGAAATTTCAGTAGCTAGGATCACAATATTATGAGCGAAAAATATGTTGTAACGTGGGATATGTTGCAAATACATGCCCGTCAATTGGCGCAACGTTTACTACCAGTCGAACAATGGACAGGCATTATTGCTGTCAGCCGTGGGGGATTAGTCCCTGCTGCATTACTTGCTCGTGAATTAGGTATCCGTCATGTGGATACAGTCTGTATTTCTAGCTATGACCACGATCATCAGCGTGACCTCAAAATCTTAAAAAAAGCAGAAGGTGATGGTGAAGGCTTTATCGTTGTTGACGATTTAGTCGATACTGGTGGTACTGCTAAAGTTATCCGTGAGATGTATCCAAAAGCGCATTTTGTCACTATTTTTGCAAAACCAGAAGGGCGTCCTTTAGTGGATGATTTTGTGGTTGATATTCCGCAAAATACATGGATTGAACAGCCTTGGGATATGGGTGTTGCCTTTATTCCACCTGTTTGCGATCAAAAATAAGTTGATAGCATTCGCTTTGCTGTTTTAATTGAGATCCTCGCTTAGGCGGGGATTTTTGTTTTTAAGCTTTTTTCTCTTTTCTCTTTTCTCTTTTCTCTTTTCTCTTTTCTCTTCCTCTTTATGATGTCTTCGTGCGATTGCTTGTCGTGATACACATTGTTCCCGTCGATTTCATGCTATGATAAAGCCAGACTTTTAAGCCCCTTTACACGATATCCACTGATTTGAAGAGCGATATGACAGAGAACAAAAACCTTTCTGAAACACTGTTTAAGCCTCGTGCAAAACACGCAGAAACGTCAACATTAATACAGTACACACACCCAAAATCAAATATAGCGACAAACTCTGTATTAAATGGAACAAGCCAGCTAAATTGGTATCGAACAATTCAACGTTTACAATGGATTTGGCGAGGTATTTCTCCTATTGAAATAGAAGAGGTATTAAGCCGAATTGCGGTGCCTGATGCACCTCGTAGTGATGAAAAATTTATCGATACTGTTGTTGGGTATCGTAAAGGTGGCTGGTCATTTGAATGGTCACATCAAGCGATGATCTGGCAACAAAAAGCATTATGTGAAGAGTCTGGTGATGCCGCAGCAGATTGTTGGTTACAAGCCGCATATCTTTATAGTATTGCTGCATATCCCTTTATTAATGGTGATTTTTTAGCGGATCAAGCAGTTATTTTGTCGATGAAAGCTTTTGAGAATGCGACAAAATTCTCCTCTTTTGAAGTCAAAAAACTGACATTTAAATTAGAGGGAAAAGGATCGACAACGGGTTTTCTGCATTTACCCAAAGATTGTAGAGGCCCTTATCCTACCGTGTTATTTTGTGGCGGATTAGACGGTTTACAAAGCGATTATGTCAGCTTTTTCCGTAATTACCTTTCCCCTAAAGGTATTGCAATGCTAACACTGGATATGCCCGCAATTGGTTATTCAGTAAAACAAAAACTAACGGAAGATACATGCCAATTACAAGGTGAAGTTCTAAAACAACTTTCTGAAGTACCTTGGATTGATCATACTCGTGTTGGTGTGATGGGCTTTCGCTTTGGCGGTAATATTGCCGTGCGCTTAGCTTATATCTACCCAAAATTGATTAAAGGCGTTGTTGCCTTAGGTCCTTTGATCCACGCTTTCTTTACCCAAGCTGAATTGCAGAAAAAAATTCCTGTGATGTATCTTGATGTGTTAGCAAGTCGCTTAGGGTTATGGAATATTGATGAGAATAATCTTCGATTATCATTGAGCAGTTACTCCCTGAAAAACCAAGGCCTGATTGGGCGGCGTATGCCTGTTCCTATGATGGGGGTTTATTGGAAAGGTGATGAAATGAGCCCTAAAGAGGATTCGCAGTTAATTGCACGCTCTTCTATGGATGGTGACATTCTTGCTATTAATGATAAGCCGCTTTACGAAGGTTTAGAGCTCGCGTTACAAAAAAGCGCAGATTGGATCTATGATAAATTAATATAATTAATTTTGAACAATAACTTGCTAATTATATTAGATTATATAACAGTAGAGTTTCTAAGGAGACTGAATTTATGACTTCATCTTTGAACCCTACCCGAGGTAAGTTATTAAAGCGTTTTGCTCAAATCGGCCCATATATCCGAGAGCAACAATGCCAAGAGAGCCAGTTCTTTTTTGACTGTTTAGCTGTTTGTGTAAATAAAAAAGTCGCGCCGGAAAAACGAGAGTTTTGGGGCTGGTGGATGGAATTAGAACGCAATAATGAACAGCTCATTTATCATTATCAAATTGGGCTATTCGATAAAAATGGTGATTGGCTCCATCAGAACATCAGTAAGAATGATGTTGTTGAGTCAATTAATGAAACACTTATTCGTTTTCATGAATTTCTTCAACTCGCGGTGAGTGAATTAGAGATGACACTCATTCCAGATGAAAAAATGAACAAATTTCCGCTTCCCATTCAGCCCTAATTTTGTGTTAGGGCAACTTTTCATAGATTTTGCGTTATGTCAGTTGGCATAACGCTTCTCTCCTGATAAAACTGTGTATTATCTTTTTAAATAATCAACAAGAATGGTAAATGTTATGAGTAGCAGCCAAACGCTGGTTGTTAAATTAGGGACAAGTGTACTTACTGGTGGTTCACGACGTCTGGATCAGTCTCATATTGTTGAGCTGGTTCGCCAATGTGCTAAACAACACGAAAAAGGGCATCGGATTATAATTGTCACTTCAGGTGCAATTGCAGCAGGGCGTGAATATTTGAATTATCCTGATTTGCCTGCAACTATTGCTTCAAAACAGTTGCTTGCCGCTGTGGGGCAAAGTGCTTTAATTCAAGTATGGAAACAGTTATTTGCCATCTATGGTATTCATATTGGTCAAATGCTATTAACGCGTGCTGATATTGAAGATAGAGAACGATTCTTAAATGCACGCGATACCTTACATGCACTGTTAGATAACCATATTATCCCCGTTATCAATGAAAATGATGCTGTTGCTACCGCGGAAATTAAAGTGGGTGATAACGATAATTTATCGGCATTAGCGGCTATTTTAGGCGGTGCAGATAAACTGTTATTACTAACGGATATTGAAGGGCTTTATACCGCTGATCCTCGTAGTAATCCAGATGCTAAATTGATCCCTGAAGTTTTTGATATCAATGATGAGTTACGCCAAATGGCAGGTGATAGCGTATCAGGTTTAGGTACGGGTGGTATGGCAACAAAACTACAAGCAGCAACCGTTGCAGGGCGTGCGGGTATTGATGTTGTCATCGCGGCAGGCGTACAACCTGAAGTTATCGCTAAAGTTATCAATAATGAACCTGTTGGAACGTTATTTCATGGCTTACAAAGTCCATTAGAAGCGCGTAAGCGGTGGATCTTTGGTGCGCCAATAGCTGGTGTGATAGTGGTTGATGAAGGAGCTGAAAACGCAATTAAAGAAAAAGGTAGCTCCCTTTTACCAAAAGGTATCAAAGAAATTAAAGGCGATTTCTCTCGTGGATGTGTTATCCGCATTCAAAGTTTACAAGGTAAAGATCTCGCTCATGGTGTTGCACACTATAATAGTGATGCACTGCGTCTAATTGCAGGACACCATTCACAAGAAATTAGTCAAATTTTAGGTTATGAGTATGGCAGTGTTGCCGTACATCGTGATGATATGATTGTTAGCTAAGGAGCCTTCTGATGTTAGAACAAATGGGTAAATCGGCAAGAGAGGCATCTTGGCATTTAGCTCAACTATCAACAGAGCAAAAAAATCAGGCATTACTAGTTATGGCTGATTTATTAGAACAACAAGAAGCTTCAATTCTTGCAGCAAATGAAAAAGATATGCAAGCGGCTCGTGAAGCCAATATTAATGCCGCTATGCTTGATCGTTTATTACTAAATTCTGCACGTTTAAAAGCCATTGCAGATGATGTACGACAAGTGTGTCGCTTAGAAGATCCTGTGGGTCAAGTTATTGATGGCCGTATGCTAGATAGCGGTTTACGTTTAGAGCGTCGCCGTGTGCCGTTGGGGGTTGTAGGTGTTATTTATGAAGCTCGCCCTAATGTCACAATTGATGTCGCCTCTTTATGTTTGAAAACAGGTAATGCGGCTATTCTTCGTGGTGGAAAAGAAACTCATCATACTAACCAAGCGGTTGTTGCTGTTATTCAGCAAGCATTAGAAAAATGTGGTATTCCTGCTGGTGCTATTCAGGCGATTGATAAGCCTGATCGTGAGTTAGTCGCTAAAATGCTAAAAATGGATGAGTATATTGATATGCTTATTCCACGAGGTGGTGCAGGGTTGCATAAACTTTGCCGTGAACAATCAACCATTCCAGTTATTACTGGTGGTATCGGCGTTTGCCATACTTTTGTTGATGAAAGTGCGGATTTAGGAAAAGCATTAACAGTTATCGTAAATGCGAAAGTACAACGTCCAAGCGCGTGTAACTCTTTAGAAACGCTCTTAGTACACGAAAAGATTGCAGATCTATTTTTACCACAGCTAAGTGATGCTATGGCAGCTCAAAAGGTGACTTTGCATTCAAGTGAGAAGGCATTAGCAGGGTTAAAAAAAGGCGGAGCTACTGTTGTTGATGTGAAAGATGCTGATTATTGCGATGAATGGTTATCACTTGATTTAAATGTAGAAGTAGTGAGTGGGTTAACTGAGGCTATTAGCCATATTCGCCGTTATGGTACTGCACACTCTGATGCTATTTTAACGCAATCTATCTCTAATGCTGATCGCTTTGTTCGCCAAGTTGATTCTGCTGCTGTGTATGTTAATGCAAGTACACGTTTTACTGATGGTGGACAATTCGGTTTAGGTGCCGAGGTTGCTGTTAGTACACAGAAATTACATGCTAGAGGGCCAATGGGATTAGATGCCTTAACGACCTATAAATGGATTGGTTACGGTGATAATACAATTCGTAGCTAAGTGTTAAGATGATTAAATAAGCCATACTTTTCTAAAGTGTGGCTTTATTTTTTTGTTACATCAGGTATGATATTTCATACTTTACAGTATGTAAATTTTTAATTACACCCCTAAAAGGGAATACACTATGGAGATAGTGCATTTTATGGATAGTACAATTTACCTTATCGGACCTAGAGGTGCAGGAAAAACAACAGTAGGTAAAGCACTTTCCCTCACTTTAGATTATAGATTTATTGATACGGATGATTGGATAACTCAAAAATATCAACAAACTATATCTTCAATGGTTCAAGAGAAAGGTTGGGATTTTTTTCGTCAAACTGAATCAGAAGCATTAGTCCAAGTTAGTCAGCCTAACCAAGTTATCTCAACGGGTGGTGGTATGATTTTAGCAGATCAAAATCGTGCTTATATGAAATCTTCAGGTGTTACTATTTATTTACGGGCATCTCTTGAAACTTTAGTTAAGCGTTTGTCCCAAGATCCAAATGAAGCACAAAGACCAAGTTTGACAGGTAAAACGTTAGTTTCAGAAATGAATGACGTTTTGGCTAAACGTGAACCTTTATATTTGCAATGTGCTGATATCATTGTTGATGCGGGATTACCTATAAATGAGATTATTGAGGCAATTCTCGCAAAACTCACGAAATAATTAAGAAGTCGTCTGATATAAAGGATAAAACAGGGAACATCTATTTTATTTTCATCACATCCTATTTATAGTAAGGCTAATTATAGCAAAATGAGATATGGATATGATGTTGATAGCGTTTTTTAAAACACTATTTAAATTCTTATTTAGAATAAGAATTGAAGGACTTGTTAATCAGTTTTCACAATATGAAAAATGTATAATTACACCAAATCACACTTCTTTTATTGACGGTATATTATTACGTTTATTCCTGCCTATTAATCCTGTATTTGCTGTTTATACCTCTGTTGCTTCTGCAAAAACGACAAGATGGTTAGGTCGTTATGCCGATATCGTACCTTTAGATCCCGCTAACCCAATGGCCGTGCGTCAGTTAGTTAAAGAAGTGGATAAAGGCCGCCCAGTTGTGATTTTCCCAGAAGGAAGGATCACTGTAACAAATGGTTTAATGAAAATTTATGAAGGTGCTGCTTTTATTGCCGCAAAATCAGGCGCTAAAGTTGTTCCTGTTAGAATTGAAGGGGCTGAATTCAGCTATTTTTCACGAGTACGTAAAAGCTTACGAGTAAAGTCTCAATTCTTTCCTAAAATCACCATCAAGGTGCTTCCTGCTGTTGATTTGCCGATGCCAAAAGCTGAAAAATCTTCTGAGCGTCGCCGATTAGCGGGTGAAGCCATGCGTGACATCATGATGGAAGCCATCATGCAAACACGTCCTAATATCACGCTGTATGAAGCATTTTTACAGGCAATGTCTCAATATGGTCGATTTAGCCCGCTAATTTCTGATATCAACCTAAAAGAAGATTCTTATCAAGGATTACTGAAAAAAACGTTAGGGATCAGTCGATTGATTGAGCGCTACACTGAACCTAAAGAGCGTATAGGCTTATTGCTTCCAAATACAACAGTAACTGCGGCTGCACTATTAGGTGCAACAATGCGTCAACGTGTTGTTGCAATGCTAAACTACACCGCGGGTAGTTTAGGTGTACAAAATGCGATGAAAGCCGCATCAATCAAAACCATCTTTACATCACGCCAGTTTCTAGAAAAAGGGAATTTATTACATATTCCTGAGCAAACTCCAGAAGCTAATTGGATTTATCTTGAGGATCTAAAAGATACGATCACCAGTGAAGATAAACGTTGGGTAATTAAACATCTTATTACGCCTCAAAAAGCGATGTTACCGCAAGATGCACATGATGCAGCCGTTATTCTATTTACATCAGGCTCTGAAGGTACGCCTAAAGGTGTTGTTCACAGCCATTCAAGTTTATTGGCTAACGTTGATCAAATTCGTGCTATTGCTGATTTTTCCCCGAAAGACAAATTTATGTCAGCATTGCCGTTATTCCATGCATTTGGTTTAACTGCTTGCTTGCTAACTCCAATTTGCTTGGGCGCACGCGTTTTTCTTTATCCA
This sequence comes from Proteus sp. LHD240705, assembly GCF_047921555.1. NCBI lineage: Bacteria > Pseudomonadati > Pseudomonadota > Gammaproteobacteria > Enterobacterales > Morganellaceae > Proteus > Proteus sp. LHD240705. Next base: position 577,207 of record NZ_JBLRMI010000002.1, read on the forward strand.
AGTCCGTTACACTATCGAGTTGTACCTGAATTAGTCTATGACCAAAACTGTACGGTGTTATTTGGTACATCAACCTTTTTAGGAAACTACGGAAAGTTTGCCCATCCTTATGATTTTGCCAGAGTTAGATATGTGGTTGCTGGGGCTGAAAAGCTCTCTGAATCAACGCGTGTTTTATGGCAAGAGAAATTCGGTATTCGTATTTTAGAAGGTTATGGCGTAACAGAATGCGCACCTGTTGTGTCAATCAACGTACCTATGAGTGCCAAAGCTCATACAGTAGGGCGCTTATTGCCGGGTATGGAAGGGCGTTTAATTCCAATGAGTGGTATTACCGAAGGCGGTAGATTACAACTTCGTGGTCCTAACGTAATGATGGGATACTTACGTGTAGAATCACCTGAAAAATTGGAAGTCCCTGTCGCAACCAATGCTGACGGTATTGACGAAGAAGGTTGGTACGACACTGGTGATATTGTTGCTATTGATAGTGAAGGTTTTTGTACTATTAAAGGGCGTGTAAAACGTTTTGCAAAAATTGCGGGTGAAATGGTTTCTCTTGAAGGTGTTGAGCAACTTGCACGTAAAGCCTCTAAAGGTGAACACGCTGTTGTGACAATAAGTGATAAACGTAGAGGCGAATCATTAGTTCTGTTCACAACCGATAAGCAATTAGATCGTAGTACGCTATCAGCATTGGCAAAATCGGAAGGTGTTGCTGAAATTGCTGTACCAAAGGATATTCGTTTTATCAAAGAAATTCCTGTTTTAGGAAGTGGGAAAACGGATTTTGTCTCATTGAAAAAACTTGCTGAACAGGAAAATAACTAATGTCAGAGAATATTAGTCAGCCCCCTTTAATGAGTAGAGGAATGAAAGCGGTATTGATATCGCAATTTCTTTCTGCTTTTGCTGACAATGCATTATTGTTTGCGATCCTCGCTCAGTTTAAATCGGCGCTTTACCCTGAGTGGAGCCAACCTGTTTTACAAATGGTATTTGTGCTGGCTTTTATTCTTTTAGCACCTTTTGTTGGGCAGTTTGCTGATCGTAATCCTAAGGGTAGGGTAATGCTCAGTGGGAACCTTTTAAAATTCGTAGGCGCATTTCTTATCTGTGTCGGCTCAGATCCTTTCCTTGGTTATGCTCTAGTGGGAATTGGTGCTGCTGTTTATTCTCCTGCTAAATATGGCATTTTAGGTGAACTTACCGATGGTGAACGCTTAGTAAAAGCTAATGGTTTAATGGAAGCATCAACGATTGCTGCTATTTTATTAGGTTCAGTGATTGGTGGTTTGCTCTCAGATTGGAGCATTGTGCTTGCATTAGGTGTTTGCGCTGCAATGTATGCTTTAGCGGTATTTGTTAACTTTAGTATACCAAAATTATCAGCGGCTCAAATCGGGCGAGGTTGGAACATTAAAAGAATGTTCAGTCAATTTCTTGAGGCAACGCGTACCTTATGGACTGATAAAGAAAGCCGTTTTTCTTTAGTGGGAACCAGCATGTTTTGGGGCGCAGGGGTTACATTGCGTTTTTTACTTGTTCAGTGGGTACCTATTGCTCTAGGTATGACTGATAATACGACACCGACTATATTAAATGCGATGGTTGCCATTGGTATTGTAGTCGGCGCGGGGCTTGCCGCTAAATTTGTAACACTGAAAACAGTACGCCGCTGTATGCCTGCCGGTATTTTAATTGGTCTTGGTGTTGTTTACTTCTCATTGCAAACCTCAATTATTCCATCTTACCTAATTCTTATCATTATCGGTATTTTTGGCGGTTTCTTTGTCGTGCCATTGAATGCGCTATTACAAGACAAAGGAAAGCACAGTGTAGGTGCTGGTAATGCTATTGCTGTACAAAACTTAGGTGAAAATACGGCAATGCTATTAATGCTTGGATTATTCTCACTGGTGACGAGCATTGGTGTCTCTGTCGTTGCTATCGGAATTGGGTTTGGTGCTATTTTTGCCATAGCAATTGGTGGTCTATGGTTATGGGATTGCACCAGAAAGAAATCTTAAACAGTGAGATTTAGAATAGAGGTTAGATGAACCTTAATGATAAATTACGATGAAATGACCCGCCTAAGTATTGAGGTGGGTAAAGCGTTACTTGAAAAGAAGAGCACGATAACAACCGCTGAATCTTGCACTGGCGGATGGATTGCGAAAGTTATCACTGATATTGCAGGAAGTTCTGAATATTATCACCGTGGCTTTGTAACATATAGCAATGAAGCAAAGCATGAAATGATAGGCGTTGATGAACAAACTTTGCTTAAATACGGCGCGGTGAGTGAGGAAGTCGTTCTTCAAATGGCTAAAGGAGCACTGATAGCCGCTAATGCAGATTTTGCAGTGTCTGTTAGCGGTATTGCTGGCCCTGGTGGTGGTAGCGAAGAAAAACCCGTTGGTTTAGTTTGGTTTGGCTTTGCAATGAAAACACCAACAGGTATTCAAACTATGGCAAAACGCTGTATATTCAGTGGTTCACGAGAGCAGGTAAGAGCGGCATCTGTTATTTTTTCTTTAAAATCAATCCTTAAAGAAATTATTAATAATTAACTTGATACTGTATGATTATACAGTATAATGAATTTCAACAAGCAAAATCATATACGTTTTAATGGTAGTGACCCATATTTATGCTTCACTGCCCAGAGGGAGATAACATGGCTATTGATGAAAACAAACAAAAAGCATTGGCCGCAGCACTTGGTCAAATTGAAAAGCAATTTGGTAAAGGGTCTATCATGCGTCTGGGCGAAGATCGTTCCATGAACGTTGAAACCATCTCTACAGGTTCTTTATCATTAGACGTTGCTTTAGGTGCTGGTGGTTTACCACGCGGCCGTATTGTTGAAATCTATGGCCCAGAATCTTCTGGTAAAACAACGTTAACTCTACAAGTTATCGCTGCTGCTCAACGTGAAGGCAAAATTTGTGCATTCATCGATGCTGAACACGCTTTAGATCCTATCTACGCTAAAAAACTAGGTGTAGATATTGATAACCTGCTATGTTCTCAGCCTGATACAGGTGAACAAGCCTTAGAAATTTGTGATGCGTTATCTCGTTCTGGTGCTGTTGATGTTATCGTTGTTGACTCCGTTGCTGCCTTAACGCCAAAAGCAGAAATTGAAGGTGAAATCGGTGATTCGCACGTTGGTTTAGCAGCTCGTATGATGAGCCAAGCCATGCGTAAATTAGCGGGTAACCTGAAAAACTCCAACACATTGCTTATTTTCATCAACCAAATTCGTATGAAAATCGGTGTTATGTTTGGTAACCCAGAAACTACAACAGGTGGTAATGCACTTAAATTCTACGCATCTGTTCGCTTAGATATTCGTCGTATCGGTTCTGTTAAAAACGGTGATGAAGTTGTTGGTAGTGAAACACGCGTTAAAGTGGTGAAAAACAAAATTGCAGCGCCATTTAAACAAGCTGAATTCCAAATTATGTATGGTGAAGGTATCAATACCTTTGGCGAATTGATTGATTTAGGTGTTAAACATAAATTGGTAGAGAAAGCTGGCGCATGGTACAGCTACAATGGTGAGAAAATTGGTCAAGGTAAAGCCAATGCAACAACTTACCTGAAAGAACACCCTGAAATGTATGATGAGTTAAACACTAAATTACGTGAAATGTTATTAAATCATGCAGGCGAATTTACTAGCGCAGCTGATTTTACTAACGATAGTGATAATGCAGCAGATATTGAAGAAACAGAAGAATAATTTTTTTCCAATGTCTAAATTGAATGTGTATTAAAACATATTACGATTATCGTAGTTGTAAACCACTAGTCAATTAATGTGATTTAACTCACTTAAAAAAGGAAGCTCTAAAACGGCTTCCTTTTTGCTGTATGTCGTATTTTTTGTTCAAAAGAGAGTTAAAATTAGTCTTATTTTGCTTTCTTCCCCTAAAAAATAGCCTTTAACACTACTTTATTTAATATAACGATATTTTTTACTAACCTATTTTTTACAGTTGTATGAAATTTTATATAGTGAAATTTTGGTGATATATCCTTGCTAATAAATAATGCAAATAAGAATTATTACGATAGTCTGGTTGCACCAGATAATAAATAATTGAGATATAAAGATAAATATATTCAATATATTTGGATCTAATTTAAATTGTATTTAAAGGTTTGTTGAGATGTAAGGTGAATTTTATACTGATAAGCGCTTTTATTTTAGTAAGTTATCGTGCTCTTAATATCTTATTTAAGTAATAATGCTTATGTGTTTATTACTAATTGCTATGAGAAAAAGAGATTATTCAGAGAGCATAAACGTATAGAGAGTAATCCCATAAAAAATCAGTAATAACAAATACTTTTTAATAATTACAAAATGAAAATACTTTAAGTTACTAACATTTCCCAAGATAATTGCTCTTAAATAGAGAAAAGTCCCATTCTCAGATAACAATCCCACTTTCAGAAAAAAACTAGACGATTTACAATGTCAACACGAATAAGTTTATCGGGGGTTTTACTTCTGACAGAAGAAATTCTATCTTATCCCTACTTATGTATTCGTTGGCTAAGTAGAGGTAACAATAAACCTCCTCTAACTAGATTTCTAATTTCTGTTTTTCCAGCTTGATTTCGGGATAATTATGAGCAAAAGCACCGCTGAGATCCGTCAGGCGTTTCTCGACTTTTTTCATACTAAAGGACATCAAATAGTACCTAGCAGTTCTTTGGTTCCAAATAACGATCCAACATTGCTGTTTACAAACGCAGGGATGAACCAATTCAAAGATGTATTTCTTGGATTGGATAATAGACCTTATTCCCGAGCGACAACCGCGCAACGCTGTGTGCGCGCTGGTGGTAAACATAACGATTTAGAAAATGTGGGTTATACCGCTCGTCACCATACCTTTTTTGAAATGCTAGGTAATTTCAGTTTTGGTGACTATTTCAAACATGATGCAATCAATTTTGCTTGGGAATTATTAACAAGCAAAGAGTGGTTCAACTTACCTAAAGAAAGACTTTGGGTAACGGTATATGCCACAGATGATGAAGCTTATGATATTTGGAATAAAGAAATTGGTATTCCAGCAGAAAGAATAATCCGTATTGGTGATAACAAAGGGGCACCATTTGCATCAGATAACTTCTGGCAAATGGGTGACACAGGCCCTTGTGGACCTTGTACTGAAATATTTTATGACCATGGTGACCACATTTGGGGCGGACCTCCAGGCTCACCAGAAGAAGACGGCGATCGCTATATTGAGATCTGGAACATCGTTTTCATGCAATTTAACCGTCAATCAGATGGCACAATGGATCCATTGCCAAAACCATCGGTTGATACAGGAATGGGATTAGAGCGTATTACCGCTGTTTTACAGCATGTAAACTCTAACTATGACATTGATTTATTCCGTTCTTTAATTAAATCTGTTGCACAAGTGACTAATGCAACAGATTTAGAAAATAAATCATTACGTGTTATTGCCGATCATATTCGTTCTTGTTCATTCCTTATTTGCGATGGCGTTATCCCTTCTAATGAAGGCCGTGGCTATGTTCTGCGTCGTATTATTCGTCGTGCAGTACGTCATGGTTATATGCTTGGCGCTAAAGATACCTTCTTCTATAAGTTAGTAGCTCCATTAATTGATGTTATGGCAGAAGCGGGTGAAGAATTAAAACGCCAACAAGATATCGTTGAAAAAGTATTAAAAACGGAAGAAGAGCAGTTTGCTCGCACGTTAGAACGTGGTCTGCAATTATTAGATGAAGAGCTTGCTCAATTAACAGATGACGTTCTTCCAGGTGAAACCGCTTTCCGTCTTTATGATACTTATGGTTTCCCTCTTGATTTAACTGCCGATGTTTGTCGTGAAAGAAATATCAAAGTTGATGAAAAAGGCTTTGAAGTCGCGATGGAAGAGCAACGTAAACGCGCTCGTGAATCCAGCGGTTTCGGTACTGACTATAATAGTTTAATCAAAGTGGATAGTCGCAGTGAGTTCTCTGGTTATGAGCATGATGAACAGCAGGGCACAATTACCGCTATTTTCCATAACGGACAATCAGTCACTGAATTAAAAGCAGGTGAAGAAGGTATTATCTTCTTAAATAAAACCGCATTTTATGCAGAGTCTGGTGGTCAAGTTGGTGATAAAGGTGTTCTAACAGGTAAAGATAGCCTGTTTGAAGTCACAGATACGCAAAAATACGGTAAAGCTATTGGTCATATTGGTAAAGTTAACGTAGGGTCATTTATTGTTAACCATAAAATCAATGCAGCCATTGATACTGCTCGCCGTGATGCTATTCGTTTAAATCACTCTGCGACGCACTTATTACACGCAGCATTGCGTCAAGTTCTGGGTACGCATGTTACGCAAAAAGGTTCTTTAGTTAACGATAAATATCTGCGTTTTGACTTTTCTCATTTTGAAGCTGTTAAACCAGAACAATTACGGGAAGTTGAAGATATTGTAAATGCGCAAATCCGTCTTAACTCACCAGTTGTCACTGAGTTAATGGATCTTGAAGATGCGAAAGAAAAAGGTGCGATGGCACTCTTTGGTGAAAAATACGACGAACGAGTTCGTGTTTTAACTATGGGTGACTTCTCTACTGAGCTTTGCGGTGGTACTCACGCTTCTAGAACGGGTGATATTGGTTTATTCCGCATTGTCAGTGAGTCAGGTACTGCGGCTGGTATTCGTCGTATTGAGGCGATTACGGGTATTGCAGCAATTGAGAGTATTCATGAACAATCAGATCTCATCTCTCTTGTTGCACAAGTTCTAAAAAGTGATGGTACAAACTTGGTCGAAAGAATCAAAACAGTCCAAGAAAAACATCGTTTATTAGAAAAAGAACTCCAACAACTAAAAGATCAGCAAGCTGCCCAAGAGAGTTCCTCTTTAGGTAGCCAAGCTAAAAACGTGAAAGGTATCAAACTTTTAGTTCGTGAGCTTAATGGTGTTGAGCCGAAAATGTTAAGAACAATGGTTGATGATTTAAAAAATCAATTAGGTTCTGCAATTATTGTGCTTTCTACTATTTCTGATGGTAAAGTGAGCTTAATTGTTGGGGTCACTAAAGATTTAACTGCTAAAGTTAAAGCGGGTGAGCTAATTAGTTTTGTAGCACAGCAAATTGGCGGTAAAGGTGGCGGTCGCCCTGATATGGCTCAAGCTGGTGGTACTGACGTTGAAGCCTTACCTGCTGCTTTGGCAAGTGTTGACGAGTGGGTTGAATCGCATCTGTAAGCGATAGCAACCTGAAAAAAGGCGCTATCCCTGTTTGTATCGGGATAACGCCTTATAGAGATATTGATAATCCGTTAAATAATCAATCACTAAATTTATATTTTGTTATGAAGTATGAGTTACTTGTGATAAATAATGATTATACGAATTGACAATGTATGATGGATAATGGCCGGGAAATTCTAGAGACCCGACTCTTGTAAATTTTCAAGGAGCAAAGAATGCTTATTCTAACTCGTCGAGTTGGTGAAACGCTTATGATAGGCGATGATGTGACCGTAACCGTTTTAGGGGTTAAAGGTAATCAGGTACGGATTGGCGTAAACGCACCCAAAGAAGTATCAGTCCATCGTGAAGAGATCTATCAACGAATTCAGGCCGAGAAAACTCAGCCTACTGATAACTACTAAATCAATTCCCATTTTTTAGTCAGTTACAATTCATTCGTAAGCGTCCACACTTTTGCCGGGTTTGGGCGCTTTTCTCTTTATAAGACTTTTGATTCCTATCTTTGTTCCTATCTTCGTTCTCCTTGAACTGTATTTATTATTGCACTATCCGTTTATTCTGATTGACAGAATTGAAAGTCTTTTTACCTCTAATCATTCGCTTCACAATTATTTGATGTGTGAATGAATTTATTTACTAAGAGAATAAAATACTTGAATGATTTTTCATCAGCGATATCATTGTGTTTAGAACTTTTTTAGCCAATCTTGATGATAAACGCATCAGTTTGTTTGTGAAGTGTTCAAACAAACGTATATTCGTAAAAAGTTGAGAAAAATTGTTTGACTTCTTAGGCTGAGAAAGTAATATGTGCGCCACACAGAGACGAGATGTTCAGTAAGAACTTCTTCGAGTGGTTCTAAATATGGTGAGATGGCCGAGAGGCTGAAGGCGCTCCCCTGCTAAGGGAGTATGCGGTCAAAAGCTGCATCGAGGGTTCGAATCCCTCTCTCACCGCCATTTAGATTTGCATCCTTAGCTCAGCTGGATAGAGTACTCGGCTACGAACCGAGCGGTCGGAGGTTCGAATCCTCCAGGATGCACCATATTCCAACCCCATGATTAATGTATGGGGTTTTTATTTTGGTGCAAATGGTGAATAATTTGCATTAAAAGCGTAAAGTATTAAAACGGCGCATCCTTAGCTCAGCTGGATAGAGTACTCGGCTACGAACCGAGCGGTCGGAGGTTCGAATCCTCCAGGATGCACCATCTCATTACTCAGATTGCTAATTGCAATATGAGCAGCTAGAAAAGTAACTACGATGCATCCTTAGCTCAGCTGGATAGAGTACTCGGCTACGAACCGAGCGGTCGGAGGTTCGAATCCTCCAGGATGCACCATCTTTTATTAGATCTCTTTAGTTTATTATTTCTAGCAAAAACGTCAGACCCGCATCCTTAGCTCAGCTGGATAGAGTACTCGGCTACGAACCGAGCGGTCGGAGGTTCGAATCCTCCAGGATGCACCATCTTAAAAGCCTCGCTTATTGCGGGGCTTTTTGCTTTCTACCATTCTATTATTTTTCATAATATAACGTCTTTGTTTAGCACCAACTAACAATGCTAACATCATCTAATCAGCGACAATTTAGTGACTTTGCGATAAAGTAACTCCTATCTATTTACTAACATCAATCAACGCGGGAGGTCACCTTTGATCCCGGACGTATCAAAAGCGCTTTCTTGGTTGGAAGCACACCCTAAAGTTTTATGTGGCATCCACCGTGGTATAGAGCGTGAAACTTTAAGAGTTACGCCAGAAGGCAATTTAGCATCAACAGAGCATCCTATTTCATTAGGTAAATCATTAACTCATAAATGGATCACAACTGATTTTGCTGAGTCTCTATTAGAGTTTATTACACCTGTTGATGACAACATTGCACATACCTTGCATTTTTTAGGTGATTTACACCGCTATACAGCTCGTCACTTAGATAATGAACGTATGTGGCCTATGAGTATGCCTTGCTTTATTGAAGCCGAAGATAAGATTACCTTGGCTCAATTTGGTACCTCTAATGTTGGGCGTTTTAAAACACTCTATCGTGAAGGGCTTAAAAATCGTTATGGCGCGTTAATGCAAACTATTTCAGGTGTGCATTACAACTTCTCACTGCCTATCGAATTTTGGCAAGCATGGGCAAATGTAAAAGATGAAGAGAGTGGGAAAGAGGCGATTTCTGATGGTTACTTACGTCTTATTCGTAACTATTATCGCTTTGGCTGGATCATTCCATTTTTCTTTGGTGCATCACCGGCAATTTGTGGATCTTTCTTAAAAGGAAGAGAAACAAATCTACCATTTGAAAGTACTCCTAAAGGGGCGAAGTATTTACCTTATGCAACGTCATTACGTTTAAGTGATTTAGGGTATACCAATAAATCTCAAAGCGATTTAGATATCACCTTTAATCATCTTGAAACGTATGTCAAAGGGCTGAAAAAAGCGATTCATAAGCCTTCTGAAGAGTTTGCTAAATTAGGTGTTAAGAAAAACGGTGAATATATTCAGTTAAACACCAATGTGTTGCAGATTGAAAATGAACTCTATGCGCCTATTCGTCCTAAACGCGTGGTTAAAGGGGATGAATCACCTTCTGATGCGTTATTACGTGGTGGTATTGAATATATCGAAGTTCGTTCACTTGATATCAATCCATTTACGCCAATTGGCGTTGACGAAACTCAAATTCGCTTCCTTGATTTATTCCTGATCTGGTGTGTATTAGCTGATGCTCCAGAGATGAGCGCCTCTGAATTAGCGTGCTGCCGTTCAAATTGGAATAACGTTATTCTAGAAGGACGTAAGCCAGGTCAAGTTATTGGAATGGGTTGTGGTGAAAGAAAAGAGCCATTAGCGCAAGTGGGTAAAGCCTTATTTGCTGATTTAGAACGTGTTGCTAATGTTCTTGATTGCTGTTCAGGCACTAAATATATGGAAGTTTGCGTTAAGTTAGAAGAAATGTTTGATAATCCTGAATTAACTTTCTCTGGCAGACTTTTAGATAAAATTAAAACGCAAGGCATTGGTGGTTTCGGCTTGTCTTTAGCTGAAGAATATTACCAAGAATTAATTAAAACACCTTATGAAACGTTAACCGATGAAGCTTTTGATCATGAGAGAATTTCATCCATAAAACGTCAAGAAGAGTTAGAAAAGAGTGATACCATTTCTTTTGATGAGTATTTGAAGATCCATGCGGGGACAAACACCGATAACGTGGCTTCCTAAACTTAGATAGAAAAAAGCCACACTAAGATTTGTGTGGCTAAAAAATTCTATAGAGAAATAGGGATGATAACAATTTGCGCGTATTCATTACTAAGACCAGGCTACTTGCAGAAAGTTTCATTTTTTCTTAAAAATATTTAAATTTTTCTTAGGAGGTTTTTTATGCCTTTATTGGATAGCTTTACTGTTGACCATACACGTATGTCAGCACCTGCTGTACGCGTTGCTAAAACAATGAAAACGCCATCAGGTGATACCATCACGGTATTTGATTTACGTTTTACTGTGCCAAATAAAAAAGCCATGCCTGAGAAAGGAATTCATACTCTAGAGCATCTGTTCGCTGGATTTATGCGTAACCATCTTAATGGTGATGGTGTTGAGATAATTGATATTTCCCCAATGGGATGCCGTACAGGCTTCTACATGAGCTTAATTGGACAACCTGAAGAGCAACGTGTAGCTAATGCATGGAAAGCGGCAATGGAAGATGTTTTGAAAGTAAAAGATCAAAACCATATCCCAGAACTGAATGTGTACCAATGTGGTACCTATGAAATGCACTCACTGACAGAAGCACAAGATATTGCACGAGATATTTTATCTCATAGTATTGGCATTAATCATAACGATGAATTAGCACTACCTGAAGAGACTTTAAAAGAGCTACATATTTAAGTCACTGTCACTTCATAAAATTAGGGGACAATAGATCAAGAAATTCGCATCCTGATTTATTGTCTCTTTTTTATTTTTATCTCCTTTATTATTTTTCTTTTCTCTACTCCATTGTTTTATTTTCTTATCTTCTTATATTGTTAGCACAGTAATGGATTAAATTTATGCTTAATACACGGAGTACACTTTTGTTATGGAAAATCGCAAATTCTCATCACCTAAATTAGTGTTAGAGTTTTTTGTTCGAGAATTTTATTTTGTAGGTAAAGGCACATTGCGTACCCAATTTCCTAAAGATGCCTTTTTCTATCAAGGACGTTCTAAAGCACTTGAATATCGTTACTTTGAACGAGTCCACAAAAAGTATGTTAAACGCTCTCAGTGTGAACCAGAGCTTATTATCAAGCCTGATTTATTATTGCTATCGTCTGAACTCAATACTGAATTATTTGCCAAAATCATTAAACCACAAACAAACACCATAATGAAAATAAGTGGTGATTATCTTTATAAAGAAAAAGAAGAAGAGCAATATCATTGGTATTTTCAACAAGATAAAATTAAAACAAACAGTTATAGTGGCGATAATTCACAGTTAAAATATGAAAATATTTGTAGCTTAGCACCTCATCATTTTAATATTGAAGCGATAAACGGTGAGGAGGCGCTTATTACTAATTTTCCACGCAAGTCCCTTTCTCTTACTTTGAATAAAGGAGAAACTGCGTGTTTTATTTGTCGGCGTGAAGAGTATGGTGCTGATTATTCTTATCAGCCTGCATTAAACTTAGTTATGTGGGTCAAAAATCATGGTTTCTATTCTGATTATCAACAATTAAAACCTGCAAAATTAATACAAGAGCAAGCGATAGAACCTTTCTATATGAAACCCGCCAGAGAGTTTGATTTTCGTAATAGCAAATTACGATTTGAGCTAGGATAAACAGTAGGAAATAAGCGCCTTAGAAGGCGCTTATTTTGTATTCATTAATGATGTGGGATTGAAAGGTGGCGAATTAATGCCTTTTTAATGACGTTATCTTGAACTTCAAGTATTTCAAATTCGTAGTCACTCACTTTTATTTTATTACCTACAACAGGTAAGTCTCCCAACTCTTCAATAATGACGCCGTTGATCGTTCGAGCTTCATCTTCAGGTAAATGCCAACCAAAAGCTTTATTGATATCTCGAATGTTTGTTGTACCATCGACTAATAATGAACCGTCTTTTTGAGGAATAACTTCTTCAGCTAAAGATGGGGACATCGAGGTAGTAAAGTCACCAACAATCTCTTCAAGAATATCTTCAACAGTGACTAAACCTTGAATCTCACCATATTCATCAACCACAACACCCGCTTTTTCATTATTACGCTGGAAGTTGACGAGTTGTAGGTTTAATGGTGTGCTTTCTGGAATAAAGTAGATTTTATCGGCCGCTTTCATCAGAATTTGCTTAGTAAATTCTTTTTTCTCTGTCATTAAGCGATAAGCTTCTCGTACTCGTAACATACCAATTGCATCGTCGAGAGTGTCACGATAAAGCACAATTCGACCGTGTGGAGAATGAGTTAATTGTCTTACGATAGATTTCCATTCGTCATTGACGTCGATACCAAAAATCTCATTTCTTGGCACCATAATATCGCCAATCGTCACTTTTTCTAAATCTAAAATCGACAGCAACATGTTCTGATTTCTTTGCGAAAGCTTTGATTTAGATTCATTAACGATAGTTCTCAATTCTTCTTTTGAGACTGCATTTCCCTGTATTATTGGGGATTTGATACCAAAAATACGCATGAGTATTAATGTGATTTTATTAAAAAACCAAACAATAGGCAGCATCATTTTTTGCAAAGGAGAAAGAATAACACTACTTGGATAAGCAACGCGCTCTGGATAAAGTGCCGCGATTGATTTTGGAAGCACTTCAGCAAAAATAAGGATAATAAAGGTCAGCACACCCGTGGCTATTGCTACACCTGCATCACCATATAAACGCATACCAACAATGGTAGCTAGTGCAGACGCAACAATATTAATCAGATTATTGCCAATCAATACTAAACTAATCAATCTGTCAGGACGTTGTAATAATTTTTCCACACGTTTTGCAGAGCGATTTCCTTGTTTTGCAGCATGACGAAGACGATAGCGATTAATCGTCATCATACTGGTTTCAGTCCCAGAAAAATAAGCTGAGGCAATAATCATACATACAAGTATGATAATGAGCGTAGTTGTCGACACATGCTCCAAAATTGAGATCCTTTTGCTACCCTAAAATAGAAAATTAATTAAGCACTAACTCTTGTAATAAACGATTACCGAAAAAAGCTAATGTCAAAATAATAGCGCCAATCAAATTAAAGATAATGACTTTCTTTCCTCTCCATCCTTCTCGGAAATGTCCCCATAATAAAATGATGTAAACAAACCAAGCAATGATAGAGAAAATAGATTTATGGATATTTTCTTTACCAAAAATATTATCCATATACACCAAACCTGTACATAAGGTCAGTGTCAGCAATACGACACCTACTTGTGTGATATGAAACATTTTACGCTCAATTGACATTAATGGTGGCATTTGAGGTGAGAATTTTAGTTTCTTATTTTTTAGTTGATAGTCGAGCCAACTAAGTTGTAAAGCATATAGAGCGGCAATTAACAGTGTGGCATAGCTTAATAAAGCCAGCCCAATATGAATAAAGAGTGATGTACTACTTTCAAGATGTGTAACAAATTCACCTGGCATCAGCGCTGCAATAACAAGATTGACTATTGCGAAACAATAAACAATAGGCAGCAAGAACCATGCACGGCCACGAGAAGCCACAATCGTCATGATAACGCAGACCATCAGGCTCACAATCGCACCTAGATTGGTGAGTGAAAGATTTTGTCCGCTGTGGGGGCGGAAAATTAAAAATTTTAATGAAATGGCATGTGCAATAAGTGCAATTACCGCAAATAGTAGAGCTAATCCGCGGTATCCATTCTGCTCTTTTCGTAACAGACCGGGCAAAAACAGCACCAGACTGAGTAAATAAGCGCAGACAGCGACGATAGAGATTGATATAACGGGCATAGTTTCGCTTACATATATTGTTTGAATAACTTCCTAGTATAGCGCTAGGAGCATACGGCTCCAACTATTGAAGTCATTAAGCTTAAATCTCTATGCAGAGATCCGCGAGTCATCGTGATATAATCGGTGGCATACATGACCGATAAGCCCAACTTTAACACTGAGCTAAGATAATGTTTGAGAATTTAAGTGACAGACTATCGCGCACATTGCGCAATATAAGCGGTCGAGGAAGACTGACCGAAGAAAACATCAAAGAGACACTGCGTGAAGTACGTATGGCTTTATTAGAAGCTGACGTTGCCTTACCTGTGGTTCGTGATTTTATTGCGCGCGTCAAAGAGAGCGCAGTAGGGCATGAAGTTAACAAAAGCCTGACACCGGGTCAGGAGTTTGTGAAGATTGTTCAAAATGAACTCGTCAATGCGATGGGGGAAGTGAATACTGACCTTGATCTATCAGCGCAACCGCCAGCTGTTGTGTTAATGGCAGGTTTGCAAGGTGCCGGTAAAACAACCAGTGTCGCAAAACTAGGTAAATTCTTAAAAGAGAAAAAGAAGAAAAAAGTTCTTGTTGTTTCTGCTGACGTTTATCGCCCAGCAGCGATTAAACAGCTTGAAACGTTAGCCGAAACGGTTGGCATTGATTTCTTCCCTTCAACTGTTCAAGAAAATCCAGTTACAATTGCAAGTAATGCATTAAAACATGCACAACTTCAATTCTATGATGTATTGCTGGTGGATACGGCAGGTCGTTTACACGTAGATGAAGGCATGATGGAAGAGATCCAACTTCTCCATAAAGCCATTAATCCAGTTGAAACCCTGTTTGTTGTTGACGCCATGACGGGTCAAGATGCGGCAAATACAGCAAAAGCATTCAATGAAGCATTGCCATTAACAGGGGTTGTATTAACCAAAGTTGATGGTGATGCGCGTGGTGGTGCAGCATTATCCATTCGCCATATCACGGGTAAGCCAATTAAATTCCTCGGTGTTGGGGAAAAAACAGAAGCCTTAGAACCTTTCCACCCAGATCGTATTGCCTCTCGTATTTTAGGCATGGGTGATGTTCTGTCTTTAATTGAAGACATTGAAAGCAAAGTTGATAGAGCACAAGCTGAAAAGCTAGCGACAAAGCTTAAAAAAGGTGATGGCTTTGATCTAAATGATTTTTTAGAACAATTAAAGCAGATGAAAAACATGGGCGGCATGGCGAGTATGTTAAGCAAAATGCCGGGTATGTCTCAGGTGCCAGATGCAGTAAAATCACAAATGGATGATTCAATTTTAGTGAAAATGGAAGCGATTATTAATTCTATGACTAAAAAAGAACGCCAAAAACCAGAAATCATCAAAGGTTCTAGAAAACGCCGTATTGCAGCGGGCTCAGGAACACAAGTGCAAGACGTCAACCGTTTATTAAAACAGTTCGATGATATGCAACGTATGATGAAAAAAATGAAAAAAGGTGGCATGGCTAAGATGATGCGTAGCATGAAAGGTATGATGCCACCTGGATTCCCAGGCCGATAAAATCAAAAAGCCTGAAAAAAAACGTGCTTTGGATTGCTTTTTTCGCCAAAGTGAGTAAACTTTTCGGGCTTTTTATATGACAACCGGACTCCGTTCCTCGATGGCGTCTGGTTGTTTTATTAACTAATGAGGATGTTATGGTAACAATTCGTTTAGCTCGTGGCGGCGCAAAAAAGCGTCCGTTTTACCAAGTAGTAGTAACCGATAGCCGCAATGCACGTGATGGTCGTTTCATTGAGCGTGTAGGCTTTTATAACCCACTGGCAACCGGTAATGCAGAAGAATTACGTTTAGACGTAGACCGTGTTGAACACTGGGTTGCTCAAGGCGCAACAGTTTCAGAACGTGTTGCTGGCCTGATCAAATCAGCGAAGAAAAGCGCTTAATCTGTCGCGGTGGTAACAATGAGCGAACAAAAAACCTTAAAAGAACCTATAGAACCTATTGTAATGGGTAAATTGGGTTCACCTTACGGGATCCGTGGTTGGCTCAGAGTTTTTTCCTCCACCGAACACGCCGAAAACATTTTTGAATATCAACCGTGGTTTATTCAACGTCATGGACAGTGGGAAACTATTGAAATTGAAAGTTGGAAACATCACAACCAAGATATTATCGTCAAGCTAAAAGGTATTGATGACAGAGATGCGGCTAATATCCTGACTAATTTTGAAATTGTTGTGAATGCTTCGCAACTTCCAGAGCTTGAAGGTGAATATTACTGGAAAGATCTGATGGGGTGCCATGTAGAAACTGACAAAGGCTACGATCTGGGTGTCGTTACTGACATGATGGAAACGGGCTCAAATGATGTCATGGTCATTAAAGCTAATCTGAAAGATGCGTTCGGTGCCGGGGAACGGCTAATCCCGTTTCTTGATGGGCAGGTTATCAAGAAAGTCGATCTCTCAGCGAAAAAAATTATCGTTGATTGGGATCCTGGTTTTTAGATTATTCCGGTTAACGGTTCTCAATAGTGGGACACAAAAATGTGGATTGGGGTAATTAGCCTATTTCCAGAAATGTTCCGCTCTATAACCGAGTACGGGGTGACTGGTCGGGCAGTGAAGCATGGTCTGCTCAATGTAGAATGTTGGAATCCCCGAGATTTTACATACGACAGACACAATACCGTTGATGATCGTCCTTATGGCGGTGGTCCTGGTATGTTGATGATGGTACAACCTTTAAGGGAAGCCATTCATCAAGCGAAAGCTGCGGCAGGTGATGGAGCAAAGGTGATTTATTTATCACCTCAGGGACGCAAACTCGATCAACAAGGAGTTTGTGAACTGGCAACAAATGAGAAGTTAATTCTGGTTTGTGGTCGGTATGAAGGTATAGACGAGCGTGTCATTCAGACTGAAATCGATGAAGAGTGGTCTGTAGGTGATTACGTATTAAGTGGTGGGGAATTACCTGCCATGATAATGATAGATGCAGTAGCGCGCTTTGTACCGGGTGTTCTCGGACATGCAGCCTCTGCGAAAGAAGATTCTTTTGCTGAAGGTTTACTGGATCATCCTCACTATACTCGCCCAGAGGTTTTAGATGGTATGGAAGTTCCGGCAGTTTTACTGTCAGGCAACCATGCTCATATTAATCGCTGGCGCATGAAGCAATCACTGGGTCGAACCTGGCTAAGAAGACCTGAGCTTCTGGAAAGCCTAGCTCTGACTGACGAGCAAAGAGTGCTGTTAACAGAGTTCCAACAGGAACATCTGTCAGGAACAGCAGAGTAAGTCTGACACAAGATGTCATTAATATCAGTTTACCTAGGGTAAGAGAGTTATTATGAGCAATATTATTAAACAAATCGAACAAGAACAGATGAAGCAAGATGTTCCTTCATTCCGTCCTGGTGACACTTTAGAAGTTAAAGTATGGGTTGTTGAAGGTTCTAAAAAACGTCTGCAGGCATTCGAGGGCGTGGTTATCGCTATTCGTAACCGCGGTCTGCACTCTGCATTCACTGTTCGTAAAATTTCTAATGGCGAAGGTGTTGAGCGTGTATTCCAAACTCACTCTCCAGTCGTAGATAGCATCACTGTGAAACGTCGTGGTGCGGTTCGTCAAGCTAAACTGTACTACCTGCGTGAGCGTTCAGGTAAGGCTGCTCGTATTAAAGAGCGTCTTAACGCTAAATAATACGCTTTCGCACATCCGAAAGTTATTGTTAAAAGGTCAGCATTTGCTGACCTTTTTTATATCACCCCATGTTGAAAATACTGCTTGTTAGTTTTTACCTCTTTTACCTCTATATCCCTATCTTATCTATTCTTCATATGTCGAGATTCATTAAAAGACAAACTGTAAATATATTTTTACAAAATGGTATTTTAATTCAATCTTCATCACATTATTTATGCTCTCTCTTTTTATTGTAACTAATTGTTATTTATTGTTTATTTGTATCAAAAACATTAATCGTAAAGATATGATTACATTGCTGTCAAAATTATTAAAAATATGGATTGATTTCTTTACATTGCGTGTTATCTTATCTTTCAGACACACAAAAATCACAATGACAGATATAAAAAAGGTAAAGATTATGATCATGCAAAAAGACGCACTCAATAATGTGAATATCAGCGAAGAGCTGGTTTTAATTACTCCAGAAGAGTTAAAACAAAAATACCCATTGAGTCGCAATGATCTGCATGCCATTGCTCAGTCACGTCAAACAATTTCTGAAATTGTCCAACGTCGTGATCCTCGCTTACTCGTGGTATGTGGGCCTTGTTCCATTCATGATGTCGATGTTGCGTTAGATTACGCAAAACGCCTGAAAGTCTTAGCGTCTGAATTAAGTGATAGTCTGTATATTGTGATGCGTGTCTACTTTGAAAAACCTCGTACAACTGTTGGTTGGAAAGGTTTAATCAGCGATCCATTTATGGATGGTAGCTTTGAGATGGAAAAAGGGTTACATATTGCCCGTAAGCTATTGACTGAGCTTGTACAATTAGGTTTGCCTCTGGCGACTGAAGCGTTAGATCCTAACAATCCACAATACTTAGGTGATTTATTTAGTTGGTCTGCAATTGGAGCCAGAACAACAGAATCTCAGACTCACCGTGAAATGGCATCAGGGCTTTCAATGCCAGTTGGATTTAAAAACGGAACAGATGGTAATTTAGATACTGCGATTAACGCGATGAAAGCGGCTTCTATGCCACACCGGTTTATGGGAATTAATCAATCAGGGCAGGTTTGTTTATTGCAAACACAAGGTAACCCTGATGGTCATGTTATTTTACGTGGTGGCAAAACACCAAACTACCATGAAGAAGATGTTGCTCAATGTGAAGCTCAAATGGTAAAAGCAGGATTAAAACCATCATTAATGATTGATTGCAGCCATGGTAATTCTAATAAAGATTTCCGTCGTCAAACAGCGGTGGTTGATTCTGTGATTGAGCAAATTACTAAAGGTAATGAATCAATCACTGGCATTATGTTAGAAAGCCATATTAATGAAGGCAATCAATCGTCAGAGCAATCTCGTAGTGAAATGAAATACGGTGTCTCAGTAACAGATGCGTGTATTAGTTGGGAAACAACGGAGTCAGTATTAAGAAATTTACATGCTCAACTTTCCCCGATTTTGGTTCAGCGTGAAGCTCAGTTAAAAAAAGTTAGTTAATCATAAAGAAAAAAGAGGCAAGCATAGATGGCTGAAGAATTACAAGGTTTGCGTGAGCAAATTGATCAGGTAGATAAATCACTGCTTTCTTTACTCGCAAAAAGAATGCAGTTGGTAGCTGAAGTGGGAGAAGTTAAAAACCGTCATGGCTTACCGATTTATGCGCCTGATAGAGAAGCCGCTATGCTTGCTTCTCGTCGTAATGACGCACAAATGATGGGAATTTCCCCAGATTTGATTGAAGATGTGTTACGCCGAGTAATGCGAGAATCCTATACTAAAGAGAATGACAAGGGATTTAAAACTCTTAACCCTCAACTTGGTAAAATCGTTATTGTGGGAGGAAATGGGAAAATGGGTAAACTATTTTCTCGTTTGTTTACACTCTCTGGCTATCAAGTTGAAAGTTTAGAAGCTGATGAATGGCAAACTAAGTCGCCTGCTATTTTTGATAATGCAGGAATGGTAATAATTAGTGTACCTATCCATTTAACCGTTGAGGTTATTGAACAATTACCGCCATTGCCTAAAGATTGCTTATTAGTCGATTTAGCCTCTATCAAAAAAGCCCCTTTAGAGGCGATGTTAAAGGCACATAGTGGGCCCGTTTTAGGTCTTCATCCAATGTTTGGCCCTGATGTGCCCAGTTTGGCAAAACAGGTTGTGGCTTATTGTGAAGGCCGAAACCATCAAGAATTTGAATGGTTGCTAGAGCAATTAATGGTATGGGGAGCAAAAATTGAGGCGATTACGCCAGAAGAGCATGATAAAAACATGAGTTTTATTCAAGCACTTCGGCATTTTACTACCTTTGCTTACGGTCAGCATTTAGCAAAAGAAAAAGTGGACTTAGCCAGTTTACTACGACTCTCATCTCCTATTTATCGCTTAGAATTGGCAATGATAGGACGACTGTTTGCTCAAGATCCTCAACTCTATGCTGATATTATTTTATCATCACAAGAGAATATTGAACTAATTCGTAGATATCATCATTCTTTGGGGCAAGCTATCGATTTATTAGATATAAATGCAAAGAGTGAGTTTGTTCGTTCATTTAATAACGTGAGTGATTGGTTTGGCGATTATGCTACTCAATTTATGAAAGAGAGTGGTGTATTATTACAAAAGGCTAACGATAGCCGAATCTAGTTAAATTATTTGTTATATAAAAGGTCGAGCAATAAAATAAATTGTTCGGCCTTTTTATTTTATTAATTATTTCATGTTTAGCTTATCACCAGTCATCATCACAAGGTGGCCAAACACAACGACTAGAAGCAGAGATATTGCTATTATTTTGAGAATATTCAATTTTCGATGTTATATTTTTTCTGCCTTATCATCAAAATAAGCACTCGTATAACTAGCGAATAAAAATGAGCATATTAAAATATATGATTTATTCATAATAACTCCTTTTAAAACAAAATGCTTAAAAGTTAATAATCTTTAGGATCTGGACATGGGCTTACTGTGCAACGTTTCAAATCCGTTTGAGACGTTAGTGAGTAAGTGTGATAACCCTCTTTTAATTTAATTTCATCTACGTTATTGGTAAAAAATAGACTTAAAATCAGTATGATAAAAGTGTTCATATTCTTTCCCTCCATTTAATAATAGATAAGAATCACATATTTTTACTTAGAAAATAAAAGTAGAGAAATATAAATATACATTTAAAAACAATAAGATAAATATCTATATTTATTAATAGATTAATACATCTTGTGTTTATTGTTATTTAATTGTTATCTCAGAGTTTAATTTAATAATAATTAATGTTCAAGATTGTCTTTTTATTAAAAGTTATTTGTTGATGAGATCTTAAAAATGAATGAAATTAAAAGGTATTATTAAAATTATAACAATGATCAAAAAAATTCCTATAACAATTATCGTAAATTATATTTTATAAGCTCTTTTTTTTGCAATAAGTGCTAAAAATTTCATTGTATTATTTTTTGTTTATATTTCGACGTGTTTTTCAAGGGGTAATTTATGGATTTTTTAATACAACTCGCCATTATATTAGTGTGTCTATTTTATGGGGCTAGAAAGGGAGGAATTGCACTAGGTCTATTAGGTGGTGTAGGTTTGGTTATTTTAGTTTTTGTTTTTAACCTCCCTCCAGGAAAACCACCTGTTGATGTAATGTTAGTTATTATTGCCGTTGTTTCTGCATCAGCAACATTACAAGCATCTGGTGGATTAGATGTTATGTTGCAAATAGCAGAAAAATTATTACGTAAAAATCCAAAATATATTTCTATTGTTGCACCACTCGTAACTTGTACTCTTACAATATTATGTGGTACTGGGCACGTTGTTTATACCATATTGCCAATAATCTATGATGTGTCGATTAAAAATAATATTCGTCCGGAAAGACCAATGGCGGCAAGTACAATCGGCTCTCAAATGGGGATTATTGCCAGTCCAGTTTCCGTTGCCGTTGTTACATTAGTCGCAATGCTCGGTGATGTGACTTTTAATGGTAAACACCTTGAATTTTTAGATTTATTAGCAATTACTATTCCTTCTACTTTTATCGGTATTTTAGCCATTGGTATCTTTAGCTGGTTTAGAGGAAAAGATTTAGATAAAGACCAACGCTTCCAAGAATTTGTTTCGGTTCCTGAAAACCATGATTATGTTTATGGTGATACAGCAACACTTCTAGATAAAAAGCTCCCTATGAAAAACTGGGTAGCAATGTGGATTTTCTTAGGTGCAATTGCTGTTGTGGCAATATTAGGTGCTTTCTCTGAAATACGTCCTGTATTTAATGGCAAGCCATTATCTATGGTGCTCGTTATTCAAATGTTTATGTTATTAGCTGGCGCGTCAATTATTATTATCTGTAAAACCAACCCTTCTCTTATTTCTAAAAATGAAGTATTTCGTTCAGGGATGATAGCAATTGTTGCCGTGTATGGTATTGCTTGGATGGCAGAGACAATGTTCTCTGCACATATGAAAGAAATAGAAGCTGCATTAGGACAATTAGTACGAGAATATCCTTGGGCTTATGCAGTTGTCTTATTATTGGTATCTAAGTTTGTTAATTCACAAGCAGCGGCTTTAGCAGCTATTGTTCCTTTAGCATTGGGTATTGGCGTTGATCCTGCTTATATCATTGCATCTGCACCTGCTTGTTATGGTTACTATATTCTTCCTACTTATCCTAGTGACTTAGCCGCTATTCAATTTGACCGTTCTGGTACAACTCGAATAGGGCGATTTGTTATTAACCATAGCTTTATTCTACCAGGATTAATTGGTGTAACTGTTTCCTGTGTCTTTGGTTGGATATTTGCAGCGATGTATGGCTTCTTATAATGAGTGACAAAGTAAGAATATGAGATAAAAAAAGCCAGATAGGTGATGTACTATCTGGCTTATTTATTAGTGGATCGTTTTATTATTTTACTTCAACAGGAACGACATTCTCGGAAGGATAACAACCTAATACTTTTAATGAACGTGTTGTTTGTGATAAATCGTGTAAGGCTTTTTGCATATTAATATCACGTAAATTTGCTTGAACATCAATATAAAACATCTCTTCCCAAGGTGTGCCATTAATAGGACGAGACTCGAGTTTCGTCATAATAATGTCGTATTTTTTTAAAATCATTAATGCATCGACTAATGCACCCGCTTGTTGCCCAGTAGCCATTAAGAAGGTTGTTTTAGCGGGTACTTGCTCTGAAACATCAATGGCTTTTCGTGCAATAACAATAAAGCGTGTTACGTTTATTTGCTGGTTTGCTAAATTATTAGCTAAAGGTTTTAAACCATAAAGAGAGCCACCGGCTTCACTACCAATAGCCGCAACAAGTGGTGATTGTGCAAGAGCTACTTTTTCCATTGCAGCAGCTGTACTTTCGCAATATTCAATTTTCCAGTTTGGATACTGATTTAAATAATGACTGCATTGTTGGAAGGGTTGAGGATGACTATAAATAGTTTGCAACTCTTCTGTACTGCTATCAACACTTGTTAAAAGCGCATGATTAATAGGGATGCGAATTTCTCCAACAATAGAGATTGATGTTGTTTGCAGTAAATCGTAAACATCATTAATTGCCCCTGAACTGGTATTTTCAATAGGTAGTAAACCGTAATCAGCTTGGCCTGTATCGACAAGTGTAAAAATGTCATCAAATTTCTGGCAAGTGCAATCAACGAAGCTATCAAAATGGCGGGCTGCATATTGACGAGCAGCAATATGTGAATAAGAGCCTTTAGGCCCCAAATAAGCAATTCTGGCTGATTCATTCGGTGTTGCATTAAGATGTTGTTGTAGAATGGCTTGTTGCGTTAAGACAGAGTCTTCAATGATCATTTGAAAAATACGACTAATATAAAAACCATCTAGCCCAACGTTTTTTCCTTTCTCAATCAATAAATCAAGTAATTCACGCTCACGATTTTTATCTCTAATAGGGCGATGTGTATTCAATTTAAATTGAGCAACATCAGCAGATAATTGACGTCTGTTTGCTAACAATGTTAGTAATTCTGAATCTAACATTGTGATTTTATCTCTGATTGCTGATAAATCGAGTTTTTCCATGTTTAAGCCCTATACCGTTATGTCATGCCATCATAAATAAAAAAGCCTCCAATTTTGGAGGCTATTGTCGTTCTTACTTTTCTTTCTGAAATGACAAAGCCTCTTAATGAAAGAGTAGAAAGAAAAAGAAGAAAGGCAAATGTGAATGTTTTTTCATTATATTGATTGGTAAATTATTTAACATATCGCTATCAAACATGATGATGTGAATAGAGTCAAGAAAAATACAATAAAAAGCGCATCACGAGGATGCGCAGAGGCGTTTTGAGTCAGTGATTTATTCTAATTTTTAATCTTGCTTTACTATTTACATTTCATCGACAAGTAAATTCTCTTCTTTCAGGCTGTTATCAGCCCGACGAGATTCGTTTTTATGCTGAACTTTGTTTAATTGACGTTCAAGTTTTGCGAGTAATTCATTAATTGCAACATACATATCAGTGTGTTGTGCATTAGCGACCAATTGCCCATTTGGTGTATGAATGCTGGCATCAACACTAAAACCTTTAGGATCTTTCGTAAGAATAATATGAGGATTGATTAAATTCACCTGCCATTTATTGAGTTTAGTTAGACGGCTTTCAATGTGTTCACGTAGTGCTGGGGTAATTTCCATTTGTTTGCTAGTAATATTTATAATCATATAGTTACCTCTTTATTACTCCGTCTTCGATAACTTCAGAATATCGTGATACACAATTTAAAACATGATCAAAATCACTTTTTGTTAGATGTATGTGTAACTAGTAATAGAAACGTGACAAATGATAAATAGCTGAAAAAGACCGCTTGTTAAGTTGCATTTATTCAGTCATATTAGGAAGGTTGGGCTGATGAAAAGCAAAGACAATTTAGCTAGAAAAGAATAAAAAAACAGCAGCGATAAGCTGCTGTTTTTGATGGTGATGTTTTTGTTAGGCTGGATTGGCTGCAATTAGTGAAGCTACTTTTTCTGCTTCTTGCGTCAGACCTAATTCTTTATAAGCGTTTTCCATATAGACAAGCGCGTCACGAGTAGCTTGTGTGTCAGGATAATCGCGCATCATTTGCTCTACTCTATTAATAACCGCGACATAAGCCCCTCGTTTAGTATAGAATTTCGCAACAGAAAGCTCATACTTCGCTAAACGGTTTTTAAGAAAGACTAGGCGTTTGGTTGCATCGGCGACATAAAGGCTGTCTGGATAGTAACGAACTAATTGACTAAAATCTTTAAATGCCACGATAGCATGTTGAGGATCACGGTCTGAACGATCAATACCAAAGAATCCTTGTAATGCACTATCATCTAATGCTTGAGCTGTTAAGCCTCGCATATAAAGAACATAGTCGATATTAGGATGGGTTGGGTTTAATCGCATAAAACGGTCGATTGCAGAAATCGCCATTGGTAGTTCCGCTGATTTATAATAAGCATAAATCAGATCGAGTTGAACTTGTTGCGAGTAAGGGCCAAAAGGATAGCGATTATCGAGAGACTCTAATTGTTTGATAGCCGCTCCATAATTGCCATCTAGCAATTTTTCCTGACTGGTTGAGTAAAGCTCAGAAGGCGACATATCGGCAGTAACGTCTTTGTCTGAACTCGAACAGCCAGCAAGTAACAGGCTTACAGTGGCCGCTGCCACCAGGTATTTAATGCGTCTCATCACGTATTGATTATCCTCTGAATAGGTTTGGGGAGTCTCTCCGTGAAGCTCCCCTGAAATCGGTTACACTATAACTCATTTTAAATGAAACGGCTGTGCCGTCAAAACACTAACTTAATTAATAGAAAATTATTTATGTCTCAACAAATACGACTTAATGCTACAGTCGCAGATTCACAGCTGGGTCAACGCTTAGATCAGGCTTTGGCCGAAATGTTCCCTGATTATTCAAGATCTCGTATAAAAGAGTGGATCTTAGACAATAGAGTGCAGGTTAACGATAAAATCATCAATAAGCCAAAAGAAAAAATGCTTGGCGGTGAAAAAATTGAAGTCGATGCCTTAATTGAAGAGGAAGTTCGCTGGGAGCCTCAGAATATTCCGTTAAATATCGTTTATGAAGATGACGATATTTTAGTTATCAATAAGCCAAGAGATCTCGTTGTTCATCCTGGTGCGGGTAATCCTGATGGCACCGTATTAAATGCATTACTTTATCGCTATCCAGAGATTGCTAATGTACCTCGTGCGGGTATTGTCCATCGATTGGATAAAGATACAACAGGTTTAATGGTTGTTGCAAAAACAGTTCCTGCTCAAACGCATTTAGTTGAAGCTTTACAACGTCGTGAAATCACGCGTGAGTATGAAGCGGTTGCAACAGGAAGAATGACTGCGGGAGGATTAGTGAATGAGCCTATTTCTCGACATCCAACTAAACGGACACATATGGCTGTGCACCCAATGGGTAAACCAGCAGTAACACATTATCGTGTTATGGAGCATTTCCGTGCTCATACACGTTTGCGTTTACGTTTAGAAACCGGTCGTACTCACCAAATTCGTGTTCATATGGCTCATATTCACCATGCTTTAATCGGTGATCAGCTTTATGCAGGAAGACCTCGTCCTTTAAAAGGGGCTTCAGATGAATTACGTGAAACGTTACGCTTATTTGATAGACAAGCGCTACATGCAACGATGCTACGTCTTTATCATCCAATAACAGGTATTGAAATGGAATGGCATGCACCATTGCCTGATGATATGGTTAAGCTTATCGATGTGCTAAAAGCTGACGTTGAACAGTTTAAAGATGAAATGGATTGGTAAATGACTTCATTGATTTTTCCAGATTGGCCACAACCTGAAAATATTGGGTCTTGCAGTACCTTGAGAGAAGGTGGGATTAGTCTACCGCCTTATAACAGCCTCAATTTAGGTACTCATGTTGGTGATAAATTGTCTGATGTTGAAGAAAATAGACGCAGACTTTGCCAGCAAGCTCAATTGCCTGAAATGCCACTATGGCTTGAACAAGTTCATGGCACTCATGTTGTTACGCTAAATACTGAGAAAAATAATGAAATACAAGGTGATGCCCTTTACACCTCTACCGTGAAAAAAGTTTGCGCAATTATGACGGCAGATTGTTTGCCAGTCCTTTTTACAACTGTTGATGGAACAGAAGTTGGCGCCGCTCATGGTGGATGGCGAGGGCTTTGCCATGGTGTATTACAGAATACACTTGCGCAGTTTAAAGCACCTAAAGATCAAATTATGGCATGGCTAGGGCCAGCAATTGGACCAACTGCTTTTGAGGTTGGTGCAGAAGTCCGTTTGGCGTTTATAGAGAAAAATATTGCCTTTGAATCTGCATTTATTCCCCATAATGGTAAATATTTAGCTAATATTTATATGTTAGCGAGAATAATCTTACAGGAAAGTGGAATAACTCAGATTTATGGTGGCGATTTTTGTACTGTAACTGATCCATCGCGCTTCTTTTCTTATAGACGAGAGCATGTAACTGGGCGAATGGCATCATTAATCTGGATTAAATAAACTTCCTCTCAACGTTTTTTCTCACTTATCTCAAATATTGATGAATATTTTTGCTCAAAATTTTTATTTTGAGCTTGAATATTGTCAAAATGACCTCATCTATTCTCCAGTTACGAATTTTACTTTAAATTTTACTTGGAGGTGTTATGCGTCTGGATAAATTAACCAACAAATTCCAGCAAGCTCTCGCAGACGCCCAGTCATTGGCACTTGGGAACGATAATCAATTTATAGAACCCATACATTTACTGAGTGCGTTATTTAATCAACAAGGTGGCTCAATTCGCCCTCTATTAACATCCGTAGGTGTTAATGCATCGCAATTTAATGAGCGAATTAATGATGCTTTGTCTCGATTACCTAAAGTCGAAGGTGCTGGTGGAGAGGTTCATCCCTCAAATGATTTAATTAAGCACCTTAACTTGTGCGATAAATTGGCACAGAAAAAAGGTGACGAATTTATTTCGTCAGAGCTCTTTCTTTTAGCTGCTATGGAAACCGGTGGGCAAGTTGCTGATATGCTAAAAGCTGCCGGAGCGAATAAAGCAAGTCTTGAGATAGCGATTGAAAAAATACGTGGTGGAGAAACAGTGAACGATCAAAATGCAGAAGACCAACGTCAGGCATTGAAAAAATATACTGTGGATTTAACGGAAAGAGCAGAACAAGGCAAACTCGATCCTGTTATTGGTCGTGATGAAGAAATAAGAAGAACTATTCAAGTTCTACAACGCCGTACTAAAAACAACCCTGTGCTTATTGGTGAACCAGGGGTTGGTAAAACGGCCATTGTTGAAGGTTTGGCTCAACGTATTGTTAATGGTGAAGTCCCTGAAGGTTTAAAGAATAAGCGTGTACTTTCTTTAGATATGGGCTCGTTATTAGCAGGTGCTAAATACCGTGGTGAATTTGAAGAACGTTTAAAAGCTGTTTTAAATGATTTATCTAAACAGGAAGGCAGTGTCATTCTGTTTATTGATGAATTACATACGATGGTTGGCGCAGGTAAAGCTGACGGTGCTATGGATGCGGGAAATATGTTAAAGCCGGCATTAGCTCGTGGTGAATTACACTGTGTGGGTGCAACAACACTTGATGAATATCGTCAATATATTGAAAAAGATGCGGCATTAGAGCGTCGTTTCCAAAAAGTGTATGTGGCTGAGCCAACTGTAGAAGATACTATTGCTATTTTACGTGGTCTGAAAGAACGTTATGAACTTCATCATCATGTTCAAATTACAGATCCTGCGATTGTTGCGGCTGCGACTTTATCTCATCGTTATATCTCTGACCGTATGTTACCAGATAAGGCGATTGACTTAATTGATGAAGCGGGCGCAAGCCTACGTATGCAGATGGATTCAAAACCAGAAGCATTAGATAGACTTGATAGACGTATTATTCAGCTGAAACTTGAACAACAAGCACTGCAAAAAGAGTCTGATGATGCAAGTAAAAAACGTTTAGAGATGCTAAATGAAGAACTTGCTGAAAAAGAGAAAGAGTATTCTGCTTTAGAAGAAGAGTGGAAAGCAGAAAAAGCAGAACTTACTGGCACTCAACATATTAAATCTGAATTAGAGCAGGCTCGTATTGCATTAGAACAAGCTCGCCGTAGCGGTGATTTGGCGAAAATGTCAGAGATCCAATATGGACAAATCCCGACGTTAGAAAAACAGCTTGCTGAAGCTAATAAAGCTGAAGATAAACATATGAAGCTGTTACGTAATAAAGTCACTGATGCTGAAATTGCTGAAATCTTGGCTCGTTGGACAGGTATTCCTGTATCTAGAATGCTAGAAGGGGAACGTGAAAAACTGCTAAGAATGGAACAAGAGCTACATAGACGTGTTATTGGTCAAGCTGAGGCTGTGAGTGCAGTATCTAATGCTATTCGTCGTAGCCGTGCTGGATTATCTGATCCAAATCGTCCAATTGGTTCGTTCTTATTCTTAGGGCCTACTGGGGTAGGTAAGACTGAGTTGTGTAAAGCATTAGCGAACTTCTTGTTTGATAGTGATGATGCAATGGTTCGTATCGATATGTCTGAATTTATGGAAAAACACTCCGTTTCTCGTTTAGTGGGTGCACCTCCAGGATATGTTGGTTACGAAGAAGGTGGATATTTAACAGAAGCCGTTCGCCGTCGCCCTTATTCAGTCATTTTATTAGATGAAGTTGAAAAAGCGCATCCAGACGTATTCAATATTTTATTACAAGTATTGGATGATGGTCGTTTAACGGATGGACAAGGCAGAACAGTCGATTTTCGTAATACAGTTGTGATTATGACATCGAACTTGGGGTCTGATTTAATTCAAGAACGCTTCGGGACAATTGATTATCCTGAAATGAAAAACATTGTGATGGATGTTGTTGGCCATCATTTCAGACCAGAGTTTATCAACCGTATTGATGAAGTTGTGGTATTCCACCCATTAGGTAAAGAAAACATTGCAGCGATTGCACAAATTCAATTGCGTCGTTTATACCAGCGTTTAGAAGAGCGTGGTTATCACGTTACTATCACTGGGGCTGCATTAGAGAAATTGAGTGAAGTTGGATTCGATCCAATTTATGGTGCTCGTCCATTAAAACGGGCTATCCAGCAAGAGGTTGAAAATCCATTAGCTCAAGATATCTTGTCTGGCAAATTATTACCGGGCAAAGAGATTATCTTAGATTTAGATGACAATAAGATAATCGCGAAGCAGTAATAGATAACACTAAACCAAAAAGAGGCTTATATAAGCCTCTTTTTTTATACTTTATGTTTTTATTGAGTAAGGGGGATGGGGATATTTAAATATGATTTATATTATTTGAAACTTTTTTCGACAGTAAATGTCTATAAATTACACTGAATATATCGATTTGATTATTAAGTGCGCTGTCG